>MEGD01000047.1 GCA_001725355.1 Novosphingobium sp. SCN 66-18
TTTCCAATGTGTAGGGTCTGAGGCCCGAGGAACGGAATTCGCCGATGATCTTGCCGTCCTCGCTCTCGTCCAGATATTCGAACTTGAACAGTTCCTGCGTCACGATCACGTCGCCTTCCATGCCGATCACTTCGGTCACGTTGGTGGTGCGGCGCGAACCATCGCGCAGGCGCTTGACCTGAACGATCAGATCGACCGATTCCGCGATCTGGCGGCTGATGGCTTCCTTGGGGATCTTGATGTCGCCCATCATGATCATGTTTTCCATACGGCCCAGGCATTCGCGCGGGCTGTTGGCGTGCAGCGTACACATCGAACCATCGTGGCCGGTGTTCATCGCGGCCAGCAGATCGAAGCATTCGGCGCCACGGATTTCGCCCAGGATGATCCGGTCAGGGCGCATACGCAGCGCGTTCTTCACGAGATCGCCGATGGTGATCGCGCCCTGGCCTTCCAGGTTCGGCGGGCGGGTTTCCAGCGGTAGCCAGTGCGGCTGCTGCAGGCGCAGTTCGGCCGCGTCCTCGATCGTCAGCACGCGCTCGCCCGGATCGATCATCTTCGACAGCGCGTTGAGCATGGTCGTCTTGCCCGAACCCGTACCGCCCGAGATCACGATGTTCATGCGGCACGCCCCCGCGACTTTCAGCGCGGTGCACATCTTGTCCGACATCGAACCGAAATCGCGCAGCATGTCGAGCGTGATCGGCTTTTCGGAAAACTTACGGATCGAGATGGCGGTGCCGCGCAAGCTGAGCGGCGGCACGATCACGTTGACGCGGCTGCCGTCCTTGAGGCGCGCGTCGGCCAGCGGCGTGGTCTGGTCGACGCGGCGGCCGACCTGGTTGACGATGCGCTGTGCGATCTGGAACAGGTGGCTTTCATCGCGGAACCGGATCGGCGCGATGGTGAGCTTGCCCTTCTTTTCGATGTAGGTCTGTTCCGGGCCGTTGACCATGATGTCGGTCACGTCGGGATCGTTGAGCAGTTCCTCCAGCGGGCCGAAGCCCAGCAGCTCGTCAATCAGCACCTTTTCCAGCGCGAACTGTTCGCGCCGGTTGAGCGTGACTTTCAGTTCCGCCAGCACTTCCATGATGATCGGGCGGAATTCCTCGGACAGTTCGTCCTTGGTCAACGTGGCGGCGGCTTCGGGATCGACGCGTTCGAGCAGGCGCGGGAGCACCTGTTCCTTGATCTTGTGGACCGAGGCTTCGAAGCCTTCGGCCTGATAGGTGCTTTCGTGGACGCCGTTGACGCGATCGGCAAGGCGCGTCATCGCATCCGCCTTCATCGGGTTCTGCGGCGCGGCGCTTTCGGTTTCGGCAGGAAGAGGCGGGAACTGCTGGCCACCGACCGGCGGCTGGCTCGCCTGCGCGGGCTGGCCCCCGGGAGCTTGTTCGCCAGCCCGCATGGGCCGCGCGACACCGAAGGAAGGCCGCATGGAACCGCCGCCGCCAAGTCCGTTCTTTCGCCCAAAAGCGCTCATTAAATAGATCCCGTCTTGCGACCCCTTCCGGAAAATGGAGGAAGAAGGTCACCAGTCCTTATGCAAAAGCGGTGAATAATCGGGAAACGTTCAGGAATTCCTAATCGGGCGAGGGGCATGGCCCGGGACGCACCCATCGCGGAGTTCCTTCTGCCGAAAACGGCGTAAGCGTCGCGTGGCAATTACCTCCGGTTAACCATCCCGCTCTAGAACGACGGGCGGAGATGCCATGCCACCCCAACTGACGATCATCATTCCGGTCTTCAACGAGCAGGAGAGCCTTGGCGCTTTTCTCGATGCCGTCCGGATGCCGCTGGCGCAGGCGCTCGAGGTGATTGGGCCGCAGGCCATGGCGGAATTGCTGTTCGTGGATGATGGCAGCAGCGATCGCACGCCGGACATGCTGGCGATCCTTGCCGGGCTGGACGCGCGCGTCCGCTATCTCCGGCTATCTCGCAATTTTGGCAAGGAGGCCGCGATCGCGGCCGGCTTGCAGCACGCGCGCGGCGCGGCCGTGGTGCCGATGGACGTCGATTTGCAGGATCCGCCGGAACTGCTGCCCGCATTGGTACGAGAGTGGGTCGCGGGCGCGAAAGTCGTCAATGCCCGGCGCGTTGACCGCTCCAGCGACAGCCGGTTGAAGCGCTGGACGGCGCATGGGTTTTACCGCGCGGTCAACCTCATGGCCGAAACGCCTATCCCCGAGAACGTGGGCGACTATCGCCTGCTCGACCGGGCGGCTGTCGATGTCATCAACCGGCTCGGCGAAAGCGCGCGTTTCAACAAGGGCCTGTTCGCGTGGGTGGGCTTCAGGGTCGCGACGGTCGACTATGTTCGCTCGCAGCGCCACACCGGTGAAACGAAATGGCGCTGGCGCCGGCTTTGGAGCCTGGCGCTCGACGGGATTACGGCATCGACCACGGCGCCGCTGCGCATCTGGACATATGTCGGCGGCGTGACCGCGCTTGGCGCCTTCGCTTACGCGGCCTTTCTGGTGCTGCACACGCTGATCACCGGCATCGACACGCCAGGTTATGCATCGATCATGATCAGCGTGCTGATGTTGGGCGGTACCCAGCTGCTGAGCATCGGGATCATGGGGGAATACATTGGCCGCATCGCCAAGGAGGTGCGGCAGAGGCCCCTGTATGTCGTCGAGCAGGACAGTGCGGCCGAGCCTGACAAGGGCTCCAGCGAAAGGGAAGAAGCGTGGACCAGGCCGCCTATGCGGGCATGAATGCGGTTGAGGAACGGCACTGGTGGTTCGTCGCCCGTCGGCGCATCATTGCCAGCCTGATCGACCGTTTCGCATTGCCACAACGCAATGCAAAGGTGTTGGAAGCCGGGTGCGGGACAGGAGGGAACCTTGCCCTGCTCGCCCGCTATGGGCATCTCGAAGCGTTCGAATTCGATGATGGCGCGCGCGATCTTGCCTCCGCGAAGGGTATCGCCGATATCGGTTTCGGCGCGCTGCCGGATCGCGTTGCGCTGCCCGATCGCTCCTATGACCTGATCGCCTTGCTGGATGTGCTCGAACACATCGAGGACGATCGCTCTTCGCTGCGCCGCCTTGGCGATCTTCTCCGCAGCGAAGGACGGTTGATCCTGACGGTCCCGGCGATCCCGTCGCTCTGGTCAAGGCACGACGAAATCCATCACCACCATCGGCGCTATACGCTTGCAAGTCTGCGCGCGTGCATTGCCGACGCCGGGTTGAAAGTGGAGCAAATTGGCTATTTCAACTCGTTGTTGTTTCCGCTGGCGTGGCTGCAGCGGCAGGCGCAACGGTTGCGTGGCCATGACGCGCCGCTGGACGACATGCCGGGCCGGGTGATCAACGGAGCGTTGCAGGCGGTGTTCGCGCTGGAGCGCTTCCTGCTCGGGCGTGTGAGGATGCCCATCGGGCTTTCCCTCTACGCCGTGGTTTCGGCGCGCTGAACAGGTCGTACCCCCCTAAACTCCGATCGGGCGGCGCCACACGCCGTCCCAGCACGCATCGGGTTCGACGACTGGCACGATGCTGACGCGCCGGCCAAGCAGGCGCGGGGGGACTTTGGCCAGGGGGGCCAGATAGCTGCCCTTCGGGTAGCGCGCGAACCCCTGGTCCCATGCCTTGAAGAAGCTGCACCGGCCGTGCCCCACCGGCGCGAACCGGAACGCGCGGCTTATCTCGGAAACCCCGGTACAGGCCGCGAGCGCCAACGCCCCGGCCAGCCACCAGTGCCGGCCCGCCGTTTTCCAGCCCGGCGACGCCACGAGAATTTCCGCGACCAGCACGGCCAGCACGGTTTGCGAGGGTATCGCGCCGCGCATCATGAGGTCGATCGACCAGCCGATCTGCGCTTGCGGTATCACCAGCATTACCACCCCCGCCAGCGTTGCCGCATGACGGCCAAAGCGGGACTGCGGGCTTGCCGCCATGACGGGCACCAGCCAGGGCAGCGTTTCCAGCGCTTCGAACAGGGCGTAACGCGGGAAATCGTAGGCATAGAGCCGTATGCCGACGTTATCACCTGCCATGCCCAGGTACGCGAGCGCGGGAAGCGACAGGACGGAGGCGCCGACGGGCAGTACCAGCGATCGCCAGGAGAGCGTTCCCCGCCGCAAGGCCTCCACGCCCGCCAGCGCCGCCCAGGGCAGCGCGCCGATCATCGACAGAGGCGACCACAGCGCGGTCAAGGGGACGACGGCAAGGAACACGCCGATGTCCAGCTTGCCGACCCGCCACAGCAGGAACAGCAGGCCGCAAAGCCAACCCGCCAGGGCATGCTGGGGCACCCAGAACGCCAGCGTGATAAACGAGCTGAACTGAAAGCCGGGAAGCCAGCCTTCAAGATGATCGATGAAGCGCGGGCCGACAATGGCATTGCCGACAATATCCAGCCCGCCGAAGCACAGCGCCACGATCAGCGCGATCCAGCGGCCGCGGTGGCTGTCGAATAGCGGCGACGCCAGCGCCAGAAGCCCTCCGAGAAGCAGGGCATTCTGCACCAGAAGCATAAGGCCGCCCGCCGTTTCGCCCCACGCTTTCCAGGCGAGGGCGGGTAGCAGATACATGCCGATGGGCGCGCGCAGCAGCAACGGCTCGCCCTGGTAGAGATAGGCGAACGGCCAGGGATGGATGGCCATGTCGCGCAGCACGGCATCGCGAACCTGCCAGTCGATGTTGGCGTAGAACAGTCGCCCTTCGCCACCAAGAAGAAGCAAAACAAACGCCAGCGCCACGCACAACCCGATCCTGCGGAGCGGGATGGGGCCGATCTGCCGGGCGCCTCTTGCCAGGCCGAAGACAAGCAGGCTGGAAGCCAGTGCTTGCAGGCCAAGCAACAGGGGCGAGGTGAAGCCCAGAAATGCCGAAAGCAGCACGACGTCGGCCGCGAGCCAGCCGGCGAACATGCCAAGAAGCCAGTGGCCCGGAAGCGAAGCCATATGATCAGCGCGGACGGGAGTTCGCGATAGCGGTGAGGTCATCAGGCGATCATCTGGTTGTTGCTGTCCATAGCCCCCCGACATGCCAGCCCAGGCACGCGCAATTTATGCCGTCTTAACCCGATTTGTGCAGATTGGCAGAATGTTCGATCGCCTGCCAAGCTGGTTTCGCTTCCTGATCGTGGGCGGCATCAACACCGCTTTCGGCTATGCGCTGTTCGTAGGCCTGATTTTGCTGGGAGCGTCAAGACTGACCGCCGTTGTTGCGGCCACGGCGCTGGGTGTCGTGTTCAATTTCCACACCATCGGCAAGCACGTCTTCGCCAACCGCGATCTTGCCCTGCTACCACGGTTCCTGGGTGTCTATACGGCTCAGGTTTGCGTCAACAGCATTGCCCTGACCTTGCTGGGAAGGCTGGGATTTCACCCCCTGGTCGCGCAAGCATTGCTCGTTCCTTTTCTTGCCGTTTCTGTCTATCTCGCGCTCCAGCGTTTCGTGTTTCGACCGGTGAGGGCGCGCCCCGCGCAGCCCGTTCGCTGAAGCGAACCTGCAAATGCGTTGAAATCGGAAGGCGGATGAACGGCACCGGCGTGCCCGCATCAGCGTAAAGGCGCGTTAGTGGACCATCGATCACGTGAAGCATCCGGCCTCCTGTTCGCACTCGCCGGGTTCGCGCTGCTTTCCGTCGGGGATGCCGTCGTCAAGTCGATGGCCGGTTTGTGGCCGGGGCTGGCGATCGCGGCGCTGCGCTATGTGGCGGGCATGATCGGGCTGGGCGCGGTGCTGGCCCTGCGCGAAGGGCGGGCCGGATTCCGGGTGGAACGCGCCGGCTGGCAATTGCTGCGGGGTTGCGGCGTGGCGATGTCGGCCATGGCGTTCTTCACCGCGCTGCTGCTGATGCCGATCGCGACCGCCACGGCAATCAGCTTCACCAGCCCGATGATTACCGGCCTGCTGGCCGCGCTGATCCTGCGCGAGCCGATGCGACGGGCGACGTGGATCGCCAGCGCGTTCGCCTTTGCGGGCGTGCTGATCGTGCTGCGTCCCAATCTTGCCACGCTGGGCGTGGTGGCGTTCCTGCCGCTGCTTTCGGCCACGGGCATGGCGCTGCTGATGATCGGCAACCGTGCGGTGGCAGGGCATGCCAGCGCGCTGGCGATGCAGTTCAGCGTCGCGCTCTTCGCCACGATCATCCTCGTGCCCGCCGCAATCATCGGGCATTTCAGCGGCTTGCCGATGCTGCATGTGGGCATCCCGGAGTGGAGCGTGGCGGCGCGATCGGTGCTGATCGCCTGCAGTGCCAGCCTTGCCCATACGCTGGTTTACATGGCGACCACGCGCGCCGGCGCGGCGACGATCGCGCCGATGACCTATGTGCAGCTGCTGATGGCCGGCTTCTTCGGCTGGCTGCTATTTCGCGAACGCCCCGATGCCACCGCGCTGTTCGGTGCCGGGGTGATCGTCGCGGCGGGGCTGTACCTGTGGAACGCGGGGCGGACCGACGCCCCTCCGCGACCGGGCAGGTGAGCGAAGCGCCGACTCCTTGCTGGTTGTGCGAACGGCCGCTGGGACGCCGGATCGAATGGCATCACCCGGTGCCGAAAAGCCGCGGCGGACGCGAGACGGTGGCGGTCCATCCGATCTGCCACCGCACGTTGCATGCGCAGTTCGGCAACGGGGAACTCGCGCGCATCGGCCATGATGCCGACGCGCTGCGGGCCAATCCGGTGATCGCTAAGTTCGTCGCATGGGTTTCGGGCAAACCGCCCGATTTCCACGCGCCCACCGCAAAACGGCGTTAGAGGATATCGAGCAGTGGCTTCAGGCTGTCGAGCAACACGGCAGGCCGGTCGCGCTCGGGCAGCGCGTCGCTTTTCGCCATGATTCCCGTCGCCATGCCGACCGAGAGCGCCCCCACGGCATTGGCCATGCGCATTTCAAGCGCGGGATCGTCGCCCACCACCACCATGTGCTTGGCCGCGCTTCTCGGCAGGCCCATCAGCAGCCGTGCGGTATCGAACGCGACGCGCGAGGGCTTGCCCAGGATGCGCGGCCGTTTGCCGGTCATGGCGGTCAGCATCGCGTTGATCGGATAGCTCGCGCCGATCGCGCGGCCATTGGCCGTGGCAAAGAACGGCACGTTGCTGGCGGTCAGCAGCCTGGCGCCTTTCCACAGCGAATCGCAGGCGGCTTCCAGCGCGGGAAAATCGAACTCGCGGAACCAGCCGGTATAGACCGCCTCAACCCCCTCGGCCGCCTCGTCCGGCCCCACCACATCGAGCCCTGCGTCTTCGAGTGGAGCGCGGCAACCGGCATTGCCCAGCACGCGGACCTTGCCCATGCCGGAGCGCGTGAGCCAGTCCGCAGTGGACGAGGAGGGGGTGAGCATCCTCGCATCCTCCACCGGAAAGCCGGCCTTGCGCAGCGAGGCGGCATAGGCGGCGGGCGGCTTGGCCGTGCCGTTGGTGAAGACGACATAGGGCGTGCCCCGCGCCCTCAGCGCCTCGAGCAGCGCGATGGCATGAGGCAGGGCCTTGTGCCCGCCGCTGGCGGCATCGCCCAGCGCGATCGTTCCATCCATGTCGAACACGAAGCCGGCGGCATCGCGCAGGCGGGCGGAGAGGTCCTTAGACAGGGTCATGCGGCGGCTCCCGCATGGAGGGCGAGGCGAAAGCCCGGCCGTTCGATCACGATGTCGCGCGCCTGTGGTTGCGCGGCGAGCTTGCGCAGCAGGGCGAGCATCGGGGCGGCCTGTGGCGTGTAGCCGGCGCGCGAACGCCCCGCCGCCTGCATGGCATCGACCTGTTCGGGCGGCATCACCGCGCGCAGCAGGAATTCCTCGTCGGACAGGTGCACGCCGAACTGGCGGCGCAAATCGGCGAGCGCGGGGAAGGTGGGCTCGTGCTCCAGTTCGCGCGCGCGGGGCCGGTCCATGATCGCTGCCAGGACCTGCGGATCGATGGGGGATGTCGGTTTGCCGAACTTGCCCAGACAATAACGGACCACCTGATCGGATACCTGTGCATAGCGGCGGTCGCCGATCACGTTGAACAGCGCCTGGCTCATGACCATCTGCGGGAAGGGCGTGACCATGATCGGATAGCCCAGCTCCGCGCGCACCTGCTCGGTTTCCGCGATCACCGCGCCCAGCCGGTCGGACAGGCCCAGTTCGTCAAGCTGGCGCGCGGTCGTGGTCATCACCCCGCCGGCGATCTGGTGGCGCAGGAAGCTGGCGTCGAAGTTCTGCGGCTGTCCGGGGGGCAGCCCTTCGGCGGCGGCAAGGCGCGTCCAGTATTGCGTCAGCCTCGCCAGCGCGGCCTTGTCGATGGCCACCGCGTGCCCCGCTTCCTCCAGGTTCGCCAGCATCCGGTTGGCTTCGGGCAGCGAAGATCCATCGCCCCCCGGCCCGATGCCGACATGGATCGCCGAGACGCCGAGCTTCGCCGCTTCGAGGCTGGAAAGCATGCCCTGCCCGATCGTGGTGTGGGCGTGAATCTCCAGCGGACGGTTGCCGATCGCGGCCTTTACCGCGGGCACCAGCGTGCGAGCGCGGTCCACCGAGAGCAGGCCGGACGGGTCCTTGATGTAGAACAGGTCGATGTCGGCGCTCTGGCCCACGGCGCGGGCGAAATCGGCGTAGAAGGCATCGGTGTGAATGTTCGAGAGCGTGAAGGTCAGCGCGCACATGACCTCCGCTTCGCCTTCCTGCTTCACCAGCCGGGCGGCTTCGATCACGGCCGGCACTTCGTGCATCGGATCGAGCAGCACGAAGCGGCCGATCCCGTCGCGCTGGAGCTGGCGATAGACCAGCCGCATGAACTCGGGGTCCGCCTGCTGCCAGGCGATGAAACGCAGCCCGGTGGTGATGAACTGCAGGGGCGTGGTCGGCATCGCCGCGTGCATCCGCCGGATGCGTTCCCACGGATTGTCGCGGAAATAGCGCACGGCCACTGCCATGTGGCTGGACGAGGTGAAATCGATCGCGCGGAAGCCGCAGGCTTCGGTCAGCGCGGCGGCGGCGAGCATTTGCGCAGTATCGAGGCCAGTCGCCCCCCACAGGCTCTGATTGCCATCGCGCATGGTCACGTCGACGAGACGCAGTTCGGTCATTGCCCCGGCCCTCCGGAAAGCCCCACAAGAAATCCCGTGTCGACGCCGCCCGCCGCGAAGCGGGGATCGGCCACGATGCGGCGGTGCAGCGATGCGGTGGTGGGCAGCCCGTCGATCGCCAGCGTGGACAAGGCATCGGCCAGACGGTCCACCGCTTCGGCCCTGGTGGCGCCGTGAACGATCAGCTTGCCCATCAGCGAATCGTAGAACGGCGGGATTTCCCCGCCATCGGCGATGTGCGTGTCCACGCGGATGCCCGGTCCCGCCGGCCAGGCCGCCCGCATGGCGCGGCCGGGGGACGGGCGGAAGTCGGCGTCCGGGTCCTCGGCGTTGATGCGCACCTCGATGGCGTGGCCTTCGGGGCGCACCATGGCCTGGGTCAGCCCCAGCGGCTTGCCGGCGGCGACGAGCAACTGCTGCTCCACCAGATCGATGCCGGTGATCGCTTCGGTCACCGGATGCTCGACCTGGATGCGCGCGTTGAGTTCCAGGAAGTAGAACGAGAAATCGTCGGCATCGACGAGGAACTCGGCCGTGCCCGCGCCCCGGTATCCGAGATGGCGGGCAAGGCGCACGGCCGCGTTCTCGATCGCCGCGCGCGCGGCTTCGGGCATGGCCGGGGCGGGGGCCTCTTCCACGAGCTTCTGGAACCGCCGCTGGATCGAACAATCGCGCGTGCCCAAGTGAAGCGCGGTTTGCCCGTCACCCAGCAGTTGCACCTCGACATGGCGACCACGCGCCACGAAGCGCTCGACATAGACCGCCGGATTGCCGAAGGCCGCCTGCGCCTCGGCGCGGGCCATCGCCAGCGCGCTGTCGAGGTCTTCCGCACGATCCACCCGGCGCATGCCCTTGCCGCCACCGCCGGACACAGCCTTCAGCAGCAGCGGGAAGCCGGTTTCCGCAACGCGGGCCTGCACGGCCTCGGCCGTTTCCGCCTCGCCGCCGGGCAGCACGGGCAGGCCCGCCTCCAGCGCCAGCCGGCGCGCGGCGAGCTTGTCGCCCATACCCTCCAGCGTGGCGATGTCCGGCCCCACGAAGCGCATACCCGCCTCGGCCACGGCCCGGGCGAAGGCGGCGTTTTCCGACAGGAAACCGTATCCGGGGTGCACCGCATCGCACTCCGCGTCGCGCGCGGCGGAAACCACGCGATCGATCACGAGGTAGCTTTGCGACGAGGGCGCCGGGCCGATCACGATGGCTTCGTCCGCGAGCCGCGCGGGCAGCGAATGCGCGTCCGCTTCGGACACGCCCAGCACCGTCGCGATGCCCATGCGACGCGCGGTGCGGATCACGCGCAGCGCGATCTCTCCGCGATTGGCGATGAACAGCTTGCGGATCATGCCAGCCGCACGAGCGCCTGGCCCTTGGCGACCATCGTCGCGTTGGGCACGATCACTTCTGCCACGACACCGCTGCGGCCGGCGTGGACCGGGTTCATCAGCTTCATCGTCTCGACGATGCCGACCACGGTTTCGGCATTCACGCTGTCGCCCGGCTGCACGAACGGCGGCGCGCCCGGTTGCGGTGCGTGGTAGAACGTGCCGGGCAGCGGCGCGAGGATGGCGTCCGGATCGCTTTCCGCCCCGGCGGCTTCACCGGTATCGGCTTCGCCCGCGCCCGTCGCGCCGGCCCACTGCCATTCCTGGGTGAAGCCGGCTTCCGCGCCATCGCCGCGCGCCACGCGCAGACGGAAGCGGTTGGTCGCGATATCGACTTCGCGATAGCCGGAGCTTTGGAGGATGGCGACGATCTCGGCCACGTCCTCGGCGGTAAGGGGCAGGTCTTCGGTCATTTGGCTTCCAGAAGTTCGCGCGCGGCGGCGATGATGGCGTCCGCAAACGCTTCGTCGTTGAAATGCGCGTCGATGACGGTGACGGGCGCGCTGGCCGGCATCACCTGTTGCAGATAGTCGGCGAACGGTGCGGGTACGGTGGTGTCCATCAGGTGCCCGCTCGTGCTGTCGTGGCTGGAAAAGCCGCCCAGCGGAGTGAACACGCGGACCGGGCCTTTCGCCTCGCGCACGTTGGCGGCAAGGTGATCGGCCAGCTTGCGCAAATCCTCCAGCTTGGTCCGGACGGCAGTGAGCTGCGGGTTGTGCTCGTGGTAACGCCGGTCGGGGAACTGCACGCGCGAAACGTCGATCGGCCCGCCGATGATGAAATCGGCATTCCCCGGCGCGATGATCGTGGGAATGCCCTTGCGCAGGGCGGGGCGGCCGCGATCGGGTCCGGTATCGGCAAGGCCGCCGAACAGGTGGTCGATGATCTCGGTGACCGACAGGTCGAGCACCAGCGCCACGTCCTTGTCCTGCGCCAGCGCATCGAGCGTGGGGCCACCCGCGCCCGAAGAATGGAACACCATAACTTCGCAGCCATCGGCTTCCAGCGCCTGGCGGATGCGGCGCGTGCCCGCTTCGGTGGTGCCCAGCGTGGTCATCAGCACCAGCGGGCGTTCCGGCCCCTTGTCGCGGTCGTAACCCCGGGCCATACCTGCCACGGCGAAGGCGGCGTTGCGGAACACGTCGCGGCTGATCGTGTTGATGCCGGCAATATCGGTCACCGCGTTCATCATCGCGATGTCCTTCACGCCCATGTACGGCTTGGTGAAGCCCGAGGCCATCGTCGAGACGATCAGCTTGGGCAGGCCATAGGGAAAGCTCTGCATCAGCGCGCCGGCCAGCGCCGAGCCCATCGAACCGCCGATGGCGACAATGCCCGAGATCGGGTCCTTCGCATCCCACGCATGAGCGGCGGTGACCGCGCCGCGAATCATCGCATCCTGGCAATGCCCTTCGTGGCCCAGCCCGCGCACGGCCTCGATCGTGGTGCCGGCGGCGGCGGCCACATCTTCGGGTGAAATCTCCGCACCGCCCAAGGTGCGCCGCACGCTGGGGTCGAGATGGACCACGCGCACACCTGCTTCTTCCAGTGCAGCCCGCGCGAAGCGCGCTTCCTCTTCCTTGGTATCCTGCGTGATAATCAGCAGGACGCTTGGCTTGTTGTCCATCTTGCCGTCCATTGTGGCCCCCCTGGGGCGTGTCTCCCGTCCTAAAGCTGCGACAGCGCGATTGACTTTGCACGATGGTTTGGCGACTTTGCGTTGCATAAGGTGAAACGGGGATGATGCTGGAACGGAAGGTCAAGACCGTCCGCGCGCTTGAACGCGGGCTGGACGTGCTGCTCGAAGTGCAGGCGCGCAAAGCGGCCAGCCTGCATGAATTGCACCAGGCGCTTGGCTTGCCCAAGGCCACCTTGCTGCGCATGTTGATGACGCTGGGCCGCAAGGGATTGATCTGGCAGCGCCTTGCCGATGGCGCCTATCTGCCGCACGCCTATGCCTCGACGGCGGCCCCGGTCGCTTCGGCGGAGCGCATCGCCGAAGTCGCCTCGCAGCACATGAAGGCGCTCAGCACGAGGATCGCCTGGCCTTCGGTCCTGGCCGTGCCGCGGCTCGATCACATGGAGATCATCGAGACCAACGGGCCGCTGTTCCGACTCGATTCGGCGGTGCTGGGGCCGGTGGGGGTAAAGCTGTCCTACATTCACACCGCGACAGGCCGGGCCTATCTGGCGGCGTGCGGCGAGGCCGAGCGCGAGGCGATCATCGCCCGGCTCCGGCCAAAGGAAACGAGCGAGGGGACCGAAGAGGATCTGCGACACATCCTGCAGCAGACGCGCGAACGCGGCCATGCCTCGCGCGAGCCGCTCCATCCGTGGCCCGACCGCTCGCGCCAACTGGTGCTGCGCGATGGCCGCCGGTCCATGGCCGTGCCGATCATCGTCGAAGGCACGCCTGTGGCGGCGATCAACGTGACGTGGCCCGCGCGGCGTGGAGCGGAAGAGGCGGTAATCGCGCGCAATCTTGAAGCGTTGCGCCGTACCGCGCGGATCATCGGGCTCGAGATCGAAGGGAAGGAGAAATAAGTTTCGCACAGTGAAATCCGTTTGCGTTGCTGATTAATTACGCCAGCCGCTTCGGCGAGACTGCTTGGCGGGAGAGGAAAAGCACGATGCGGCAGTGGGTGATCGAGAAGGGATCTTCTTCGCTTGACGGGCTGAAGCTCGTCGAGGCGGAAAGGCCCGCGCCCGGGCCGGGTGAAGTGCTCATCCGGGTCAGGGCCTGTTCGCTGAACTTCCGCGACCAGATCATCCCGCTGGGACGGTACATGGGCGGAGCGGTCGATCGCGACACGGTTCCCCTGTCCGATGGTGCGGGCGAGGTCGAGGCTGTGGGCGCTGGCGTGACGAGCGTTCGTGTCGGTGACCGTGTGGCCGGCACGTTTTTCCAGAATTGGGTCGATGGCCCGCCCAATCCACAGGCCGGTCCCGCGCTTGGCGCTCCGCCGGCGACCGGCATGTTGCAGGACTATGTGGTCCTGCCCGAACGCGGCGTGGTGCCATTGGCGCAAAGCCTGAGCTTCGAGGAGGCGGCCTGCCTGCCTTGCGCCGGTGTGACCGCGTGGAACGCGCTGATGGAAGGGCCGCGTCCGGTGCAGGCCGGTGAAAGCGTGCTGGTGCTGGGCACCGGCGGCGTATCGCTGCTGGCGCTCCAGATCGCCCGGGCAGCCGGCGCGCGCGTGATCGCCACCTCGTCCTCCGACGAGAAACTGGAGCGGGTCCGCGCGCTGGGCGCAACCGAAGGGATCAATTATCGGGTAGTGCCCGCCTGGGGCGCGGAAGCCGCGCGGCTGGCGGGTGGCGGCGTCAATCACGTCGTCGAGGTCGGTGGCGCGGGCACGCTGGCGCAGAGCATCCAAGCGGTGGGTTTCGCGGGCGAGATCGCGCTGATCGGCGTGCTGACGCGCGAAGGCGATACCAGTCCGCACGGGCTGATGTTCAAGGGCGCCACGCTGCGCGGAATTTTCGTGGGATCGCGCGGAATGGCGGAACGGCTCAACGCCTTTATCGACAAGCACGCGATCAAGCCGGTGATCGACCGGACGTTCCCGATCGAACAGGCGTGCGATGCCTGGAACTATCAGGGATCGGCCAGCCTGTTCGGCAAGGTCGTGATTACGCTCTGAACGGGCGCTGACGCTGCGGACCACCGCCGGGAAAGACGGTGGCCGCGACAGGGACGAGGGACGGGTGTTCCGCCGGCGATCCGGTGGAATCGCCCGTGCATGAAGGAAGCATGGGCATGACGAAACTAGGGTTCGGACAGCCATTCGGCGGGATCATGCAGACGGCGTTCGTCGTCGAGGACATCCGTGCGTCGATCGATCATTTCATTCGCGATTGCGGGGCTGGCCCGTTCTTCCTGCTCGACCATTTCCTGGCGCCGGACCAGTTCTACCGAGGCGAGCCCTCGCGTGCTGACGTTACTATCGCGATGGGCTTCGCTGGACACATGCAGATCGAGCTGATTCAGCCACTCGACGATCATCCCTCGGTCTATCGAGAAGCGATCGAGGCGCGGGGCTATGGCTTCCACCATTTCGGCATCGCCTGCGCCGATGTGGACACGGACCTGCCGGGCTATCTCGAACGCGGCTATCGCCTGGCCTTCCGCGCCGCCGTGCCCACCGGGGGATCGGTCGCCTATCTCGAAGGCGGCGACGCGGCCGCGCCGGGGTTTCTCGAGCTTATCCCGGCCACGCCGGGCATGGACGAGCATTTCACGCGGTTCTGGAAAGCCTCTTTGAACTGGGGTGGCGCCGATCCGGTGCGCCCGTTCCTTTGAGAATGCCGCCCGTGAACTTGCGCGCTGATCCTGATGGTCTGCGCGCCAATGCAAGAGAGGAGAGGGCGCGCGGCCTAACAGGAAAGGGAAATTGGCGTGATTGCCGGATAAGAGAACGGGAGAACAGCATGCGCGACGGCCAGATGAAAGATGCCGGGAAAGCGGCCGCTGGAACGGTGGCTGGAGGGGGATACCAGGTCTGGGTCACCGCGCTGCTCAGCCTCAATTTCGGCATCCTGTTTTTCGACCGCAACGCGCTCAATTTCCTGATGCCGTTCGTGCAGCCGGACCTGCACCTGTCGAACACGCAGGTGGGCATGTTCAGTTCCGCGCTGTCGCTCACCTGGGCGCTTTCGGGCCTCGCCGTCGGCCGTATTTCCGACCGACTGGGATCGCGCAAGCCGGTGGTCGTGGTCGCGACGCTGGCGTTCTGCCTGTGCTCGTTCGTTTCGGGCCTGGCGTCCTCGTTCATGATGCTGCTGGGTGCGCGCCTGCTGATGGGCGCGGCCGAAGGCGGGGTGATGCCGGTCAGCCATTCGATGATCGTCAGCGAGGTCGCGCCCGAACGGCGTGGGCTGGCGATGGGCGTGGCGCAGAACCTTGGTTCCAACCTGCTGGGATCGGGCCTCGCGCCGATCCTGCTCGTCCCCGTGGCGATGGCGGTGGGCTGGCGCGGCGGGTTCTATCTCGCCGCCGCGCCCGGCCTGATCACCGCCGCGCTGATCTGGTTCACGCTGCGCGAACCGCCGGCGCCCGCGGACGATGGCGATCATCCCCGCGTCACGCTGCGCGAGGCGTTCGCGCACCGCAACGTCGTGCTCTGTGCGGTGATCTCGGTCCTGCTGGTCTCGTACCTTGTCGTGTGCTGGGCGTTCATGCCGCTGTTCCTGACCAAGCATCGCGGGTTCGCGCCCGAGACGATGAGTTGGCTGATGGCCACCCTGGGCATTTCGGCGGGGATCGGCAGCTTCGTGGTGCCGGCGATTTCCGATGCCATCGGCCGCCGCCCGGTAATGATCTTCTTCGCCTTCCTGGGCGTGATCCTGCCGCTGGGCGGACTGTATTACAACGGATCGCCCTGGGTCCTGGGCGCGATCTTCTTCTTTGGGTGGGGGCTGAATGGCCTGTTCCCGATGTTCATGGCGACGATCCCTTCGGAATCGGTCGACCCGCGCCTTACCGCCACGCTGACCGGCGTGGTCATGGGCACGGGCGAGGTTCTGGGCGGCGTGCTCAGCCCGTTCCTGGCCGGCACGCTGGCCGACGGGTGGGGCCTTTCGGCGCCGCTGTGGCTGATGCTTGTCCTGACCATCCTTGCGGGCCTGTGCGCGCTGGGGCTGGTCGAATCCGCGCCGCGCATCGTCGCGCGGCGCAGCGGCGCCGTCGGTACGGCGGCTTTGACCTGAACGGAGGGGGCGATGGGGGCAATCGAGAAGTTCGCGACAACGGGCATCGCGCCCACGCAGCGGTTGCGATACTGGAACGATCTTGTCGACCGGATCTACACGGGCACGTTCGTCAACACCCCCGGTGAGGAGTTCCGGGGGGAGATGTGGAGCTGGAACGTCGGCGATCTCGCCATGATCCGCCCGCGTTCGACCCAGTCCTTCGTGGGACGGCGGGGAACCGAAAGCGCCGAGGAGCGGGTGATCCTGCACCTGCAATGCCGGGGCAAGAGCCGCCACATGCAGGATGGCGAGGAAAGCCTGCTCCAGCCCGGCGATTTCGTACTGGGGTCGGCACACCGGCCCTATTCGATCGAACTGACCGGGCACGAGCTGCTGGTGGTGGAATTTCCACGCGCGCCGCTGGTCGAGCGCTTTCCGGGGCTGGACGACCTGATGCGGCAAAGGTTGCACGGTGGCACCCCCGGGGGACGCGTGTTCCACGATTTCCTGCTGTCGCTATGGCAGCTTGGCGATCAGAGCCAGCAGGACCCGGAATGGGAACGCGGCGTCACCTCGGTATTCTACGATTTGTTCGCTCTCGCCATGCGGGGGGCTAAGCGGCCGGCCGAGGACCGCGCCAACGATCACGTCCTGCGCGAGCGCGTGCTGTCGGTCGTGGAAGCCAGCCTGGGCGATCCCGCGCTGCGCACGGTGATGCTGGCGCAGGTCTGCAACACTTCGGTCCGCACGATCCAGAACCTGTTCGCGGGGATGGGCACCACGCCCACCGCCTACATTCTCGAACGCCGCCTGCGCCGCGCCGCGGACCGGCTCGTCTCCACGCCGGATGCCAGCATCACCGACATCGCCTTCGAGCTGGGGTTCAACGACAGCGCCTATTTCGCGCGCTGCTTCCGCCAGCACTTCGGCGTCGCGCCGCGCGATTGGAGGGCGGCGCGCTGAGACGTGCGTGAAGGATTTGCGTTTCCGTCCTGATCGCCCTGCGCGCCAGTGCAAGCAGGCGATAGAGGGAGGGGGTACAGAACACTGCCAACAGTGTCCGCGTTTTGCGCGGTAGCACCAGATAACGGACTTTTGGGAGAGGAGAAGAGCATGAAACTCGCACCGGTTTCACTTGCCGTGCTCGCCACGGCGCTGGCCACACCGGCCATGGCTGCGGACGAACAGGAATCCAGCGGCGGCATCGAGCAGATCGTCGTCACCGCGCAGAAGCGCGCGGAAAACGTACAGGACGTGCCGATCGCGATCAGCGCGTTCACGGCGGGCGCCTTGCAGGAGCGCGCGGTGACCAGCGTTGCCTCGCTGTCGAACATCGCTCCGAACGTGACGCTCGATGCGGGCACGCCGTTCTCGGGGTCGAGCCAGGTCCTGGCCGCCTATATCCGCGGCATCGGCGCCAACGACTTCGCGTTCAACATCGATCCGGGCGTGGGCATCTATCTCGACGGCGTCTATCTCGCCCGCTCGGTCGGTGCGAACCAGGATCTGCCCGATGTTGACCGTGTCGAAGTGCTGAAAGGCCCGCAGGGCACGCTGTTCGGCCGCAACACGATCGGTGGCGCGATTTCCATCGTCACGCACGATCCGGGCGATCAGTTCCGCTTCGTGGGCAGCGTCACCACCGGCAGCTACAGCCTGATCAACGTCAAGGGCACGGTGGATGTGCCGATCGCCGAAGGCCTTGCCTCCTCGCTGAGCTTCGCGGTCAACCGCCGCGGCGGCTACCTGCACCGCATGCCCTATCCGGGTGCGTCGTCGTATGCGTTTGATCCGATTACGTCGCTGAAAGCCGCCGGCTACAACAACAGCGGCTACGGCACCGAGGGTGGCGACAATACCTACAACCTCCGCGGCAAGATCAAGTACACCAACGGGGCCTTCCGCGCGACGGTGACCGGCGATTACAGCAACACCGATACCTCGCAGATCGCCAACCGCGTGATCACCACCTTCCCGGCGGTGTTCGCCGGCACCTACAACTGCGCCATCGCGGGCAACCCGACGGTGACGGTGGGCGGCGCGACCGGCCCGTGCGATTCCTTCATCGGCGGCCCGCCCTCGATCGCCTACACCGCGCGGCGCGGTGGCCTGAACAGCCTGTTCGATCTGCCGGCGCTGTTCGGCGTCAACACCGATGCCAACCCGGACAACAACCGCCTGCCGTATGACAACCGGTTTGTCACCAACAACATCGATACCAGCTATGCCAACGGCAACAACTTCAACAAGCTGAAGCAGGGCGGCGCGGCGGTGACGCTGGAGTACGACCTGTCGGACAACGCCACGCTGAAGTCGATCACCGCCTACCGCGAGCTGCACTGGAAGGTCGGCATGGACCTTGACGGTTCGCCGCTCAACTTCCTGCACACCAGCTTCTCCATGAACCAGAAGCAGTTCAGCCAGGAACTGCAGCTGACCGGCACGGCGATGGACAAGAAGCTGAAGTACGTGCTGGGCGGGTACTACTTCAAGGAATCGGGCGATCTGCACGATTACGTGACCTTCGCCGAGGGCCTGCTCCAGGTGGACGGACCGAACAACCTGGCGACCCGCAACTACGCCTTTTATGGCCAGTTGGACTACATGCTGACCGAACAGCTCTCGATCACGCTCGGCGGCCGCTACACGCACGAGAACAAGGACTTCGAAGGCTTCCAGTCGGACGCCAACGGGTTGAACTACAAGCTCGCGCAGGCGTTCGGCGATCCGAACTGCGCTTCGCTCAATCCGATCAGCAACCAGTGCCGCATCGACAACAGCTTCCCCAATCCGGGCCAGCCGCTGCGCTATTACGTGGCCGGCGTGCAACACAAGACGTTCAGCAACTTCTCGCCCAAGGTCGGCATCCAGTACCATGCCACCGACGACGTGATGCTCTATGGCTCGTGGTCGCGCGGCTACAAGACCGGCGGCTGGACCACGCGCCTGTCGAACCCGCTGCCCTATGCGCCGGGCTTCGGGCCGGAAAAGGCTGAGACCTGGGAAATCGGCGTGAAGTCGGAATTGCTTGACCGCCATCTCCAGATCAACGCCGCCGCCTTCCTGACCAACTACAAGGGCATCCAGCTCAACTTCCAGCAGGGCGTTTCGCCGACCATCCAGAACGCCGGCGATGCGCGCATCAAGGGCTTCGAAATCGAGATGACGGCCGCGCCGGGTGGCGGGTTCACGCTGACGGGATCGGTCGGCTATACCGATGCCTACTACACCAGCGTCCTGGCCGGCGCGCAGGTGGCGCCTTCGGCGTTGCAGGCGGGCGTGATCCCGGGCGCCACGCTGCCCAAGACGCCCAAGTGGAAGGTCAACATCAGCCCGCGCTACGAAGCGGACCTCGGCGATCACGGCAAGCTCGTGTTCCTGGGCGACGTGACCTACACCAGCGCGGTCAAGAACGACACCGAAGGCACCTATCTGCTGATGCGGCCCGGCAACGCGCTGGTCAACGCCAGCGCGACCTACAAGGCGCCTTCGGGCAATTGGGACCTGACCGTCGGCGGCACCAACCTGACCAGCAAGCGCCTGCTCATCACCGGCCAGGCCCAGCTTGCCGGCGGGCAGATCTACGGCACCTACAACCGCCCGGCCGAATGGTACGCCCGGCTTGGCGTGAAGTTCTGACGTTCTGACACGTGCGCGGGCGGCGGTATGCCTGCCGCTCGCGCCTACCCCAACGAGGATACCATGCCTGAATCCCCGCATTCCGAATTCTGGAAAGACATCAAGCCGGTCGCCAAGGTCTTTCGCGAAGGCGGGCTTCCCGAAGTTTACATGCCGAAGATCGCGGAAGGTGACGAACGGTACTGGGTGCCGATCAGCGAAACCGTGTTCTCAAAGCCGGTGTGGATCAGCCCGGCCAAGAACATGTGGGCAGACGTGCTGATGTCGAAGCAGGCCGGCCTCGTGAACCGGCATTATCACCCGCACCCGATCTGGGCCTACACGATCAGCGGCAAGTGGGCCTATCTGGAGCACGAATGGACCGCGACGGCGGGCGATTTCATCTACGAGACGCCGGGCGAGAGCCATACGCTGGTCTGCTACGACCACCCCGATCCGATGAAGGTATTCTTCGTGGTGTCCGGTCCGCTGATGTGGCTGGACGAGGAAGGCAACACCACCGGGCATTACGACGTGTTCGACTACATGGCCGCGGCGCGCGCGCACTACGCTTCGAACGGCATCGGCGCGGACTACGTCGATACCCTGATCCGCTAAGGTGAGGACTTTCCCATGACCGTGATGACCGCGCCGCCTTCCACCAAGGCCGAAATCGTCGACGTTCCGTTCGCGCACCGCGAACTGGTCCAGCGGCTCAGCCCTGGCGGCCGCTACATCGACGCGCAGACCGATGTCGACAGCCCCTGGGTGCCGTTCGGCGACAATGCCGCGATCAAGCATCTGGCCTTCGACGTGCGCCAGAATCTGTTCTCCAACATCCTGTGGGTGAAGGGGCCGGGCGTGATCGGCACGCATTTTCACCGCGGCACGATCACCATGGTCTGCCTGGAAGGCAGCGTGCGTTATCTCGAATACGACTGGGTGGCGACGCCGGGCGGGTTGATCCTGGAAACGCCGGGGGAAAGCCACACGCTGGTCAGCGACCATCCGGAAGGGTGCAAGCTGTTCGGCTGGATGCAGGGGCCGATCGAGTTTTACGACGACAAGGGCGTGTTCGTGGATACCACCGACGTGTGGTGGTTCATCAACCACTACGAGACCCATTGCCGCGAGCACGGCCTGGCCATCAACCCCAAGCTCTATCTCTGAAGGACAAGACCGTCATGGGTACGATGAAGGCACCGCCGTCGGGCGCATACAAGATCGTTCAGGTTCCCGAGCTTTACGGTGATCTGATCCGCGCCAAGGGCGTCGAAGGCACTTATGTCGGCGCTTCCGAGGCGGAAAGCCCGTGGGTGCCGTTCGGCGACAACGCCGCGATCCGCCACCTGGCGTTCGACGTGCGCGAGAACATCTACGTCAACATCCTGTGGATCAAGGGGCCGGGCGTGATCGGCACGCACAAGCACCGT
Organism: Novosphingobium sp. SCN 66-18; assembly: GCA_001725355.1. Taxonomy (GTDB): domain Bacteria; phylum Pseudomonadota; class Alphaproteobacteria; order Sphingomonadales; family Sphingomonadaceae; genus Novosphingobium. The sequence continues at coordinate 21,148 of MEGD01000047.1, forward strand.
GGCCGCGTCTGGGCGGTGGGACTGGAAGGGTCCTTCCGCTATCTGGAATACGACTGGGTGTGCCGCCCGGGCGAGTTCATCACCGAAACGCCGGGCACCGCGCACACGCTCGTCACCGACGACCCCAACGGCATGAAGGCGCTGTTCCACATGCAGGGCGCCAACGAATTCTTCGACGAGAACGGCAACCATGTGGAAACGCTCGACGTGTGGTGGTTCATGAATCACTACGAAACCTATTGCCGGGAGAACAACATCCCGATCAACCAGCAGCTCTACCTCTAGGGCGGGCATGCGTGCGGTGCCCACCCCGCTGCGACTAGCCGCCCCTGCGGTCCGGAAAGTCTCGCTCCCCTCCCGCAGGCGGGAGGGGATATCCCA
>MEGD01000048.1 GCA_001725355.1 Novosphingobium sp. SCN 66-18
GGAAAATAGCGCCGGGCTGCCCGGTTGTGCGGCGTCCAGGACAGCCCATAGGTCCAGCAGCGACAGACGGGGTCGCTTCTGGCGACACGAAAAGGGATGGATTTATCACCCGCTTGTGCGTCGGACTTTTGGCCCGATACGGCTATGAGACGGCGGCTCGGCAGTGGGCAAGCTATCGCCGTCAGCCGGTCCCCGCCCCGCCGGGTGGGCGGATATGCCTGCATTTCCTGCATCATGCCGGAACGGCAAGGGCGCGGGCTGGGTCAAGGTCGGGCGCGTGGAGAGGCCACGGTGCGCACGTCGCCCCCCGCCAATAGCGCAGTGGGACGATGCCCGGATCGGCCAGCGCGCACGGGGCGAGGCATGACGCGGACGCGCATGATCCGTCCGCGCGGCGCTGCCGAAACGCGCCAATGCCCCCGCGCCTTTCCGGCGCGGGGGCTGCGTCAAAAAGAGAGCAAAGGGAGGTTCTGGCCGCCCCTTGCTCGATCATTCCGCCGCGATGCTGTAGGGATCGCCCGGCTCGCTTCCAAACACCCCCATTGTGAACGCCACCGGCGCGGGCAGGTTCTTGAACCGGCCCTCGATCCGTTTCCACTTGGCAAGCGTGGCGAAGGGCCGCGCGGTGTAGCTGGCGGCGGGGAAGCTCAGCCATTTGGGCACCCAGCCGTCAACCTGCTTGCGCTCGTTGCTGCCGGTCAGACAATCGCGGATGATCGCCTTTTGGGTCTTGACCTTCTCCGCCACGTTGGCGTCGGCCACCTTCTTGCCCGCCACCTCGCGCAGCATGGCATTGGCCACCTGCCGGTCGCGGACAAAATCGAAAAAGGCATCGTCCGCTGTCCAGAGGCTGCCCATATCGACGGCAAGATATGCCCCGACCGCTTCCACCACGGCGCTGCCCGCCTGCATCGTTTCGCCCATGACCACGGCAAGGATGGCCAGCACATCATGATCGGCAAGCCCGATCAGCCGCGCAAAGATCGTGGCCGTATCGTCGTCCTTGCCGTTGCGGCCCGCCACGCTGGGTTCTTCGGGCGAGAAGCTCAGCAGCGCCAGCGCCGCGCGGCGCTGCTCATCGAAACGGGTTTCGGCGGGGCCGGTTTCGACGCTCTCGGCAATGCTCTCGTTGCGGCAATGCTGCGTCTCGATCCGCACATTCCAGAGCGGCGAACCGGCGATGGCATGAGCAACCATGAGCCGGAGCGCCACGCCCGGATGATCGGTCAACACGGCACGGGCGGCGGCATGGCGGTGCAGGTCGATATAGGTCTGCAAGCTGCTCGTCGTCTCGCTGCGCTGGTCGCGCGCGGCCTGCTTGTCGGCTTCGGTCGCGCCGGTCTTGCTCTCCTGCCCCCGCGCTTTCTTGGCGTCCTTGCTCGACAAATAGCCTTCGTGGATTGCGACTTCGCCGCCGTGAGTGACGGTGACAAACACCTTGCCGCCCTTGGCCTTGGGCGTCCGTTCATGTTCCCACGCATGGAAATAGCGCCCCGGCTCCATGATTTCGACACCTGCCCAGCCATCGGCCAGCAGCGCATCGCGCTTGGCGGCAATGGCTTCGTTCTGCGCGCGCCAGAACTGATCGGCATCGGCAAAAACCGCGTCCTCCCCGAACAGGTCGGCCACGATTTTCCCTTTGTGGCTGTCCAGCGGAAACAGGGCGTGCTTGGTGGAAATCGACGCACCGCCGAACAGCCACGATTTGAGTTGCTGGCCGGTGGGGCAATAGTCGTCGGCACTGTCGAACAGCGCCAGCCACGCTTTTTGCTGCGCCTTGGTGGCAAGGGTAAGGTGCCGGATGCTGGCGACATTGATGCCCCCGTCGCGGTAGAGGTGGCGGATACGGGGCAGCAGATTGCCCAGCGCGAGGACGCGGCGGACGTAAAGATCGGTAAGGCCGAACGTCTGGCCGATTTGTTCCACGCTGCGCCCTTCTTTCTGGATCAGCCGGGTGAAGGTATCCCATTGCGCCACCTCGTCGGGATCGAGCCGGGCGATATTCTCGATGAGCGAGGCTTCCAGCGCGGCGGCATCGTCACCCGGCTGCATGATCGCGCACGGCAGCGGTCCGGCTTCGCCCGTCTCCTGCGCGGCAAGGGTCGCGGCATGGAAGCGGCGCGCGCCCGCGACGATGCCGAACATGCCGGGTTGGCCCTCATCGTCGCCGGGGCGAACGATCAGCGGCACGATGACGCCCCGCGCCTTCACGGTGGGGAGAATGTCCGACACGTCGGGCGACTTGTCGGCATGGCGCATGTTGGTCTTGCTGACGAACAGCTTGCCAAGGTCGATGTTTGCGAGTTCCATGATGGTTCATCCTTTCTTGGGGTGAACCGGCTGCATCCGTTCGTCTTGCAAGGGTGGCGGGTGCAGCCGGGATTGGCGCGGGACAAGCCCCGCGCGGGCTATTCGCCCGGATCGGGCAGAATCGCGGTGTTTTCGGATTGCTGGCGCAAGAGTTCCCGCGCCCGCGCGGCGGTCGCCAGCAGACTTTCGTTCTCGGTTATCTGGCCCGCGATGCGCGCGGCATCGGCGTAAACGGTCGGGAAATGACCGCTAAAGTGCAAATCGCGCTCGATACGAAGGCCATAGGGCAAGCGAACGCTGGCGATCTCGGTGAGGCTGAAACAGCCCATTTCCGGGCAACCGAAGCCAAGGTCGGCCAGCCCGAACAGGGTGTCGCCGTCCTCATAGAGTTCGGAGGCCAGCCACGTCGCCGCGCCGCATGGGTTGAACAGTTTCAGTAGCGGCACATGGTCGGGGCCGTGTGTCGAGCCGTTCGCCAGCAGCGCCGCGCGAAGGTCATTGGGCAAGAGGATCATGCCGCGATCCTCCCGGTTTCTGCCCCGTCAAAGGCCAGAATGAAATCGGCGGCCTTGCTGGCTTGGCCGGCTGCGCGAAAGATGGCGCGATTGTCCTCGCGCAGCACCTCAAGCCACGATCCGACATAATCGGCATGGCGGACGGTCGGCGCGATGCCCAAGGTGGCGCACAGGAAGGCGGCGGAAATCTCCGCGCATAGTTCCTCGCGCGCATAGGGTTTCGATCCGAACGCGCCGGACTGGTCGCGGTCGAGCCGGGTGCGGTGGCCCGTCCAGTGCGAAAGCTCATGGAAGGCGGTGCGATAGTAATTGACCTGATCGCGGAAGGCCGGTTGCGGCGGCACGACCACGAAATCAGCGCCGGGCGCATAATAGGCTTTGGCCCCGCCGATGCGGAAATCCGCAGCCGTCGCCTGTATCAGTGCCTCGGCATGGGGGAGGATCTCGCGTTCTGGCAGTGGCGCGGGATCGCTCGCCAGCCCCCCGCGCAAGCCCTCGCACTGCGCGACATTGAACACAGTGAAGCGTTTGAGGAACGGCACCGCCTTGGCGTCCTCGCCGCTTTCGACGGCGCGCGCCTTTTCGGCTTCGGGAATGAAGCGGTCGGCATAGACAACGGTTGTGCCTTTCTCGCCCTTGCGGACATTGCCCCCGGCTTCCAGTGCTTGGCGGAAAGTGAGCCAGCATTGCGAGGGGTATTCCCCGGCGATGGCCGCGCCCCACAGCAACAGCACATTGACGCCGGAATAGCGCCGGGCCGTCAGCGCGTTCATGGGCAGGCCGGGGCCGGATGCGACATGCGAATCCCACGGCTGTACCCAAGGGAAGCGGCCTGCTTCCAGTTCAGCGATGATCTTCGCGGTTACTTCATCATAGAGATTGACGCGGGGCTGTGCCCCCTCCTCGCGCACCTCTCCACGCGCGCGACGCCTGCCGGAAAAGCCCATAGCTTGCCTCCTTCACTGGCCAAAAACCGACCGCAAACCCGCCGGGCGGGGGGGGTGGGCGGCAGGAGCGACCGGAAAGGCCCGCGCCAAGCGGCGGGCGGCACCCGCAGGGGCGAAACGAAGTGGAGCAGCCGGGCAACGCCCGGCTTGCCGCACGGCGCTGCGGGCCTATCGGGGTGCGCCGACCACCCTCCCCGCCCAAGGGGTTGCCACAAACAACGTCGGCGCGACGCAGGAGCGCCGGGCAGCAAACCGGGGCCGCCCGCGGCCCCGGCCAGCGTCAGCGATCGTAACCTCTGGCCGGGACGCGCCCAGGCGCAGCCCGGCTTCGGTTGACGCCCTGCGGGCGTCTAGCGAAGTAGAGCGCGGCCGGCCGGGAACCGGCCGGGACGCCAACGTATCTCTGCCCCTACAACAGCTTCCGCCATCCTCCACCAATCAGCATATTGGCGGTTTGCAGCAGGCGTTTAACCTGTGTCCGCTGGTAATCGGATGTTCCGCCCCAGTCGCGCCGCACGGCCTTGTCGCCGAACAGGGCGCCCGCAATGTCGCGATGGCTGGCTCCGGCCTTACGACCATCCCATGCCTGCAATGCGCGCGCCCAGCGCCGCGCCCGCTGTTCGGGCGGAAACAAGGTGCGGGGAAATCGGCCGAGGCGGTGCAGTGCCGCGAGACGGCGGAGCGACAGGATGCGGCCATCCATGCCATTATCGCCCGGAACCAGAAATTCCAGTTGCACCGGTCCCGCCAGCAGCGTGCCCTTGCGCACCTCGATGCGGATGCAGCGCGGCCCATCGGCGATCAGCACATGCTCGCCCTTGCCGCGCGGGCGCAGCACGATCGCGGGGTGGCGCAATGCCCGCAAGTCAAAACCCGTTGAACAGTCGTCAGCCAGGGATCTGGCGTGAGCCTTCAGGACTGGAGCGTGGTTGTCGGCACACCAGACGACATGACCTGTGAACACTCCGGCATCGTTAAACACAGCGAGCGGCAGCGTTTCGGAACCGCCCGGCTGCTGAGCCGCGCCCGTCAGGACGCACAGCGGCGGGTCGGAACGAAGAATACGATGCCTGGTCGTGCGAAATATCTGGCAATCTTCGCCCATCGCCCGACGCAGACATTCCCATGCCCAGGTGGCGCGATCGAAAGCCGCCAGACGATCATAACGCGCACAATCCCGCCATGCGGATGCGTCGGCATCCGCCTGTATAGCCGCTGTCATGGCCATCTCCCCCTGAACGCCATATTTTTTCGGCGTCAGATGCCAGGCAACTCATTGGAGTGGCCTGAGCGCTTCACCACGCCCATGAACGAGCGATTGGCAGCATGTAAATTTTACCCAAAGCCGTGCAATGTCTCTCGGAAAAATCCTGTGAATGACGGAAAACCGGGATGCTGTGATGATCTCGCCTCTCCGTGACGAGACGCTGAGGTAGAGCGAGAAAGGCGTTGGAACAGGTCGCCGTGCCGGCGGCGACGGGGCGTCCATCATCCTGGAAACGTGATCCGAGCCTGCTCGACTGGCTCGATACCCTCTGAAATAATGCGAAGGAGTCTTGGGCAGAAACGCCGATAATCGAACGATCCGCGCACGTTCCTTCGCATTTTGAGAATCTGATGATTAGTGAAGTAATGGATAGGTGATCATTACTTTACGTAAGGTTTGACGTACGCGGGGGGCATCAGGCGCACTTCATGCCCACGAGGCAGGGAGATAGCCCTGCAAAGAAACGGAGTACCTCGGCTCGGCGCAGCTTGCGGCGGATCAGCACTGCACCATCGGCGGCAATCGCATGCACCTGGAAAACGTTCTTCGCCAGATCCAATCCGACGGTGGCAACCTCCTGCTCCATGGAACGACTCCTAGACGTGGACCTACAACGACCACATCATGCCACGGCTACGCTGGTGCGGAGGCCGTCCACCACATCACGTCAATCCCGGCATACGTCTTTGAAAGCGCCTTGCCCGACGAGCAAGCCGATGCTGCGCGAGTACGTCGCTAACAAGTCCAACCAAGGCCGGGCCGCACCGACGCAGGCGAAGCGGATGAAAAGCAGCAGCATGGCAATCTCGTGCAATGGCGCTGTCATCATGTCATGGAGCAGGTCCAAAGTGGGAGGCAAATAGTCAGCTTGGCGCGGAGGATCCGGCCTGTGGGATCCGCTCGTCGAAGTGCCTCTGGATTTACATCAGGCGTTGCCGCTGCCGCAATTGCCGCCGGCGCGCATCGGTTCAGGACCGGCCAGCGGCTTCAGGCCGAGGCGCGCGAACATCGCCGCGTCGTTGTCGTCGCCAGCATTGGGCGCGGTCAGCAGCGTGTCGCCGGTGAAGATCGAGTTCGCGCCTGCCAGGAAGCACAGCGCCTGGGTCGCCTCGCTCATCGATTCGCGTCCGGCGGAGAGGCGGACCATCGACAGCGGCATAGTGATCCGGGCGGCCGCCACGGTGCGGACGAACTCGATGTCGTCGATCTTGGCGAGCGGGGTATCGGCGAGCATGTCGCCCAGCACGGTGCCCTTGATCGGGACCAGCGCGTTGACCGGCACGCTCTCAGGATGCTGGGGCATCGTCGCGAGCGCGTGGATGAAGGCGACGCGATCCTCGCGCGTCTCGCCCAAGCCGACGATACCGCCGGTGCAGACGTTGATCCCGGCCTTGCGGACGTTGTCGATCGTCTCTAGCCGGTCTTCAAAGGTGCGCGTGGTGATCACTTCGCCATAGCGTTCCGGCGAGGTATCGATGTTGTGGTTGTAGTAATCCAGCCCGGCCTCGGCGAGCTGCTCGGCCTGGCTGGGCGTCAGCATGCCCAGCGTCATGCAGGTTTCCATGCCCAGCGCGCGCACACCCTTCACGATCTCCACGATCGCTGGCATGTCGCGGTCCTTGGGATTGCGCCAGGCCGCGCCCATGCAGAAGCGCTGACTGCCATTGCCCTTGGCGCGGGCAGCATTCTGCAGCACCTCACGCACGTCCATCAGCTTGGTGGCCTTGACGCCAGCCTCCGCGCTGGCGCTCTGCGCGCAATAGCCGCAATCCTCCGGGCAGCCGCCGGTCTTGATCGACAGGAGAGTGGCCAGCTGCACTTCGCCCGGCGATTGGTGGGCACGGTGGATCTGGGCGGCTCGGAACACTAGTTCCGTGAAGGGCAGGTCGAACAGCGCGGCGATCTCGGCCCGGCTCCAGTCGGTGCGGACGAGCGGTATGGCAGCGTTCGACGGGGCGGCGGCCGGTTCGGCGGGGCCGGCGAGAGTGCAGGCGCTGGTCATGGTTGGGTTTCCCTTGAGGTCTCGTTGAGGTTCGTGGGCTAAGTCTTGGTTTGGGTTATGGCGTGGTCCAACGAAAGGACCGATACGTGTTCAAAATTCTATACGAAAGAAGCAGTTGAGCTGCGCGTCGCACCACAGGGTGAGCTTTACCGAACGCCCCGAAACGCTCCACGCAATTCCTGCGCGAAAACATTTGGTTGCTCTAATGCTGCAAAGTGACCACCTCCGCTCAACTCGTTCCAATACATAAGCCCAGGAAAGGTCTGCATTGCCCAACTTTTCGGAGCTTGATATATCTCCTTTGGAAAAACGCTGATGGCGACTGGGAATTCTATTCGACCACTTGAGAAGCTCACGGGGTGATTTTCCCAGTACATGCGGGCAGACGAGGCTGCCGTTCCGGTTAGCCAATACAGGCTGATGTTATCGAGCAATTCGTCCCGGTTTATCGCCTCCTCAACATCGCCAGAATTATCACTCCAAGAATGGAACTTCTCGTAAATCCAAGCCGCTTGTGCGATCGGAGAGTCAGCCAACCCGTAGCTTATGGTCTGCGGCCTTGTGGCCTGTTCGAGAAAATATCCAAATTCGTTTTGCTTGAACCAAGTAAGCTGATTCTCCGCACGTTGCTCTTCTGGCGCAAGATCTGGGGGTGTATGTTTTGGAAACACGAATGCCAAGTTAAGGTGAATACCGACCAGACCGGCGGGCTTAAGATGTGCCAATGCAGTAGTAATTGCTGCCCCCCAGTCACCTCCTTGGGCAACCCAGTTATCATAGCCCAGCCGTTGCATCAGGACTGCCCATGCATTGGCAATGCGGGATGTATTCCAGCCGACCGCCTGAGGCTTGTCGGAAAAACCATAGCCGGGGAGTGATGGTACTACGACATGAAACGCGTCCTCTGCCGTACCGCCGTGTGCCTCAGGATCGGTGAGCAGCTCGATGACGTTCAAGAACTCAATAACTGAACCTGGCCAGCCATGCGTGAGTACAATCGGCAGCGCATGCTCGTGCTTGGACCGCACATGTATGAAATGGACCCCCAGGCCAAAAATCGAAGTTCGAAACTGCGGAAATGCATTCAGCCGTTGTTCTAACCGCGTCGGAACGTAAATGTCTCGCCAATAAGCCGCCAATTCCTTGATTTTGGCTAATTGCACGCCTTGCGACGAGTCACTGACAAGCTCGGCGTCAGGCCAGCGGGTGTTTGCGAGCCTGGCTCGCAAGTCGTCCAGCACCGGAAGGGGAAACGAAACTAAGAAAGGTGAGATGTCTTCACTAGCCGATGATAATTGATATGTTGGCACTCCTGCTACCGACGCCTTGGCATTCATATTCGTTCTCCCGGGCACAATACTCAACGCCTGCCGATGTCTTGACTTGGTCAAGTTCATTGCCTGATCGTCATATCGACCTTGTCGCCAGTATCGCTCTTCGACGGCACCCGGTGCACAGCGGCGAAAGATAACATCCTTTGGCGCTGGATCTAAAAGACCATGGACGCATACGACTTTGGAATTGAGGAACGCATCAGGCACTCATTTCCAAGGTCGCGTAAGCGTACATCGGGCTGGCGCGTATTGCTCAAATGTCGCTAACTCCGTCAGAGAGAACATGAGTGCAGAGATTATCGCTCGATGCACATCGCGATACCCATGCCTCCCCCAATGCAGAGAGTTGCAAGCCCGTTCCGAGCGTCACGCTTTTCCATCTCGTGGAGCAACGTTGCGAGGATCCGAGCACCAGATGCGCCGATCGGATGTCCAATCGCTATTGCCCCCCCGTTTACGTTGACAATTCGATCATTCAGACCCAACTCGCGCGTGACGGCCAGAGCTTGGGCTGCGAACGCTTCGTTCGCCTCGACAAGGTCGAGATCGGCGACCGCCCAGCCCGCCTTGTCGAGCGCCTTGCGCACCGCCGGCACCGGACCGATGCCAAAGCGCGAGGGTTCGACGCCAGCAGTGGCCCAGCTTCGGATATGCCCCATCACCTTGACGCCGCGCGCGTTGGCTTCCTGAGCTGACATCAGCACCATGGCAGCCGCGCCGTCGTTGATGCCCGAGGCATTTGCGGCGGTGATCGTTCCCTGTTTGTCGAACGCAGGCTTCAGACCCGCAAGCGAGTCGATTGTAACGTCCTCCCGGATGTATTCGTCGGTATCGACGACGACGTCGCCATGTCGATTCTTGATGGTGACGGGGACGATCTCGTCACGGAATCGCCTGGTCTTGCGCGCGTCTTCGGCACGGTTTTGCGACCGACAAGCGAAGCGATCCTGTTCGTCGCGAGTGATCTCCAGTTCGGCTGCGAGCCGGTCCATGTGCAGGCCCATGTGTTCGCCGTCAAACGCATCGGTGAGCCCATCCCTGAGCATCGTGTCGACCATCTGGACACTGCCCATCTTCGCCCCGTTGCGCAGCCGCTGTGCATGTGGCGCATTGGACATGCTCTCCTGCCCGCCGGCGATTACCATGCGGGCATCGCCGGCCTGAATCGCCTGTGCACCAAGCGCGACCGCACGCAGCCCCGAACCGCAGAGTTGGTTGATGGTGAGCGCGGTCGCATCCGCCGGAATGCCTGCGGCAATCGCCGCCTGACGTGCTGGCCCTTGGCCGAGTGCACTAGTCAACACATTGCCCATGATGACCTCGTCGACGTCGGACGGAACGACTCCTGCAGCGTCAAGCGCTGCCACGATTGCAGCCTTGCCCAATTCATAGGCCTGCAATGGCGCCAGAGCACCCATGAAGCTTCCTACAGGAGTGCGCTTCGCAGAGGCGATTACCACACCAGTCATCTCGTTCCCCTTATTGAATATAGTGCGCGGTCGTCTTCGCCCGCACTTCCTCGGCGCTCACGCCGGGCGCGCATTCCTCGAGGCGGAAGGGCGAGGAGTGATCGGGCCGGCGGAACCCCGCGAGGACGGTTAGGATCATATCGACCACGCCCACGCCGGTCAGCGGCAGGGTGCAGGCCGGGATGAACTTCGCGGTGCCGTCCTTGGCGCAATGCTCCATCACTACGATGATCTTCTTCACGCCGGCAACGAGGTCCATCGCGCCGCCCATGCCCTTGATCATCTTGCCCGGAATCATCCAGTTGGCGATGTCGCCGTTCTCGGCCACTTCCATCGCGCCGAGCACGGTGAGGTCGATCTTGCCGCCACGGATCATTGCGAACGACTGCGCGCTGTCGAAATAAGCCGAATGCGGCAGTTCGCTGATGGTCTGCTTGCCGGCGTTGATAAGGTCGGGATCGACTTCATCGTCATAAGGGAACGGGCCTATGCCGAGCATGCCGTTCTCGCTCTGCAAAGTCACCGTCATACCGGCGGGGATGTTGTTGGCCACCAGCGTCGGGATGCCGATGCCGAGGTTGACGTAGAAACCGTCGCGCAGCTCCTGCGCGGCGCGGGCGGCCATCTGGTCGCGGGTCCAGGCCATTATGCGGTCTCCCTATCGCGCACGGTGCGGAATTCGATCTTCTTATCGTAAGGGCTGCCGACGACGAGGCGTTGGACGTAAACCCCAGGCAGGTGGATCGCGTCGGGATCGAGACTGCCAACGGGGACGATGTCTTCGACCTCGACCACGCAAACCTTGCCACAGGTGGCGGCCGGCACGTTGAAGTTGCGTGCGGTCTTGCGGAACATCACGTTGCCGGTGGGGTCGGCCTTCCACGCCTTGACCAGCGACAGGTCGGCGACGATGCCACGTTCTAGGATGTATTCGTCGCCGTCGAACAGCTTGGCTTCCTTCCCTTCCCCCACGAGCGTCCCCACGCCAGTCTTGGTATAGAAGCCGGGGATACCCGCGCCGCCTGCTCGCATGCGCTCCGCCAAGGTACCCTGCGGACAGAACTCAACCTCAAGCTCGCCCGAGAGGTACTGGCGTTCGAACTCCTTGTTCTCGCCCACGTAGGACGAGATCATTTTCTTCACCTGACGCGTACGCAGCAGCTTGCCGATGCCCTCGTTATCTATCCCGGCATTGTTCGAGCAAAATGTGAGATCCTTCACGCCCGACACCATAATGGCATCGAGCAGGCGCTCGGGAATACCGCAGAGCCCGAAGCCGCCGCTGGCGATCAGCAGCCCGTCGCGTAACAATCCGTCGAGCGCGGAGCAGGCATCGGGATAAATCTTGTTCATATTTCCTCTCCGGCTTGAGCCAGCAACGCTCGCGCTTGCTTGAGATGGGGCGCATCGATCATCGCCCCGTCGAGCTGGAGTGCCCCCGCTCCCGGCGACGCTTCGAAGGCCGCGATGATCCGGCGGGCCCGGTCAATCTCGTCCGGCCCCAGCATGAAGGCCGCGTTGATCACCGGCACCTGGCCAGGGTGGATCGCCATCATGCCGACGAACCCATCGCGCCGTGCCCGACGCACATAAGCGTCAAGCGCTTCCGGCGCGTCGATTTTCGGAAAGACCGTTTCGAGCGCGGCGACGCCGGTGGCGTGGGCGGCAAACAGGGTCAGGCTCCGCGCCAGTTCGTAGGGGGCGGTATAGCTGCCGTCCGGCTCCCTCGCCGAGCTCGCGCCAATCGCCGCAGGCAAATCTTCTGCCCCCCAGGTCAATCCCACCAGGTGATCCCGAACCTCGCGGTAGCTGCCGAGTTCGAAGACCGCGGCCGGGGTTTCAGTGGCGATGGGCAATATCGGGGGAACCGGAGCGCTCCCCGCCATCCCCAGGATGGCCCGCACGCTAGCGGCCCCCTCCGCCTTGGGGAGCAACAGTGCTGCCGGGTCCGTCCCGAGCACCGTTTCTAGATCGTCGGCGACGAAGGCGCTGCCCAGCGGGTTTACGCGGACGAAGCTCAGGCATTCCCGGGGCTCCGACAGCCAGTCCCGGATCGCGCCGCGTGCGTAATCCTTGCGGGCTGCGGCAACCGAGTCCTCAAGGTCGAGGATGATCGCGTCGGCCCCGCTCGCAACGGCCTTGGCAAAGCGCTCCGGCCGATCCGCCGGAACAAACAGCAGCGATCGCAATCTCACGACGGCGTCCTGAGGATCAGGGCAGAGCGGCGACACCGGCAGACGATCTCGTTGCGCTGATTGAGCATCTCGTGGCGGAACGTCACCACACCTGCATTCGGTCGCGACCGGCTTTCGCGCAGCTCGACCACCTCGGTCGCCGCGCGCAGCGTGTCGCCGATGAACACCGGCTTGGGCATCATCAGTTCGTCATAACCGAGATTGGCGACGAGCGTACCGGCGGTCGTGTCCCCGACCGACAGGCCGGTCATCAACGAAAAGGTGAAGGTGCCGTTGACAAGGATCTGCCCGAACTCGCTGGCTCTTGCGGCCTCCGCGTCGATGTGCAGCGGCTGGGAATTGTGGGTCATAGTCGAAAATAGGAGGTTGTCTGTTTCGGTGACAGTGCGGCGGATTTCGTGCTCGATCCGTTCGCCCACCTGCCATTGATCGAAATACCGCCCTGCCATCACTGCACCTCCTTCTCGACCCGTGCCAGCAGCGCATCCACCTGCACCTGTGAGCCCGCCACGGCATTGAGCTCCGCGATCACCCCGTCGAACGGCGCCGTCAGCGTGTGCTCCATCTTCATCGCCTCAAGGGTCAACAGCCGTTGCCCCTTCTTCACTATCGCCCCGGCGCTTACCTCGACTGAGATGACCCGGCCCGGCATCGGCGAAAGGATCTGGCCGTCGCTCGATGCGCTCCCGCCAGTGCCGTCCTGGCGCCACGGCGCGAGCAACCACGCCTGTCCTTGGTCGATCACCAGCGTCGATCCGGCGGGACGATCACTGCCGCCACCTTCCAAGGCGATCTCCGTAGCCTGGCCATCGAGCAGGAAGATCGCGCTCCGCGCGGGTTCGGAGTTGAGCCTGAAGCCGGCGAGGGGCTGGTTGGAGATCAGCTCGCGGGTAGCACGCCTCATCGCGGCCGCCGAGGGATGCGGCGGCACCGCCATCGCCTCGCCGTCCCGCGCGATCAATCCGGTATCGACCTGCCCTGCAACGAATTCCGGATGTTCCAGCGCGCGCGCCAGGAAGAAGGCGTTCGTTTTCACTGGCCAAACGGCGGTCCCACCGAGCATCTCTCCGAGCCGCTGACGCGCCTCGTTCCGGGTCGCGCCCTGGGCAATCACCTTGGCGATCATCGGGTCGTAGAAGGGCGACACCTCGGCACCCTGGTAAACTCCGGTGTCGATGCGACCGCCGGTTGCGCCCCCGAAAAGCAGGAGCTCGAGACGGCCGATGCTGGGGAGGAAGCCCTTCGCCGGATCCTCCGCATAGAGCCGCGCCTCCATGGCCCAACCGCGCAACGACAGTTGGTCCTGGCTCAGCGGCAGGGCCTCGCCACTGGCGACGCGCAACTGCCATTCCACCAGGTCGACCCCGGTGATGGCCTCCGTAACCGGGTGCTCCACCTGGAGGCGAGTGTTCATTTCCATGAACCAGATTCGATCGGCGCGAAGCCCGTCGGAAGCGTCGGCGATGAACTCAATCGTGCCGGCGCCGACGTAGTCGACCGCCCGGGCCGCACGGACCGCGGCCGAGCACAACGCCTCGCGGGTCGCCGCGTCCATGCCCGGCGCAGGCGCTTCCTCGATCACCTTCTGGTGTCGGCGCTGGAGCGAGCAGTCGCGCTCGAACAGATGCACGACGTTGCCATGCCTGTCCCCGAACACCTGAACCTCGATGTGGCGGGGACGCTGGATATACTTCTCGATCAGGACGTGGCCGTTGCCGAAGCTCGAAACGGCTTCGCGCTGGCAGGACAGCAGCGCGTCGGGGAAGTCCTCCGCCCGCTCGACCATGCGCATGCCCTTGCCGCCGCCACCGGCCACCGCCTTGATGAGGACTGGATAGCCGATCTGGGTCGCCTCTCCGGCCAGAAAAGCGGGGTCCTGGTTCTCCCCCATGTAGCCCGGCGTGATCGGTACGCCGGCCTCGGCCATCAGCTTCTTGGCGGCGTCCTTCAACCCCATCGCGGTGATGCTCGAGGGGTTCGGGCCGACCCAGACCAGCCCGGCGTCCATTACCGCCTGCGCGAACTCGGCATTCTCAGAAAGAAACCCGTATCCCGGGTGGATGGCTTCGGCGCCGGTCGCTTTGGCCGCAGCGAGGATCTTCTCGCCTTGAAGGTAGCTTTCCCGCACGGCCGACGGGCCGATATGCACCGCTTCGTCTGCCTGCCGCACATGCAGGGCATCGGCGTCGGCATCGGAATAGACCGCCACGGTGCGCATGCCCATGGCCCGCGCCGTGCGGATCACGCGGCAGGCGATTTCGCCGCGGTTGGCGATAAGGAGAGAATTGATCATGCTGGGTTGGATCCCCTGATCGCCCTGGATTGCATCACGTCAATCCCGGGCCTGGAATGAAGGGTGGCGTGGCCTGCCGGAGCACGCGGCGACTGGCGCTGTGCCCGGCCTCCCGTCGTCACATCCTGAACACGCCGAAAGCGGGACGCTCGGGTATCGGCGCGTTCAGCGAAGCGGCCAAAGCTAGCCCCAGCACGTCGCGCGTCTGGGCAGGATCGATTATGCCATCGTCCCACATCCGGGCCGTGGCGTGCCACGGATTGCCCTCTTCCTCGTAGCGCTGGCGAATAGGCGCCTTGAACGCCTCAGCCTCCTCCGCCGTCCACTTGTCAGCATCGCGGTGAACCGTTGCCAGCACGCTGGCTGCCTGTTCGCCGCCCATGACCGAGATGCGGCTGTTGGGCCAGCTGAACAGGAACCGAGGGGAGTAACCGCGCCCGCACATGCCGTAGTTGCCCGCGCCGAAGCTGCCTCCGATCAATATGGTAATCTTGGGCACCGTTGCCGTTGAAACTGCAGTGACGAGCTTGGCGCCATGCTTTGCGATCCCTTCTGCTTCGTACTTGCCTCCCACCATAAACCCAGAAATATTCTGGAGAAACAGGAGCGGCGTGCGCCGCTGGCAAGCCAGCTCGATAAAATGCGCGCCCTTCATGGCGCTCTCGGGAAAGAGCACGCCATTGTTGGCGATGATGGCGACGGGGAATCCCCATATGTGGGCGAAACCGCAGACCAGGCTGCTGCCGTAGAGCGCCTTGAACTCGTGGAATTCGCTTCCGTCAACGATCCGTGCGATCACCTCGTGGACATCATAGGGCGCACGGACGTCCTGGGGAATTATCCCGTACAGGTCCTCGGCCGGAAAGGCTGGCGGTCGCGGCTCTATTGCCGGAACCTCTGGCGCGCATTCTGCGGGCAGATGCGAAACGATGTCGCGCACGATGGTGAGCGCATGCTCATCGTTTTCGGCAACGTGGTCCACCACACCTGACTTGCGGCCGTGCAAATCACCGCCGCCGAGGTCTTCGGCGCTGATTTCCTCACCAGTGGCGGCCTTTACTAATGGGGGACCCGCCAGGAAGATGGTGCCCTGATTGCGCACAATGACGCTCTCGTCAGACATCGCGGGAACATAAGCCCCTCCAGCGGTGCAACTCCCCATGACACAAGCGATCTGTGGAATGCCCTTCGCGCTCATGTTTGCCTGATTATAGAAGATGCGCCCGAAATGATCGCGGTCGGGAAACACTTCCGACTGGTGCGGCAGGTTCGCGCCCCCGCTATCGACCAGATAGATGCACGGCAGGCGATTGGCTTCGGCAATCTCCTGCGCTCGCAGGTGCTTCTTGACCGTGAGCGGATAGTAGGTCCCTCCCTTCACCGTGGCGTCGTTGCACACGATCATGACTTGGCGCCCGGACACTCTGCCAATCCCGGCAATCACGCCGGCGCCCGGCACTTCGCCTCCGTAGAGGTCGCAAGCCGCCAGCTGGCCAATCTCCAGGAAGGGTGAGCTAGGATCGAGCAATCTACCAACCCGGTCGCGCGGAAGCAGCTTGCCGCGCGAGACGTGGCGTTCCCGCGCCTTTTCGCCACCGCCCAGCGCGACGGCGGCAACATCGGAGTACAGGCGATCGACCAGCGCGCGATTGTGCCGGTGGTTGGCCGCAAATGCCTCGTCCTCGCGGACAACCCGCGTTTCGAGCCGGGGGCCGCTCACTGTGCCCCCACCAATTCGCGGCCGATCAGCATCCGGCGCACCTCATTGGTGCCGGCACCGATGTCGAGCAACTTGGCATCGCGAAGGAACCGCTCCACCGGCCAGTCCTTGGTATATCCAGCGCCGCCCAACGCCTGGACCGCCTCGCCGGCCACCCGGAACGCGTTCTCACTGGCGAGCAGGATGGCACCCGCGGCGTCGAAACGCGTGGTCTTTCCGGCATCACAGGCGCGGGCCACGGCATAGACGTAGGCGCGTGCCGAATTCAGGGCGACATACATGTCGGCGATCTTGGCCTGCATGAGCTGGAACCCGCCGATCGGCTTGCCGAACTGCTTGCGCTCGCGAACATAGGGCAACACGACATCGAGACAGGCCTGCATGAGCCCGAGCTGGATGCCGGCCAGGACCGTGCGTTCATAGTCCAGACCCGACATGAGCACGCCCACCCCGCCATTGAGCGGCCCCATGATGTTTTCTTCCGGCACGTGGCAGTCATCGAACACCAGCTCTGCGGTGGGGCTTCCGCGCATGCCCATCTTGTCGATCTTCTGCCCGATGGAGAAGCCGGGCATGCCCTTCTCGACGATGAAAGTAGTTATGCCGCGCGAACCTTCTCCGGTCTTAGCATAGACCACCAAGGTGTCGGCATAGGTGGCATTGGTGATCCAGAACTTGGTGCCGTTCAGGACATAGCCCCCGGCAACCTTTTCCGCCTTGAGCTTCATGCCGACAACGTCAGACCCCGCCCCGGCCTCAGACATCGCGAGACTGCCAATATGTTCGCCGGAAATCAGCTTTGGTAAATACTTCGCCTTTTGCTCGGGGTTGGCCCAGCGGCGAATTTGATTAACGCAGAGATTGGAGTGCGCACCGTAGCTGAGCGACAGGGAGGCCGACTGCCTGCCGATCTCCTCCACGGCGACCACGTGCTCCAGATAGCCGAGGCCGAGGCCGCCGAACTCCTCCTCAACCGTGATGCCATGGAGGCCCAAAGCTCCCATCTCGGGCCAGATTTCGCAGGGGAACCAGTCCTCGGCATCCATGCGGACGGCCAAGGGAGCGATCCGATCCTCAGCAAACCGGCGAGTCGTATCGCGGATCATATCTGCCGTCTCACCTAAAGCGAAATCCAATTCCACAAGCTGCCTCCAAATCGATGTGTGCCGAATCTAGAAGATTGCGCCCGTGAAGAACCCTACCCTCACCGGGTAGTTCAGATCTGCGCCCAGGACGGCAACTTTTCTGTGCCCTGTCTTCGGCAGGCGGCATCGCTATTACGGGAGGTCAGGGTGAAGGGATTGGTTCTGCATGGCGCCGAGGATGTCCGATACGAGGGAATCGACGATCCCGAGATTGCAGACGCTCGGGACATAATCGTTCAGGCCAAGGCCTGTGGCATCTGCGGAAGCGATCTGCACCTTTATCATCAGCATGGCGATTTCACCGAGATCGGAGCCGGCTTCAGCACCGCAGGCAAGATCTGCGTCGGCCACGAAGCCGTCGGCGAAGTGGTGGAGATCGGCAAGGCGGTCACCCGCCACCGGGTCGGCGACACCGTCATGCTCTCGGGCTTCGTTAGTTGTGGGCGGTGCGCTGAGTGCCTGCGCGGCAACAGCAAGATGTGTCGGGGTGGCGGGTGGAACGTCTATGGCCTCGGCACTGGGCTGGGAGGATGCCAATCCGAACTGATCAGGGTTCCGGGCGCGGACCACAATGCAGCCGCACTACCCGAGGGCGTAAGCATCGAGCAGGCCATCCTGCTCACCGACAATCTGCCCACTGCCTATTGTGCCGTACTCAACGCTGACATCCGGTCCGGCCGGACGGTCGCTGTGGTCGGCCTAGGCCCCATCGGCCTGATGGTGATCGAACTCGCCCTAATGATGGGTGCCTCCGTCGTTTATGCGATCGACCTTGTACCTGAAAGGAGACGGCGCGCTGCCGAACTGGGGGCAGTGCCGGTGGACGGCGGAGATGTCGTCGAAGTCCTGGCCGAGGCCACCAAAGGCAAGATGGTAGACTGCGTTATCGAGGCAGTAGGCTCTGATCGGACTGTAAAGCTGGCGTTGGACCTCGTCGGCATCGACGGCACAGTATCGATCTTGGGGGTCAACAACGAAATGGACTTCCGAATTCCCCCCAAGGCGTTCTTCAACAATGTTACCATCCGAGGTAACTTCGCAACGGAAATCACTCGATATTGGCAGGATTTGATAGCTTTATTGCAGGCCGGGCGCATCTCGCCAGAGCGCTTTATCACGAGCCGCTACAACCTCTCCGATGGCACCGCAGCCTACCGCCAGTTCAGCAATAACAAGGCCGAGAATCTCAAGACGATACTCTTTCCCTAACTCGCCTTGCCCGTCCATTTCAGCGTCCGAATGCTATTCGAACAACTGCATTTTCCTGATCGCCTCGCTTGCCGCAACCCGATCGTGGACGCCCAGTTTCTGATAAATGTTCTTGAGATGGAATTTGGCGGTGTCAGGGGAAACGTCGAGCGCCCTGGCAATGTGCTTCACCGGAAGGCCGCGCTCGATCAGGAAGAGCACTTCGCGCTCTCTTCCGGTGAATGCCAACAGCTCCGATCGCCCATTGTGCGGACCAGGGGGCAACGGGTCGACACGTTCGGCGCCAGTTTGCGTTTTTGCATCCACCTCGGCGCGATGCATGATGCCGACGAGTTCTTCACGTAACGTGTTGCCCCCAGCGCCTAGTGCCCGGCGGAGCCCATCCTGCTCCAACAGCGCAGGGTCATCGATTTCATCGACGATTGTCCGCTTGATCCCGAGCGGCGCTCCCATCTCGAGGCATTCCGCCAGCACGTCGACAGCGCGGCTGGAGTTGCCGGATGCCCATGCGGCAGAAGCCAGCAGCGCCATGATGGCGAGTTGGTTTCGTCTCCACGGCGTGGACCTCAGTGTCTTGAGCACCTCTTCCAAATCTGCCGCTGCGCGCGCGGGGTTGGAGCGGGCCTGAACCCGCCCCTGCGAGATGACCGCGAGAAAGTTGACCGCTGCCTGACCTGTGCCACCAAGGCCCACGCTTTTGTCAGTCATCGATGTCAGACGGTCGAGGATAAGGCGGACATGACCGGATCGGCCCTGCTTGAGCGCAATCCAGATCTGCGTCGCAAACGCGTTGGCCCGCAACCGGTCGAGCATGCGGTTCGATCCGACTTCTTCCAGGCGGTGCAGAAGGGCTGCTGCATCCTCGGTCGAATTGTCGAGAAAGAGCGCTTTCGCGATCGCCGATGCGCCAGAGGCAAGCCCGCCGGGAAGGCAGGCCCGAAAAACGAGATCCAGCCGTCCAATGAGCAAAGATTGCAGTTCGTCTATCCGGTTCATCTCGTAGAGCACGTCGAGCCATGGACCTACCGCGCTCGCTGCCACCGCCGAGGCGTAGCCACGTCGCCCCTCCGCGACAGACACGATACGGCGATATTCGGCATCGGCTGCTGTCATGTCTCCTTCAAGCGTAAAGGCTTTCGCGATTCCCAAAGTCCCATAGACCCAGGCCAGATGACCCTGGGCTTCAGGGCCATAGCGGGCAGCACGGTAAAGTTCCGAGCGTCCTTCCTCAAACCTGCCAACCGAAATGCTGTGCCAAGCCGAGAAATTGGAATAGCCGGCGTGGATGAACGGCGATTCAGGACCTTGCTGTATTGAAAAACCGGATTTGACCACTTCAAACGCCGTTACGAAGTCATCCATCATCGCATACCGAAAGGCATCCGCGAGACAAAGCTCCAGCGCGGTCCCCACGTCTTTTGCACCCGTCGAAAGTTCCCGGACCTGCTCGATGAGTTCAGCGCCGCGAACCAGATCGTAGAGCGCGATACGTGCCCAAGCCTCGGCCATCAGAAGCCCGATATCAGGCTCGTCCGGCCTTTCAGGTAGCCGCTCGAGCCAGGAAATGCAGCGATCCGGCACCCCGTCGAGGGTCACCCGCCTGCCCTCTCTCCCCAATAACTGGATGGCCCGCTCGAAAGCACCGGCATCGATCAATTCATCGATCGCCAGGTCCGGCTGTCCGATGCGCTCGTGCCAATCTGCAAGTTGCAGCGAAAGAGCCTGAAATTTCGAGAGGTCGGATGATTTGAGTTCCTCAACGAGATAATCGGCAAGAAGCGGATTTATAGTGATCTCCCTGCCACCCGCTGTCCTCTCGAACACCGGGTTGGCCGCGACGAGTTCACCTACATCCGGCGGCCCGTCCAATCGCGAGAAAATCCTGTTCAAGAGCTTGGGTTCGGCTGCACCAACGAGTGCTACCAGTCTGAGAAGCTGCAATTCCGCATCGGTGCAATCTGCCAGGACCTCCTCTTTGATGAAAGCCGCCAGGTCGCCGTTCGCGCTCGCCATGCCTGTACCCGGCAGCGCCGGGAACCGGGACAACTGACCACGTGCAAGAACCTGAACCGCAGCCGGCCAGCCTTGCGTCATGCGATATTGAGAACCGACGAGGAATACGTCCGGAGCCGTCACAAACCGCTTGCGGATAAGTTCGTGCATATCAGCAAAGCTGAGGAGCAGCTCATTTGGGGGGACTGGTCGGTATCGGCCAGTCGTCGAAATCTTGCCCAGTCGGACGAAAGGAGTCCTTCTCGCGCTGAACGCTATCCGAAATGTGTCGAACTCGGGCGAAAAAAGGCGCTCAATGATGTTTGCAAGCTGCGGTTCCAGAACGTCGATGTCATCCAGAATCAGTGTGACAGTCTTGCCGAACTGTTCGATGGCGGATTGCAGTTGCATCACCGCCAAGTTGGGCGAGGAAATGCGTTCGATCTCGAGGCCGACACCGATCCCGGAAGCGCGCAGCGTCGCAGACAGGTGTGAAATCAACGTGTTTGCATCGAGTTCGACATCGCGGAGCGAAAGCCATGCCACCGCATGACCAGCAGCCTTCGCTTCCAAATGAATTTGGCGCAGATATGAAGTTTTACCGTACCCTGCTGGTGCCAAAACCCCAACGATCGCAGCGGGTTGTGACTGCAACCACCGCACGGAATGACTCACCGCTTTGCGATAGATCTCATACTTTGGGGCCGATGGCGGTGCCAGAAGGGATTGCAGGACAACCATTTACGCAATCCGATCTGAAGCTATTCCTTGTGCCCATCGAGGGCCGATGTAGCAGGTGCTGGTCTCTGAGGGCGAGTATAATACACCTCAGTCCTGCATGCAAAGCCTTGAGCGCGAAGCGTTTCCGCCTCGCGCCCATGAACTTCAGAAGCTGAACCTGACCCTCGCGCCGTAGGTACGAGGATTTGCGACAGCTAGATAGTTGTAACCCAAGCCACCCGAATAAAGGTCGAGTCCGTAAGCGTAGGTCTTCTCGTTGAAGAGGTTCTTGGCCCACGCGGAAACTCGTACGTTCCCCTTTTCCCAACTGATCTCACCGTTGACCTTGGCGTAGCC
>MEGD01000049.1:0-4997 GCA_001725355.1 Novosphingobium sp. SCN 66-18
CCCGCAAACGCGGCAACGGCCAGCCCCGAAAATCCGATGGCGTCTCTACTCCCTCCAGCAAGGGACGATCTCGTTCTAACGACATCCCTGCGCCTTACACCCTTGCCCCCGGCCTGTCGATTGTGACAAGCCGGCAACGCCCGACGGAAAATGCGATAACCGGCACGGGCATGGCTGGTCGCGCCGCGCTCAAATCAACCACGAACGGGGCGAATGGGACGCCGCGTTCCGCGTTGCACACACCTGCCCGGCCGATCAGGAAGGGTCTTGGCCGCAATCCCCGCAGCGGCCGCGGATTTCCACCACCGGCCGCACGTCGGCGAAGCCCGCGTCCTGCGCTGCCCGGCGCAAGGCACCGGTCAGGCGGTCGTCATCGATGTGGATGGTGTGGCCGCACGAATCGCAGATCAGGAAGATGCAATCGTGCCGGCAGCCCGGATGGCTGTTCGCGACATAGGCGTTGGCGCTTTCCACCCGCCGGGCCAGGTTGGTGCGCACGAACAGATCGAGGATGCGATAGACGCTGTTGGCGGCCACGCGCTTGCCCCGCCGCGCACCCACCGTTTCGGCGATGTCATAGGCCGAGGCGGGCTTTTCCCGTTCGGCCAGCGCCTCGAACACGTCGGCGCGCATGTCGGTCCACTGCTCGCCCGAGGCGACGAGAACGTCACGCGCGGCGCCGACCAGCGTGTCTCCGACATGTTCGTGATGATGATGCCCCGGCATGTGCCCTAGATAGGAGCGCCGCGCGCCCGGTGCAATCGCTCCGGAGCCATTGCGCCAGCCGGCCTCAGTTCACCGTAAACGCGGCTTTCCAGAACTGCGGAAACGTGCGCTTCAGCGCATCGACCTTGGGCACGTCCCAGCGGCGGATGTAGCCGTGATCGGGGTTCCGCAGCATGAAGTCCTGGTGATAGGCCTCCGCCGCGTAGAACCCGCGGTTGGGTTCGATCGCGGTGACGATCGGCGCACGCCACAGGTTCGCGCGCCGCAGTTGCGCGATATAGGCGGCGGCCACGCGCGCCTGCTCCGGGCTCTGCGGCACGATGGCGTTGCGGTACTGCGTGCCGACGTCCGGTCCCTGCCGGTTAAGCTGGGTGGGATCGCTGGCCACGCCGAAGAATATCCGCAGCAGCTCGTCATAGCGGATGCGCGCAGGATCGTAAGTGATCCGCACCGATTCCGCGTGGCCGGTGCGCCCGGTGCTGACGGTTTCGTACCGCGCCTCGCGCGCGCCGCCGCCTTCGAAGCCCGACACCACGCTGGTCACGCCCTTCACATGGCTGAACACCGCCTCCATGCCCCAGAAGCAGCCGCCGGCGAATACCGCGGTGCGCCGTCCGGGCGCCTCGCTGGCCTTCACCGCCGCTTCGGGCGTGGCGACCACGCCTTCGGCCTGCGCCGGCTGCTGGCAGGCGGCCAGCACGAGCGCGAGCGCAACGGCCAGGCCCGGTGCCCGCCTCTTCATCACCCCGCTCCGGGCGCGGGCGCAGAGGCCTGCGCCACGTCCACCGCCGTGCCCGCCTTGGCGCCTTCCGCCCGCACGTCCGATCCGATCGAAAGCGCCATGCCGGCCGTGCCGATCAGGAAGCCGACGAGGAGAGCGCGGAAAAAGTCAGGCGTGAACAGGCCCATGAGGGGATCTCTTGGTAATGGCGGCAAGGCGCCCTGGGAACGTATGTCGATCATGCCCCGTTCTTCGCCGCCGCGCTGTGAAGCGTTACACAGCCGGCGACTTTTTGCGGAGCAACACGGCGCGGCCCACGTAGGGAGCCTTGTCGGCAGGACAAGAGGCATTCGACGATCGACATGGTCGATCCGGTCCAAATGCGACGAACGGAGGATGCCGGACGCAGGCGTTCAGGCGCGCAGGCTGACCCATACGGGCGCGTGGTCGCTCGCCTTCTCGCGCCCGCGATAGGCCTTGTCGACCCCCGCCGCCACCAGCCGGTCGGCCAGTTCGGGCGAAAGCAGCGCGTGATCGATGCGGAAACCGTGGTCGCGCTGCCACGCGCCGGCCTGATAGTCCCAGAAGGTCCACACCCCGCCGCGCGGGTTGTGCAGGTCGATCGCGTCGGTCCAGCCATCGTTGATCAGCCGGCGATAGGCATCGCGCGATTCGGGCTGCATCAGCGCATCGGTGGCCATCGCGCGGACCGAGAACGTGTCCTTGTCCTCGGGAATCACGTTGTAATCGCCGATCACCAGCGCCGGGATCTCCTGCGCGGCAATCTCCGCCATGCGGGCGCGCAAGCGTTCCATCCAGCGCAGCTTGTAATCGAACTTCGGCCCCGGCTGTGGATTGCCGTTGGGCAGGTAGATGCACACCACGCGCAGCCCGAACACGTCGGCTTCCAGATAGCGCGCATGTTCGTCGTCCGGATCGCCGGGCAGCCCGCGATGCGCCTCCACCGGCTTTTCCCCGTCGGCCAGGATCGCCACGCCGTTGAAGCCCTTCTGGCCGTGCCAGATGGCGTGGTAGCCGATCTTCTCGAACTCCGCGGCGGGGAAACCTTCGTCCTGCGTCTTGATCTCCTGCAGGCAGGCGACTGCGGGGCGGGTTTCCTCCAGCCATTCCAGCAGGCGCGGCAGGCGCGCCTTGATGCCGTTGATGTTGAAACTGGCAACCTTGAGCGTGTTCATACCGCGAAAGAGGAGCCGCAACCGCAGCCCGATGCCGCGTTGGGATTGGTCACGCGGAAGGCCGAACCGCCCAGCGATTCGACATATTCGACCACGCTGCCCGCCAGCAGATCGAGGCTGACCGGATCGACGACCAGCCGCACGCCATCGGTCTCCGCGATCGAATCGTCGTCCTGCGCGGCGTCGTCCAGCCCGAAGCGGTACTGGAAGCCGGAACAGCCGCCGCCTTCCACCGAAAGCCGGAGAATGGCGGGCTTGCCCTGCTTCGCGGCGATCGCGGCGGTTCGGGTGGCTGCACTGGGTGCAAGCGAGACGGCGGGTTCTGTCATGCGGTTCAAGATAGGCATGGTACGCCCGCCACTCAAGCCGCGCGGTTAGGGTCAGGACCCATTACCGGCGCGGTCGAGGCGTCCAAATGGCGAACATATCGGGCCGAAAGGCGCGCCGCGAAGGCTGGCTGCCTTTGCAAGCGCCTTTCGGTTCGAGATGGAAGCCATTTGGACGTCCCTGCGGGATTTGACCAAAATGGCCCGCTGCGGCGTCGAGAGGGCTTGAAATATCGACATATTCCCGCGCCCTGTCTCCTTGCAACAGGCCATTTTGCTTCAAACCTCAAGCGCGCCAGTAATGGGTCCTGACCCTAGGCCTGCTGGATATAGACCCGCATGGCGTCGGCCTCGGCCTCGATGCGGTCGATCCGGTACTTCACCAGATCGCCGATCGAGACGAAGGCGACCATCCGCCCGTTCTCGACCACCGGCAGGTGGCGGAACCGCCGCCGCGTCATCAGCGCGAGCGCTTCCATGACCGAGGTGTCGGGCGCGATCGTGATCACAGGCGCGGTCATCACGTCGCGCACTTTCATCCGCAGCGCATCGGCCCCGTGGTTCTGCAGCGAATAGAGCACATCGCGTTCCGAGAAGATGCCGGCCACGCCGTGACCATCGCCATCTTCCACGGGAAGCGCGCCGATGCGCTTCTTCGCGAGCACTTCAACCGCATCGGCGACGGTATCCTCGGCGTGGCAGCGCCACACCTCTCCCCCGCGCCCTGCAATCAGCCTGGCAATGGTCATGACGCTATCCTTCCCCGTTAGGTGCAACCTCTTCCTGTTCCGGGCTTGCCGGTCCCCGCACCGGCTTGCGCCATCGCGGTTCGCTGCCCGTTTGACCGATCATGCCACTATCGCGGTGACAGTAAAGGGCGTTGACGGCGAAAGCGATTGCCAGCCCCTGCCGCGCGGCGCATGGAGAGCCGCGATATGCCCAGAATATCCCCGCTCGACGACCCCGCGAACGCCCGCTTCGCCTGGGCGCGCTATTTCCGGCTGATGCGCTGGATGGGGCTGGTCACGCTGTGCGTGATCGCGATGGTCGCGACCTATCTCTACGAGGTGGTCGGCTTCGTCTCGATCCATCTCTACATCGCGGTCACCCTGGGCATCGGCCTGACGATGATGCTGATGGCGGCGCTGATGGGGCTGGTCTTCCTGTCCAGCGGCACCGGGCACGACGAGGCGATCGAGGACCCGTTCGAGCACGAAGACGGCTGGCGCGGCTAGGGACGGCTGGCGCTGACAGCCCTCAGCCCGCCGGCGGGTTGAGCCGGTAATCCTCCACCGGCACGCCGCCGATCAGGTGTTCCTGAAGGATCCGCTCCAGCACCGGCGGCGTGCAGGAATGATACCACACGCCCTCCGGATAGACGACCGCCACCGGCCCCACGAGGCACACGCGCAGGCATCCCGCCTTGTTGCGCAGCACGCCCGACGATCCGCCCAGCTTCAGTTCCCCCAGCCGCTTCTTGAGGAAGGCCCAGCTTTCCTGCCCCACTTCGCGCGGACAGCACTTGTCCTTTTCCGGATCGACGCAGAGGAAGATGTGCCGGCGCGGCGCGAAGCCGCCCAGCTTTTCCAGCGCGCTTTCCGCCTGGGCCAGTTCTTCGGGCGAAACGGTCATGCGCGGAGCATCCATTGATCGATCGCGGCACGCGCCGCATCCGGCAGCGGGTGGGGCCTGTCCCCGTCGACGCAGACGATCACGGTCCGCGCCGTGGCGACGGCGGCATCGCGCTGCACCAGCAATTGTTGCACGGTCCAGCTTGTCCGCCCGATCGCGACCGCGCCCACGTGGCAGCGCAGCGGCTGCGGGTAATGCCCCTGCGCCAGATAGTCGATCGAAACGCTCGCCACCATCGCGCGCAGCGGGCGGATCACGGTGCGGAAGCCCAGCGCCTCGTTGAAGCGCACGCGCGCATCTTCCAGCACCGCCGCGATGGCCACGTTGTTGATGTGGTCGTTGGGATCGAGATCGGCGAAGCGGGTGGTGATTTCGAGGTCGAACGGATAGCGCGCG
>MEGD01000049.1:5008-33078 GCA_001725355.1 Novosphingobium sp. SCN 66-18
CGGATAGCGCGCGGCATCAAGCAGCGCCGGATCGGGTTTCGCCACGGCTCAGTCCGCTTTCCCGCCGCCCACAACGCCGCCACGATGCAGCCAGCGGTCCAGCCAGGCGAACACCGTCTCGTGCCATTGCAGCGAATTCTTCGCCTTGAGCACCCAGTGGTTCTCGTCGGGGAAGACCAGCAGTTCGGACGGGACCTTGCGCATCTGCAACGCGGTGAAGGCGGCAAGGCCCTGGGTATAGGGAATGCGGAAGTCCTTCTCGCTCGTCACCACCAGCATCGGCGTCTTCCACTTGGCCACGTGGTTCACCGGGTTCCACTTCTCGAACTCCTCGGGCGCCTCGTAATAGGGGTGCCCGCCGTGTTCCCATTCGTCGAACCACAGCTCCTCGGTCTCGTAGGCCATGGCACGCGCGTCGAACACGCCATCGTGCTGGACGATGCACTTGAACTTGTCGGGCCACTGGCCCTCGATCCAGTTCATCATGTATCCGCCATAGGACGCGCCCATCGCGCAGGCATTGCCGTCGTCGACCTGGGGATCGGCCGCCGCCGCCGCGGCCAGGCCCTTCTGCAGGTCCTCCAGCGGCTTGCCGCCCCAGTCGCGGTTGATGGCATCGACGAAGGCCTGGCCGTAGCCGGTGGAGCCGTGGAAATCGATCGCGACCACGGCATAGCCCTGGCTCGCCACGACGCGCGCGTTCCAGCGGTTGGACCAGCTGTCGTTGAACGAGCCCTGCGGTCCGCCATGGACATAGAGAATCGCCGGCAGCTTGCCGGTGGTGCCGGCGGGCTTGGTCACCCAGCCCCACACGGTATCGCCGTTCGCGCCCGTGAAGCTGAGGCGACGGGTCACCACCGGGGCGCGTTCAGCCATCGTCGTGGCCGCCACATCGGTCATGCGCAGGCCCGGCTTGCCCGCCTTGGCCACGTAGAGCTCGGCCGGCGCGTCGATCGTATCGCGCAGGAACACCACCCTCCCGTCCTTCAGCGGCAGGACGTTGCTGATATGCCCTTCGCGCGCCTTGTCGGGCGACAGCGCCAGCCGCGCGACCTTGCCGCTCGCCGCGTCGATGCGGAACGCGGGGGTATCGAGCACATCCTCAGCCGTGGCGATCAGGGCCTTGCCGTCGGGCGTCCAGGTCAGCGACGCGACCGAACGGTCCCAGCCCCCGGTCAGCGCGCGATCCTCGCCGGTAGCGAGGTTGCGCAGGTGAACGACCAGCCGGTCGCTTTCGTAGCCGGGCCGCGCCATCGCGGCATAGGCCAGCCACTTGCCGTCGGGCGAGACCGCCGGCATCGTGTCGGTGGCCGTGTTGGCCAAAGTAAGGTTCTTCGGGGCGGAGCCATCGACCGGCGCCCACCACAGATCGATGTTGGTCGAATGCGGCTCGTTCCGGTCCGCCTGCCGCGCGGCATAGATCACCGCGCTGCCATCGGCGCTCCAGGCGATTTCCCCGCCATCGCCGAACGGCTTGGTCGGCGCATCGCCGACAAGGCCGCCCCGCGCCGGATCGCCATCGAGCGCGCGGCCGCTGTCGGTATCGACCCGCCCGTCGGCCCCCAGCGCGAAGGCGAACACGCGGCTGTAATTGCCCGGCGTCTCCCACGCGTCCCAGTGCCGGACGAAGCCCGCGCCGTCCTTGTAGAGCCGCCCCGTGCCCGGCCCCGGCAGGCTGGCGTTGCCATCGCCGGCGCACCCGCCGAACGTAGGGCAACTGCGCGCGATATCGCCCCACACGGCCAGCCGGCGGCCATCGGGCGAAAGCTTGAACCCGGCGACATCGGCCTTGAACGCCGTCACCTGCCGCGCGCTGTCGGGCGTGGCCGGCCGCACCGACCAGACCTGCGTGGTCGAGGCTGCGTCCGTGGCCGCACCGGCGGGCTTGCGGTCCGACAGCAGCCACAGCGTGCCGTCCGCCGCGAAGGCCGGATCGCTGACCGACCCTTCCCACGCCAGCTTCACCGGCGCCGCCTTCGCATCGGCCAGCGATCTCAGCCAGATTGCCGTGGTGCGCTTGTAGGTGACGGGATCGGTGGTGGTCAGGGTATAGGCCGCCCACGCCCCGTCGGGGGAAACCGTGGCCGATCCCAGCCGGTTCAGCGTGACCAGATCCTGCGCCGACATCGGCGGCGGAGCGGCTCCGGCGGCCGCGAAGGCGATGGGGGCGGAAAGCGGCGAAACGAAGCAGGCGGCCAGCAGCGCCGCGCGAAGCGAAAAGGTTTTCATGGAAACCGGGTTAGCGGCTCCGCGATCGAAGGCAAAGCGAATCGGACAGAAGGGATTGCGGTTCATGCCCGCCCGGCCGAACCGGACGGCGGGTCAGCCCTTCTTGCCGACGATCCGCGTGATTTCGGCGGCGACCATCCGTTCGACCATGCCCGGCAGGTTCTTTTCCAGCCATTCGGACAGCATCGGGCGCAGCATGTCGCGCACCATGCCTTCCAGCGAGGTCTCGCCCGAGCGGACGATCTGCGGCTGGGCGCCCGGTTGCGCCAGCATCGACAGAGCCGCCAGCGAATCGCGCATGGAAACCGCGGCGGTTTCCGGAAGCAGCGGCGCGTCGTCCTCGTCCGTCATGGCATCGCCCTCGTCTTCGCACACGTCCCCCGCCAGCAGGACCTCGGCGTCCTCCTCGGCAAGATCCAGAACATCGGCCGGGCGCGCGGCGGGAGCGGCGGGTGTGGGTACGGGCGCTTCGCGCCGGGCGCGCGCCTGCGCGGATTCGGCACGGTTATCCCGCGCGATCACCTTCTTGATCGATTCGAGTATTTCCTCGACCGAAGGTTCACCAGCCTGCCGCATCGCCTTTTCGCACCCCTGAAACAGACGCTCCGAATCCCCGCCGTTACGGAGCAGTCTGAGAAGGAATTGTCGCATCCTGGGCCGGTGTGTCAACGGTGCGTGTGGATTGGGCGACAGGTGCGGGATCGTGCGCCCAGTCCCATATGTTGTTCCGGACCCGGTCGTAGTTGACTTCGGGATCGTAGAGCACGCCGCCGTCCAGCCCCAGATCCTTGGCCTGCGCCTTGCCCATGGCGGACAGCAGGTTGAACCCGGCGACATAGGCGTTGCGCCGCGCGGTAACGAGCTGGACCTGCGCGTTGAGCAGTTCCTGTTCGGCGTTGAGGATGTCGAGAATCGTGCGGTTGCCCACGGTGTTTTCCGCGCGCACGCCTTCCAGGCTCAGCGCCGCCGCGTCCACCGCCGTCTGGTTCATCGTGATCACGTCGTTCGCCGCCTTCCACGAGGAATAGGCGGCGCGCACGGTGGCGATCACCTGCCGTTCGACGCCGATCTCCTGTTCCAGCGCCGCGCCTTCGCGCGCCTGCGCCTGGCGGATCTGCGCGGCGGGCAGCCCGCCCTGGAACAGCGGGATCGTGGCCCGCACGCCGGCCTGCGCCGTGGTGTAGGGCTGGACCGACACGACCTGGTTATTTTCGGCAAACTTCAGCGAGTTGACGTAGTTGTAGTAATCGCCCGTGGCGAACAGCGAGAGCTTGGGCAGCCGCGATGCGCCGGCCGCCTTGGTATCGAAGCCGGCGGCCTTGCTCTGTTCCTGCGCGGCCTGAAGATCGGGATTGTTGGCCAGCGCGATCTGCACCGCATCGTCGGGCGTGGCGGGCAGGCCGGGCAGCGGCGGCGGCGCTTCCAGATCGGCCGGCACCTTGCCCACCACCTGGATGTAGGTTTCGCGGCTGGTGACGAGATTGGCCTCGGCCTGCCGCAACTGCCCGCGCGCCAGCGCAAGGCGCGAATTCGACTGCGCCACGTCGGTCCGCGTCACGTCGCCGATCTCGAAGCGGTCGCTCGTCGCCTTCAGGTTCACTTCCAGAACCTGCACGTTGCTGCGGTTGAGGCCGACGATCGCCTGATCGCGGATCACGTCCATATAGGCGGCCACGGTCTGGCTGAAGACGCCCGATTCGGTGCCGCGCAGGCTGGCCTGGCCGGCCAGCACGCGGGTTTCGGCGGCATGGACCGAATTGCGCACGGACCCGCCGGAATAGACCGGCAGGCCGGCGTTGACCTCACCCACCAGCACGCGCGCCGGCGCGGTGAACGAGACCGGGCTGTTCTTGACGAATTCGGTATAGGTCGCGGTGCCGGCCAGGCTGGGCAGGCCCGGAGCCTTGGCGGCGGCGACCCCTGCGTCGGTGGCGCGCTGGTTGGCGCGCGCGGCTTGCAACGTCGGGTTGGTGTTATAGGCCCCGACCAGCGCCTCGCGCAGGTCGTCCGCCAGGGCAGGGGCGGCCGGAAGCGCCAGCGCCGACCCGACGGCCGACCCCAGCAGGGCCGCGCGCAGCCAAGCGCTTCCTCGTCCGGCCCTGTCCCTCCCCGTTTTCGTCATGACGTTCAGAAGCTCCACTTCTTCGGCGCGGCATAGTCGGCCAGCGCCGCGAAATCCGCTTCGCCCAGGCTGGCGAACGCGATTTCGCCAGCCACCTTGCGGCCGATCGCCAGCCGCGCCACGCCGCGTTCGATCAGGCCGGTCACGACACGGCCATCGTCGGCAAGCGCCGCCACGAGCGCCGCGGGCGCCACTTCGATCGCGCCATCGATCAGGATCAGCGAATAGGGACCGCCCTCCACGGTGGCACCCGGCGCGGCCAGCGTGACGCTGCCCACCAGTCTGCCCACCACGGCGGCGAGATAGGCGCCCGGCTTGCCGATCACCAGCGCCGTGTCGGCGGGCACCGGTTCGGCGGCGGTCAGCATCTGGCCATGCGTCAGCGCCGGCGCCAGCACCGCGCCATCGCCCAGCGGCACCGCGCGATCGGCATAGGCCACCGCGCGCCGTTCCGCCGGCACGAAATCCTCGCGCGGGATCGCGGCGAAAGCGGCGAGAATCGCCGGATCGTTGACGCCGCTCACCCGGAGCTGGCTGTCGATCATCGCGCGCCGCGCCGGGGCAAGGTCCGCACCGGTCTCGGCGCCCATCGGCCGATCTTCCACCACTGTCATGCTATCCCTCGTAACTGGCCTGCAAAAGCGACCCGCTACTGTATTGCACCATCAATACACCAGTGCAACGCCGGTGTCGGGGCATTCCAGTCCGGGCTTCCGGGCACCGCCTGTAGAATATCGCTTTCCCCGCGCCAAGCGCTTTGCACGTCGCCCGTCGGCGCGTAAGGGGCGCCCATCGATTCAATCGGCCAATCGGTCCGGCCGGCGCCGATCGGGCAGCGATCGGCCGGTGACGACCAGCCAGCGACGAAGGAGTCAGCGACAATGGCGGAAATGGTGACAATCCGGGAAGAAGACCTGATCGAAAGCGTCGCCGACGCGCTGCAATACATCAGCTACTTCCATCCGATGGACTACATCCGCGCGCTGGGCGAAGCCTACAAGGCCGAGCAAGGCCCGGCGGCGAAGGACGCCATCGCCCAGATCCTGACCAACAGCCGCATGTGCGCCGAAGGCCACCGGCCG
Organism: Novosphingobium sp. SCN 66-18; assembly: GCA_001725355.1. Taxonomy (GTDB): domain Bacteria; phylum Pseudomonadota; class Alphaproteobacteria; order Sphingomonadales; family Sphingomonadaceae; genus Novosphingobium. Next base: position 10,442 of record MEGD01000049.1, read on the forward strand.
ATCTGCCAGGACACCGGCATCGTCAACGTGTTCATCCAGTGGGGGCAGGATTGCCGGCTCGAATCCGACCGGTCGCTGCAGGACGTGGTCGATGAGGGCGTGCGCCGCGCCTATCTGAACCCGGACAACAAGCTGCGCGCCTCGGGGCTGGCCGACCCGGCCTTCACCCGCCGCAACACCAGGGACAACACGCCCTGCGTGCTCCATGTCGACATGGTGAAGGGCGGCAAGGTTTCGGTCGACGTCGCGGCCAAGGGCGGCGGCTCGGAAAACAAGTCCAAGTTCAAGATGATGAACCCCAGCGATTCGATCGTCGACTGGGTGGTGGACATGCTGCCGCAGATGGGCGCGGGCTGGTGCCCGCCCGGCATGCTCGGCATCGGCATCGGCGGCACCGCGGAACATTGCGTGCTGCTGGCCAAGAAGGCGCTGATGGAACCGATCGACATGGCCCAGCTCAAGGAGCGCGGCCCGCAGAACGATATCGAGAAGCTGCGCATCGAGATCTTCGACAAGGTCAACGCGCTCGGCATCGGCGCGCAAGGCCTGGGTGGGCTTTCGACGATCCTCGACGTCAAGATCATGGACGCGCCGTGCCACGCCGCCGGCAAGCCGATCGCGATGATCCCCAACTGCGCCGCCACCCGCCACGCGCACTTCACGCTCGACGGCTCCGGCCCCAGCTTCCTCGAACGCCCCAAGCTCGACGAATGGCCCGAAGTCCACTGGGCGCCCGACAGCGCGGCGAAGCGCGTCGATCTCGACAGCCTGACGCCCGAAGAGGTGCAGGGCTGGAAGGCGGGCGACCGCCTGCTGCTCAACGGCCGCATGCTGACCGGCCGCGATGCCGCGCACAAGCGGATCAAGGACATGCTGGCCAAGGGCGAGGAGCTGCCCGTCGATTTCCGGGGCCGCGTGATCTACTATGTCGGTCCGGTCGATCCGGTGCGCGACGAAGTGGTCGGCCCCGCCGGTCCCACCACCGCCACGCGCATGGACAGCTTCTCCGACCAGATGCTCGATCTGGGCCTGCTGGCCAGCGTGGGCAAGGCGGAGCGCGGCCCTTCGGCCACGCAATCGATCGCCAACCACAAGTCCGCCTACCTCATGGCGGTCGGCGGCGCCGCCTACCTTGTCGCGCGCGCGATCAAGGAAGCGAAAGTCGTCGGCTTCGCGGATCTGGGCATGGAAGCGATCTACGAATTCACCGTGCAGGACATGCCGGTGACGGTGGCCGTCGACAGCGAAGGCCAGAACGTCCACCAGCTCGCCCCGCTGGTGTGGAAGAAGAAGATCGCCGAGGAAGGCCTGCTGCCCGCCTGACGCGGTTTGACGCAACGCAGGGCCGGGGGTTTCGCATGGAACGCCCGGCCCTGCGCCGCCGAATGCTCGACCAACCGCAGATTCGCGCCGACCAGCCGCGCTGGCGTGGAACGCTGAACCCGGTGTAGAAGGCGGCAATGGCTTCCAGTTCCGCCTATCCCACCGGAGAAGCAGACGCGCTCTCCGCCCGCCCCCATGTTCCCGCCCGGCAGGTCGTGCTGTCGGCGGCCGCGCTGTGGCTGTGCTACTTCCTGCTCGTTACCGTGCGCGGCATGGTGGTCGAACTGGGCGAATTCCAGGAACTGCTGTGGCGGCGCGCGCTGGTGACGCTGGCCGGAATCGTGGTCACGCTGCTCGCCTGGCCGCTGCTCCGCCGCTTCGACGGGCGCGGCATCGGCCTGCGCATCGGCGCGTCGCTGGTCATCATGCTGCCCGCCGCGCTGGCGCTGGCGGTCATCAACCAGCAGGCCTTCGCCTCGATCGAACAGCGCATCATGGAGCGCAAGCTCAACGAGGAAGCGGCGAAGGAACCCGGCAGCGCGCGCCCCACGGCGCCAACCGATGCGGGCAGCCCGTCACCCGCGCCGGGGCAGACCACCGCTGCCGCGCCTTCCGGCGGCATCCGGATGCGGCATGACCTGTCGGGCAACGTTCTGGTCGACCTGCCCGATCCGGTCGCGCCGAAAGTATCCCCGCCGCCGCCGTCTCCGCCGGAACCACCGGCCGCGCAGGTTCCCCCCGCGCCCCCTCCGGCGCCCGATTTCCCGCTGACCGTGCGCCGCAACGCGGATGGCAGCTCCGAGATGATCGCGCCGGGCGGCGTGATCGTGCGCCATAACGCGGACGGCACGGCGCAGGTCCGTACCGGCCGGATGACGGCGGATGTCGATGGCGACGATGCCGATGATATCGCCCGCGCGATCGAGAACGCGCGCCGCCAGGTCGGCGATGGCCGCGCGCAGGCCGCCGAAGCGCGCCGCATCGCTTCGGCCGAGCGCCGCAAGGCGATGGAGGAAGGCCGCCGCATCGCCGCCGGGCGGAAGCGGGCATCACCGTTCCGCCACCGCCGACCCCGGCCGCCGTGATGCCGGCGCCGCCCGCGCCGCCGGCTCCCGCGCGGGCGGCATCCGCGCCCACCGGCAAGCCATCGCCCACGCCAGCAGCCACGAACCGCCCGGCGGCGCCTACGCACACGCCCCACGCGTCTGCCACGCGGACAGCACCTGCCACCAGCCCTTCTCTCTCAGCGTCTGCTTCTCCCACCGCTACCGCATCGGCCGTCGCTCCTCCGCCACAGCCGTCCGCACCGCCTTCCGCAAGCGCCAGCGCCGAACCCTATGAATTCGCCATCGTGCGCAACGCGATGCACGAGGAAGGGCTGTGGCGGCAGCTCACCGATGTCGCGCTGGGCCGTTACTTCCTGCTGATCGCCTGGGCGGCGCTCTACCTCGCGCTCGGCAATGGCGAGATGGCGCGCGCGGCCGAATGGCGCGAGGGCGAATACCGCCGCGCCGCCAAGGCCGCCGAACTGCGCTCGCTGCGCTATCAGGTAAATCCGCATTTTCTGTTCAACACGCTCAATTCGCTGTCCGCACTGGTCATGACCGGGCGCGGCGAACAGGCCGAACGGATGATCCAGACGATCTCCAGCTTCTACCGCCACAGCCTGGCCGCCGATCCCACGTCGGACGTGCCGCTGGCCGACGAGATCGCCTTGCAGCGCCACTACCTCGAAATCGAGGCGGTGCGCTTTCCCGACCGGCTGCGTACCGAATTCGACGTGCCGGAAACCCTTGCCCAGGCCTGCGTGCCCGGCATGATCCTGCAGCCGCTGGTCGAAAACTCGATCAAATATGCCGTCTCCGCCACCACGCGCCCGGTCACCATCCGCATCAGCGCGCGCGAGGCCGACGGGCTGCTGGTGCTGACCGTGGCCGACGACGGTCCTGGCAAGACAAGCGGAAACGGCGGCACCGGCATTGGCCTTGCCAACGTGCGCAACCGGCTGGCCGCGCGCTTCGGCGATTTCGCGCATGTCGATAGCGGGCCGCTGCCGGCGGGGGGCTATGCTACGGTGCTCACCATCCCCCGCGTGGACGGCGGCAACTGCTGAACGGGCATGGAAGAACAAACGGGAGGAAACGGTATGCGAACGCTGATCGTGGACGACGAGCCGCTGGCGGTGGAGCGGATGCAGATCCTCTGTTCGCGCCTGCCCGCGATCACCGTGGTCGGCACCGCCAGCGATGGCGCCGCGGCACTGCGGCTGGTCGAGGCGCTGACGCCCGACCTGATCCTGCTCGACATGACGATGCCCGAAGTGGACGGCCTTTCGGTGGCGCGCCAGCTTTCCGGCCAGGCGCAACGGCCGGCGGTGATCTTCGTGACCGCGCACGATCACTTCGCCGTGGAGGCGTTCGATCTCGATGCGGTGGACTATGTGCTGAAGCCCGTGGCGCAGGACCGGCTGGAGCGCGCGATCGAGCGCGCGCTGGCCCGGATCGCCAATGGAGCCGCCACCCCCGCCACGGAATCATCGGCCGCCGCGCCCTCCAAGGGTGACTGGATCGAGGAATTCTGGGTGCCGCACCGCTCCGAACTGGTCCGCGTCGCCGCCGCCGACATCGACCGCATCGATGCCGAGCGCGACTATGTGCGGCTGCACGTGGGGCCGCGCAGCTACCTGATGCTGCACACGATCCAGGGCCTGGAAAACCGGCTCGATCCCGATCGCTTCATCCGCCTGCACCGCTCGACAATCGTGCGACGGGACCGGATCAACGGGTTGCGGCACGATGGTCTTGGCGTCTGGTCGGCGGAACTGGCGGACGGCACGCCGCTCCGGATCGGGCGCACCTATCTCGCCAAGGCCAAGGCGATGGCAGGACGCTGATCCCGGGCGTCCGGGATTCTCAGCGTTTCGCTTCCGGCACATGCCGGCCCTTGCAGATCTCGCAGCGGCGCCAGCAGGTGACGCCCGGCATGGCATCGGCGGGCTTCAACCCCGGCACCGGCCGCAACCCTTCGAGGATCCATGGCGCCACGCCTTCGGGCGCGGCCTTGCTGTGGCAAAGCAGGCAGGTCTTGCGGTAGGTTTCGCGGGTGAGGCCCGAATGGTCCTCCTGCGCGCCGACGGGGGCGGACCACAGGGCGAGCGGCGCGATCACCAGCGCCCCAAGCACGGACGCCCGCATCCCGTTTCGCCGCAATCCTCGCATCACGCCGCTCCTCCGGAAAATCACCAGCCGCTAGAGAGTTGCCGCAAATTCGGACGATCTTCCAGCTTCAAGACGTCAGGCGCGGGGCGCCATCCGGCGATAGCTCAACGCCTCCGCCACATGGACGCGGCCGACCGTCTCGGCGCCGCCGAGATCGGCGATCGTGCGGGCCACGCGCAGCATCCGGGTATAGCCCCGCGCCGACAGGCGCATCGCTTCCGCGGCCTGCAACAGCAACCTGCGGCCGGGCGCATCCGGGGTGGCGTTACGATCGAGCAGCTCGCCATCGAGTTCGGCATTGTTGCGCCGTCCGCTGCCCGCCAGCCGCGCCGTCTGGATCGCGCGCGCGGCGGCGACGCGCGTGGCCACTTCGTCCGATCCTTCCGCCGGCGGCGGCAGCGCGAGGTCGGCGGCGGACACGGGATCGACCTCGACATGCAGGTCGATCCGGTCGAGCAGCGGGCCGGACACCTTCGACTGGTAGTCCGCCGCGCATTTCGGCGCGCGGCTGCATCCCAGCGCCGGATCGCCAAGGTGGCCGCAGCGGCACGGGTTCATCGCCGCGACCAGCTGCACGCGCGCGGGGAAGGTCACATGCGCGTTGGCCCGCGCTACCGAGACTTCGCCCGTCTCCAGCGGCTGGCGCAGCGAATCGAGCACCGCGCGCTGGAATTCGGGCAGCTCGTCAAGGAACAGCACGCCCAGGTGCGCCAGGCTGACCTCGCCCGGCCGCACGCGCAGGCCGCCACCGGTCAGCGCCGCCATCGAGGCGGAATGGTGCGGGCTGCGGAACGGGCGCGCGCGGCTGATCCGCCCTTCCTCCAGCAGCCCGGCAACCGAGGCGACCATCGAGACTTCCAACGCCTCGGCCGGCGTCAGTTCGGGCAGGATGCCGGGCAGGCACGATGCCATCAGCGATTTGCCCGCGCCCGGCGGGCCGATCATCAGCAGGTTGTGCCCGCCCGCCGCCGCGATCTCCAGCGCGCGCTTGGCGGTTTCCTGGCCTTTCACCTGCCGCAGGTCCGCCATGCGGCGCGGCGGATCGGCCTCGCCCGGCGTGGGCGGGGGCAGGCGCTGCGTGCCTTTCAGGTGGTTGAGCAGCGAGACGAGGTTGGGCGCGGCGATCACCTCGATCCCGCTCGCCCAGCGCGCTTCCGTGCCCTGCGCGGCGGGGCAGATCAGGCCCTTGTCCGCGCCGCTGGCATGAAGCGCCGCCAGAAGTACACCGGGGCTGGCGATGATCCGCCCGTCCAGCGCCAGTTCGCCCACCGCCAGATAGTCCGCGATCTGTTCGCGATCGACCACGCCCATCGCCGCCAGCAGCGCCAGCGCGACCGGCAGGTCGTAATGCGAACCTTCCTTGGGCAGGTCCGCCGGCGAAAGGTTGATGGTGATGCGCTTGGGCGGCAGCGCCAGCCCCAATGCGGCGAGCGCGGACTGCACCCGTTCGCGGCTTTCGCCCACCGCCTTGTCGGGCAGGCCGACCAGCCGGAACGCGGGCAGGCCCGGCGCGATCTGGCACTGGACCTCCACCGCGCGGGCTTCCAGCCCCAGATAGGCCACTGTCGAAACCAGCGCGACCATCGGTCCCCCGTCGCTTCCCAACGGCACCGCGTGGCCGGGCGGGAAGCATTGCGGAGCGCCGTGGCGATGCCAAGCCGCCGGCGGCCGACACCGCCAAATCGGACCCAGTTGTGCCTGTCCGGCCCGCCCAGAGAATCAGGGCCGGCGGATCAGCCCGCCTCTTTCGCGATCGCGCGCGTCACGCCCAGTTCGCTTGCGGGCCGCGCCCGGCCGATCAGGTAGCCCTGCCCCTGCGCGCATCCTTCGCCGCGCAGGTAATCCAGCACCGTTTCCTCCTCGATGCCTTCGGCAGTGACGGTCAGGCCCAGGCTGTGGCCCAGGCCGATGATCGCGCGCACCACCGCCTGCGAATTGGGCTCCTGATGCAAGTCGCGCACGAAGGACTTGTCGATCTTGATCTTGGTGAAGGGATAGCTCAGCAGATAGCTGAGCGAGCTGTAGCCGGTGCCGAAATCGTCCATCGATATGCCCACGCCCAGCGCGCGGATCGATGCGATCATGCCGGAAACCTGCGGCCCCTTTTCCATCAGGACGGCCTCGGTGATTTCCAGCTCCAGCCGCCGCGGGTCCATGCCCGCCGACGACAGCGCCTGCACCACGATGCCCAGCAGGTTGGGCGATCGGAACTGGATGGGCGAGACATTGACCGCCAGCTTGACGTGCTCCGGCCACAACATCGCCTCGCGGCAGGCACTCTGCAGCACGAACTGGCCGACCACGTCGATCAGGCCGATTTCCTCGGCCAGGCCGATGAAGGCGTCGGGCATCACCATGCCGCGCACGGGGTGGTGCCAGCGCACCAGCGCCTCGTAGCATTCGACCTCGCCGGTCGCGAGATCGATCAGCGGCTGATAGTGGACCGCCAGTTCGCCCAGCCGGATCGCCTTGCGGAAATCGGCCTCCAGCAGGCTCTTTTCCTGCGCGGCGACGTCCATTTCGCGCGCGAAGCGGCGCATCGTGCCGCGTCGGTCGGCCTTGGCGGCATAAAGCGCCAGATCGGCGTAGCGCAGCAGCGTTTCGGGATTGGCGGTATCGTCGGGTGCCGATGCCATGCCGATCGTGGCGCCGATGTGCAGCGAACAACCACTGACGCTGAACGCCTCCTTCATCGCGGTGATGATCGCCTTGGCGACGTAATCGACCGTCGTGCGCGACTGCTTTTCGAAGATCACCGCGAATTCGTCGCCGCCGATCCGGCACAGCAGGCCATCGTCGGGCACCAGGCTGGACATGCGCCGCGCCGCCTCCGCCAGCAGAGCGTCGCCGACGAGATGGCCGAACGTGTCGTTGATCGGCTTGAAGTGGTCGAGATCGATCAGCGCGACGGTCACCGACCGGCCGTTCTGGCGCACCCCGGTCAGCAGATCGCGCAGCCGCTCGCGGCAGTGCGCGCGGTTGGCAAGGCCGGTCAGCTCGTCATGCCGCGCCATGTGCGCGATGCGCGCCTCCACCTTGCGCCGCTCGGTCACGTCGAAGACCGAGGCGATCGTGGCCAGCCGGCCATCGAGCATCGACTGCCGCGTGAACAGGACCGATTCGAGTTCCTGCCCGTCCTTGCGCAGCTGGCGCCAGAAGCGATCCTTCTGCGATCCGGTCGTCGCCAGCAGGCGCTGCGCCTCGCTCCATTCCTCGGCCGCGAACAGGCGTTCCGCCGGCAGCCCCGCCAGTTCGGCAAGGTCATAGCCGAAGTGGTCGGCGGCGGCCGCGTTGGCCGAAACGATCGTGTCCTCCGCCGGATCATAGACCAGCAGCGGCACCGGATTGCTTTCGAACAGCAGGCGGAACGACTCCTCGCGCTGTTTCATCTCGGTGATGTCCACGCGCAGGCCGATGGTGCCGCCATCGCTGGTCTTGCGTTCCTCGATCATGATGCAGCGACCGTCGGACAGCCATTGTTCGTGGCGGTCGGCCGCGTGTTCCAGCCGGTCGAGCCGGTCGGCCAGCCATTCCTCCTCGCGCCCGTGCGCTTCGGGATAGTCGCCCCGGGCAATGCCTTCGCGCAGCGTGTCGACCAGCCGCGCCCCGCGCCGGAACAGGTCGGCAGACCGGTGATAGATGCGCGCGTATTCCTCGTTCCAGTGGATGTAGCGCCCTTCGGCATCGAGAACGACGATGCCCTGCGGAAGCGCGTCCAGCGCCTCGCGGAACCGCTGCTCGGCCTGTCGCGCGGCTTCCTCGGCGGCGGCAACGGCGCGGGTTGCATCCAGCAGAAGGCCGGCTTCCCAAACCTCCTGTCCGCCACCCTCGTCGCCGTCACCCCAGTCGTTTGCCGGGAAACCACCCATCGCGTCCATTCGCCGCCCCTTCGGCCCGTTGCGCCCGGAGCAGGAAAATAGTCCGAAGTGGTTAATTATTTTCGCATTGCAACAAGCACTTGCAGATCGTTACCGCGATCAGTGCGCCGCCCCCCAGCTGGCGCCGGTGCCGATCTCGACGCCCAGCGGAACCGAAAGTTTTACAGCGGGTTCCGCAGCGCCCGCCATGACCCGCTCGATCACCGGCTTCGCCGCCTCGACATCGCCTTCCGGCACCTCGAACACCAGTTCGTCGTGCACCTGCAGCAGCATGCGGACGCCACCCAGCCCGGCCTCCTCCAGCGCGGGCATCATGCGCGCCATGGCCCGCTTGATGATGTCGGCGCTGGTGCCCTGAATCGGCGCGTTGATCGCCGCGCGCTCGCTGCCCTGGCGCTCGGCCTGATTCTTCGAATTGATGCGCGGGAACCAGGTCTTGCGGCCGAACAGCGTCTCGGAATAGCCGCGCTCGCGCACGCTCTCCAGCGTCTCGTGGATATAGCGCTGGATGCCGGGGAAGCGCTCGAAATAGCGATCGATCATCGCCTGCGCCTCTTCGGCCGAGGTGCCGAGCCGGCCGGCCAGGCCCCAGCGGCTGATGCCATAGAGGATGGCGAAGTTGATCGTCTTGGCGCGCCCGCGCGTGTCGCGGTCGACATGACCGAACATCTCGGTCGCGGTGCGCGCGTGGATGTCCTCGCCCGCTTCGAACGCTTCGCGCAGCGCCGGCACGTCGGCGATGTGCGCGGCCAGCCGCAGTTCGATCTGCGAATAGTCCGCCGCCAGCAGGACGTTGCCCGGCTCCGCCACGAACGCCTCGCGGATCTGGCGGCCGATCTCGGTGCGGATCGGAATGTTCTGGAGATTCGGCTCGTTCGAGGAGAGCCGGCCGGTCTGCGCGCCGACCAGGCTGTAGCTGGTGTGGACGCGGCCGGTCGCGGGATTGATCGCGGCTTGCAGCGCTTCGGTGTAGGTCGACTTGAGCTTGGACAGCTGGCGCCATTCGAGCACCAGCGTCGCCACTTCGGCGCCCTGCGCGGCCAGCCCTTCCAGCACCGACTGATCGGTCGAATACTGCCCCGTCTTGCCCTTCTTGCCGCCCTTGTAGCCCAGCCGGTCGAACAGCACCTCGCCCAGCTGCTTGGGGCTGCCGATCGTGAACGGGCCGCCCGCCCTGGCGTGGATCACGGTTTCGAGTTCGGCGATCCGCGCGGCGAACTCGGCCGAAAGCGCGGCCAGCCGTTCGCGATCGACGCGGATGCCGTTGCGCTCCATCATCGCCACCACCGGGATCAGCGGCCGGTCCACGCGCTGGTAGATGCGCGTGCCGCCCTCGTCCGACAGGCGCGGCTGGAACAGGCGGTGCAGCCGCCAGGTGACGTCCGCATCCTCCGCGGCATAGCGCGTGGCGTCCGCCAGCGGCACTTCGGAAAACGAGATCGCCTTCTTGCCCGTGCCGCACACGTCCTTGAACTTCATCGTGGCGTGGCCGAGATGCCTTTCCGAAAGCTCGTCCATGCCGTGCCCGGCCAGGCCGGTCTCGCTGCGCCCGGCATCCAGGCAGAAGCTCATCACCATGGTATCGTCGATCGGTGCAACCACGATGCCACCGACCGCTTCTCCGGCGCGGGCAAGGATCGTGAGGTCGTACTTGATGTTCTGGCCGACCTTGAGCACCGCGTCGCTTTCCAGCAGCGGCTTGAGCGCCGCGAGCGCCTCGGTCCGGTCCACCTGAACCGGCTTTTCCGCGAACATGTCGGTGCCGCCATGGCCCAGCGGGATGTAGCAGGCGTCGTTGGGGCCAAGCGCCAGGCTCACCCCCACCAGATCCGCCGCCATCGCGTCGAGCGCGCTGGTTTCGGTGTCGATCGCCACCACGCGCGCCTCGAACGCGCGGGCGATCCATTGCTGCAGCTCGCCGATCGACTGGACGCAGGCATAGCGGCCCAGGTCGGGCGCGGGCCATTCGGGCAAGGGTTGCCGGCTCGCGCTTTCGGGTACCAACGGCCCCGCGCCTTCCGCCGTTCCGCCGCCCCCCGTCGCGCCTTGTCCCGTCGCCGGCGCGGCGGACACGGGGGCCAGCGCGCCGACGCCCAGCTTGCGCAACAGGCTGGTGAAGCCGTGCTCGCCCAGGAACGCCGCCAGCGGATCGGGCGGGATCGCGCCCAGCGTGAAATCGTCGAGCGGCAGCGGCAGGTCGCAATCCTCCTTCAGCGCCACCAGCTCGCGCGAGAGGCGCGCCATCGGCGCCTGCTCGATCAGGCTTTCGCGCAACTTGCCCGGCTTCATCGCCGGCGCGGCGGCCAGCGCGGCTTCGAGATCGCCATGCTCCTGGATCAGCTTCGACGCGGTCTTGGGGCCGATGCCGCGAATGCCGGGCACATTGTCCACCGCATCGCCCATCAGCGCCAGGACATCGCCCACCTTCTCCGGCGGCACGCCGAACTTCTCGATCACTTCGGGCACGTCGATGCGCTGGTTCTTCATCGTGTCCAGCATGTCGATCCGCGCGCCGTTGTCGGCGGTGCCGACAAGCTGCATCAGGTCCTTGTCGGAGGAAACGATCGTCACGTCCCACCCGCGCGCGGCGGCCGCGCGCGCGTAGGAGGCGATAAGGTCGTCCGCTTCCAGCCCGGCTTCCTCGATGCAGGGCAGGCTGAACGCGCGCGTGGCATCGCGGATCAGCGGGAACTGCGGCACCAGATCCTCGGGCGGGGGTGGGCGGTTGGCCTTGTAGGCATCGTAGAGGTCGTTGCGGAACGAGACCGATCCCTTGTCGAGAATCACGCCCAGGTGGGTCGGCCCGTCCGCCTTGTGGAGATCGTCGGCCAGCTTCCACAGCATCGTGGTGTAGCCATAGACCGCACCCACCGGCACGCCCTGCGGGTTGGTGAGCGGGGGCAGGCGGTGATAGGCGCGGAAGATGTAGGCCGAGCCATCGACCAGATAGAGATGCTGCCGGGAACTGTTGGTGCCGTCCATCGCGGCGGTGTACCCGCTTGCGCGGCGGAACGGAAGGTGCAGGAGGCCGGTTCCGGCGGGAACGGTTCGGCGCTCGTACAGGGCGGACTATCGCACCCGATACCGACGAAAAAAGCCTTCCTCCTCCGCGCGATGCACGGTGAAAGGCATTTCATGTTCGTCTTATGCTTGCAAGGGAATGAATTGCCGATTAATTGAGGTCCCGAAGTCTACCCCACGAGTAGGCTTTGCGGCGGGCTGCTTGCCCGGCGCGGTTCACTTCAATCCAGGGATTGTAACGCATGCGCAAGCTCATCCTCGCCGCTGTCGCCGGCACCGCTTTCACCCTCGCCGGCTGCGGCGAAAAGGCTCCGGAAGCTACCGAAGCCGCCACCGAAGCCGCTGTTGAATCGTCGGACGTCGCTGCTGACGCGTCGGCTGAAGCCAGCGCTCCGGCTGCTGACGCCTCGGCTGAAGCGAGCGAAGCCGCGAAGATGTAATCCCCGCCCGCAAGGGCAGGATACAGATAGAGGGGCGTGGCCTTGCGGCCGCGCCCCTTTCTCTTTGGCTGTTATATTCTTTGCAGACGCGGCGCGTGGAAAGCCCACCCCGCTGCGACTAGCACCGCCTTCGGCGCCGCAAGTCTCGCTCCCCTCCCGCTTGCGGGAGGGGCCGGGGGTGGGCAGCGCACGACGTCCGCAAACGCCATGACCGCCAACAAAAAAGGCGCCGCTTGCGCGACGCCTCCCTTGTTTCGCGGTGCGATGCCTCAGCGGCGCGCGACTTCCTGCAGCGAACGGCCCAGCGGCTGGCTATAGCCATCGTACAGAACGCGCGCGACCTGCGCGATCAACGCCGAGTGCGGCCCGTGGCCTTCCGGCCCCGCCACGAACACCACCATGGCAAGGTGGCGCCCATCGGGCAGCCGCACGATGCCCACGTCGTCGGTCACGCCTGCCAGCGTGCCGGTCTTGTGCGCTACCAGCGTTCCTTCGGGCAGGCCGGCGCGGATGCGGTTGCGACCGGTGCTGGTGCGCGTCATCGTATCGAGCAGAACCGCGCGGCTTTCGGGATTGAGCGCGCCGCCGCGGTCGATCGCGGCCAGCAGCGCCAGCATGGCGCGCGGTGTACTGCTGGTGCGGGTATCGATCACCGTCGCCGGGTTGACCTTGCCATCGTCGCGCACCAGCGTCGCCATCGTGTGGTCGAGCCGCTGGCCGACGATGCCCTTGCGCGTCAGCCACTGGTTGACCGGGGCGATGCCGCCGATCGCGGCGATGATCCCGTCGGTCGCCTGGTTGTTGCTGCGCGTAATCATGAGTTCCATGAGTTCCTGCGCGGTCATCACCGGCCCGGCGCGCACCGGAGCGATGGGGCTGCGCGCGCCGGCGCGTTCGGCCACCGACAGCATCATCGGGAAACGCTGATCGAGGCGGAAACGCCCCTGCTCCACGCCTTCGAGGAACGTGGCCGCCACCGCGATCTTGGCGGTGCTGGCCATGGGGAACGGCATGTCGCCGTTGAGGAATATCTGCCCGCCACCATCGAGGTCCATCGCGGCCACGCCGATCCGGCCCCGGCTTTGCGAGGCGATCGCGGCGATCTGCTGCTGGATGATGATGTCACGCTGATCCTGCAGCGTGACGGGCGGACGTGACTGGACCGCCGGCGTGGCGCCCAGCGCCGGCAAGGCAAGCGCAGCGGCGGCCAGAAGCTTGGTGAAGCGACTCTTCATATGACCGTTATGACCCCGACCCGATTTACCCATCGTTACTGAAATCTAACTTATTGCAAATGTTAGGCGAAGATCGTTTCAAAACGGTCCGTCGCCTCTCTCGCCCGGCTGGTCGGCGTTTGGCGCGGTAAAACGGCAATAGTTGGCAATCGGCGGTTCCCGCTGGACTTTAATCGATCGATTAAGATAATGCTCCCGTCCGGCACGAACCGGACGATGGAGAGGGCGAATGGCAGGCACGGGTTCCGACGACGAAGCCGGAAGCGCCGCGACCGATTTCGTCGCGCGGCTCGGGGCCGTCATGGCGCGGGCGGGGCTGGCCGGCACGGTCGTTTCACCGCAGCGCCTGTCGGGCGGCGCCAACATGGAAAGCTGGCTGTTCGGCTGCGCCGGGCCGCAGGGCGAAGAACGATTCGTGCTGCGCCGCGCGCCTTCGGCAGAATGGCTCGCCACCCGCGCGCTGCACATGGACGGCGAGGCCGCGCTGGTCCGCCATGCCCATGCCGGCGGTGTGCCCGCGCCGGAAATCGTCGCCGAGCTGACACCGGAAGACGGTTTCGGCATCGGCTTCATCATGCGCTGCCTGCCCGGCACCGCCAGCCCGCCGGACATTCTCGCCCAGGCGACGGACGGGTTGATAGACGAGATCGCGGGTGCGCTGGCCGCGATTCACCGGCTCGACACCGCGCCGCTTGGCTTCCTGCCCCGGCTCGATCCGGCCGAAGGCGTGGAAGGACTGGCCGCGCAGTTCGAAGAAGCCGGCGGCGACCGCCCGGTGATCGCGCTCGGCCTTGCCTGGCTGCGCGCCAACCTTCCGCCGCCATGCCCGCCGCGTGTAGTCCACGGCGATCTGCGGCTGGGCAATATCCTGGTCGACCAGGGCCATCTGTCCGGCGTGCTCGATTGGGAGCTGGCCCACCTGGGCGACAGCCACGAGGACCTCGCCTATGGCTGCATGACGGTGTGGCGCTTCGGCCGGCTCGACCGGCCCGCCTTCGGCCTCGCCACGCTGGAGCGCTATTTCGCCGCCTATCGCGCAGCGGGTGGCAAAGATATCGATCCGGAGCGCTTCCGCTTCTGGCTGGTCTATCGCACCGTGTGGTGGGCGCTCGGCTGCATGGCGATGGCGCAATCCTGGCGCGCGCGCACCGACCGTTCGCTGGAGCGCGTCGTCATATCGCGCCGCACCAGCGAGCAGGAGCTCGACCTGCTGCTGCTGCTCGAAGAGGAAGCGCCCGAAGCCGAACGCGCGCGCGCGCTGCCACCTTCCCCCCGGCCCGCCGCCGGTTCCGCCGGCGAGGCGAGCGCGGCCGAAATCCTCACGGCGATTGCCGAATGGCTGGGCGAGGCGGTCAAGCCGAAGCTGGAGGGGCGCGACCGGTTCGATCTGGCCGTCGCGCGCAACGCGCTGGGCATCGTCCAGCGTGAACTGGCCGGGCGCCCCGATCCAGCGGACCGCGCGCTGGCCGACGATGTGCTGGCCGGACGCGCCACGCTCGCCACGCCGGGGCTGCTCGCGCGCCTGCGCCGCGCCGCGCTCGACCGGCTTGCCGCCGACATGCCGAAATATCCGGCGCTGGCCCCGGCCCGCGCGCAATGGGAGCAATGCTGATGGATTTCGATCTCCCGGCCGATCTGGTCGCCTACCTTGCCGAACTGGACGCCTTCATCGATGCCGAGATCCGGCCGCTGGAGCAGGCGGACGACAATATCCGCTTCTTCGACCATCGCCGCGAATGGGCGCGCACCGATTTCGAGAACGGCGGGTTGCCCCGCCACGAAGGCCACCCGCCGCGCCGACGCCGCCGGCCACTGGCGTTTTTCCGCGCCGAAGAAGTACGGCGGCAAGGACGGCTCCAACCTGTGGATGGCGGTGATCCGCGAACACTTTGCCGCCAAGGGGCTGGGCTTGCACAACGATCTGCAGAACGAACACTCGATCGTCGGCAATTTCCCGTTCGTCGCCATGTTCGAACATTTCGGCACGCCCGAACAGCAGGAGGAATTCATCTTCGGCGGGTTCGAGCGCCGCCGCCGCGTCGCCTTCGGCCTGACCGAGCCGGAGCACGGTTCCGACGCGACCCACATGGAAACCCGCGCGGTGCGCGAAACGCGCGATGGCGTGCCCGGCTGGCGCATCGATGGCGAGAAGATGTGGACCACCGGGATGCACGTCGCCACGCATTGCGCCACGTTCGCGCGCACCAGCGGGCAGGACGGGGAAGCCAAGGGCATCACCTGCTTCCTCGTGCCCAACCCCGCCGACGGGCTGGTGATCGAGGAATACCTGTGGACCTTCAACATGCCCACGGATCACCCGCGCGTGTCGTTCACCAACGTCTGGGTGCCCGATAGCGCGGTGCTGGGGCCGGTCGACGGCGGCCTCGCCATCGCGCAGAGCTTCGTCCACCAGAACCGCATCCGCCAGGCCGCCTCCTCATTGGGCGCGGCGACCTTCTGCGTCGAGGAAGCGGTCCGCTACGCGCGCGAACGCAAGCCCTTTGGCGAGGATCTCGCCCGCAACCAGGCCATCCAGTTCCCACTGGTGGAGCTTGCCACCCAGTGCGAGATGCTGCGCCTGCTGATCCGCAAGACCGCGTGGCAGATGGACCGGATGGAGCACCGCCAGATCGAGCGCGAACTCTCCGACAAGGTCTCGATGTGCAACTACTGGGCGAACCGGCTGGTCTGCGAAGCGGCGGACCGGGCGATGCAGGTCCACGGCGGCATCGGCTATTCGCGGCACAAGCCGTTCGAGCACATCTTCCGCCACCACCGCCGCTATCGCATCACCGAAGGGGCCGAGGAAATCCAGATGCGCAAGGTGGCGGGCTACCTGTTCGGCTACATGGGGCCGCGCAAGAGCCAGTTCGCCTGAGGCCCCTCCATCACGCCGGGGTGGCGGTCTCTCGCGGCTCCCCGGCGAACAGCCGCGCGATTGCCGGCGCGATCGCGACGCGATTCGCGCCCGCAGGGCGGTAGGCGGGTTTCGCCACGTCATAGACCAGCGCGGTGCCGTCGGCGGTCCACACGCCGTCGAAGAACAGCGCCTGTTCGCGCCGGCGGCGCGGCAGCAGCGCGGGTGGGCGCGCCCAGTCGAGCATCGCCACGCGGGCGCCCGCCGTGTTCCAGTGGAACGACAGCGCCGCGCCCAGCTGCGGCTCGGTCAGCTCCACCGCCCCGAACGCCGCCAGCACCGCCGACAGATATTTGGTCCGCAACAACCACAGGAACACCGCCAAGCAGTGCTCCAGCGGCTGCGGATTGTCCTTGTAGCGCGGAAAGACCGCGTGCCCCGAAGCCTGGGTGATCCCCACGCTCCAGGTCCACACCCCCACGCTGTCGCGATAGGCTTCGCGCGCCACGCCTTCGTGGGCGATCAGTTCGAGGGCAATCCGGGGGGTCAGGTCGCGCATGGCTCGCTCCGCCAAAAGCCAGGCTCATGGCGCAGGACGAGCCGTGTAGGACAGCGCAATTGAAACCCATCACGCCGCGCCCGAAAACGGGAACGGCCCGCCCCCGGAAAGGGAGCGGGCCGTCCGCTGTCCGTGCCGTGGCGTTATCCGCTCAGGCGAAGGCGGCCTTCAGGTCGTCCACCAGATCGAGCCGTTCCCACGGGAAGAAATCGCCCTCGGCCTTGCGGCCGAAGTGGCCATAGGCGGCGGTGGGCTGGTAGATCGGCTTGTTGAGGCCCAGATGCGTGCGGATCGCGCGCGGGGTCAGCCCGCCCAGCTTGGCGATGCCCTTGATCGCCTGCTCGATCCGGTCGTCGCCCACGGTGCCGGTGTCGTGCGTGTCGACATAGAGCGAGAGCGGCTCGGACACACCGATGGCATAGGCGATCTGGATCGTGCAGCGCGTGGCAAGACCCGCCGCGACCACGTTCTTGGCGAGGTAGCGGGTGATGTAGGCGGCCGAACGGTCGACCTTGGTCGGGTCCTTGCCCGAGAACGCGCCGCCGCCGTGCGGGCTGGCGCCGCCGTAGGTATCGACGATGATCTTGCGCCCGGTCAGCCCGGCGTCGCCATCGGGGCCGCCGATCTCGAACGAGCCGGTCGGGTTGATGTAGTACACGGTCTCGCGCAGCAGCACCGGCGGGATCACCTCGGCGATCACCCGCTTCACATAGGCGTGCAGTTCGGCTTCCTTGTCGCCCTCGTCATAGCCCGGCGCGTGCTGGGTCGAGACGACGACCGCCGTCGCGGCGACCGGAAGCGAGCCTTCGTAGCGCAGCGTCACCTGGCTCTTGGCGTCGGGTTCCAGGAACGGCGCCGCGCCCGAATGGCGGTCGGCGGCCATGCGTTCCAGGATCTTGTGGCTGTAGTAGAGCGTCGCCGGCATCAGGTCAGGCGTCTCGTCGGTGGCATAGCCGAACATGATGCCCTGGTCGCCCGCGCCTTCGTCCTTGTTGTCAGCGGCGTCCACGCCCTGCGCGATGTGGGCCGACTGGCCATGCAGGCGGTTGATGAACTCGAACTTTTCCCAGTGGAAGCCGTCCTGCTCGTAACCGATCCGCTTCACCGTATCGCGCACGGTCTTCTCGATCTCCGCCTGCGCGCCCGGCGCCCAGGCGCCGTCTTCATAGACGCCCTTGCAGCGGATCTCGCCGGCCAGCACGACCAGCTGCGTCGTGGTCAGCGTTTCGCAAGCGATGCGCGCTTCCGGGTCCTTCGACAGGAACAGGTCGACGATGGCGTCGCTGATCTGGTCCGACACCTTGTCGGGATGGCCTTCGGAGACGCTTTCGGAAGTAAACAGGTAATCGCCGCGCATTGCACCATCCGATATAAAGGTTTCTTTATGTGTGTGCGTCTAGCGCCACCGGCGGCGGCTGGCAACCAGCGCGATGCAAAGAAGAACTCCGGCCCAGCAAAGCGGAAGCAGGTTGCCCATCCGCGCGAACAGCGTGGGCGGGTGGGCGGGCGGCACGAAACCGTCGAGCCGCCCGGCATGGTGCGATGGCAGGAACTGGCGCACCGCCCCGTCGGCATCGATCACCGCGCTGATGCCGGTGGTGGTGGCGCGCAGCACCGGCATGCCTTCCTCGATCGCGCGCATCCGCGCCTGCGCCAGATGCTGCGGCGGCCCCCAGCTTCCGAACCAGCCGTCGTTGGTGGGGTTGAACAGGTAATCGGGGCGGTTGCCGCGATCGATCACGTGGCCGGAGAACACGATCTCGTAGCAGATCTGGAAGCCCGCCTTGCCCCATCCGCCATCCGCCACCGGGCCGAAATCGATCGTGCGCGGGCCGGGACCGGCCAGAAAATCGACGCTGCCCGCCACCAGCCGAGAAAGGCCGATCGGCTCCAGCAGCTCCCGCATCGGCAGGTATTCGCCATAGGGCACCAGATGCGCCTTGGCATAGCTGCCCCGGATCGCGCCGGAGCCGTCCAGCGCGGTCACCACGTTGTAGGCTCCGGTCACCTTGCCCCGGGTAAAGGCCAGGTCGGCCGCGCCGGTCAGGAGCAGGCCGCGCGGCCCGATCACGCGCCCGATCCGCTCGCGCGCCAGCGCGGGATCGGCGGCATAGGTCGTCTCCTCGTACCAGCGGCGGTCATAGCCCGGCCGCAGATAGTCCGGCACGCCCGATTCCGGCCACAGCACCAGCCGCGTCCGGCGCGGATCGGGCGCGAGCGAAAGGCCGGCGGTCACGCGGAACTGGTCCTCGAACGTGCGCGGATCGTTGAGGTCTTCCTGCCGCGTATTGGGCTGGACCAGCGTGAAGGGCAGCGTGCCCTGTTCCGCCCCGCCGTGCAGCGGCAGCAGGAACAGCACCACCGGCAGCGCGGCGTGCAGGCCCGCCCCTACCCAGCGCCCCGCGGCGAAGGCCCGGCCCGCGAACAGCCACTGCGCGGCCAGCAGGATCACCAGGGCGGAAAGCCCGTACGTGCCGGTCCACGGCGCCGCCATGGCCAGGCCCGGCCGCGTGAACCCGCCCAGCGCGATCATGCCCAGCGGGTTCCACGCAAAGCCGGTGAAGGCCCAGCCGCGCATCCACTCGCTGACGATCCAGCACGCGGCGAAAGCGGGAACCAGCGCGGCCCGTCCCAACCAGCGTCGCGACAGCCACCACGCGGCCAGCGCGCCCAGCGCGGGAAACACGGCGAGGTACAGCGCCAGCAGCACGACCGCGATCCAGCCCAGCCACGCCGGCATTTCCGCCTGGTACGTGAACGCCGTGGCGATCCAGTTGTTGCCAAGCGTGAAATGGCCGACGCCGAAGGCCCAGCCCAGCAGGGCCGCGCGGCGTGCGCTTTTCGCTCCGGCCAGCAGATGCATCAGCCAGGCCAGCCCGGCCAGCGCCAGCGGCCACAGTGCCAGCGGCTGGAAACCGGTGGCGGCGATCGCGCCGGCAAGCACTGCGCCTGCCGGACCTTGCGACCAGATGCCCGGCCATTCCGGCAGGGGGCGATGAATCGGGGAGCGACGCGTCATCGCGCCCGCTATGGCGAGCGCGACGCGCGACCGCAAGCAATCACCCCGCCCGCAGGATTCCGATCACGGGGATTGCGGTCATCAGGCTTCGGAGACTTCCGGCGCGGGGCTCTTGCGCGGACGGCCACGGCGCTTCGGCGCGGGGGCGGCGTCCTCGGCCGCCGGCGCCTCGATCGGCAGCTCGGGTTCGCTGCGCGCGCCGATCGCCGGCGGCAGGATCGCCGCGTCGAACGTGGGCGCGGCCTCGGCCTTCTTCACCGCGGGTTCGCGGCGCGGACGGCGTTCGGCGCGCGGACGGGTGGCCGGTTCTTCGGCAGCCACCGACGCTTCCTCGGGCTGCTGTGCCGCGGGCTGTTCCTGCTGGGCGCGGCGTTCGCCACGCGGGCGCAGGCCGCGCGCCGCGCGGGCATCGCGCACGAACGGGTTGTCGGAAGGGCCGGCCATCGGCTCGCCCTCATCGGCCCGAACACCCTCGTCCACGCGGAACGGATCGGCCTGCTGGACATCGGCCGAACGCGCCTCGTCCTGCTGCGCCGTCTCGCGCTCGAAGCGGCGGCGCGGTTCGCGATTGTCGCGCCCGTCCCGGCTGTCTCTGCCGTCCCGGTTATCGCGGCCTTCGCGGTTGTCCCGGCCTTCCCGGCTGTCGCGCGGCTCGCGCTGTTCCCGCGGCTCGCGGAACTCGCGCTGCTCGTCGCGGCGCGAAGGCGCGCGGTCGAACGCGGGGAAATCGCCTTCCACGCTGAAGTCGAGCGAATCGTCGTCGCCCTCCGGCTCCTGCCAGCGTTCGCCGTTGCCGCGCTGGCGCTGTTCTTCCTGCCGGACGCGGGTATCGGCGATCACACGGAAGTAGTGATCGGCGAACTGGAGATAGTATTCGGCCTGAACGCGGTCGCCATTAAGGTGGGCGTCCTGCGCCAGCTTGCGATACTTCTCAAGCAGCTGGGGGGCGTTGCCCCGGGCGCGACTGTCAATGCGGTTGAGCTGCTGGCCGCCACCCTGGGCACGGTTGTTACCGCGACCCCGCCGGCGGTTGTTACCACGATTGTTATTCAACTCAGGCACTTCCTTGCTTGGGGCGGCCCCATTGCAACGTCCGTTGAATCAGAATGCCGCACAACCCTCCGCCACAGTCCCGGCCTTCGGAACGTGGAACCCAGCATCTGCTTTCGGCCGACCCGGAAAGGCCGGTCTTTCCTGCAAATGGTGGAACTGGCCGGGACGGGAAGCCTTCATCCGTCGCCCTGCCTGACAAGCCTCCTAATCGGCGGACGATGCCTTGCCAAGCGAAATCTTGGGTAAAATCGCCATTTCGAGCACGCGCGGACGGCCGCCCAGATCACGATGCAGCCGCGCCGAAAAACCGGCCCCGGCGGCAATCGCCGCCACCGCTTCCGCCTGCCGCCAGCCGATCTCGACCAGCGCGACGCCGCCGGGCGCCAGCAGCCCCGGCAGTTGCGGCACCAGCACGCGGTAGGCGTCGAGTCCCTCCGCCCCCGCGAACAGCGCGCCCGCCGGCTCGTGATCGCGCACCACGGCTTCCAGCTCGGCCGCGTCTTCCACATAAGGCGGATTGGCGAGGATCAGGTCGAACCGGTCCAGCCCGGACGCCCAGCCCGGCACGTCCCAGTCGCGCGCATGGAACGTGGCCCGCGCCGCCAGCCCGGTGCGCTCCGCATTGCCGGCAGCGACGACCAGCGCGCCGGGCGAACGGTCGATCCCCACCCCCCGCGCGTCGGGCAGCGCGCTCAGCACGGCCAGCAGCAGCGCGCCCGAACCGGTGCCGCAATCGAGCACGCGGCGCACGTCGGGCCGGGCGGCAAGCGCCGCCTCGACCAGCGTTTCGGAATCCGCGCGCGGGATCAGCACGTCGGGCGTCACCGCCAGGTCCAGGCTCCAGAACTCCGCATGGCCCAGGATGTAGGCGACCGGCTCGCTCGCCCGCCGCCGCGCGAACAGCGGCTCGAACGCGGGCGGCGCGGGATCGCGCATGTGGCGCAACAGCAGGTCCGACCGCGATACGCCCAGCGCGTGGGCCATCAGCAGTTCCACGTCGAGCCGCGCGGTCGATGCCCCCGGACCCAGCGCCGCGGCGGCATCGCGCAGCCGCTCGGCCACGGTCATGCGTCCATCGCCGCCAGCCGCTTGGCCTGGTCCTCGGCGGTCAGCGCGCCGATCAGCTCGCCCAGTCCCGGCCCCTCGAGGATCTCGGGCAGGCGGTGCAGCGTCAGGTTGATGCGGTGGTCGGTCACGCGCCCTTGCGGAAAGTTGTAGGTGCGGATGCGTTCGGAGCGGTCGCCCGATCCCACCATCGCGCGCCGCGCTTCCGCCTCCGCACCCTGCGCCTGTTCGCGCCGCAGGTCGTAGAGCCGGGTGCGCAGCACCTGCATCGCCTTGGCGCGGTTCTTGTGCTGGCTGCGCTCGTCCTGGCAGACGACGACCAGCCCCGTCGGCAGATGGGTGATGCGCACGGCGGAATCGGTGGTGTTGACGTGCTGCCCGCCTGCGCCGCTGGCGCGGTAGATGTCGATCTTGAGGTCCTTGTCCTCGATCTGCACGTCCACCTCGTCTGGTTCGGGCAGCACGGCCACGGTCGCCGCCGAGGTGTGGATGCGCCCGCCGCTTTCGGTCACCGGCACGCGCTGCACGCGGTGGACGCCGGATTCGAACTTCAGCTTGGCGAACACGCCCTGCCCGGCGACATTGGCGACCACTTCCTTGAACCCGCCCAGATCGTTGGCGTTGACGCTGATCGTTTCCACGCGCCAGCCCTGTTCGGCGGCGAAGCGTTCGTACATGCGGAACAGGTCGGCGGCGAACAGCGCGGCCTCGTCCCCGCCGGTGCCGGCGCGGATTTCCAGCATGGCCGGGCGGCTGTCGGCGGTGTCGCGCGGCAGCATGGCGATGGCCAGGCGGTGTTCAGCCTCGGGCAGATCGGCCTTCAGCCGCGCGACCTCCTCCTCGGCCAGCGCGCGCATTTCGGGATCGCTTTCGTCCAGCGTCGAAAGGCTCGCCAGTTCACCGCGCATCGAAACGACAGCGGCAGCGGCGCGCGCCACCGGTTCCAGCTCGGCATAGTCGCGGCTGGCG
>MEGD01000049.1:33093-54645 GCA_001725355.1 Novosphingobium sp. SCN 66-18
CTTCGAGCGTCCCCGAAGCCAGCCGCGCCTCCAGCTCCGCGAACCGCGCACCGATCTGGGCCAGGCGGGTGTCGGAGATGGTCAATTTTCGTCCTGCGAATTCAGCAGGACATCGCCGACCATCGACTGACCAGGCTCAAGGGGGCCAGACAGAGTCATGCCATCCATCAACGATAGGGGAACCTTCCCGAACAGCGCGAGCGGTTGCGCCGTTTGGACTCCGGTCGACAAATTCCGAACGAGAGCCATGCTATCTGCCAACTCGTTCTCGCCCACAATCACCGCGTAGCTTGCGCCGCTATCGTTTGCCCGGCTCATGCGCTTCTTCATGTTGCCACGAAAGCCCATGTCAACCGACAAACCATCCCTGCGCAGCGCTGCCGTAATGGCCAGACAGACCGTTTCCGCCGCTTCCCCGAGCGGAATGACGGCCACATCGGCATTCGCCTCGCCCTTCTCCCCCACCAGCATCGCCAGCCGCTCGACGCCCGCCGCCCAGCCGACGGCCGGGGTGTGCGGGCCACCCAGCGTCTCGATCAATCCGTCATAGCGACCGCCGCCCAGCACGGTGCCCTGCGCGCCCAGCCGGTCGGTGACGAATTCGAACGCGGTGTGGCGGTAATAGTCGAGGCCGCGCACCAGCGCCGGCGCGCGCGTCCAGGCAACGCCCGCCGCGTCGAGCCCGGCGGTCACCTTGCCGAAGAAGTCCTGCGCCTCGGCGGAGAGGAATGCATCGATCTTCGGCGCGTCCGCGGTGAACGGCCGGTCGCGCGGGTCCTTGGAATCGAGGATGCGCAGCGGATTGCGTTCCAGCCGGTCCTGCGATTCTTCCGAAAGATCGCCCTTCACGGCGCGGAAGTAGTCGATCAGCGCGGTGCGCCACGCCTCGCGGCTTTCGGCGTCGCCCAGCGTGTTGAGCTGCAGCGTCACCCCGTCGGCAATGCCCAGTTCCTTCAGCAGCTGGTCCGCCATCACCAGCAGTTCCACGTCGGCCTGCGGCTCGGCCGCGCCGATCACCTCGGCGTCGAGCTGGTGGAACTGGCGGTAGCGGCCCTTCTGCGGCCGTTCGTAGCGGAACAGTGGCCCGTGCGTCGCCACCTTGACCGGGGCATATTGCTGCCAGCCGTTGGTCAGGTAGGCGCGGGCGAGGCCGGCGGTGAATTCGGGGCGCAGCGTCAGCGATTCCCCGCCGCGATCCTCGAAGCTGTACATTTCCTTGGAGACGACGTCGGTCGTCTCGCCCAGCGAGCGGCTGAACACGGCGGTCTTTTCGAACACCGGCATTTCCGCGCGGCGGAAGCGGTACAGCTTGCGCACGCGTTCGAAGGTTTCGACCACGAAGGCGAAGGCTTCGGCGTCGGCACCGAAAATGTCCTGCGTGCCGCGAATGGCCTGGGGCGTCTGAATCTGGCTCATGGCCCGCGCGATTAGCCGCATTGTGGTCCCACGAAAAGGGCACTCGGCAATGGTTGCGGACGGAACCGGTTCGCGCCATGAAGGCGCCATGGCAAATTCCTTCAAGGCCCCGGCCCTTCTCGCCGCGCTTCTCGTCACCGCGTCCACCCTTCCGGCCCATGCCCAGGTCCAGCCGGTCACCAACACGAAGCCGATGGCGGTGCCCATCGTGCGCCAGGTGCCCGATCCCGAGGACAAGCCGTTTCCCGGCAACATCCGGCTCGACATCGACGCCACCGACGTGACGCGCGGAGCGTACCGCGTGACCGAGACGATCCCGGTTCCTGCGGGCGCGACGCGGCTGACGCTGCTCTATCCGCAATGGCTGCCCGGCAACCACGGGCCGCGCGGACCGCTGTCCGAACTCGCCGACGTGCGCTTCACCGCCGGCGGCAAGGTGCTGACGTGGACGCGCGATCCGGTCGAGGTCTATGCCTTCCATGTCGACGTGCCGGCCGGCACGAGCGCGATCGAGGCGCGGATGGTCCACACCTCGCCCCTGCGCGAATCCGAAGGCCGCATCACGATGACGCGGGAAATGCTGAACCTGCAGTGGGAGAAGATGTCGCTCTATCCCGCCGGGCACTATGTCCGCCAGATCAAGGTGCAGCCGACGGTCGCCGTGCCCGAGGGCTGGACGGTGTTCACCGCGCTCGACGGCAAGAAGCAGGCCGGCAACCGCGTGAGCTGGGACGTCACCGATTACGAGACGCTGGTCGATTCCCCGATCTTCGCCGGCCTTCATGCCCAGCGCTTCTTCCTCGGCAATTCGGTCTGGCTCGACGCCATCGCCGACAAGCCCGAACTGCTGGCGATCAAGCCCGAGAACCTCGCCACCTATCGCGCGCTGGTGGACGAGGGGCTGGCACTCTACGGCGCCAAGCATTTCGATCACTACGACCTGCTGCTGGCGCTGACCGACCGCATGGGCGGTATCGGGCTGGAGCACCACCGCTCCAGCGAGAACCAGTACGAACCGCGCACCTGGATCGACTGGGCCGCGAACGACTGGGACCGCAACGTCATCCCGCACGAATTCTCCCACAGCTGGGACGGCAAGTTCCGCCGCCCGGCCAAGCTGTGGACGCCCGATTACCGCCAGCCGATGCAGGACAACCTGCTGTGGGTCTATGAAGGGCAGGACCAGTTCTGGGGCTATGTCCTGGCCGCGCGGTCTGGCGTGCAGACCAAGGACACCGTGCTGGGCATGCTGGCCAACAACGCCGGACTGTTCACCCAGTATCCGGGCCGCGAATGGCGTTCGGTGGAGGACACCACGCACGACCCCGTCTTCGCCGCGCGCAAGCCCAAGCCGTTCAGTTCGCTGGCCCGCAACGAGGAGTACTATACCGAAGGCGCGCTGGTCTGGCTGGAAGCGGACCAGATCATCCGGCAGGGCACCGCCGGCAAGAAGGGGCTGGACGATTTCGCCAAGGCCTTCTTCGGCATCCGCGATGGCGATTGGGGCGTGGTGCCCTACGAGTTCGAGGACGTGGTTTCCACGCTCAACGGCGTGTTCCCCTATGACTGGGCCAGCTTCCTCAAGACCCGCATCCAGACGCCGGGCCAGCCCGCGCCGCTCGGCGGGATCGAGCGTGGCGGCTACAAGCTGGTGTGGAAGGCCGAACCGAACCCGTTCGACAAGGCCCGGGCCGCGGACAGCAAGGCGCTTTCGCTCTACCATTCGATCGGCGTGACGATCGACAAGGACGGCAAGGTCACCTCCTGCCGCTGGGACAGCGCCGCGTTCAAGGCCGGCGTGGTCAGCGGCGTGCAGATCGTCGCGGTCAACGGCCTGACCTACGATCAGGAGACGCTGAAGCAGGCGATCACCGCCGCGAAGACCGACGCCGCCGGCGGGGCCAAGCCGCTGGAGCTGACGATCCGGCGCGACGACCGCGTCACCACGGTGTCGGTCGATTACCATGACGGGCTGCGCTGGCCCTGGCTGGAACGCGCCGCGCCGGGCACCGCGCCCACCGGGCTGGACATCCTGCTCTCGCCCAAGCGGACGACGCGCTAACGCCATGGTTTCGGGAACGGGAACACGGTGGGCGCTCGGCCAGCGTTTTGCTCCGGCGCGCTTCGTCCTGTTCCTGATCCTGAGCGTGGCGGGCTTCGCCGGCTGGCGCACCCTGTTCGGCGGACACGGCGTGGCGGATTCGCTGGCGATGGGCTTCGATTTCGGCGCCACCGCCTTCCTCGTCTCGCTGTGGCCGCTGCTGCGCGAATGCGATGCCGCCGCGATGCGCCGCCATTCCGAGGAAAACGACGCCAACAGGGTGGTGGTGCTGGCGATCACCACGGTGCTGACGCTGGTGGTGATGGCGGCGATCGCGGCCGAACTGCCCAGCGCCAGCGCGGGCAACCATATCGGCCTGGCCAAGCTGATCGGCACGCTCGTGCTCACCTGGCTCTTCGCCAACATGGTCTACGCGCTGCACTACGCGCATCTGTACTATGTGCGGGGCGGCGAGAGCGGGAAGGATACCGGAGGCCTCGATTTTCCAGGCACGGGCACGCCGGACTACTTCGATTTCGCCTATTTCGCCTTTACCCTGGGCATGACGTTCCAGACATCGGATACCGCGATCACCAGCCAGGCGATCCGGCGCATCGTCACGCTGCATTCGTTCGCCGCGTTCGTGTTCAACATCGGCGTGATCGCCTTCACCATCAACGCGCTGGGCGGCGGCCACTGAACCATCCGGTCCGATCGGCCTTGTTGGCGATAAGTATTGTTGCGGCGCACAACCCGCGCCGCTAGAGGCGGCACCATCGCGTTTGAACCGGCCGCCGTTTCGGGGCCAAACCATAGGCAAACCATGCGCATCGACCTGATTCCGACTGGCGACAACCCGCCCGAAACTCTCAACGTCATCATCGAAGTGCCCACTGGCGGCGAACCCGTGAAGTACGAGTTCGACAAGGCTTCCGGCGCGCTGTTCGTCGACCGCATCCTGCACACGCCGATGCGCTATCCGGCGAACTACGGCTTCGTGCCGCACACGCTTTCGCCCGATGGCGATCCGCTGGACGCGCTGGTGATCTCGCGCTCGCCCTTCATCCCCGGCTGCGTCGTGCGCGCCCGGCCGATCGCGGTGCTGAACC
Source organism: Novosphingobium sp. SCN 66-18 (assembly GCA_001725355.1). Classification (GTDB taxonomy): domain Bacteria; phylum Pseudomonadota; class Alphaproteobacteria; order Sphingomonadales; family Sphingomonadaceae; genus Novosphingobium. The sequence continues at coordinate 37,660 of MEGD01000049.1, forward strand.
TGGAAGACGAAGCCGGCGGCGACGAGAAGCTGGTCTGCGTGCCCGACGACAAGACCTTCCCCTATTATTCCGACGTTGCCGAGAAGGACGACCTGCCCGGCATCGTCATGGAGCAGATCGAGCACTTCTTCACCCACTACAAGGATCTGGAAAAGAAGAAGTGGGTGCGCATCGGCACCTGGGGCGGCGCCGACGACGCCAAGCGCATCACGATCGAGGCGATCGAGCGCGCCAAGGCGGCCAAGACCGCCAAGGCCGACTGACCCTTCTTTCCGGACCGACCGGCCGCCTCACTCGGTGGGGCGGCTGGCGTCCAGCAGATCGCGGCCCTGCGCATTGCCCGCGCGCTCGCGATCGACCATCGTTGCGATATGATGCTCGGGCGCCACGCTCTCGGCGCCGGCCGCCTCGACCGGCGGCGCCTCGGCCTTTGGCGCCGCTTCGCCGGCATCCTGCTCCATCCGCACATGATAGACCGTGTCCGGGAGCGCGAAGCCCTGCCCCCGCAGCGCGCGCCGCACCGCCTCGATCACCAGCGTCCGCGCCTTGCCGAAACCGGTCTGCGTCTGGTCCACCCAGCCGGTGAAGCGCAGCACCTGCGTCGCCCCGTCGATGCTGACCACTTCGGTTGACGGCTCCGGCGCCGGCAGCACGAAATCCTGCCCGCGCATCGCCTCCAGCGCCACCGCGCGCGCCGTGGCCGGATCGGCGGCCGGATCGATGCCCACGTCGAACGCAAAGCGCCGCGTGGGATTGGTGGTGAAGTTGACGATCACCGCCTTGAACACGGTGCTGTTGGGAATGCGCAGGTGGTTGCCATCCAGCGTCATCAGCACGGTGGCGCGGCTGGTCAGGCGCACCACGCGGCCTTCCCAAGAATCGATCTTCACATGGTCGTTGGCGCGGAATGGCTGGCGGATCGAAAGCATCAGCGACGAAATGTAATTGTCGATGGTGTCCTTGACCGCGAAGCCCACCGCGATGCCGAACACCCCCGCACCGCCCAGCACCGCGCCGAGCAGCGCCGTCGCTCCCACGATGTCGAGCGCCAGCACGATCCCCGCGACCACGAACGTGAAGCGGATCGCGCTGGCGAGCAGTTCGGCCAGGAACGGATTGGGCGCGACGCGGTGCCAGAGGTTCTTGCGGGCAGCGATCGCGTAACCGAGCATCCCGATCAGCACCGCCACCGCGATCGACACGCCGATCAGCGGCAGCGCCGCGATCAGCCCGGCGAACTTGCCGCGCGCGCCGCTGAGCGCCGGGTCGAGATTGCTGTTCACGGCCAGATTGCGGGTCACGCGGTTCTGCACGGTGACCACGCCGGCCACGCGCCCGGCGATCGCCTGCGCCTGCGCGATCGCGTTTTCGTCGGCCACCTGCCCGCTCAGCGTGACGACGCCCGCCGCGACGCGCACGTCGATGCCTTTAAGCCCGCCGATCTCGGCGAAGATGCCCCGGATGCGCGCGGCGATCTGGGCGTCGGCATCGGCCGAAACGGTGGAAGCGATCGCGCCGCCGGATGCGGAGGACGACGTGTTGGCGGAGGGCGATGCGCTCTGCGCGGCAACTGGCCCGGCCGGCGCCATCCACGCGGCCAGCAGCGACAGGATCAGGACAGGCAGGCGATGATGCGAAACGTAAGAAACGGCCATATGCGCACGACGACGCCCCGCCCGCGCGAAAGTTCCCGGCAAGCCCGGCCCCACCGCCATGCCGGCTTCAATCCCCGGCGATGCTGAGGCGATCGATCCGCAGCGTCGGCACATCGATGCCACGGTGGATGTCGAGATCGTCGGCCGCCACCAGCGCGGCGAACATGTCGATCAGGTTGCCGGCCACGGTGAATTCGGCCACCGGCCCCGCGATCTCGCCGTTGACGATGCGGAAGCCCGAAGCGCCCCGGCTGTAGTCGCCGGTCACGCCGTTCACCCCCTGCCCGATCAGCTCGGTCACATAGACGCCGTCGGCGATGTCCGCCATCAGCGCCTGCGGTGTGACCGTGCCGGGCTGGAGCACCACGTTGCTGGCGGTGACGTGCGGCGGCCCCGAAGCCCCGCGCGAGGCATGGCCGGTCGGTTCCGCGCCCAGCTGGCGGGCCGAGGCCGAATCCATCAGCCAGCCGGTTAGCCGCCCGGCCTCCACCAGCGCGCGCGGCGCGGTCGGCAGGCCTTCGCCGTCGAACGGGCGCGATCGCAACCCGCGCGGCCGCAGCGGATCGTCGAGAATGGTGATCGCGGAATCGAACAGTTGCGCGCCATCGCGATCAAGCAGGAAACTGGCGCGCCGCGCGATCGCCGCGCCCGATATCGCGCCCAGCAGGTGCCCGACCAAAGATCCCCCGACGCGCGGGTCAAACACCACCGGCATCGTTCCACTCTTGAGCTTGCCGGGGTTGAGCCGCGCCACGGCGCGGTCCCCGGCGCGGCGGCCGATTTCGGCGGGGGGCAGCAGGTCGGCGGCATGGCGGCCGCTGCGCCAGCTGTAATCGCGTTGCATCGCGCCGCCTTCGCCGGCCACGACCGACGCCGACAACCCGTGGCTGGTCGCGGCATAGGCGCCGGAGAAGCCATGGCTGGTGGCGAGCGCGACCACGCCGCGCCCGGCGCTGGCGCCCGCGCCTTCGCTGTTGGTCACGCCCGCAACCGCGCGGGCGGCGTCTTCCGCTTCCTCGGCCGCGGCGCGCAGGTCCTGCGGCGAACGCTCGGCGACGTCTTCCAGATCGAGGTCCGCGAACGGCCCCTTGGCCAGCCGGTCCTCGGGCGCGAGGCCGGCGTACTTGTCCGCCGGCGCGGCCCGCGCCATCGCCACCGCGCGCGTCGCCAGTTCGTCGAGCGCGGCATCGCCGAGGTCGGTCGATCCGATCGAGGCGGAAGCGCCGCCGACGAACACGCGCAGGCCGATATGTTCGGACTCGGACCGCTCCACATCCTCCAGCGCGCCGAGCCGGACCTGCACCGATTCGCTGGCGTTGGCGAGATAGATCGCATCGCCCGCCTCCGCGCCGGCGCGCACGGCGCGTTCGATCAGCGCGTGGCAGCGCTCCTGGGCTAAGGCGGGGGACAACATGGTTCGGCCTCTCGGATGGGGCGCGGAGGGGTGCCGCGCAAGCGATCAGGCCACGGCGTCTAGCCCGCCCGATTCACGACCGCAATCGCGGGCTTGCCGGCCGGGCGCCGGTGCTTTCTCAGAACGGCGCTTTCTTCAGAACAGCGCGGCGATCAGCTTGAACAGGCCGGTCAGCAGGAACGGCAGCCCGATAGCCAGCAGCCAGATCGAAAACTGATCCTTGCGGAACGCCGCGCGCCTGTCCGGATCGGCGGCGGCGGCATCGCCGATATGCTCCCAGCGCCGTTCGAAGCGGCGGAACATCGGAATGATCGCCCCCACCAGCACCACCAGCGCCAGCATCGGCAGCGCGGACGCGCTGTCCCCCTCGATCGCCTGCATGGTCACGAAAATCTGCAGGCCGGTATAGACCAGCAGCGCATAGGCGACGTTGTCGCTCATCCGCTTGCGCCAATCCAGCTGGCCCCGGCTCTGGCCCCGATTGCGCCCGACGGAGAAGGCCTTGCCCATTCACCCTTCCTTTTAGGTCCGTTTCCGCGAATAGATCACGCAATCCGGTGTGTTTCAAGGCCAATCGGGCATTTATCGCGCGCGGTGGCCGGTCGGAAGCGCTGGCCATGCACAAATCCTGCCAGTTATGCCGGAAGCTGCCCGCAAGTTGCGCGCGAGGGGTTTGATCGCGCGCCAGACCCGGCTATGGCGGGTCAGCGACCGGAAACGGCAGAACCATAAACAGTTCAGGCGGAACCGCATACAGATGACAGCCCTTGCCGACACCACGCCCGCCGACAGCGGGCAAACGCCGGGATCGGCCCCAGGATCGAACGACACCTCGCCTCCCTTGCCGCAGGGCGGGCTGGAAGTGGTGTCGATCGCCAAGAGCTACGACAAGCGCGCGGTCCTGACCGATATCTCGCTGTCCGTGGGCAAGGGCGAAGTGCTGGGCCTGCTGGGGCCGAACGGCGCGGGCAAGACCACCTGCTTCTATTCGATCATGGGGCTGGTGCGCCCGGATTCGGGCCGCATCCTGCTGGATGGCGTGGATATCACCCGCCTGCCGATGTACCGCCGCGCGATCCTGGGCCTGGGCTATCTGCCGCAGGAAACCTCGATCTTTCGGGGCATGACGGTGGAACAGAACATCGCCACCGTGCTGGAGCTGATCGAACCGGACAAGGCCACGCGCATGGCCGAACTCGATCGCCTGCTGGACGAATTCGGCCTGACGCGCCTGCGCTCCAGCCCGGCCATGGCGCTTTCGGGCGGCGAACGGCGCCGCTGCGAAATCGCCCGCGCCCTGGCCGCCAAGCCATCGATCATCCTGCTCGACGAACCCTTCGCCGGGATCGACCCGCTGTCGATCAGCGACATCCGCCACCTGGTCAAGGACCTCAAGCGGCGCGGCATCGGCGTGCTCATCACCGACCACAACGTGCGCGAAACGCTCGATATCGTGGACCGCGCCTGCATCATCTATGGCGGGCAGGTGCTGTTCGCGGGCAGCCCCGAAGCGCTGGTGGCCGATCCCAACGTGCGCCGCCTCTATCTGGGCGAGGGCTTCACGCTCTGATGCGCGGGGCGGGGGAACACTGAACGATGGCGCTGGGTCCGCGCCTCGACATACGGCAAACCCAGTCGCTGGTGATGACGCCGCAGCTCCAGCAGGCGATCAAGCTGCTGGCGCTGTCCAATCTCGAAGTCGAAACCTTCATCGGGGAAGCGCTGGACGCCAACCCGCTGCTCGAGATCGGCGAGGCGGCCGCGCCGCCCGATCCGCTGGACGGCCTGCCCGAGGACGCCCGGCGTACCCAGCTTGAAACCTCCCCGGTCGACCAGCTCGTCAGCGAGGGCCGGGTGGAGGAGGATCGCCCGCTCGACATCGACGTCACCGCGCTCGACCGGGATCGCGATACCGGCGACGGGCCGGATTACGGCACGGGGAGTGGAACTGCGGGCGCGGCGGCGGGCGGCCAAGGCCCCGGTATCGACGAGCGTGGCGATTTCGACGAGACGCTGGCGCAGCACCTCCATGCCCAGATCGGCGCGGCGACGTCCGACGCGCAGCTCCTGTTCGTGGCGCGCTGGCTGATCGACCAGATCGACGAGGCCGGCTACCTCACCATCACCCTGGCCGAAGCGGCCGCCGACCTCGGCGTTCCCCCCGCCACGGCGGAAGCGGCGCTGGCGCTGGTGCAATCGCTCGATCCCACGGGCGTCGGCGCGCGATCGCTGGCCGAATGCCTGGCACTGCAGGCGCGCGAGGCCGATCGCTACGATCCCTGCATGGCGCGGCTGATCGACAACCTCGACCTTGTCGCGCGCGGGGAGTTTTCCCGGATCAAGCGCATGTGCGGCGTCGATGACGAGGATTTCGCCGACATGCTGGCCGAACTGCGCGGCTACGACCCCAAGCCCGGCCTGCGCTTCGGCGGCGGCGGCGCGGAAGCCGTGGTGCCGGACATCCTGATCCGCGCGGTGCCACGCAAGGACGGCTCGGTCGATTGGGATATCGCGCTCAACCAGGCTACGCTGCCGCGCCTGGTGGTCAATCGCAGCTACTACGTGGAAATGCGCGGCGCCTGCGTCAGCAAGGAAGCGCGCGGCTGGCTGGGGGAAAAGCTGGCCGACGCCAACTGGCTGCTGAAAGCGCTGGACCAGCGGCAGAAGACGATCCTGAAAGTAGCGGCCGAGATCGTGAAGCAGCAGGACGGGTTCTTCCGCCACGGCGTCTCGCACCTCCGCCCGCTGACGCTGCGGGCGGTGGCGGAAGCCATCGCGATGCACGAATCGACCGTCAGCCGCGTGACCTCGAACAAGTATCTCCACTGCGATCGCGGCACATTCGAGCTGAAGTACTTCTTCACCTCTGGCGTCGCTTCGGCCGATGGCGAAGGCGCGGTATCGGCCGAAGCGGTAAAGGCCGCGATCCGGCAACTGATCGACGCCGAGGATCCCAAGGCGATCCTGTCCGACGATGCGCTGGTCGATCTGCTGAAGCAACGCGGCTTCGATCTCGCCCGCCGCACGGTCGCCAAGTATCGCGAGGCGATCGGGCTGGGCAGCTCGGTGCAGCGGCGGCGCCAGAAGGCGCTCGCCGGGGTGCGCTGAGCGGCTATTCCGCCGCCGCCATCCCCGCTCCCGCCAGACCGGCGTCGGGGCGCTCGGCCAGCATGTGCTGGATCATCTGCTGGAGATTGGCGTCATAGCGCGCCAGCACCAGCCGATCCTCGGCCGTATCCCAGTGCGTCACCAGTTCGCGGCCGTTCCACCAGTGCAGCGCATAGGCCGGCGGATCGGCGACGATCAGGTTGCGCTGATCGGGCACGTCGGGATCGATCGGCCGCAAGTCGAGCGCGACCTGCGGCGCGGTGGACGGGCAGGTAGCGACGATCACATGCTCCCACCGCGTCGCGCTGGCGCGATGGATGTGACCACAGACCAGCCCTGTCACGTTGTCGCGCCCGCGCAGGCAGGACGCCAGCCGCTCCACCCAGGGTTCGGCGGCGTCGGTGTTCATCCACGGAATGCCGGCCTCGATCGGGGGATGGTGCTGGACGATCAGCGTGGGCTTGGCCGTGTCCTCGTCCAGCCGCGCGCCAAGCCATGCCGCGCGCTCCTCGCAGAACGCGCCGCCGTGCCGCCCTTCTTCCAGCGTATCGAGCACGATCAGCCGCAGCGCCGGGCTGTCGACCACGTATTGCAGATATTCCCCGGTGAACGGCGCTTGGGGAAAGACCTCGCGAAACGTCGCGCGCTCGTCATGGTTGCCCAGCGCGAAATGCACCGGAAACGGCAGCCCGGACAACGCCTCGCGCAGCCGTTCGTAGCTTTCCCGGTCGCCACGATCGACCAAATCCCCGGTCGCCAGCAGCAGATCGGGCCGCGGGTCCATTTCCAGCAAGGCCTGGACCGTGCGGTCCAGCCGCAGCCGGTTGAATTCGTCCGGCGTGTCCGGCTCGAACCCCAGGTGAATGTCCGTGATCTGTGCGATCAGCATCGCCCCCGCGCCCCCCAAGCCCGCTTACTTCAGGGATGCCGGCCCCCACTGCCGGGGCCGGTCGGCCACGGCGGTGTGAATCGGATCCTGCTGACGCTTCCTGTCCCGTTGGCCCTTCGGCTGCCACGGCGCCCCGCTATCCATGTGATAGGAATGGCACATCGCGCAGCCGGAATCGACCGGGTCCTTGACCTTGACCGAGGCCAGGTGCGTTCCCCCCTCGCCCACATGGCAGCTGCGGCAGCCGCCCGGGCCGTCCATGCCGGGCACGAGCAGGTCCGAAGCGTCGTTCGATTGCGGCGCGCGGGTGTGGCACGCCGCGCAATCGGTCTTGCGGTGATCCTTGTGGTCGAACCAGCCGGTGTTGTAGTAGCGCCCGTTCTGCGCCACCGGCTGGACCGCGAAGCCGTCGGTCGCCGCCGTTCCGCCGCGTGTCACCGTATGGCAGTCATAGCACATGCCGCCCTTGGAGAAGACCTGCGCGATCGCCTGGTCGGCGCGGGTGGGATAGAACCGCACCGCGCGGGCATAGTCCGCCGCGCTGGCGCGCAGCGCCGCATCGCCGGGCACCCGCCGGGCAAGGCCCGAGAGGTTGGCCGGCCGCGCGGGCGCGGTGCCGCGATAGAACGCGCGCAGGTCCGCCACCACCATCGCCGGTTCGCCATGGCGCAGCGATCGGAAGGTGCCGCCCACTTCGTCGAAATTCAGCGAATGGCAGCTCTGGCAGGCTTCTTCCATCACCACCGGCTTGAACCGCGCGCCGCCCGAATCGGTCTTGTGGCAATCCTGGCAGCCCAGGCCCTCGTTGCCGGCGAAGCGGCCGGGGCGGCGGCGCACCATCTGCGCCACGCCGTTGACCTTCGACAGATGCTGGGCGTGCGTGAACTTGAGGCCGTTCGGCTCGCGCAGGGTGGGGCTCCACACCGCGCGCTGCAGCAGCGGCTTCGCACCGTTCATGCCGACGATCACCGTCGGCCTGAACTGCGGGTGCGCCGTTCCGAAATCGGCGGCATCGGCGATCTTCGTGTCGGTCAAGCGCGTCTTCAGCCCATCATGGCAGTCGGTACAGAACTGCTGCCGGGTGGCCGGCATAGCACCAGCCCCCTCGTGTTCGGTGTGACAATCCACACAACGGCCGGCGGGACGGTTGAAAGCGGTCGCCACCGCGCGCTGGAAGGCGGCGAAGCCATGCGGTTCGCCGCGCGCGCGCACCAGCCGCGCCGCATCGGGGATGTGCTGGTGCGCATCCTGCGTGTGGCAGGTGAGGCAGGCATTGTCGCGCACCGCCACGAACGCCTTGACGTGGCAGGCCTGGCAATCGTTCTCAAGATTCTTGTGCGCCAGGCTGAGATGGCCGGAAGACCATGCCTTGTCGGCATGGAAGCCGGCGGGACGGCGATCGTCCTTGTGCAGCGCCAGCGGCTTGTACGTGGCATAGCTCCAGATCGGAAAGGCCAGGAACGCCACCAGGATCAGGATGGCGAAAGTCCAGGCCGACATGCGCTTGCCCGGCAGCAGGCCTTTCAGCGTGTAGGCACTGCCGAGATCGACATCCTCGGCCGATTCCGAAACCGCTTCCACCCGCCGCACCGAAAAGACCGGTAATCCGGTGTCCGCATCGCGCGAAAGCTGGATGCGATGGCCGCCGAAGCCCAGTTCGGCGCCGGTGGCGATGTCCAGTTCGCGCCGGTTGAGGCTGCGACCGTTGACGTCGAACGGCTGGTCGCCGATCGATTCGATCATCAGCCGCTGGTCATCGATCCGCGTGACCCGCGCATGGCGCGGATCGACGGCGAGGTCGGGCAGGTGGATGCCGCAGGCCGCGTCGCGGCCGATGGTCAGTTCATCGCCATCCACGCGGGAACCGCGAACGATCTCCTCGCCGCTGGACTTGAGCGCGATCTGGCGGATCAGGAAGCTCATGGAGGCGCTCACCAGTAGAAGAAGACGCTGACGATATGCGCGGAAAGCGCGGCGAGCAGCGCGAAGGTGACGGGAACATGGACGTAGAGCCAGGCCTGCAGCCAGGTCTTCAGGCGCAAGTGCTTGCGCAGCCGCCCCAGCATGGCCTCCTTGCGCGTGAGCAGCGCGTCCACCTTGTCCAGCGGATCATCGGCGGTGCGCGCGCGGTAGGCCCGCATCCGGCGCAGTTCCGCCGCCGCCGTGCGCGTGGCGTCGCGCCCGTAGCGGCCGGTCACGCGGTTCCAGAAGGTGCCCGCGAAGGGGTTCTCCTCCAGGCTGCTGTTGACCAGCGCCGCCGCCTGCGGATCGAGCGGCTGCGCCGCATCGTGAATCTGCCGGTCGAGCGACCGCAGCGATTCCACCATCTGCTTTTCGGTGATCGCGCCTTCCTCGTCATAGCGGTTGTCCGACAGCGCACTGGGCAGCGTGGCATAGACCCAGATGCCGAACAGGCCCGAGAGGATCACCAGCATCATCAGCGCCCACGCCAGCGTGTGAACGTTCCAGCCGAAGTGGAAGCCCGAATGCAGCGTGCCCACCACGATCAGGCACAGCCCGAGATAGACATGCGCCGAGGTCCATGCGCGCAGCGACCAGCGGCCCGGCGTGATCGCGCGCTTGCGCACGCCCAGCAGCGTCAGCCACAGGATCAGCAGCGCGCCCAGCGTGCCGAGCGTGTAGCCCAGCCAGCTCGATCCGAAATGCTGCCCCGGCAGCGGCACGAACACGTAAAGCGCGATCAGCACCACCGCGAGCAGCGCGGAAATCTTCAGCCACCGCCCGTTGCGATAGCGCAGGAAGCCTTCGTGCGTGCTGGTCCGGTCGCGGCCGGTACGCGGGCGGCGGGCCTTTCCGGCCTTTTCCGTCCCCTGGGCAACGCTTGCCATGGTCAGGCCTCCTCGTTCTCGAGCCGGGCGACGGTCAGGAACTCGTCGGGCGAGACGCGGATCGCCGCGCCGGTGGGGCAAGCGCGCACGCAGCTGGGCCCGCCGTCGATCCCGGCGCACATGTCGCACTTGATCGCCTTCTTGCGGTCGAGCAGTTCGTCCACCGCCGGATCGCCGGTGTATTGCGTGTGCTTCTTCGACCATTTGTACGATGGCTCGCCCGGTCCGGGGCCGCTGCCGAAGAACAGCCACGACCACAGCGAGGGCTTTTTCGGCGGCACCTTCTCCATGCGGATCACGCCATAGGGGCAATTGCGCTGGCAGTTGCCGCAACCGATGCAGGTATCGTTGATCGAGACTTCGCCATCCGGCCCGCGCTGGATCGCGTTGGGCGGGCAATCGGCCATGCAGTGCGGATGCTCGCAGTGGCGGCAGCTGGTCGGCACGTGAAGGTGCGCGAAGCTGCGCCCCGCCTCGCGATCGAGCCGCGACAGGCCGTCATGGCTGTCGGCGCAGGCCTTCTCGCAGTTGTCGCAGCCCACGCACAGCGTCTCGTCGATCAGCAGCACGTCGGTCGCCTCGCCCAGCCCCTGGCTGACGAGGAACTTGGCCTGCTCCGAATAGAGATCGACCACGCCCGAGAAGCTGTCCTTGCGCGATTCGATGAAGGCGTTGGTCTTGCGCCGGCCTTCCATGTCCTTGCGCGCGCGCTCCAGCAGCGCCGGCCTGGCCGCCAGCACGCGGGCGAAGGCATCGCCATCGATGCGGATCACTTCGGACTTGATCGCCGCGCGCACCGTCGCGGTGCGCTGGCCGCCATCGATCAGCGCCATCTCGCCAACGTAGGAGCCGGCCGGGAGGTAGGACAGGAACACCGGCTTGCCGCCGACTTCCTTCTCCACGATCATCGATCCGACGCGGATCACGAAGACGTCGCGATCCTCGGCGCCCTCGCTGATGATCGGCTTGCCCGCCGGCACCTGTTCGATCCGCGCGGTTTCCACCACTTCGCGGATATCGTCGGGCGTCAGCCCCGATCCGAACATCTGCAGGATCTGCCGCTCGGTGGAAATGCGCTCGATCGCGCGCCGCGCGGTCGGCACCTGGCTCTGCAGCTTGAGCGCGGCGTTGCGGCTGATCTCGACGCAGATCGTGTCTTCCGCCGCCACGATCGTCGCGCCGCGCCGCCGGCCGGAAATGAGGCCTACCTCGCCGAAGATCGTGCCTTCGGGAATGGGCACGACCCGCGAGGGATCGTTCGGATCGATGCGGACATGGACCGATCCCGAAGCGATCGCGAACAGCGAGGACCCCGGATCGTTCTTCTCGAAGATAACCTCGCCCTTGCGATAGGCGCGCGCATCCGAATCGAGCATGAATTCGCGCAGCTGCAAGCGGGTCATGCCTTCCAGGATGGTGATCCGCGTGCGCAGGAACTCCAGCCATTCGTCGACCGACCGCTTGCCCGGCAGATCGCGGAAGCGCGCTTCCAGCAGCGGCTCGTCCGCCGGCTTCAGCGTGGTGTTGCCGTTGATGAACTCGATGACGTCATAGCCCTGGTTCATGCAGTGCTTGATCAGCGGATAGCCCGCCAGCGCGCCGATCACGAAGATGCCGGGCGCGGTCGATTCGAACTGCGGCGAAAGCGTGGGGAAGGCCAGCCGGTCGGCGCTGGCGAAGGCGATGCCGCAGCCTTCGACGAAGGCGCGCGGCGGAGCGGAACCGATGCGCGCGATGATCCGGTCGCAGCGGATCTTCTCCTCGCCATCGCGCGTGGACAGGGTGATCCAGCCCGGTTCGACCGCCTTGGTTTCCGTTTCGTAGCGGATCGTCAGCCGGCCGGCCGCGTCGTCCTCCACCAGCGCCTTGGCGTTCGGCTCCTTGGCGGTGGGGAAGCTTTCGCGCACGTTGGTCGATTTGGGCGCGCGGTTGAGCACGGTGACGACGTTGCCCTGCGCCGTATCCTCGACCAGGCCGCGCGCGTTCTCGATCCCCGCGTCGCCGGTGCCGATCACCACGACGTGCTCGTCGAGAATCGCGTAGGGGTCGTCGAGCTGGTAGGTCACGTGCGGCAGGTCCGCGCCGGGGCAGCGCAGCAGGTTGGGATTGCCCTGCGTGCCGATCGCCAGCACCACGTTTTCGGCCAGCACCGTCTCCCCGCTGGTCAGCTCGATCGCGTAGGGCGGGGCGTGGCGCTGCAACTCGGTGGTCGTGGTGGAGCCGTCACGCGCGCGGGAAACGATCTGCTGCACCGAGCCGGGGATCGCCTCGCCCGTGCCGCGAATCGCCTTCACGTCGGCGTTGTACTTCACGTTCACGCCAAGCTCGGTGGTCCGCCGGTTCCACTTGTCGAGGATGTCCTCCTTCTTGCCGGCGTCGAACTCCTGGTCGGAACGCAGGATCAGCTGCGATGGCGTGGCCATCACGTGCTTGCCCTTCTGGTACTTGAAGATCGTATCGGACAGATGGTCCGATTTTTCGAGCAGCACGTGCTTCAGCCCGAGCTGCGCGGCGCGGCTGGCCGCGCTCATGCCCGCCGGGCCGGAGCCGATGATCGCAACTTTGTAGACTTCGCTCACCGGTGTGCGTCCCCCGCAACACGAAAGCGGACCTCTGCGGGCTCCTGCTTTCCATCAACCGATTTGCGACCCCAATTCACGCGGACATTAGCGGATGAACCGGGCTTTGCCACCCGCAAATTCGCGGTGCCGCATACAAGGGGGGCGGACCGGGTGGAGTGGGTCGTGGGCATGGACGCGCCGGCCGCTTCCGGGCCGCCGTCGCAAAGCCCGCCGCGCATCGCCTTGCAACATGGTGCGCGAGCGCGATATGCGGTTGCAGCGCAAGAACGCCGCAAGGAGATTTCGATGACCGAGGCCGAGCAGTCTCCTTCCGCAAGTCCCGCCCTCGAAAGCCCGGCTCCGCAGGCCGCGGGCGGGGCGGGCTGGTTGGGCAAGGTGCTGCTGGCGGGCGCTGCGGTCATGGCCATCGCCGCGGCGGGCGTCGCCATCTATCGCGGGCAGAAGCAGGAAGCCGCGGTGGTCGCGCCGGCGACGGCCGATGCCAGCCAGGCGCCTTCGGTCGACGATGTCATCGCCAAGCTGGAGGCCAAGCTGAAGGCCGATCCGGAGAACGCCGAAGGCTGGCGCATGCTGGGCTGGTCCTATTTCCAGACCGAACGCTATGCCGAAGCCGCGACCGCGCTGAAGAAGGCGACCCGGCTCGATCCCGATCACGCCGAAACCTTCTCGTTCCTGGGCGAGGCGCTGGTGCTGGCGAGCGACAGCGAGGGGCGGATACCCCCCGATGCGCAAGCCGCGTTCGACCGCGCGCTGCAACTCGATCCCAAGGATGCGCGCGCGCGGTATTTCAAGGCGGTGGCGATGGACCTTTCGGGCCAGCACCGCCGCGCGATCGACATGTGGTTCGACCTGCTGGCGGATACCCCGTCCGACGCGCCCTATGCCGACGATATCCGCGACGTGATCCGCAACGTGGGGCAGAAGTACAAGATCGACGTGGACAAGCGGCTGGCCGAAGCCCGCTTCGCGGCGCCGGCCGCCGGCATGGTTACCGACGGTGCGCAAAAGGCGGCCTCCGGCATTCCCGGCCCGACGGGCGACGAAATGAAGGCCGCCGCCGGTCTGCCCAAGGGCCAGCAGGAGGCGATGGTGCGCGGCATGGTCGACGGGCTGGAGGCGAAGCTCGCGCAAAATCCCGGCAATCCCGATGGGTGGATCATGCTGATGCGCAGCCGCATGCAGCTGGGCGAGCCGGGCAAGGCCGGCAAGGCGCTGCAGGACGGCCTGGCCGCGTTCCGCAACGATCAGGCGGCCAGCCGCCGGCTGCGCGAGGCCGCCGCCACCCTAGCCGTTCCCGGCGCCTGACCGCTGGCGGCGGTCTTCGCCGTCCGGCACCATCGTTTCCGGCGCCTGTTGAAAACCCGCGCGACTCGCCGCGATTGCGCCGTTTACGCGAAATTAACCTTTAATGTTCATTGGTCCTATGGTTAATGTCGGACAAGAGCGTTTGACGAGGGATTAACGCTGCCATCCGGTTATGGCGAGAAGGGGCGGTTGTATGCGTGTGCTGCTGATCGAGGACGAGCCGACCACGGCCAAGGCCATCGAGCTGATGCTTTCGGCCGAAGGTTTCAACGTCTATTCAACCGATCTCGGGGAAGAAGGCCTCGATCTCGGCAAGCTCTATGATTACGATATCATCCTTCTGGACCTCAACCTGCCGGACATGCACGGCTACGACGTCCTCAAGAAGCTGCGCGTCGCCAAGGTGCAGACGCCGGTTCTCATTCTCTCCGGCATTTCGGAAATGGATTCGAAGGTGCGCAGCTTCGGCTTCGGCGCCGACGACTACGTGACCAAGCCCTTCCACCGCGAGGAACTGATCGCCCGCATCCATGCGGTCGTGCGCCGTTCCAAGGGCCATTCGCAATCGGTCATCCGCACCGGCAAGCTTTCGGTCAACCTCGATGCCAAGACGGTGGAGGTCGATAACGCGCGCGTACACCTGACCGGCAAGGAATACGCGATGCTCGAGCTGCTCTCGCTACGCAAGGGCACCACGCTGACCAAGGAAATGTTCCTGAACCACCTTTACGGCGGCATGGACGAACCCGAACTCAAGATCATCGACGTGTTCATCTGCAAGCTGCGCAAGAAGCTGGCGCACGCCTGCGGTGGCGACAACTACATCGAAACCGTCTGGGGCCGCGGCTATGTGCTGCGCGATCCGGACGACAAGCTGGACGTCGAAGCCGCCTGATTTTCTGGGCTGATTTCCCGCCCATATTTCCCGCAGCGTCTGTTCCTGACGAAAGCGGTCCGCTCCGGGGGGTGCGGGCCGCTTTTCGTTTGCGGGCTCCCCCTCCCCAACCCGGCACCGGTCTGCTAGGCGCGCCGCTTTATCGACCAGCAGGCCCCCGTTTCATGACCGCGCACAAGTCCGGCGATCCCACCACGCTCAACCGCCTCTACGGCCGCGCCAAGGGCAAGCCCCTGCGCCAGGGCCAGCAGGCGCTGGTCGACACCCTGCTGCCGCAGATCGCCGTGCCGGCAGACGGCCCGGTCACCGCCGAACGCCTGTTCGGCCACGATTGCCCGCTCCACTTCGAAATCGGCTTCGGCGGCGGCGAGCACATGGCCGCGCGGGCCGACATGCTGCCCGATCACGGCTTCATCGGCGCCGAACCGTTCCTCAACGGCGTGGCGCAGGCGCTCACGCACCTTGACGGCGATGGCGGCCGGCACCCGCCCATTCCCAACGTGCGCATCCATCACGGCGACGCGCTGGAGGTGCTGGCGCGCATTCCCGACAGCTCGCTTTCATTCCTCTACCTGCTCCATCCCGATCCCTGGCCCAAGGCGCGCCATGCCAAGCGGCGGATGATGAACGACGGCCCGCTGCGCCTGTTCGCGGCCAAGCTGAAACCGGGCGGCGAATTCCGCTTCGGCACCGACCACGCCATCTACCTGCGCCATGCCCTGATGGTCATGCGCCGCCATCGCGATGCGTTCGAATGGCTGTGCGAAAAGCCGGCACAGTTCCAGAAGCGCCCCGGCGGCTGGCCGGAAACGCGCTACGAGGCCAAGGCGCGCAACGTCTATGGCCACGAGGTCTGGTATTTCCGCTACCGCCGCCGTCCGGATCAGGCCTCGTCGTTGGGGCGACAGGGTTAACCTCAAAATAACCAAGCCTGGCGCATGATCCAGCATGCCGGTCCCCCCGGAGTCGCGGGGACACCAAGGCAGGAGCTGGTTCATGTCGAACGCCGACACCGCTACGCTGATCCTGACCGAGATGCGCGAATTCGCGAGCTTCTCGGCCGCCGAACAACGCTATATCCGGCGCAGCCTGGATGTCGGCCTCGGCCGGCAGGACGCGTTCCGCCTGTGGGCGCGCAGCGGCGAGGAAACCGCCTCGATCCGCGCGCAGTACGTGATCTACCAGGATTTCAAGACGCTGCGCACGGTCCTGCCCGAAGGCCCCGGCCCCGACGGCCTCGAAAGCTTCATGGGCAAGCTGATGCGGGTGACCGCGTTCGATCTGGGGCAGGAACGGCTCAGCTGCTTCTCGGCCTATCGCTTCCTCTACGAACGCCTGCTGGGCGCCGAAGTGCGGCCGTGGCTGCCGGGCGCGTTTTGCGGTGCCGCAGCGCTGCCGCAGATCCGGCCGGAACGGCGCAAGGGCCTGCTCCAGTCGATCAGCGAAGCCGCCGCCACCGCGCCGGGCTGGTCGCCCCGCGCGCCGAAGTTCTATCCCGAATTCGTCGAACTCGAAGCCGCCTGACAGCCGGGCCGCGAGCCACACCGCGCTCCGGCCCGGTCAGCCCTTGTAGAGCGCATCGATCCGCGCGCCGTACCGCTCGCGGATCTTGTGCCGGCGGATCTTGAGGCTGGGCGTCATCTCGCCGTTCTCGATGCTGAACGCCTCGTCCGCGAACGTGAACTGGCGGACTTTCTCGATCACCGACAAATCCCGGTTCACCCGGTCCACCGCCTCGCGAATCGCGTTGCGGAAGGCGGGCAGGCCCTGCAGCGTCGCCACGTCGAACTTCTCGTCCTGTTCGCGCGCCCATTCCACCGCCCATTCCGCATCGGGCACGATCAGCCCGACCAGATAGGGCCGCAGCATCCCTTCCACCTTCTGCGGAGAGACGTTGTCGCCCTTGTCGTTGACGATCATATCCTTCTTGCGGTCGGTAATGACGATCCGGCCGTTGGCGTCGAGATGGCCGATGTCGCCGGTGTGCAGCCAGCCATCCTGGATCGCCCGCGCGGTTTCCGCCGGGTTGTGCCAGTAGCCGTGCATCACCAATTCGCCGCGCACGAGGATTTCGCCGTCCTCGGCAATGCGGACTTCCACGCCCTTCATCGGCGGGCCGACGGTATCCATCTTGATGCCCGCCGCGGGGCGGTTGCACGAGATCACCGGCCCGGCCTCGGTCTGGCCGTAGCCCTGCAGCGTCGCCACGTCGAACTTCTCGTCCTGTTCGCGCGCCCATTCCACCGCCCATTCCGCATCGGGCACGATCAGCCCGACCAGATAGGGCCG
>MEGD01000050.1 GCA_001725355.1 Novosphingobium sp. SCN 66-18
AACTACGTCGCCTTCGGCGCCATGTACGCCTCCACGACCAAGCCCCAGGCACCCCGGGCGCCTTTCAACCTGGTCACCCGGGCCCGCCAGGAGCTGCCTGGCGTACAGGTCGCCGCCATCGGCGGCATCACCCTGGACAACGCCGCCCCGGTCATCGCCGCCGGCGCCCAGTTCGTCGCCGTCATCACCGATTTGTTCGAGGCCCCGGACGTGACCGCCCGGGCCGCCGCCTATTAACGTCGTTTTGCAGAAAGTGCTGCCCATGAGCTCTCGTAACCAGCAACTCTTCGATGCCGCCCAACGCCACATTCCCGGCGGCGTGAATTCCCCCGTGCGGGCCTTCCGCTCCGTCGGCGGCGCCCCCCGCTTCTTCACCCGCGGCGAAGGCCCCCGGGTGTGGGATGCGGAAGGCAAGAGCTACCTGGATTACGTCGGTTCCTGGGGCCCCCTGATCCTGGGCCACGCCCACGCCCCCACGGTCAAGGCCGTGCAGGAGGCCGCCGCCCTGGGCCTGTCCTTCGGCGCCCCCACCGAGGCCGAGATCGAGATCGCCGACCTGCTCTGCGACATCCTGCCCTCCCTGGACATGGTGCGCCTGGTCTCCTCCGGCACCGAAGCCACCATGAGCGCCATCCGCCTGGCCCGGGGCCATACCGGCCGGGACCTGCTGGTGAAGTTCGAGGGCTGCTACCACGGCCATTCCGACAGCCTGCTGGTGAAGGCCGGTTCCGGCCTGCTGACCTTCGGCAATCCCTCCTCCGGCGGCGTCCCCGCCGACGTGGCCAAGCACACCCTGGTGCTCGAATACAACAATGCCGAGCAACTGGCCGAGGCCTTTGCCAAGCAGGGCAGCGAAATCGCCGCCGTCATCGTCGAGCCGGTGGCCGGCAACATGAACCTGATCGCGCCCAAGCCAGAGTTCATGCAGGCCATGCGCGATCTGTGCAGCAAGCACGGCGCCGTGCTCATCTTCGACGAGGTCATGACCGGCTTCCGCGTCGGCCCCCAGTGCGCCCAGGGCCTCTTCGGCATCACCCCGGACCTCACCACCCTGGGCAAGGTCATCGGCGGCGGCATGCCGGTGGCGGCCTTCGGCGGCAAGCGGGAGATCATGGAAAAGATCGCCCCTCTGGGTCCGGTGTATCAGGCCGGCACTCTCTCCGGCAACCCGGTGGCAGTGGCCGCCGGCCTGGTCACCCTCAAGACCACCCGGGCCCCCGGCTTCTACGACAGCCTGGCCGCCCGCACCAAGCAGCTCACCGACGGCCTCACCGCCGCCGCCAAGAAGCACGGCGTCACCTTCTGCGCCCAGAGCGTGGGCGGCATGTTCGGCCTGTACTTCAGCGCCACCCCGCCCACCTCCTTCGCCGAGGTGATGCAGTGCGACAAGGAAGCCTTCAACCGCTTCTTCCACGCCATGCTGGAGGCCGGCCACTACCTGGCGCCTTCCGCCTTTGAAGCCGGCTTCGTCTCCGCCGCCCACACGGAAGCCGACATCGCCGCCACCATCGCCGCAGCCGAGGCCATTTTCGCCAAGGGCGTCTAAGTCCACCCCCGGCCCATCGTTTTCAGCGTCGGCCTGAAACCCAGATGGGCCGGACACTTTGGCTAAACCCGTTTGACATATTTCTGTTAGCTCCTTACTCTCGCCGGGCAGCTTCATCCGGAATTAATGTCTAAGGAGTCAGCATGAACTGGTATCTGGCAGTACTGAAAAAATATGCCGTATTCAACGGTCGGGCACGGCGCAAGGAATACTGGATGTTCGCGTTGCTGTTCTTGATCGTTTACGCGGTCATATTCTCGCTGATGCTGGGCGGCGGCCTAAGTTTCACACCCGGTGAAGCGAGCACGCCGGGGCCGCTGTTGTGGCTTGGCGGGGCGCTGCTCGGGTTGTTCGTGCTGGGCAGTTTCATTCCGGCGCTGGCGGTGCAGGTCCGCCGGTTTCACGATCAGGACAAGTCGGGCTGGTTCGTGCTGCTGAACTTCGTGCCCTATGTCGGTGGGATCATCGTGCTGGTGTTCATGTGCATTGAGGGCACGCGCGGCCCCAACCGCTTCGGCCCCGATCCCAAGAATCCCAACCAGGCGGACGTTTTCGCTTAAAGCACCTCCACGGCGTCCCCGACCGCGATCGCGCCGGGGCCATCGGGGATCGCGTTCTGGCCGAAGACCGGCATCTTCTGCCAGACGCGGCCCATCGCCTTCAGCGTGCGCAGCGGTTCGGGGCCGGTGCTTTCGCCGCTCTCCACGTCCTGCGTGGTGATGACGCAGCGCGTGCAGGGCTTGACCACGCGCAGTGTCAGGCCGCCGATGCGCAAGCGCCGCCAGCCGTCCTCGGCAAAGGCCGCCTCCGCGCCTTCCAGCACGATGTTCGGCCGGAAACGCGCCATGTCCAGCGGCGCATCGAGCCGCGCGTTGAGCGCCGCAATCGATTCCACCGTGGTGATCAGCAACGGGAAGCCATCGGCAAAGCTGACCCGGTCGTCCGCCGCGCCGTAGTCCGGATGAACCGGGCGCACCGTTTCCTCGGCCATGTGGACCAGCCGCACCGCACGCCCGAACAGCGCGGAAAGCCATGCGGCGGCGGCGGGACCGGCATCGTGGCCGGTCACTTCGTCTCCCCACACGCGCACCGGCAGGACGGGGGCTTCCACGTGCGGCACCGGCACGTCCAGTTCGCTTGCCGCATCGACGCCGGGCAAGCGATGGCGCAGGCGCAGCCCGTGCTCGGTCGGCTGCGCGGAGACCAGCGCCATCGCCGGCAACTCGCGGCGGGTGAGGAAGCGGCCGTCTTCGCGCACCATCATCCAGCGCCGGTCGCCTTCCAGCCCGCGCGGCGTGACCGTGGCGCGCGTCATGGCCTCTCCGCCCATCGACTTGACCGGGTAGCGATGCAGGGAAACCACTTTCATTCCGCGCGCGTCCATATCCAGGTGCCCGATATCGCCATGACCGCCGCCGGGATCAGCACCCAGGGCCAGCCGGCGGTCAGGGCGGTGATGCCCACGCTGATCGCCATGGCAAGCAGCGCCGCCTTCTTGGCGCGACGCGAAATGGCGCGGCGTTCACGCCACTGGCGCAGCGCGGGGCCGTATTTCGGGTGATCGAGCAGGCGCTGTTCCCACGCCGGATTGCCCTTGGCGAAGCAGAACGCGGCCAGCAGCAGGAACGGCACGGTCGGCAGCAGCGGCAGGAATGCCCCCACCGCCCCGATCGCGACGAAGGCAAGGCCGGCGCCGGTCCAGAGATGCCGGCCCAGCACGGACCTATCCCGCCGCGATCCGCGCGGCGTGTTCGCGCACCAGCGCGATCATGTTGGGCACGCCCTGCGTCCGGTTGGAGGAAAGCTGGTTCTTCAGGTCGAACGGCGCCAGCCTGGCGGCGATGTCGGTTCCGGCGACGTCCCGCGCCGGCTGGTCCTGCACCGCGGCCAGCACCAGCGCGACGATGCCTTTGGTGATCGCCGCGTTGCTGTCCGCCAGGAAATGCAGCTTCCCCGCCCCGCCATCCTCGATCGGATAGACCCAGACGCTGGCCGAACAGCCGCGCACCAGCGTGGCGTCGGTCTTGAGCGCATCGGGCATCGGCTCCAGTTCGCGCCCCAGTTCGATCAGCAGGCGGTAGCGTTCGTCGCCATCGAGAAACTCGTATTCTTCCAGAATGTCTTCAAGGCTGCGCATCAACTGTCTTGCCGTCCACGGTCCGTCTTGCGCGCCGGGATAGGCGCAGGACCGTTACAGGTCCACCCCGCTTGCGATGGCTTCCAGCTTGCGGATGCGTTCCTTGAGATCGGCCACCTCGATCAGGCCGACCGCCGGCATATCGCCATGGCGGTGCTGCAGTTCCAGCCGCTTGAAGGCCAGCCAGCCGTTCCAGGCGCGCAGCAGCGCGGCGGCGACGATGACGAGGCCCACCAGCGCGGCGGCGGCGATCAGGGTGGGATCGGTGAACAGAGTCGTGTCCGGCATCTTCGTTCTCCGGTAGGGCGGGCGCGTCAGCGGTCGCGCAGCGCCTCGATCTCGCTGGCCAGACGGCGCGTATCGTTCGCCTGGCCGGTGTTGGCGTCGGTCACGATCCGCTCCAGCACTTCCAGCCGCTTGCGCAGGGTTTCCACCTCGCGCTCCAGTTGGGCGGTATAGGCGGGATCGGCGGGTGGCCCGGCCTGGTATCCTTCGCTTTCATGCCAGCGGCGGTGCGTCCGCATCTTGGCAAAGGCGAGGATGGCGACAATCGCGACCATGGCGCTCCAGAAACTCACGGGCGTATTTCCTTGTACCTGCGGTTGAATACCTCAGTGGACTTCGGTTTCGCGCAGCGCCTCGATCCGCAGCGCGAGATCCGTGCCGGAATCGGTGACGAGCCGTTCCAGCACGCGCACGCGCTGCTCCAGCCGTTCGTTGTGCGCGATGTATTGCGCGGTCTTTTCCGCCGTCTGGCGCGAAAGCAGTTCCATTTCCCGTTCCTTGAACGCCAGGCGGCGCTTGTAGAGGTCCGAGACGATGCCGAGCGTGACCGGCAGGCCGATGACGATGCCCAGCGCGGCGAGAAAGACCGATGGCATCATGGCCGCAACTCCGGCCGGGCCAGGGCTTCGGCGGCCAGGATGCCGGCACCGTCGGAACGGAGCGCCTCGATCTGCGCGGCCACGTCATAGCTCTTGTCGGTGACGATGCGTTCGAGCACGCGAACCCGCTCCTCCAGCGCCCTGACCTGCGCCGCGGTGGCGCTGTCGCCCTGCACCGCGCCCGCTTCCACTTCACGGATGCGCAGTTCGGCCATGCGGCGCTTGTGGCGCGTGACGATGGCCACGATCGGGATGCTAAGCGCCACGATCGGTATCGAAATCGGATCGAACATCGGTCATTTTCCCCTCAACGCTGCCCCGGAATGACCCGATTTCAGCGCAATTTCTCGATCTCGGCCGAAAGGCGCGGATTGCTGCTGACATAGAAGCTTTCCACTTCGGCCAGCCGGCGGTCGATATCGCGGAACTGGGCGCGGACTTCGCGGGCGGTGCGCGCCGGAGACTGGCGGACACCCTGCCAGAACTTCTGCTCCTGCCGGTCGCCGTAAAGGTAGCCGGGCTTCTTTTCGGACAGGAAGCCGAGCGCCAGGTACACGAAGGGCAGGAAACCGAGGCCGCAGAACGTCAGCACCACGAAGCCCAGCCGGACCCACAGCACGTCCACTCCGGTGTAATCCGCGATGCCCGCGCAAACACCCATGAACTTCCCGTTAACCTTATCCCGGTAGAAGCGGGTTCGTGGACTATTCACTTCGACATCCCCTTCTTTTCGGCGAGCATGCGATCAAGCTCTCGCAGCTGCTGGTTGTCTGTTTCGCGATCGTGCTGGATGCGCGCCGGCCGGAATTCCGGATTGTCGGAAGCCACCAGCCGCTCCACCGTATCCATCCGCTCGTCCAGGCGGCGCGCCAGCTGGTACAGTTCGTCCAGCAGCGCCTCGTCGCCCGTGGTCAGCGTGGCGGCGGTCTTCCAGCGGGTTATGTAGTGAAGGATGATCCAGGGTAACCCGACGAAGATTCCCAGGATCGCAACGAGCGGGATGAGCACTTCTTCCATGGATCAGTCGCCTTTCCCCAACGCGCGCTTCATCGCTTCGAGTTCCTCATCCACCTTGTCCTGCCCGGCCAGCGCGGCGATCTCGTCCGCCAGGCTCGGCGCCTTGCCATCGGCCAGGTTCAGCGCATCGGCACGGCCTTCGGCATAGTCGACGCGGCGTTCGAGCTGGTCGAACCGGGCAAGCGCCTCATCGACGCGCTCGTTGGTGAGCAGGCTGCGCAGGCGGACGCGGTTCTCGGCGCTTTCCAGCCGCGCGGCGATCGCCGTCTGGCGGCTGCGCGCTTCGCGCAAACGGGTCTGGAGCTTTTCGATGTCCTGTTCGTAGGCGCGCATCGCGTCGTCGAGGACGCCGATCTCGGCCTTGAGCTGTTCGGCCATGTCCGTCGCCTTGTTCTTCTCGACCAGGGCGGCGCGGGCCAGATCCTCGCGATCCTTGCTGAGCGCGAGCTGGGCCTTTTCCGCCCAGTCGGCCTGGAGCCGTTCCAGCTTCCCGACGTGCCGCTGCATCTCCTTCTGATCGGCTATGGTGCGCGCGGCGGAGGCCCGCACTTCGACAAGCGTCTCCTCCATCTCCATGATGATCATCCGGATCATCTTGGCAGGATCGTCCGCCTTGTCCAGCAAGTCGTTGAAATTGGCAGCAATAATATCGCGCGTCCGCGAAAAAATGCCCATCAGGTTGACTCCGTTGGTGAAGATGGGACGCGATTGGCCATTCGCGTCCTGGAAACGGGTGTTGGCGCGCAGCGCATCCAGCTCAGCATCGAAGCGGGACGCGCGCGACCCTTCCGGTCGTACCGGGGTCAGGTCTTCGGTCACGCCAGTTCGCCGGTAATCGCGGCGCTGGAGGCCAGCACCTGCGGCGCGGCCTGAATCTGCTGGGTCAGTGCGAAGCAGTTGAGAGCCAGCATCGCGCCAATGCTGGCGAGCGCTGCGCGGCCGAGCTTGGTCGAAAAGAAGCGGGCGGTGTACATCTGCATTCTCCGTGAAAGCGTGGCCGAAGATACCGGGCCAGTGCGTTTGTTCACCTTTCAGCAAGCCGCGTGCCAAACCGCGGGAAATCCCGGAAATCCGCCATTTTTATGCCCGTGCCGCACCTATGACATGGCATCCGTTGCCTTGATTTGGTGAAATATGCTAAAACTTGGCCATGGATCGGGAAGTTCAGTTCATCGGCCAGTCCGGCGCGTTTCTTGACGCTGTAGAACGCGCCAGCCGCGCCGCGCCCATGCGCCGTCCCGTGCTGGTGATCGGCGAGCGCGGGACCGGCAAGGAACTGATCGCCGAAAGATTGCACCGCCTGTCGACCCGCTGGCAGGAACCGCTGATCACCCTGAACTGTGCTGCACTGCCAGAAACCCTTATAGAAGCTGAACTTTTTGGCCACGAAGCCGGTGCTTTCACCGGCGCGACGCGCGCGCGCGCCGGCCGTTTCGAGGAAGCGGACAAAGGCACGCTTTTTCTCGACGAACTGGCGACCTTGTCGATGAGCGCGCAGGAAAGGCTGCTGCGCGCGGTCGAATATGGCGAAATCACGCGGATCGGCGCCTCGCGTCCGGTGCGCGTCGACGTCCGGATCGTCGCCGCGACCAATGAAGACCTCCCGAAAGCGGCTGAAGAGGGCCGTTTTCGCGCGGATTTGCTCGATCGGCTGAGTTTCGAGGTCATTACCCTGCCCCCGTTGCGCGTGCGCGAGGGTGATATCGCGGTTCTGGCCGATTATTTCGGGCGGCGCATGGCCGCCGAACTGCACTGGGATTCCTGGCCTGGCTTTGCCCCCCACGCGGCGCGGCAGCTGGAAGACTATGCGTGGCCCGGAAACGTCCGGGAGTTACGTAACGTAATCGAGCGCGCGGTCTATCGCTGGGACGATTCCGGCGCCCCGATCGCGCATATTCAGTTCGATCCGTTCGAAAGCCCATGGAAGCCGGTGTCCCTGCCGCGCATCGTGGAGGCGCCGTCGCCCGCGCCGGCAGCCTCCCCAAGAACAGGACAAGATTTTGATTTTATTGATGATCTTCGCGGTGCCGTGGACGCGCATGAGCGGGCGATCCTGGAACACGCGCTCGGACGGCACCGCTACAACCAGCGCCAGACCGCCAAAGCGCTGGGCCTGAGCTACGACCAGCTTCGCCACTGCCTGAAGAAGCATGGACTGCTCGAAAAAGGCGATTAGTTACGTAACAAATTGCATTTTGTTACGTAACGAACGCCCATTTCATCACGTAACGCGCGCTGCCAGACCGGCCAGCGGCGAAATCGGTTCCCCCCTGCCTGTACGATGTTCTAAGCCGCCGCCATGTCGCTCACCCGCCTCACCTTGCGTCATTTTCGCAACCACGTGGCGACGCGTCTTGAAGAAACACGCGATTTCAACATCTTGGTCGGTGAAAACGGCGCCGGCAAGACCAACGTGCTCGAAGCGGTCTCGCTGCTGGCGCCCGGACGCGGTTTGCGCCGGGCGCAGCCCGCCGAAATGGCCGGGCGCGGCGGCGATGGAGGCTTCGCCGTGGCGGCGGAACTGGAAGACGGCGCGGTCACGCTCGGCACCGCCAGCACGGCGGACGCTCCAAACCGCCGGAATGTAAGGATAAATGGCGCGGAAGGCCCGGCCGCGCGGCTGGCCGAGTGGCTCTCCATCACCTGGCTGACCCCGGCCATGGACCGGCTTTTCGCCGAAAGCGCGGGCGGACGGCGGCGCTTCCTCGATCGGCTGGTGCTGGCGCGCCTGCCCGGACACGCCCGAAATGCCGGTCGTTACGAGACGGCGTTGCGCGAGCGGAACCGCCTGCTGGCCGATCCGAACGATCCCGATCCGCTGTGGCTGGACGCGCTCGAAAGCCAAATGGCTGAAAACGGGGCATTAGTTGCTGCGGCCCGGCGCGATCTGGTGGCCGACCTGATGCGCGCCATCGCGGTCCTGCCCGAACAGCCCTTCGCCCGTCCGGCGCTCGAATATGCCTCCGAAACGCCTTCGGACGGCGAAGAATTGCGCATTTTGTTACGTAACAACCGCCGCCGAGACCGTGCGGCGGGACGCAGTCTGACCGGTCCGCACCGCGATGACCTGGCCGTGACCCTCGCCGCCAAGCAGTCGCCCGCCGCGGACTGCTCCACGGGCGAGCAAAAGGCCATGCTCATCGCGATCGTGCTGGCCCACGCACAGCTCACCGCCGGCGAACGGCCGCGCCTGCTGCTGCTGGACGAAATCGCCGCGCATCTCGATCCGCTGCGCCGCGCCGCGCTGTTCGAGCGGTTGGCGGCATCGGGCGCGCAAGTGTGGATGACCGGCACCGAACTCGCCCCGTTCGAGGAAATCGCAGGCGGCAGCGCGGTGTGGCGCGTGGCGGACGGTGTGGCCGCGCGGGCCTGATCAGGCCCCGTGCCCGTCCTCCGCCGCCTTCAGCGCCTTCGCCACATCGGCCCGCGTGGCCGCCACGATGCGATCGATCCCTTGCGCGTTGGGGTGGATATTATCACCCAATAACAATGCCTTGTTGCCGATCACGGGTTGCAGGAAGAACGGCACCAGCGGCACGTCGTACTTCTTCGCCAGCGCCGGCCAGATCGGATTGAAGGCGCGCGCATAGTCCGCCCCCATGTTGGGCGCGGCAAGCATTCCGGTGAGCATCGCGGGCAACCCGCGCTTCTTCAGTTCGGCCAGGATCGCATCGAGATTGGCGCGCGTTTCGGCCGGCGGCAGCCCGCGCAGCATGTCGTTGCCGCCCAGCCCCACCAGCACCAGCGCCGGCTTTACTGGCTGGTTGTCGAGCGTGAAGGCCAGCCGCTGCAAGCCGGCCGCCGTGGTATCGCCGGACACGCCCGCGCCCACCACTTTCACCGGCGTTCCCGCCGCGTTGAGCGCCACCTGCAGCTTCGCCGGGTAGCTCTCGTCCTGCCGGAGCTGGTACCCGGCATAGAGGCTGTCCCCGAACGCCAGGATCACCGGCGCGTTGGCGGGAACGGGCGCAGCGGAAACCGCCGTCGTCGGGGTCGTGGAAGGTTCTGAATCCGCTGCCTTTTCGCCCGAACAGGCGGCCAGCGACAGGATCAGGGCGATAACGAGCGGGAAACGGCGCATGGGGGCTTTCTGGATCGGACGGCACAGGTTGCGAAGCGCAACCAATCTATGCCACTCCTGCGCGGTGACAAGCACCTCTCCCATCATCTCCGCCCGCAACCTGACCCTCCATCTCGGCTCCGGCGAGGGCCGCGTCGACATCCTGCGCGGCATCGACCTAGCCGTCGATGCCGGGGAAACGCTGGCGCTGCTCGGCCCCTCCGGATCGGGCAAAAGCTCGCTGCTGGCCGTGCTCGCGGGGCTGGAACGCGCCAGCGGCGGCGCTCTGGAGGTGGCCGGCGCCGATTTCACCGCGCTGGACGAGGACGGCCTGGCCGCCGCGCGGCGCGGACGCATCGGCATCGTGCTGCAGGCGTTCCACCTGTTGCCGACGATGACCGCGCTCGAAAATGTCGAAACGCCGATGGAACTCGCGGGAATGGCCGGGGCCGAAGCCCACGCGCAGGCCGAACTCGCCGCCGTGGGGCTGGGCCACCGCCTGAATCACTATCCCGCGCAGCTTTCCGGGGGGGAACAGCAGCGCGTGGCCATCGCCCGCGCGCTGGCGCCGCGCCCGGCGATCCTGTTCGCGGACGAGCCGACCGGCAATCTCGACGCGGCGACCGGCGCGGCCGTGGCGGATCTGCTGTTCCAGCGCGCGCGGGAAGCCGGGGCGACGCTGATCATGGTCACGCACGACGAGGCGCTGGCCGCCCGCTGCGGCCGCGTGGTGCGGCTGGCCGACGGCGAAATCGTTTCGGATTCAATACGATGAGCGCAAACAGCATCGGCTGGAGCACCGCCTGGCGGCTGGCCCGGCGCGGCCTGGACTGGCGCTTCCGCGGGCTGCGGCTCCTGCTCGTGTGCCTGGTGCTGGGCACCGCCGCGCTCGCCGCGATCGGCACGCTCACCGGCGCGATCGAGCGCGAACTGACCAGCCGGGGCCGCATCCTGCTGGGCGGCGACCTGCAATTCACGCTGGCCCAGCGCGCAGCCTCGGACGCGGAGATGGCGGCGATGCGCGCTCTCGGCACGGTTTCGGCCGGCACGCGGCTTCAGGCGATGGCACGGCCAGCGCAGGGCGACGACGTGGCGGTTCCGGTGGAATTGAAGGCGGTGGACACGCGCTGGCCGCTCTATGGCGCGCTCACGCTGGAAGGCGGCCGCGAGTCAGATGGCCGCAGGGCCGGCGCGCCCACCGGCATGACCGCGTGGATCGCTCCTGGCGTGGCCGACCGGCTGGACGTGACGACCGGCGGAAAACTGCGGATCGGCGATGCCCTGCTGACCATCGGCGGGGTGATCGCGGACGAGCCGGACCGGCTTTCCGAAGGGTTCTCGCTCGGCCCCACCGTGATCGTCAGCCCGGAGGCGCTCGCCGCATCAGGGCTGGTCCAGCCCGGATCGATGATCCGCACCAAGTACCGCATCCGCCTGCCCACCGGCAGCGCGGCCGCCGATCCCCAGGCGCTGGCCGATGCCTTCACCGCGCGCTTCCCCGTGGCCGGGTTCGAGGCGCGCACGCGCGACAAGGCATCGCCGGGGCTGGACCGCTTCGTCGGGCGCATGGGGCAGTTCCTCGTGCTGGTGGCGCTGGCGGCGCTGTCGATCGCCGGGATCGGCATCGGCAACGGCGTGTCGTCCTATCTCGAAGCGCGGCGGGGAAGCATCGCCACGCTGAAGATTCTCGGCGCGGAAAGCGGCGATATTGCAAGGATTTACCTGCTGCAGATGGCCGTCGCCTCGGCCATCGCGATCGCCGCCGGCCTGCTGATCGGCGTGGCCACCACGCCGTTGCTGAGCCGCGCGCTTTCGGGCCTGCTGCCGGTGGAAGCGGGCGTGGTGATCGACGCGAAGGCGCTGCTGCTCGCCGCCGCCTATGGCGCGCTGATCGCGCTGACCTTCGCCGCGCCGCCGCTGATCCGCGCGCGCGACTTCCCGGCCATGGCGCTGATGCGCGCGCGCGTCAGCCCCCTGCGCACGCGGTGGCGCGCGGCGATACGGTCCATGGGCCTGCCCGTCGGGCTGGGGCTGGCCGGCATCGCCGCGCTGGCGATCGCGACCGCGCCGCAGAAGGAACTGGCGGCAGGCTTTCTCGGCGGAGCGGCGGCGCTGTTCGGGCTGCTGGCGGCGTTGGGGCTGGGCCTCGCCCGGCTGGCCGCGCGCCTGCCGCGCCCGCACGGGGCCATTGCGCGCATGGCGCTGGCCAACCTGCACCGCCCCGGCGCGCAGACCGGCGCGCTGGTGGTGGCCCTGGGCTTCGGCCTGTCCGCCTTCGTGCTGCTGGCGGCGGTGGAGACGAGCCTCGACGCCAATATCGCGCGGCGCGTGCCCGATCGCGCGCCCGATTACTTCGTGCTCGACGTGCCGCGCGATGGCGTCGCCCGGTTCGAAACGGTGGTGGAGCGCGCCGCGCCCGGTGCGACGATCCGCACCGTCCCTGCGCTGCGCGGCACGATCGTCGCCTATGGCCCGCAAGACCGGATGGTGCGCGTGGCCGATCTCAAGGAACTGCCCGAGAACGCCTGGGCGCTGCGCGGCGACCGGGGGCTGACCTATGCCGAGACGGTGCCGGAGGGGAACACCCTCACCGCCGGGAAGTGGTGGCCAAAGGACTATGCCGGCGAACCGCTGGTCTCGGTGGACGCGGATCTCGGCAAGGCGTTGAACCTCAAGCTGGGCGACCGGATCACGGTGGGCCTGCTGGGCGTGGAGCGCACCGCCACGATCGCCTCGTTCCGGCAAATCGACTGGGAAAACATGGGCTTCAACTACGTGCTGGTGTTCAGCCCCAACGCCATTGCCGACGCGCCGCACAACCTGGCGGCCACGATCGAGCTGCCCCGCGCGGCGAAAACGCCGGGCGTGCGCCGCGCGATTCTCTCGGGCCTCGTCCGCGCGCTGCCGTCCAGTTCGGTGGTGGAAATCGGCCCGGTGCTGAACCAGGCGCGCGACATTCTCTCCCAGATGGGCACGGCCATCCTCGCCGCCGCGAGCGTGGCGATCCTGGCCGGCATGGCCGTGCTGGCGGGCGCGATCGCCGCCGCGCGCGAGAGGCGGCAGTACGACAACGTGATCCTGCGCGTGCTGGGCGCCAGCCGGCGGCAGTTGCTGACGCTGATCCTGGCCGAATACGCGCTGCTCTGCGCGGTGCTGGCCGCGATCGCACTGGTGCTGGGCTGCGGCGCGGGCTGGCTGGTGATCGTGCGCCTGTTCGATTTCGCGTGGATGCCCGGCTGGAGGCGCATCCTTGCCGTGCTGGGCGCCGGGGTGGCGCTGGTGCTGGTGCTGGCGCTGGCGGGGTCGCTGGGGCTGCTCCGGACCCGCCCCGCGCAGGCTTTGCGCGAGCTTTAGGGCATAACTTCGGTTCGTCATTGCGAACGCAAGGGAAGCAATCCAGAGTCGCGCGTGCGGCTCTGGATTGCCGCGGGGCTTCGCCCCTCGCAATGACGATGCCATCCGCTTTCACAGGTGACTCATGGATTTCGACGACCAGATGCGCCGCTATTTCGGCACCACCGAGCTGGAAGCACTGACTCCGGCCGCGCTGGAAAGCGGGAAGGAGCGGCTGGCGGTCGAGTTCGGGCTGGAACGCGACCGGGGCCGGCGCTTCGCGATGTGGGCGCTGATGCACATCCTGGGCAACGCGCCCGATCTCGACGTGGCGTTCAAGGACCCGGCGGATCAGGACATCGCGCGCGATTTCATGGACATGCTGGCGCAGGCGAGCGCCAGTAATGGGTCCTGACCCTGGCCCGCGTTACCGGCCGCGATAGGCGGGGACGCCCTGATCGGGCAGCCACAACCCTTCCGGCGGCGCGCCGGACTGCCAGAACACGTCGATCGGGATGCCGCCGCGCGGATACCAGTAGCCGCCGATGCGCAGCCAGCGGGGGCGCATCTCCTCGAACAGGCGCTGGCCGATGCCGACGGTGACATCCTCGTGGAAGCCGTTGTGGTTGCGGAACGAGCCGAGGAACAGCTTGAGCGCCTTCGATTCCACGATGGTTTCGCCGGGGGCGTAGTCGATCACCAGATGCGCGAAATCGGGCTGGCCGGTGACCGGGCAGAGCGAGGTGAATTCGGGCGCGGCGAAGCGCACGAGATAGAGCGCGCCGGGGCGCGGGTTGG
The DNA here is from genome assembly GCA_001725355.1 of Novosphingobium sp. SCN 66-18. GTDB lineage: Bacteria > Pseudomonadota > Alphaproteobacteria > Sphingomonadales > Sphingomonadaceae > Novosphingobium. The sequence goes on from MEGD01000050.1 coordinate 13,776, forward strand.
GCACGTAGTCCAGCACCGCCTGTTCGGGCGAGGCGGGCAGCGTGCTCGTCTGGCCGAGGTGGAGGGGTCCGTTTGCAGCCATAGGGCCTTCCTTGGGAACAGATGATTATGGCCGCAGCCCATGCACCCGCCGCCGATCAAGGGCAAGCCGGCGGATTGCCTCCCGCCAGCAAGGCGCTATTCAGGCGCGCTTGCGCTCCGCTGGCGCACGATGCGGCGGGCACACGGCAAGACCATACGGACGGGACGAATGACGGCAGGGTTCAAAGGCGGAAAACGGTGGAAACGCGCGGTGGCCGGGGCGGCGATGGCGCCGGCGATCGTGGCGGCGCTGCTGGCGCACGGCCCGGCCGCGCGGGCGCAGCAGGACTACCAGTTGCCCAGCGCCACGCCGACACCCACACCGCCACCGCGCGCCGCCGGCCCCGTGGCGGAGGGCGCGCCGCCGCCCACGCCCGTCGTGTCTCCGACCGGCGCGCAACCGGCGATCGTGCTGCCGACGCCCCGCGCCACGCCCACACCCACGCGCACGCCTACGCCGGCGGCGTCCCCTACCACCACGCCAGACCGGCGCCTCCGGCCCGAGGCGCGGCCCACCCCGGCCGCACCCGCGCCTTCCCCCATCCCCGTCCCGGCCGCTTCGACAACGCCGGAACCGCTGCCGGAAGCCGATGCGTCCAGCACGCCTTCGCTCGCTCCGGAACCCGAAGCCGCGCCGTCCGGGGCGCCCGTCGTCAGCACGCCGGACAGCAACGAACCCGCCGGGGACTGGCTGTGGTGGATCGGCGGAGGCGCTCTGGCGCTGGTGGCGCTCGCGCTGACCGTCTGGGCGCGACGGCGGAACGCGACGGCTCCGGCCGAGATGCTGGGCGAGGAACCGGAAGCCGCTCTGGCGGAAGCCCCCGCACCCACGCCGCAGCCCGTTCCCGTCCCCCGCCCGGCGCCGACGTCCCCTCCTCCGCCGGCGCCGACGCCTCCACCCGCAGCCCCTCGCGGCCTCGTGCTGACGCTCGAAGCGGTGCGGCTGGGCGCGACGCTGGTCAACACCACGCTCGCCTATCGCCTGACCGCGACCAACGCCGGGCCGGATGCGCTGAGCGACATCGCGATCAGCGGCGACATGACCGCGGCGCACGCCTCGCGCTCGATGGAAGAACAGCTCGGCATCGCCGGGCCAGAACTGCCGCCGATCGGCCGGATCGAACGGCTCGAGCCGGGCGAAAGCGCCGTTCTGGAAGGCGAATTCCGCCTGCCATTGTCCGCCGTCACGCCGATTCGCCACGGGCAGGCGCAGCTTTTCGTGCCGGTGGCCCGCTTCGATGCCTGGGCCAGCGACAGCGCGCACCGCGCCGTCTCGGCGCGGGCCGCGTTCCTGGTCGGGCAGGATAACGCTACGGCATCCGACCGTCTCCAGCCGTTCCGTCTCGACCTTGGCCCGCGCGTGTGGGACGCGATCGGGCAGCGCGCGCTCGAAATACCCGAAACGCTCTGAATCGTTCGCTTTTCAGTCTCGACGCGTCTTGGCCGCCTGCCTAAGTATAAGGGGAATCCGCGATAGACGGATCACCCATGCAGGCAGGAACAACCACGATGGATCCCTTGGTCTCGACCCAGTGGCTCGCGGACGAAATTGGCGCGAGCGATTTGCGCATCGTCGACGCAAGCGCGTTTCTTCCCGAGCAGAAACGCAATCCCGCGCTGGAATACGAAGCCTGCCATATCCCCGGCGCGGTCTTCATGGACCTCGCCAATCTGATCGACACCACTGCGCCGGTGCCCAACACGCTGCCATCGGCCGAAAAGTTCGCCAGCCGGATGCAGAGCCTGGGGCTGGGCGACGGCAGCCGCATCGTGCTCTACGATGACAGCCCGGTGAAAAGCGCCACGCGCGCCTGGTTCATGCTGACCATGTTCGGCGCGCAGAACGTCGCGCTGCTCGATGGCGGCATCGCCAAGTGGAAGGCCGAGGGCCGCCCTTGCGCGCAAGGGCGCGAGACGCTGCGGCACCGGCACTTCACGGTGTGGAGCGATGAAAGCCACGTCCGCTCCAAGGCCGACGTGTTGCGCAACCTGAAGGACCGGCGCGAACAGGTGATCGACGCGCGCGGTGCCGGGCGCTTCACCGGCGAGCAGAAGGAAACCAACCCGGCCCTGGCCAGCGGGCACATCCCCGCCTCGCGCAACGTGCCCTATGCCAGCCTGTTCCGGCCCGACGGCACCTGGAAAAGCCCCGACGAGATCCGCGCGCTGTTCGACGCGGCCGGAGTGGACCTGTCGCGCCCGCTGATCAGCTCGTGCGGATCGGGGATGACCGCCAACGTGCTGATCTTCGCGCTGCACCTGATCGGCAAGGACGACGTCTCGCTCTACGATGGCAGCTGGTCCGAATGGGGCGCCGATCCGGCGACGCCGAAGGAAACCGGGCCGCAGGCCGCCGTGCAGCCGGCCTGAACGGCCAGTCTGAATACCCGGCCTGAATACCCAGCCTGAACAGGCGCCTCGAAAGCCCGCGCAAGGTTTGCTAGGGGCCGGCGATGAGCAATTCGCGCGACGATCGCCCCCTGAAGCCCGCCACCCGCCTTGCCGCCGCCGGCCGGCGGCCTGAATGGACCGGCACCGCCGACCAGCCGGGCGCGGTGGTCAGCCCGGCGGTATGGCGCGCCAGCACCCACCTCTACCCTGACATGACCGCGCTGCGGCAGGGCGGCGGCCGCAACGAGGACGGGCGCTTCTATTACGGGCGGCGCGGCGCGCCGACGCAATGGGCGCTGTGCGAGGCGCTGACCGAACTCGAGCCGGGCGCGGCCGGCACGGTGCTCTATCCCTCGGGCGTGGCGGCCATCGCCGGCGCGCTGCTGACCGTGCTGCGCCCCGGCGACGTGCTGCTGCTGACCGACAACGCCTATGAGCCCAGCCGGGCGATGGCGCGCGGGCTGCTGCGCGATTTCGGCGTGGAAACGCGCTGGTTCGATCCGTGCGACACCGCCGCGTTCGAGGCGGCGATCTGCGAACGGACGCGCGCCGTGCTGCTCGAATCGCCCGGCAGCCTGACCATGGAAGTGCAGGACGTGCCCGCCATGGCGGCGATCGCCCGTGCGCGCGGGATCGTTACCGTGTTCGACAACACCTGGGCCGGGCCGCTTGGCTTCCCGGCGCTGGAACGGGGCGTGGACATCACGGTGATGTCGCTGACCAAGCATGTCGGCGGCCATTCCGACGTGATGATGGGCAGCGCCTCGGCCGGTGCGGAATGGTATCGCAAGCTGCGGCTGCGCGCGCAGGCGCTGGGCCAGGTCGTCTCGCCCGACGACGCCGCGCTGGTGCTGCGTGGCCTGCGCAGCATGAACGTGCGGCTCGACCGGGAAACCGCCAGCGCGCTGGCCATCGCGCAATGGCTGGAAACGCGGCCCGAAGTGGCGCGCGTGCTGTGCCCGATGCTGCCGGGATCGCCGGGGCACGCCCTGTGGGCGCGCGATTTCACGGGCGGCTGCGGCCTGTTCAGCTTCGTGCTGAAAGGCGGCTCCAGCGCGGCGCGCGACGCGCTGATCGATGCGCTGGCGCTGTTCGGCATCGGCTACAGCTGGGGCGGCTTCGAAAGCCTGGCGACGCCGGTCGATCCCGCCAGCATCCGCACCGCCTCGGCCTGGCCGCTGCCGGGCATGGACGCCGACGACCGCTTCGGCGTGCGCCTGTCGATCGGGCTGGAAGACGCCGGCGACCTCATCGCCGACCTCGAAGCCGGGCTGGCGGCCTGGGCGGCGGCGCTGTGATGCTCAATTCCGCCATGCTCGCCGCAGTCATGTCCGATTCGGCGGTCCACGGACAGGTCGTGCACGGCTGGGCCAAGTTCCGCCGCGATGCGCGCGCGTTCATGGACGTGCTCGACGATTACGGCTTCGACATCGGACACTATCACATCTCGGTATTCAACGCCGCGAAGATGGTGCTGGTGGTCGTGGCGATGTTCATGATCGCGCGGCTGGGCAGCCGGATCGCACGGCATCTGTTCTCGCGCATGACCAGCCTCGACAGCGCGCAGCAAGTGCTGGGCGAAAAGCTGGTTTCGCTGGCGGTGTGGGTCTTCGCCTTCCTGCTCGGCATCGACCTGCTGGGCATCAGTCTGACCGCGCTGACGGTCTTTTCCGGCGCGTTCGGCCTTGCCATCGGCTTCGGCCTGCAGAAAACCTTCGGCAACCTGATCGCCGGCATCATCCTGCTGATGGACCGCTCAATCAAGCCCGGTGACGTGATCGCGGTCAACGACGGCAAGGGCAGCAGCTTCGGGCAGGTCCGCAAGATCGGCATCCGCGCGGTGTCCGTGGCCACGCGCGACAACCGCGAGTATCTGATTCCCAACGAGAACCTGATGACCAGCCAGGTCGAGAACTGGTCCTATTCCTCGCGCGAGGTCTCGATCCAGATCCCGGTGGGCATCGCCTATGGCAGCGATATCGACCTGGCCGAACGGCTGATGCTGGAAGCCGCGCGCGGGGCCAACCGAGTGCTGACCGATCGTCCGCCCGGCGTGCTGCTCAGCGCCTTCGGCCCCAATTCGATCGACATGGTGATCGTGTGCTGGATCGGCGATCCCGAGGAAGGCGTGGGCAACGTGCGTTCCGAAGTGCTCAAGCGCGTGTGGCACCTGTTCCGCGAGAACGGCATCGAGATCCCCTATCCGCAGCAGGACGTCTCGCTCAAGGATTCGGAAGGGCTGCGCCGGCTGGCCGATGCGCTGGCGGCGCGGCACGCGGGGCGCGATCCGCGATGAGGCAACACAACCGGCGCGTTCGTCCCTGAAGTTGCCCGCTAAAGTTCCCCTAGGCCGCCCCCAAACCATTCTCGCTGGCGGCCTGGACCCGGCGCGCCCATCTGGCCCTCATGAAGAATCCCGCCCCCACTCCCGGAACGGTCTATCTGGTCGGTGCCGGCCCCGGCGATCCCGACCTGCTGACGCTGCGCGCGGCGCGGCTGCTGATGCGCGCGAAAGTGGTGGTGCATGACGGGCTCGTCGATCCCGCCGTGCTGGCCATGGCGCCGCGCGGCGCGCGCTTCGTCTCCGTGGCCAAGCAGCGCGCACGCCACACGATGAAGCAGAGCGACATCAACGCCCTGCTGGTGCGCGAGGCACAGCAAGGGCACGACGTGGTGCGGCTGAAAGGCGGCGATCCGTTCGTGTTCGGGCGCGGCGGCGAGGAAATGGAAGCCTGCGAGGAAGCCGGCGTGCCGGTGGAAGTGGTCCCCGGCGTCAGCGCGGCGCTGGGCGCGGCGGCGGCGGCGCGCATTCCGCTGACCCACCGCGAGAACGCCAGCATCGTCAGTTTCGTGGCGGGCCAGTGCAAGGGCCTTTCCGACCAGAACTGGGCGGGCCTTGCCGGCGTGGGCCGCACGCTGGTGATCTACATGGGCGTCGCCACCAGCGAGGCGATCGCGGAGAAGCTGATCGCCGACGGGCTTTCGCCCGCCATGCCGCTCGCCGTGGTCGAGAACGCGGCGCGGCCGGACATGCGCGTGCTGCGCGGGCAGCTTGCCGGCCTGGGCGAACTGGTCGCGCGCGAAAAGGTCAAGAGCCCGGCGCTCATCATCATCGGTGAGGTCGCGGCGCGGGGAGAAACGATGGAACTTGCGAAGATGGCCCGGGCGGCCGGGGAGACGGTGCTGTGAAGGTGCTGACCGGCAACGATCTCAAGACCGGGGACGTGATCTGGTGGACCGGCGAAGGCTGGTCGCGCCACGTCAACGATGCGGTGGACGCGGGCGAACACCCCGAAGCGATCCTCGCGCGCGAGGAAGCCGCGCAGCGCGTGGTCGGCTCCTACGCCATCGACGCGGCCGTGACCGGCGAATGCGTGCGCCCCGCGCATATCAAGGAACGCATCCGCGCGCTCGGTCCCACCGTGCGGCTCGACCTTTCCCTCAAGCCCGCCGACCCCGCCGCCGGCAACTGGGTGATCTGACATGTACCAGTATGACCAGTACGACCAGGCCATGGTCGATGCCCGCGTCGCGGAATTCCGCGATCAGGTAAACCGCCGCCTGGCCGGGGAAATGACCGAGGACCAGTTCAAGCCGCTGCGCCTGAAGAACGGCCTCTACCTCCAGCTCCACGCCTACATGCTGCGCGTGGCGGTGCCCTATGGCACGCTCAATTCCGCACAAATGCGGATGCTGGGTGATATCGCGGACAAGTACGACCGCGGCTATGGTCACTTCACCACGCGCCAGAACATCCAGTACAACTGGATCAAGCTGGAAGACGCGGCCGACATCCTGGCGGACCTTGCCAGCGTGGAAATGCACGCGATCCAGACCAGCGGCAACTGCATCCGCAACACCACCGCCGACCAGTTCGCCGGGGCGGCCGCCGACGAGGTGGAAGACCCGCGCCCCTATGCCGAACTTCTGCGCCAGTGGTCCACGTTCCATCCGGAATTCGATTACCTGCCGCGCAAGTTCAAGATCGCGATCATCGGGTCCGACACCGATCGCGCGGCGATGAAGCTGCACGACATCGGCATCCAGATCGTGAAGAACGAAGCGGGCGAGATCGGCTGCCGGTTCTACGTCGGCGGGGGCATGGGCCGCACGCCGATGATCGCCCCGGTGATCGGCGATTTCGTGCCGCCGCTGCAGATGATCAGCTACCTGGAAGCGTGCCTGCGCGTGTACAACCGCTATGGCCGGCGCGACAACAAGTACAAGGCGCGGATCAAGATCCTGGTCCACGAGATCGGCGCGGACGAATACCGCCGCCAGGTGGAAGAGGAATTCGCCCATATCCTGACGCTGGGGCTGGAACCGCCGCCGGCCGAACTGGAGCGGATCGAGGACGAACTCGAAAGCGAAATCGCGCGCGGGAACTGGGATGCGGTGCTGGCGTCCAACCGGCGCTTCCATCAACTGGTCAATCGCGTCGCCGACAACCCGGATGCCGTCTTCCTCGTCGACCGGCACTGGCTGCTCATCGCCGCGCTCTGGCAGCGCTACGGCTATGGCTCGGAGCGTTTCGCCGGCGTGGCCAGCGATCACCGCCATTTGATCAAATGCTTTCGCAGCAACGACGCCGAAGGCGCGGCCGTGCTGATGGGGTCGCATGTGCTCAAGGCACGGCAGGAGCTTGTCGAACGCATGGGTACGGCCGCGCCGGCGGCCGCGATGGCGGCGGGATGAGGGACACGATCGATCGCATCCTGATGCATGATGTCCGCGTCTCGGCAAAGACGCGGTGGCTGTTCCTGACGCTCCAGGCGAAATCGGGACTGGTCGGTCTCGGCGAGGCCTCGCTCCAGGGGCGCGAGGTCCTGGTCAAGCAGGCTGGAGACCGTTTCGCGCCGTCG
>MEGD01000051.1 GCA_001725355.1 Novosphingobium sp. SCN 66-18
GCGGCTAAGACTGGACGTCTTTGCAAGCGCCTTTCGGCCCGATATGTTCGCCATTTGGACGCCTCGATCGCGCCAGTAATGGGTCCTGACCCTAGTCGACAGGCACCCCTTCCTCGGCCAGCCTTTTCAGCACGATCACGCCGGCCGCCAGCAGCGCGATCGGCACGAGCAAGCTATAGAGAACGCGCGCGTCCGGGATCGCAGAGAAGAGTTCGGCGACAATCCGCGATCCGGTGGTACCGCCGAGCGCAGAGAACACCACGATCAGGCCGATCAATCCCGGCTGCCGCGCCTTGGGCACGCTGCTCAGGATCACCGAGTTGAGCGTGGGATAGATCGGCGCCATGAAGAAGCCGATCGCGGGCAATAATAGCGCTGGAAGCGGGATATCGCGCCATGACGTGACCAGCGCATGGGCATCCGGCCCCACCATGCCAGGCACCGCCAGCAGGATCGCCGCCATGCCCGCAAGGCACCCGAGAATCAGCGGAAACCAGCCCACCCGCGTCACCAGCAGGCCCGCGACAAGCCGCCCCAGTGCGATCGACATGGCGAAGGCCGAAGCCGCCTGCACCGCGATCTGGCCATCGAGCCCCAGCACGCGATGGTTGATCGTGGGCAGCCACGTGCCCACGCCCTGCTCGATCAGCACGTAGAGAAAGATCGCACCGATGAAGACCTGCGTGAGCCGTAGACGCAACAGGGCCAGCATGGCGGTGAACGCGCGCGGCGTGGCGGCTGCATCGTCCTGCTTTACCGACAGCCCCCGTTCGTCAACCCGCACGAATACGGCTGCCAGCGCCGCAACCAGGCACAACCCGGCGAGGAGCCAGTAGGTATTCAGCCACGAAGGCGACGACGCATCCGTGGGATCGATGAAGGCCGCGAAAATCCAGGAACTGGACACGACCGCAGCCATGAACGCGGATTCGATGATCCCCAGCAAGCGCGCGTGGCTCGAGGCCGAACTGGTGAGCAGGCCAACCGATGAATAGACCGCCACCTTCATCAGCGCGAAGCCGAGGCCGGTGGCGAAGAACATCAGCCGCATCGCCCAGAAGGAATCGCCCAGCGGCACGGCAATGCAGCCCAGCCCGGCGATCAGCAGCGCGGCGACCATCGAGCGACGGATGCCGAAACGCGGCAGGTGCGAGGCCAACGCGAACGAGGCCACGGCGATGGTGATGTCCTTGAACGCCTCCAGCGTGCTGGCGGCGCGGTTGTCGACATGGAAGTAGCCGGTCGACTGGAGAATCGCGGTTCCCACGCTGTTGAGCAGAATCGCGAACGTGGCGTAGCCAAGGCACAGCGCGAAGGTCACAAACCAGCCAGCCCGGACAGCGGCGGCACCGCCGGCATTCCCCGCGGTTTCTCCCGGTTTCTGCGCACTGATTCCCGCAAATGCCACGCCTGCCTCTCCCTTATTGCGCATCATGCCGTCATGCGGCTTGAACGGAAGCTAGCATTTCGGTAATGAAATGCATATCATTAATGTGTTTCGGACCGTGTTCCGGCGCTTTCGTAGGCGCCTCAGGCACCCATGGGAGAGATGGAATGCACCCTGCCGACGGGGCTCGCGCAGACTTTTCGCAGGCCCGGATGATTCGCGATGGCTGGACCGCGGCGGCTCCGCTTGATCTGGGGCCGCAGGTTCCGGCGATCTTCGCGATCGGCAACGGCTTCATCGGCATTCGTGCCGAAACCGGCACGGACGATCTTCCGCGCGTCTATCTCAACGGCGTCTCTGACCGGGTGCCCATCGAATACCACGAAGGCGCCCACGGATTGCCGCGCGGGGGCGATGTGCGCTTGTCCGTGGCCGACGGAACCAAGATCGCGATCGGCATCGACGGCACTCGCATCGCAATCGACGCACCGCTCGAACTCGACATGGAACGAGGCGTGCTGCGCCAAGAGGTGCAGCACGGCGATGCGACGATCACCCTCACCCGCTTCGCCAGCATGACCGAGCAGGCGCTGGCGGGCTGCGTTGTGGACGTGATCGCGGGCGCGAGTCCCATCGAGCTGACGATCGCTGGCGAAATCGACGCACCCCGGCTGGCCACGCCGCCTGCGGATATCGACGATCCGCGCATCACCCAGGCCATGGCCAATCCCTGGAGCGAAGTGGCTGTCCCCGCCGACCCCATCCCCTGCCGCGCCGACCGGCTCGAACGGAGCGGCTTCACCGTTGCCGTGGCCCGCAGTGCGCCCGTGCAGGTCCGCATCCCGGCGGGCGAGGCGCGACGCATACCGGTGCTGACCGCCTATGTCGCCGAGCGCGAAACCCCCGCCGACGAACTGGCGGCGCGCGCCCGCACACTGGTCGGCAAGGCCACGTCAGCGGGTGCCGACGCCCTGCTGGCGGAACAGGCGCAGGCCTGGAGCGCGATCTGGGCCGGAACACGCATTACCCTGGCCGATCCGGTGGCCGAAGGCGCGCTGCGGCACGGGCTGTTCCAGATCGCCCAGGCGGTCCGGCGCGACGGGCGCGGCTCGATCGCCGCCAAGGGCCAGACCGGCGAAGGCTATGAAGGGCACATCTTCTGGGACGCGGAAACCTATGCCCTGCCCTTCCTGATCCATACCCAGCCCGCCATGGCGCGCGCGGCGCTGGCCTGGCGCGTGGCGGGGCTGGACGCCGCGCGCCAGAACGCGCGCGATCTGGGGCATGAAGCGGGTGCGGTGCTGCCCTGGCGCACCATCGGCGGGCGCGAATGTTCGTCCTATTTCCTAGCCGGATCGGCGCAGTACCACATCAACGCCGATGTCGCCCACGCCCTGCGGCTCTACGTGGAAACCACCGGCGACCTCTCGATCCTGCGCGAAGGCGGGGCGGAGCTGCTCGCCGAAACCGCGCGCATCTGGCTGTCGGCCGGTTGGCACGATCCTGCGCGCGGCGATGCCTTCGTCATCAACCGCGTGACGGGACCGGACGAATACACCGCGCTGATCGACAACAACCTCTATACCAACCTGATGGCGGCCGAGCACATGCGCTATGCCGCCTTGCTGGAGGAACGCCACGGCATCGATCCGGGGCTTTCCCCCAGTGAGCGGCAGGCCATGCTGCGCGCCGCCGACACGATCTTCCTGCCGTTCGACGAAACCCGGCAGGTCTTCGCGCAGGATGACGCCTTCTTCGGCAAGCAGCCCTGGCCGATCGACGACACCCCAGCGAACAAGTTCCCGCTGCTGCTGCACTACCATCCGCTGCACATCTATCGCCATTGCGTGTGCAAGCAGGCGGATGCGGTGCTCGCGGTCGCGACCCTGCCCCATCGCTTCGCGCCGGACATGCGCAAGCGGATGCTGGATGTGTACGAAGCGCTCACCGTCCACGATTCCACGCTTTCCGCCAGCAGCTTCGCGGCAGCAGCGGCGCTGGCTGGCGAAACCGATCGCGCCGCGCGCTACTGGACCGACACGGTGCTGACCGACCTGCTCAACCTCCACGCCAACACCGCGCACGGCCTGCACATGGCGGCGCTGGGCGGCGGCTGGAACGCGCTGGCGTTCGGTTTCGCGGGGCTTTCCACGCTCGACGGTTCGCTGGCGTTTTCACCGCGCGCGCACCCCGTTGCCGGCGATTACGAACTCGGCGTGCAGTTCCACGGCCGGGCGGTCACGCTCAAGGTTGCGAACGGCAAGGCCAGTTATGCGGTCGACGGCGAACCGCTGGCCCTGACCCATTGGGGCGAGACCGTGACCGTGGGCGCCACGCCGGTCACGCTGGACCTGCCGGCATGAGCGCGATCAGGGGCCTCGCCTTCGACCTGGACGGCGTAATCGCCGACAGCGCGACGCTGCACTTCGCGGCTTGGAAGCGACTGGCCGACGAACTCGGCATCCCCTTCACCGCCGAGGACAACGAAGCCCTGAAAGGCGTCGACCGGATCAATTCGCTGCGCCACATCCTGCGGCTGGGGCAGCGCGCATTGCCGGACGACGAAATCGAGCGCCTGGCTGCGCGCAAGAACGGCTTCTACGTCGATGCGATCTCCACGCTGACGGCGGACGCCCTGTTGCCCGGCGCGGCCGCGCTGCTCGACGAAGCCGCCGCGCGCGGGCTGCGTATCGGGCTTGCTTCCGCCAGCCGCAATGCCCCCGCCCTGCTGGAGCGGCTGGGCGTGGCCGAGGCGTTCGAATTCATTGCCGATCCGGCCGATCACCGGCCCAAGCCGGCGCCGGACCTGTTCCTGGCCTGCGCCCGTGCGTTCGATTTGCCGCCGCAGGCGATGATCGGATTCGAGGATGCCCCGGCGGGCATCGAGGCGATCCGGGCGGCCGGTTTCCGCGCGGTCGGCATCGGCGAAACGCCCTTGCCGCGCGCTGACATCCAATTCGCGACGCTGGCCGACATCGACCTCGCCACCCTGCTCGGCTGAGCACGGCTTACGAGGGCGGGAACAGCGCGAACACCACCGGAGCCGCCACCACCGAGAGCAGCGTGGTGATCGCCGACGCCTGCGCCGGCCCCATCGGGTCCACGCCATAGGATCGCGCCAGCAGCGTGGGCACGGCGCCCGTCGGCAGAGCGGACAGCAGCACCGCCGCGCTCGTCCACACCGGCGGCAATCCGCAGAGGTGCGCCGCCAGCGCGGCCAGCGCCGGCTGCAGCACCATCTTGCCGGACACCACCAGCCAGACCGCCAGCGATCCCGCGATCCGCGCCCCCGCCATCGCTGCCCCCACCGAGATCAGCGCGCAGGGCGTCGCCGCACCGCCCAGCAGCGCGAGCACGTCGTGCAATGGCACCGGCATCGGCAGGCGCAGCAGGGACCAGCCGATCCCCAGCACCGCCGAGACGACCAGCGGATTGCGGAACGTCACGCCCGCCAGCTTGGTCGAAAGCCCGGCCCTGCCGTCCCGCGATGGCAGCAGCACCAGCGCGGCCGCCACCACCGTCAGCAGAAGTATCATGCTGGCCAGCATCGCGGCGGAAATGCCGATCGACCCCAGCAAGGCCCCCGCCAGGGGCAGGCCGAGAAAAGCCGTGTTGGCATAGGACGCGCTGAGTGCGCCAACGATCGCGCCCGAGTGGTCATGGGGAGTCAGGCGCCGCAGCGGCATCAGAGACAGGGCGAAGGCAAGCAGCGCCGCACCGCCAAAGGCCAGCAGGAAGCCCGGCTCGAACACCGCGCGCCAATCGGTATCCGCCCCCACCTTGAACAATAGCGCGGGGAAAAACAGGTACATGACCGCCGTATTGATGGCGGAAAGGCCCTCGATCCCCGGACGCGCCACTTTCCCGAAGCCGAAGCCGAGAGCGACCAGTCCGAGGATCGGCAGGCACGCGAACAAACTTTGCAGCACGGGAAACTCTCGGAAGCGGAGACAGCGGCGGACGCGTGGGCCATGCGGCGCGGTTAGCCAAGCGCAAAACGATGCCCGCGATTGCCTTCCCGCAGGAGATCAAGCAGCAGGAACGCGGATTTCCTGAATCTCGATCGCATCGGCCTCCCCGGCGAAATCCACGAAATCGCCTTCCTCCGCACCCATCATCGCGCGGCTGAGCGGCGCGGAAAACGAGACAAGCCCTGCCGCCGGGTCGGCCTCGTCATCGCCGACGATGGTGATCGTCTTCGCCTTGCCCCGCAGCGCGAAAGTCACGGCGCAACCGAACTCCACCGTCTCGCCACCGGGCTTCGGCGCCAGTTGCGCGGTCGCCTGGCGCGTGCTCCAGTAGCGCAGTTCGCGGCGCACCTTCTTCACCTCCGCCTCGTCCGTCAGCGGCAACAGCGCCGCTTCCAGTTCGGCCACCTTGCCCGCGATCAGCGCCAGCCCCCGCGCGGTGACGAAATTGGGACCGGGCGGAATCGGAATCTCGAACGTCGGTTCGAGATGCTCGTCATCGCTTTCCCTGCGAAAGGCCACGCTCATGCCGGTTCCTCGTCCTTTACCGTCCAGATCGACAGATCGGACTCCTGCCCGATCAGCGCAAGCCCGTGCGCGATCGAGGTCAGTTCCTCGCCGCTATCGATCCGGTCCGCGTCGAACCGTTCGGTGAACAGGCGCCGCACGGCCGGAATCAGCGAGGAGCCACCGGTTAGGAACACATGGTCGATCTCCCGCGGCGCCAGCCCGGCGCGGGCAAGGGCCACATCTACCGTCTCGCCGATCCGGGCCAGATCGGGTGCGATCCATTGTTCGAAATCGGCGCGGGTAACGTCGGCCTGCACGTTCAGGGCCGGACTTTCGAACCGGAAGGTCGCCCGCTCCTCGCCCGACAGCGCGCGCTTCAGCCGGCCCACCGCATCGTAGAGCGGATAGCCCAGTTCGTTTTCCACCACCGCGATCATCCGCCCGATCGCCTCGGGATCGCTGGCGGCGCGGCGCAGGCGCTCCAGTTCGTCCAGCGTCCGCCGGTTGCGCATCAGCGCCAGGCGCGACCAGTCGCCGAAATCAGTGAAGTGCCCGGCCGGGATTTCCAGCACCTTGTCGAACGAGCGATAGGTTCCGCCCTTGCCCAGCATCGGCAGCACCAGGTGGTCCATGATGCGGTAGTCGAACCGGTCGCCGGCGATGCCGATACCGGCCGATCCCAGCGGCACGCACCGCTGCGCCGCGCCCGGCGCTTCCACCCGCACGATGGAAAAGTCGCTGGTGCCGCCGCCGAAGTCCGCCACCAGCAGAGTCGCCGGTCTGGTGAGGCGCGCGGCGAAGCTGAAGGCCGCGCCCATCGGTTCGTACACGTAGTGTACCTCGCGCCCCAGCAACGCGAACATCGCGTCATACCGGGCACGCGCCAGCGCGGGATCGGGCCGCGCGCCGACATAGCGCACCGGACGGCCGACGATGACCCGTTCGGGCAGGTCGCGCAGCGCGCCGCCGGAGCGCGCGCGCAGATGTTCCAGGAACACCTTGCCCAGGTCCTCGAACCGCAGCCGCTTCTCGAAGATCGTGGCGTGTTCGAACAGGGCGTTCGCGGCAACGGACTTGAACGACTGGATGAAGCGGCTGCCATCGGGCATGTCGAGGAATTCGGCGATGGCCCACGGTCCGGCCTCGTGCGCCAGTCCGCCACGCACGGTGCTGTCCTCCCAGAAGCACAGCGCCGACCGGAAGACCGCGCTGGCCCCGTCGGGCGCGTCAAAACGGACAAGACCCGCCTCCCCAGCGCCCGCCGTGGTGGCGATGACCGAATTCGTGGTGCCGAAGTCGATGCCGACAGCGCGCGCGGCGGGCGTGCCAGTGGCCATGGAGGATTCCTTTGCAACGGGGCGGGAAAGCGGCCGGGGCCTATGGCAACGCCTGCCTCTATTGGCAACCTTTCGTTCGCCCGCAAACGGGAATGCGCGGACGGCAAACAAAGGTGGACGGGTGGATTGAACGGGGCACGGATGCTGATAGCATTCCGGACAGTTGTTCAGTTTTTTGGTGTTCAGTTTTTGAGCGCGAAACGGGGGCATGGGGAAATGACGCATTTGACAAGGCAGCGGTTGCGCCTGCTCGGCACGGCCTTGGCTATCACCGCCGCATGGGCATCGCCGGCGCTGGCAAAGGAGAAAGTCGATCTCCTGCTGCGCCACGGCCATGTGCTTACCGTCGACCCCTCGTTCTCGGTCCGCTCGGCGGTCGCCGTGCGCGATGGCCGGATCGTCGCCGTGGGGGGCGAGGAACTGGCGGATCGCTACACGGCCGATCGCACGATCGATCTGGCCGGCCGCACGCTGATGCCGGGCTTCACCGACACCCACCTGCACCCCAAGCCGATGGCGCCCAACGACATCGCCGTCCAGAGCGCGCGCAGCGTGGCCGAAGTGCAGGACATGCTGCGCAAGAAGGCGGCGCAGCTCGGCCCCGGCCAATGGATCACCGGCTATGGCTGGCAGGAATCGAACCTTGCCGAAAAGCGCAACCTGACGCGCGCGGACCTCGATGCGGCAACGCCCAACAATCCGGTGATGCTGGTGCGCGCCGGCGCGCATTCGGCGGTCAGCAATTCCGCCGCGCTCAAGATCGCCAGGATCGACCGCACCACGCCCGATCCCAAGAGCGGCCTGATCGAACACGACGCGGCCGGCGAACCCAACGGGATCATCCGCGAACGCTTCGATCTGGTCAGCACATTCATCCCCACGCCAAGCTGGGAATCGATGCGCCCCGCCTATATCGGCTGGCTCAAGAACATCCTCTCGCTGGGCATCACCAGTTTCCATGACGCCAGCGGCACGATCGACGACGAACCCGTCGGCAAGGGCGGCGCGGCCGGCACCGATCCCGGCGCATCGTGGGCCGGCGCGAACATGACCTTCCGCCGCGCGCGCGAAATCTATGCCGAAATGGGCGACCAACTGCCGCGCATCACGATGTACATCATCTATCCGGGCGCGGAGCGGCTGAAGGCGTTTCCCTATCATACCGGCTATGGCGACGAGCACGTCCGGCTCGGTGCCATCGGGGAGAACGCGGTCGACGGCGGCTTCACCGGCCCGACCGCCTGGCTCCTGGCCGACTACAAGGGCCAGCCCGGCTTCCGCGGCAAGGGCCGCTACACCGACGCGGAATTGCAGGAAATGGTGGATACCTCGGCCCGGCTCGGCTGGCAGATGGGCCTGCACTGCATCGGCGATGCCGCCATCGTCCAGACCATCCAAGCCTATGACAAGGCGCTGAACGCCATTCCCGATCCCGCGCACCCGATAGCCGACCGCCGCTGGTTCACCGATCACTTCACGATCATGCCGCCCGACGAGACGATGGCCACGATGAAGCGCGACAGCATCATGATCGCGCAGCAGCCGAACTTCCTCTACAATCTCGAGGACCGCTACATGCAGGTGCTCGACGACTGGCGGCTGGCGCACAACAACCCGCTGACCACGCCCGTCAAGAAGTTCGGCCTGTTCATGGCGTTCGGCAGCGACAACCTTCCGGTCAACCCGTTCGTGGGCCTCTACGCGGCGATCACCCGCAAGGGGCCGAGCGGACAGGTCCACGGCGCGGAAGAAGCGATCCCGCGCGAGGATGCGATCCGCATGTACACCGCAAACGGCGCCTATCTATCGTGGGAGGAAA
Source organism: Novosphingobium sp. SCN 66-18 (assembly GCA_001725355.1). Taxonomy (GTDB): domain Bacteria; phylum Pseudomonadota; class Alphaproteobacteria; order Sphingomonadales; family Sphingomonadaceae; genus Novosphingobium. The sequence goes on from MEGD01000051.1 coordinate 9,022, forward strand.
AGACCAAGGGCACGATCGAACCGGGCAAGCTGGCCGACATGATCGTGCTGCCGTTCGATCCGCTCACGGCCAGCCCGGAAACAATCCTGGCGGGGCAGGTTGACATGACGTTCCTGGGCGGCAAGCTCGTGTTCCAGCGCTGACCGGCGCATCCACCGCCCTGACCTTTCCGGAGACCTCGTGTCCGCCGAACCCCCGCGTAACCTCAGCACCGCCCTGAAATCCCGCCACGTTTCGATGATTGCCATTGGCGGCATCATCGGGGCGGGCCTGTTCGTCGGCAGCAGCACCTCCATCGCCCGCGTGGGGCCGGCGGTGATCGTCAGCTACGGCATTGCCGGGCTGGTGATCCTGATGGTCATGCGCATGTTGAGCGAGATGGCCAGCCAGCACCCCGGCGCCGGATCGTTCACCGAGCTGGTGCGCATCGGCCTGGGCCATCGCGCCGGCTTCGTCTGCGGGTGGCTCTACTGGTACTTCTGGGTGGTGGTGGTCGCGATCGAGGCGATCGCCGGGGCGGTCATCCTGCACGGCTGGATAGACGTGCCGGTGTGGACAATCGGCGTATTCCTCCTCGCCGGGCTGACGGCGGTGAACCTGATGTCCGCGCTGTCCTATGGCGAGTTCGAGTTCTGGCTGTCGCTGACCAAGGTCGGCGCGATCATCGCGTTCATCCTGATCGCGGGGCTGTGGGCCAGCGGCATCACCTCGCCCACGGGGCCGACCTTCGCCAACCTCGTTGCGCACGGGGGCTTCGCGCCGAACGGGTGGGGAGCGGTAATCGCGGGCGTGACCAGCGTGATCTTCGCGCTGTGCGGCGCGGAGATCGCCACCGTGGCGGCGGCGGAATCACAGGAACCCGCCAAGACCATCGCGCGCATCACCGGCAGCGTGGCGCTGCGCATCCTGCTGTTCTACCTGCTCTCGATCGGCCTGATCGTCTCGGTCGTGCCATGGACCTCGATCGTGCCGGGCAAATCCCCCTTCGCCGCCGCGCTCGATTACATGCACATCCCGCACGCAGGCGACATGATGAACCTGCTGGTGCTGGTAGCGGTTCTATCCTGCCTCAATTCGGGGCTCTACGTCACCTCGCGCGTGCTGTTCGTGCTGTCGGAAAAGGGCGATGCGCCCCGCGCGCTGGTCGCGCTCAACCGACGCTCGGTGCCGGCACGCTCGACGATTTTCGCCAGCCTGTTCGCCTATCTCGCGCTCGCCGCCTCGGTGCTTTCGCCAGAACTGGTGTTCAGTTTCCTCGTCAACGCATCGGGCGCGCTGATGCTGTTCATCTACCTGTTCGTCTGCTTCGCACAGGTGCGCCTGCGCAACCGCAACGAACAGGACGGCACGGCACCGCCCATCCGCATGTGGCTGCACCCCTATCTCAGCTACGCCACGGCCGGGGCGATCATCGCGGTGCTGGGCGCGATGGCGTTCAGCCCGAGCGCACGCATCGAACTGGTCAGCAGCCTGGTGGTGCTGGGCATCGCCACGGCCGCCTCGTTTCGTGGCGATACGCGCGCCAGGGCCGCTGCTTAGCGCATTGCCGCGCGAATATCCGGCATCGCCAGCAACTGGTCCAGCGTAAGGTCGATCCGCGCGAAGATCTCGTCCATTTCGCCGTGCGAACAGCACAGCGCCGGCGCGAAGCCGATCGCGCCGTTGGCGAAACAGCGGACGATCACGCCGTTGTCCCACGTCAGTTGCGCAAGCCGGCCGGCGACACCGAGTTCCGGCGCGAAGTTAGTGCGCGCCTGCTTGTCGGACACCAGTTCGATCGCGCCGAGCATCCCGCGCGAACGCACGTCGCCCACCAGCGGATGATCCTTCAGCCGCTCGAAATGCGCGGCAAGCGTGCCGCCCACCTCCACCCCGTTCGCCAGCAGCCCGCCTTCCTGATAGAGCCGCAGGCATTCCAGCGCCACGGCGGCGCTGACCGGATGGCCCGAATAGGTATAGCCATGGCCGATCGGCAAGGCTTCGGCGCCGCCATCGGCTATCCCCTGATAGACATGGTCGGCCATCATCACCGCCCCCATCGGCACGTAGCCAGAGGTCAGCCCCTTCGCCATGGTCATGAGATCGGGCGAGACGCCTTCCGCCAGGCTGGCGAACATTGGCCCGGTGCGGCCGAAACCGGTAATCACCTCATCCACCACCATCAGGATGCCCAGCCGCGTGCAGGCCTCGCGCATCGCCTTGAGCCAGCCCGGCGGCGGCACGATCACCCCGCCCGATCCCTGGATCGGTTCGCAGAAGAACGCCGCGACGTTCTCCGCGCCCAGTTCCGCAACCTTGGCCTCCAGCGCGCCGACGCTGGCCGCGATCAGCGCGGCGGGATCGTGCCCTTCCGGGTGGCGATAGGGGAACGGCGAAGCGATATGGTGCTGCCACGGGCGCGGCAGGTCGAAGTTGCGGTGGAAGTGCGGCAGCGCGGTCAGCCCGGACCCGAGGCTGCTCGATCCGTGATAGCCGTTCGCCTGCGCGATGAAGTGCTTCTTCTGCGGCTGCCCCATCGCGTTCCAGTAATGCACGATATAGCGGATGGCGCTGTCGACCGCGTCCGAGCCGCCCAGCGTGAAATAGACATGATCCAGCCCCTCGGGCGCGAGCGCGCAAAGCTCGCCCGCCAGCCGGATCGCCGGTTCGCAGCCATAGTGGAAGAAGCCCGTGGCATAGGGCAGCTTGCGCAGCTGTTCGGTCGCGGCCGCGACGATGCTTTCCTGCCCGTAGCCGACGTTGACGCACCACAGCCCCGCAAACGCATCGATCATGCGGCGGCCGTCGATGTCCGTCAGCCACATGCCCTGCCCAGATTCCAGAATGCGCGGCCCGTGCTTTTCATGGCCGCGGAACGACACGACGGGGTGGATCAGGTTGTCGCGATCAATATCGACAAGCGAGCGGTTGGATAGCGCGGTCATGCACCTGACACTACGTCGGCCGGCCCTGCCGATTAAGCGAAATCTGCGAGCTTTGAGCCCCTTTTTCGCGCGGCGGCCTATCCTCTGGCGAAAACCGCGTGCTGCCACGCCTGCGCCAGCGTGGCAGCCTCACCCGTGCCGAACACATAGCGATCGGGCCGCACCAGCACGGCCTGCGCACCGTGCGCGTCCAGCCATGCCTCCAGCGCTTGCCGGAACGGAGCGAGCATGGGCTCATCCAGCCCCGCCGAACGGATGCCGTCGCCATCGGCCACGGTGTCACGAGCCAGCAGCCACGCCCCGGCGCCCAATGCATCGTCGAGCCGCGCGCCATCGGCGATCGCTTGCGGAAAATAGCTGCCGGCGCCCGCGGTCCCGGCAAGGATCACGCCGGTATCGAGCGGCGGATAGGCGGGCGTTTCATCGGGCGACTGGCCCGCCGCGCGGGCCGCCAGCATCTGCCGGTCTCGCTCAGCCGCCGCCGCCGGATCGGTGATGCAGACCGTGCGCCCCATCATGATCGCCATGCCGATCGTCGCGCGCAGGTTCGGCTCGCGCTCCGGCTGGTAACTGTCGAGCAGGCCGTCCGGCGCACCATCGCGCAGGATCGCGCCGAGCTTCCAGGCGAGGTTCGCTGCGTCGCGGATGCCCGAACACAGGCCCTGCCCGGCGAAAGGTGGCGTCTGGTGCGCGGCGTCGCCCGCCAGCAGCAGGCGCCCCTTGCGCCAGTGTTCGGCGATCCGGGCGCGGAAGGTATAGACCGCCTTGCGCTCCAGCGTGACCGCACCATCCACATTCCACGGCGCCATCAGCCGGGCGATCGTGGCATCCGCACTGATCTCCTCCGGCGTTTCCCCCGGCTTGATCATGAATTCCCAGCGGTGCCGCCCCTCGCCCATCAGGACGCAGGTGGTCGGGCGCTCCGGATCGCAGATCTGGAGGTTCACCGGCGGCAGGCGCGAAAAGTCCCGCACGATGGTATCGACCACCAGCCAGGGTTCCTCGAAGCCGAGATCCTCGAACCCTATTCCCGCCGCCTTGCGCATCGGGCTGCGCGCGCCGTCCGCGCCCACCAGATAACGCGCGCGCACCTCCTGTTCCCCATCGGGCGTGACCACACGGGCGATCACGCCGCCGGCGTCCTCCGCGAACGACAGCACCTCCCAGCGCGCCTCCAGCCGGGCGGCCACATAGTCCGCCAGCCGGTCGCGCAATACCCGCTCCACCGACGGTTGGTGGATCATGTTCGCGGCGGGCCAGCCGCCCGGCCCGATCCGGTCCGATCCGGTGAACCGCAGCAGGATTTCGCCCGCGCCGTTGAGGAAATCGTAGCGGTTCGATTGCCGGCTCGACCGAACGATGGCCTCGGCCGCGCCCACTTCCTGGAACACGCGGATGATCTCGTGATCGAGATGCGCGGCGCGTGGCAGCGGATATATCTCCGCTTCCTTCTCCGCCACGATCACCGAAACGCCCTGCCGTGCCAAAAGGAGGGCGAGCGTCACGCCGGTCGGGCCGCCGCCGGCGATGAGAACGTCGCATTCGTGGGTAGCGGCGGCGGCCATCGGCTCAGCCCTCCGCCGCCATCGTGCCCTCGATCGCGCCAAGGCCATCGATCTCGCACCGCACCACATCGCCGGCCTTCAGGAACTGGCGCGGGTCCATTGCCGCACCCACGCCACCGGGCGTGCCGGTGAAGATCACGTCGCCCGGTTCCAGCGTCATCGCCTGCGAAAGGTGCTCGATCTGCTGCCACAGGTTGAACACCAGATTGCGCGTGTTCGAATCCTGCCGTTTTTCGCCATTGACGAAGCAGCGGATGCCCAGCGTGTGCGGATCGGCCACTTCGTCTGCAGTGGTCAGCCACGGCCCCATCGGCGCGTGGGTATCGAAGCTCTTGCCCAGCGACCATTGCGGGCCGGCGTGCTGCCACATGCGCTCGGTCACGTCGTTGCCCACGCAATAGCCGAACACGTGCTCCGCCGCCTTGTCCGCCGGGATATGCTTGCCCCGCTTGCCGATCACCGCGACGAGTTCGACCTCGTAGTCGTTGGTGGCCGTGCCCCTGGCGATCAGGATGGGATCGAACGGCCCGTTCACGGACGTCTGGGCCTTCGTGAACCACACCTGCCGTTCGGGCGTACCCATGTTCGATTCCGCGATGTGATCGGCATAGTTGAGACCGATCGCGAAGATCTTGCCCGGCCGCTGCACGGGCGAGGCCAGCCGCACCGAAGCCAGCGGAACGCCACCGCCCGCGGCCGCCTTCGCGGCCAACGCGTCCTTCACCGCATCCCAGTTCGCGATCAGATCGATCATCGATCCATCGATGCCGGTATCGATGAGCGTATCGCCCACCACGATCGCGGTGCGGACCGCGCCATCGGCGGCGTGGTAGCTGGCAAGTTTCATGCGGCTTGTCCTTTCGGGTTGCGGCGGAACAGCCGCCGGATGCGCAGTTGCAGGGCCATGACGAAGGCAAGAACGCCGGGCTTCGGAGCCATCCGCCCGGCCAGCATCGGGTGCGGGCTGCCCCATTGCACCGCCAGCAGGCTCGCGACCGGCACCTTCTGCGGCGGATCGGCGGCCGTCAGCAAGTCGCCATCGGTCCAGTGTTCGAGTTCATGGCCCCAGGGGTCTTTCCAGTAATCGAATATCTGGCTGCCCATGATGTGCCGGCCCACGCCCCATGCCGCCGTGCGCTTGCGCGCCTTCAGGTGCTGGTGCCCCAGCATCAGGTCGTCGAAATTGGAAACCTCGAACGCGGCGTGCAGGAAGCCCGGCTTCTGGGGCAGTTGCGCCAGGAACAGCGTGTGGTGATCCGCCGGCTTGTCGCCCCTGTCGCAGCGCATGAACGCGCCCAGCGGCAGGTTCGGCGCGGCTTCCACCTCGTCCGAGGTCAGGAAACCGAAGCGCTGCTTGTACCACGCCTCCGACGTGCGGAAATCGGACACGTTGAGCACGCAATGGCCGATGCGCCGGACATGCGCCGGCCCGTCTTCCAGCCGCACGAGCTGGCGGAAGCGCGGCTTCGCACTGGCGGTGTTGCGCACGGGATCGGCCACGGCGGGGCTTTCCGGCCCCTTCGACTGGCCCGCCACCACTTCCACCATGAAACCATCGGGATCGCGCAGCCGGACCACCGAGCCGCCGCCCGGTTCGCCGAGCGGTTCGACCGGCACGCCTTCCGCCCGCGCCAGCGCTTCCAGATCCTCGATGCGCTCCGCCCGGAACCCGACGCCGCGAAAGCCCGGTTCGCCCGGCTCGGTCACGTGGAGAAACGGCCGCCCGTCCCCGCCCTTGGCATAGAGCCGCCCGTCCTGTTCGAAGCAGGTCAGTCCAAAGTCTTCCAGGAACGCGCGCATGGCCCCTAGATCAGGCGCGGCAAAGCGCACGTGGGCAATATCCTCGATGCGGATGATGCTCATCGCCATCGTCTCCCGGCATCCTCCGTTCGGCTGCGGCCTCAAAGCCGCGACTCAAACTTGACTTTTTAGTCAAATATCATGGATGACCAAACGGTCAAGAGTGCTTATGAACCGGACCATGGACGAACCCACGCTTTCCCCCCGCGCCGCCCGCACCCGCGCCGCCCTGCTCGCCGCCGGGCTCGACCTGCTGGCCGAACGCCCGGTGGACGCGATCGCCATCGACGAAGTGGTTGCCGCAGCCGGCGTCGCCAAGGGATCGTTCTTCAACCATTTCGAGGACAAGCACGATTTCGCCGGAGCGATCTCGCGCGCGATCCGCGCCGATGTCGAAGCCCTGGTGGGACACACCAACCGCGACGTCGACGCCCCGCTGGAGCGGCTAGCCGGTGGCATGATGGCCGCCGCCGCCTTCGCCCTGGCCCAGCCCAAGCGCGCGGCGGTGCTGACCCGGTCGTCCTCGGGCATCCTCGTCGAGGACCACCCGCTCAACCGGGGCTTGCTGGAAGACATGCGCGCCGCGCGGACGGCCGGGCTGGTGTCCCCCGAAGCCGGCCGCGCCGGCGTGCTCTACTGGCTAGGCTGCTGCCAGACGGTCATGGCCAGCAGCGTGGTGCAACAGCCTTCGATCGATCAGGCGGCCGGCTTCGTTGCCGACATGCTGGCGCTGGGCTTGCGCGGCCTTGGTGCGCCGGCCGGCGCGGTAGCGCGCCTCGCCGATCCGGACCGCGTGCGGGAGCACCTCCGCACGATCACGCGCGCCTGATCAGGCTCCGTCGGCCTGCCAACCGCCGCCCAGCGCCAGGAACACCGCCACCTGATCGCTGGCGAGCGCGGCGTCCGATGTCGCCAGCGTCATTTCCGCCGCCGACAGCGTGCGTGCGGCGTCCAGCCCGGTCAGCGCGTTCTCGCGCCCGGCCGCACGCATCCGCTGGACCTTGGACAGCGCCGCAGCCGCCTTGTCGCGCGCCTCGCGCAACGAGGCATTGCGCTGGAGTTCGTGGGCATAGGTCGTCAGCGCGCTTTCCGTCTCGCGCAGCGCGCCCAGCATCACGCCGTCGAAGCGTGCCAGCGCCGCATCGCGTTCGGCTTCGGCCGCCGCGATTTCGGCATGAGCAATCTTGCGGTTGGGAAAAGTCCACGACAGCAGCGGCCCCAGGCCGAACGACAAGCCGCGTGGTGTTCCCGGAAACTTGAACGGGCTGACGTCCTCCACGGAAGCGCCGAAGCGCACGGTGGGATAAAGCTCGGACCGCGCCACGCCGATCCGGTCAAGCGAGCCCGCGACCGTGCGCTCGGCCGCGCGCACATCGGGCCGGCGGCGCAGCAAGGCGGCACCATCGCCCACCGGCAGCACGCTGGTTACGCGCGGCGGCTGCACGCAGGTCTGGACCTCTTTCGGGAATTCGGCCGGCGGCCTCCCCAGCAGCGTCGCCAGTCGGAACAGCGCGTTTTCCTGCGCGGTATCGAATCCCGGCATCTGCGCCTCGAGCTGCGCCACCAGCACTTCGGCGTTGTCGCGATCGAGCGGCGTTCCGCGTCCGGCCGCGATCAGCCGGTTGGTGAATTCCAGATTGCGGCGCAGCAGGCCAAGGCTGTGCTGCGCCCGCGCGCGCAGCATTCCCGCCGCGCAGGCATCGGCATAGGCCCCGGCCACACCCGCCGCCACGTTGACGCGCGTCAGGTCATAGGCGGCCTGCGCCGCGTCACGGTCATGCCCGGCCGCCGCCGTCAGGCTGCGGATGCGCCCGCCGACGTCGAAATCATAGGTGAGCGACGCCCCGCCGCTGACCAGCGGATAACCCTGAAAACTCTCGAAAGCGACCGGATCGCGATTGACCGTGGCCCCGGCGTTGAGGTTCGCCAGAACCGTTCCCTGTGCATGGGCCTGCCGGATCATGGCACTGGCGCGGTCGATGTTCGCCGCCGCCACGCGCAGATCGGTGTTGGCCTTGAACGCTTCCTCGATCAGACCGTCGAGCTGGGGGTCGTCGTAGAGCTTCCACCAGCGGCCCGGCACGGGATCATCCCGGAATGGTCCCTTGTCCATGCTGACGAATGGCGCATTGGCGGCCGGCGCTTCGGAAAGCGCGGTCTGGGTCCGGTCGCGCTCCATCGGCACATGGACGCAGGCGGACAGCACCAAGGTGGGGGCGAGCAGCGCCGCCAGCCGGGTCAGGCGACCGATCCTGTTCACGACCCGCCTCCCGCATGGACGGTGCGCCCGGCGCCATCGATCACGTCGACCGTCGCGGTCCTGCCGGCGATCAGGCGGATGTCCTGCGGCACCCTGACCAGCGCAATCCGCACCGGCACGCGCTGCGCCAGCCGCACCCAGTTGAACGTGGGATTCACGCTGGCCAACTGGTTGCTGGCGTTGGTCCGCTCGCGATCGTCGATGCCCGGCGCGATGCTTTCCACCCGCCCTTCGATCGGGCTGGTTTCGCCCATCAGCAGCACCCTTGCGCGATCGCCAACGTGGATGCGCGGCAGCTTGGTTTCCTCGAAATAGCCGTCGATCCACATCGTGTCGGCATCGACCACGGCCAGCCCCTGCGCCCCGGCGGCCAGATAATCGCCCGGTTTGAGCAGGAGATTGGCGACGTAGCCGTTCACCGTCGCGCGGACGAGGGTGCGCTCCAGGTTGAGACGCGCCACGTTGACCGCGACCCGCGCCGCCTCAAGGCTGGCGCTCGCCGTCTCCGCCTTGGCTTCCAGCGCCTCGCGCTCCTCGGCGGAGACAAGATCGCCCAGCATCCGTGCGCGGCGCAACTGGGAATGGGCGTCGGCGGCAGTCGCCTGCTCGGCTTGCGGTTTGGCATTCGGGTTGCGCACCGTCAACCAGCGATCCAGATCCACGCCTGACCATTTGAGGTCGGTGGCAAACACCGGCGCCGCCGGCTGCGAATCGAGCGACAGCATGCCGCTGACGCGGCCGCCCGCGGCGCCTGCCCGCAGTTCATCGATCTTGAGCAGGCCATTGTTCAGCGTGAGCATGCCTTCGAGCGGCCGCAGCGGCTCCAGCGCCTCGGTGCTCAGGTCCAGTTCACGCAAGGCGATCTTCACCGAGGCATTCATTGCACGCAGCGACGGAATGTCGAACTCGCGCTGCGGCAGCAAGCGGTTGCCACGCGCGCCGGCAGCGCCGCCGCGTTCAGGCGTGGCGCTTTGCGATGAGGCCTTGCCGCTGCCGGTTTCACCGCCTTGGGCACGGGCGTTTTCGCGCACCGCGTCTTTGTCGCGCCGATCGGCCGCGCTGCGCTCGTCGCCATTTCGCCGTGCCGCGGCGGCAGCGCCGGTGGCGCGCGTCGGCCGCGGCGGCGCGCCGATGGCGGGCGCCAGATCGGCCAGCACCAGCCGCTCGCCATGCAGGCTGCCGTTGAGCAGCGGCACTTCGGGTCGCGGATCGTAGCTGAACTCGCCGGCCAGCCGGCTCGCGCCGACCGACAGCGAAGCCACCTCGGTACTCCATACCTGATCGGCCTTGCGCAGCTTGCCTCTCATCTCGAACGCGGCGGTGGTCGGCAGCGTGACGCCGACGGCATCGCCGGCCGCCGCCAGCGACGGGCCCGACAGCGTGTAGTCGCCGTCGAGCGAACGCAGATGCACGATGTCGGCAGCGTGGCCATCGAACTCGAGCCGGGCCTGGCCCATGCTGCCGGCCAGCGTCAAAGGCAGCGGCGGCGATTGGGCATCGGCAGCGGCGATCGGCATGGCGCCGCTCGACGTCGCGCGAAAGCTCAGCGCGCGGCCCTCATAGCTGCCCTTGCCCGACACTTGCAGGCCGGCGCCCTGCGGCGCCGCCTGGCCTTCATCGGTACGCACCTCGGTATCGAGCTTGAGCTTGGCGGGTGCATCGTCGATGCGGATGCGGCCGTCGTGCACGACCAGCCGATCGAACTGCGGCAAAGCCGGCGGCGGCGTGTCGGCATTGTCTTGCGCACCGACGAACTGCCAGTTGGC
>MEGD01000052.1 GCA_001725355.1 Novosphingobium sp. SCN 66-18
CATCGCCCAAATGAGGGCGTTCCAGGGCTCAGCGGTGGGATGGAAAGGTCAGTGAACCGTCGGTGAGACAGGTTGACTGTTCAGATAACGGCCATAGTCGGGGCCGGTCACGGCGCGCAGTTCGGCGCGGCGCTCATGGGTCTTGAGCAGCTTCACCTGTTCGCCGCGATGACTGAGCAGGCCGTGCTGGAGATTGATGCCGGCAAGCGCGGCGGGAAGATTGCGAAGATAGGAGGCGGGCGCGCCGACAAGGCTGGAGAGCTGACCGAAGGACCAGTTGGTCGGCGCGATCGGCTCCGCCTCGCCCGGAACGATCAGGCTCAGGCACTCAGCATTGTCTATGCTCGCCTCGACACGCACGTCGTGGCTATCGACCACGCGGGTGCGAGCGCGATCGGCGCGGCGGCGGACGCTGTCGTAAAGCTCATCGAGCGACAGGAACTTCTCGTCATCGGGACGCGAAAACCACTCTGACGAAACCCGCCCGATGTTGCGACCGCGGGAGATATCGACTGTGTACGCGCCGGAAACTCGCGGCGCTTCAATCTGCTGGGCAAGCGTTGCCATGGGAGGATCTCCTTGATGGAAAGGACCGATCCGCTTCGAACCGGCCACCCCATCCCCACCCCCTTCCCTCCACATGATTTGCTGTCGCAGAGAATGGATTTTCACGAGGCGTCCCGGCGTTGCCATTCGTAGAGCAGATGCGCGTCGGGATCATATTCCGAGCCGATGGATATGCGCACGAGTTTGCCATCACAGGCGAACGCGGATGCGCGCGGGAGGGATAGGTAGGAGCGCCCCTCAAGGATCATGTCGCCAGAACGAACGTGCGTGATCGCTCTGGTCGTCCCGAGCGCACGATGTCCTGCCGGCGCGTCGATCAATTTCAGAATGTCACCCGCCCTAACCTGCTTCTTGAAGGCCGCGAGCGACAGTTTCGCCTGGACCGGGTTCTTCGCGCCGCGTCGGGCGGCCAGTGCCGCCCAATAGGCCTGGCCAATGCGGGCTTCACAGTAGAACGAACAGGTGTGGAAGTCCTGCAGCAGATTGGACCGGGTGAAGCCGAAACGCTCCATCTGGTCGCGCACCTCGACGAAAAAGCTATTCTGCGCGTCGCTTGGGGTGAGATCGGTTGGCGTATCCAGGATCTCTGCGATGACCTTACGGCCGCCGGCAAACTTTTCAGTCCTGATCGCACAGCGCGTATCGGGGAACTTGGACTTCAGATGGCCTTCGATGCGGGCCGCCAGCGTGGCTAGGTTATCGCCGGCACGGTAGAGATCACCTTGATAGTGAAAGTTACCGCGTTCGTCATGGTTGGTCTGACTGTACAGGCGTGCCGGCGCGCTCGGTGCATGGATATCGGTCATGGGTTTCCTCCAGGGAATAGCTCGCGGCACGATTGCCGCGGCATCCATGGAAGCCCTCCTCCCCTCCACTTTGACTCGGGCCTGAAATGACGGCACCAATTCAATTACGCTTACGCAAGTGAGCCTGCTCCAAGACCGTAAGTCCCAGCCAGAAGAAGGATATTGCATGGCCGAGTCCGAAGATGCGGGCGTCATGTCTTTGACCGTGACGTTGCTCAGTGCCTATTTCGCGAACAATACCGTGCCGAACAGCGAGTTGCCGGCCCTCGTCGAAGGTACTCGGCGGGCTCTGCTTGGCGATGCGCCGACGGCGGCGGTGGGAATATCGGCCGCAGAACCTTCTTCTACAACGCCGACACCAGAGGTCGAGCCCGTCGCTCCTGAACCGCCGGCCGCCGCACCGGACTACAAGCCGGCCGTCTCGATTGAGGAAAGTCTGGCTTCGCCCGATCAGATACTGAGCCTGATCGATGGCAAGCCCTACAAGGCCCTCAAGCGTCATCTCTCGACACACGGACTGACGCCCGCCGAATATCGCGCCCGATATGGTCTGCCGGCCGATTATCCTCTGGTGGCGCCAAGCTATTCAGCGGCACGCCGCGAGGTTGCGCAGAAGTTCGGCCTCGGTGGCAAGCGCAAGAGCGCTGCGGCGCCGGTGGCTGAGGAAGTACCGGCGACGCCGATCACCGAGACAGCCAAGCCGGTCGATGCTGCAGCTATACCGGTCAAGCCCGAGCCGGCACGTCGTTCTCGCACCAAGGCGGTGACTGCCGAGCCGAAGCCCGCAGCCAAGGCATCGAAGAGCACGGCTCCCAAGGCTGCGAAAGTGACCAAGAGCACCAAGACTTCGAAGGCAGCCAAAGCTCCGAAGGCCAATGTCGCCAAGGTTCCCGCGGCGAGTGCCGATGCCACGCCGAAGGCCAAGCGGAGCAGAACACGGAAAGCTCCCGCCCTGACTTCGGCTTCAGGCGAGGTTGCGCCGGAAGCGGCAGCGCCTGCCGAATGATTGAGATGGTCCGGGGCTCTGAGGGTCCCGGACCGCTCTCCAATGCTGACGGCCCAATGGGGGCACAAATCAAATCCGGGTCATCGCGACAATTGCTTCGACCACCTCGTTCGACCGGTCCAACGGCACGAATAGCCGGGTCCTGTACTGAATGACCTCGCTGAACACGCCGCGTGCCTTCAGCCGCTCGCGATCCTCAGGCCGACAGTTGCGGATTTCGAGGCGGCGCGTGCCGTTGACCAGCGCCATCGCCAGCATCGCGCCACCAAGGCCTGGTATGGCGATGCCCGATCCCTTCTGTGCGGCCGCGATCATTTCAGTGGCCGTGAGATCGACCGTCCCATCGAGACCGAACGCCGACTGCAGGTCCGCCATGGCCTCTGCCGGGATCAGCCGGCCGAGGATCGAGACGCCCTCGCCGTCATCGATCCGCCAGACGCGGACGTCGTCCTGCGGAAGCCGGTGCCAGACGGGCAGCAGAAGGCCGGTCGCGACATTGACGGTCTCGATTTCGACCTTCGCCTCGGCCTCGCTCGCCTCTGCTTCCCAGAGCTTTTGAAATTGATCGCGATCGATGTCCTTCCAAAGGCTCGCCCACATCGCGATCTCCTGCATGCGGGTTGCGCCGGTGGGGCGGACAAGCTGGCACATCGAAATGATCCGGCCTTCCTCGTCGGTGATCGACCAGGACGGCACCTTGAGCGCCACGCGCTTCGACCGGCTGTTATAGAGATAGGCGGTCTCGCTCGTGCCCTCCCAGATCTTCATCAGCCGCTTCCAGTGCATGACGCGAGGACGCAGATGGAGTTCGAGCCGCAGCAGTTTGGTCTCGGCACCCGTCACCGGATCGGTGCGAAGTGTCTGTTCGGATCGCACAATCACCTGTTCGGCGCGGATCGTTTCCACGCCCACATCGAGCGTTCCGGCTTCGCGCGCGGCGTCGACGCGTGCCTGGATCAAACCCATATATTCGCCGAAGATCGCGTTCTGCGTGGCGATCCGCAGCGCCAGGATCCGATTGAGCCAACGCTGGATCGGCGGGAGCTTGTCGAGCAGCGTGCCGTCGTCATCGATGAGCTTGAGCCCGGTCATCGCCTGGAATTCGGCCAGCGTGACGCTCGCAAGCTTCTTGCCGTGCAGCAGATGGTACCACTGGGTGAGCGCTTCGCGTGCGTAGTCGCTCTCCAGATTGTCCGCCGGATCGAACATGTTCTGGCCGCCGGTCTGGCGCTGGCCGCGCGTCAAGGCTCCGAGGCTGTCGAGGCGGCGCGCGATCGTCGAGATGAAGCGGCGCTCGCCCTTGCAGTCCGTCGTCACGGGGCGGAACACCGGCGGCACGCTCTGGTTGGTGCGATGCGTGCGCCCCAGGCCCTGGATCGCTACATCGGCGCGCCCGCCCGGCTCCAGCAGGAAGTGGATGCGTCGCTTGTCAGCCGTCCGACACCCGAGGTCGGCATGATAGGATCGTCCGGTGCCGCCAGCGTCCGAGAAAACCAGGATCGGCTTTTGCCCATCCATGAAAGCCTGTGTCTCGGCGAGATTGGCGCGTGCTCCACGTCGTTCGAGCTTTTGGCAACCATCATTGCCAATGACGATGCGACGTGAGCGTCCGGTCACTTCGGCGACCTTCGCCGTGCCGAAATGGGCGATCAGCGCGTCGAGGGCAGCAGGAACCGGCGGCATCGCGCAGAGCTCCTCGATCAAAGCGTCGCGCCTGGCGATGGCTTCGGCGCACTGGACCATGTTTCCGTCCTCGTCGCGCATGGGCTCCGACCGCAGGGAGCCGTCGCTGGTCGCGAACACGCGCATCTGTTGGGTCGGGAAGGCGCTCTTGAGGTAATCGATCATCGTGGCGCGGGGAGAAAGCTCCAAATCCAGATGGGCCCGTTCTTCGGGCGAGAGTTCGGCAAGGCGCCGGTCGAGGATCGCCTCGGACGTGCTGACCAGCTGCACCACGGCGACATTGCCGGCGGCGATCTCCGTCTCGATGGCCTGGAAGACGGTCGGCATCTTCATCGAGATCAGGAGGGCGGACCAGAAGCGCTGCTTGGAGCTCTCGAACCGGCTGAGCGCCGAACCCTTGGCCATGGCATTGAGCGTGCGGCCGGACGCGGGATCGACGATATTGGCGGCCTCGAGCGCGGCGGCGACGCCCGCATGGATCACGGCCCATGCATCGGCATAGGCATCGTAGATCGCTATCTGGTCGGGGGTGAGCTTATGCTCGAGCGGGTCATATTCGACGCCGGCGAAGCTGAGGGCGCGAGCGGTATAGAGGCCCATCGCCTTGGTATCGCGCGCCACGATCTCCATCGCCGCGATGCCGCCTTCTTCCATCGCAGCGAGGAATGCATCGCGGTCCTGAAACGCGGTGCCCGGACCCCACAGGCCTAGCCGCGCCGTATAGCTCAGGTTTTCGGGCTTGGTGGCGCCCGTTGCCGAGACATAGATAACCCGGGATCGTGGCAATGCATTCTGCAGGCGGACACCGGCCAATCCCTGCTCGGAGCCCTTTGCCACGCCGAAGTCGGTCTCGGTGCCCGCGGCGTTGCCGAGCGCATGGGATTCGTCGAGCAGGATCACCCCCTCGAAATCGGCACCCGCCCAGTCGAGCAGCTGCTGAAGGCGCGACGCCCGGTCGTGGCGTTGCGAACGCAGGGTCGCGTAGGTGAGAAAGAGGATGCCGCTGTCCATGCTGACGGCCTCACCCAGCGGGAAGGCGTCGAGCGGCTGGATATCGATGGGCAGGCCGCCGAGCGCGCTCCAGTCACGCCGGGCATCTTCGATGAGGGCCGAGCTGCGGGAAATCCAGATGGCCCGACGCCGTCCTCTATTCCATTGGTCGAGGATGATGCCCGCCCCTTCCCGGCCTTTGCCGACGCCGGTCCCGTCCGCGATGAAGAAGCCGGCGCGATAGACAGCCCCTTCGGCATCCTCGCGCAGCTGGTCACCGGCCGGGTTGGGCGCGAAGGTGCCCTTGAGGTCGCGCTCGCACGCCTCGCCGGCATGGATGATGGTTTCAAGCTGGGCATCGGACAGGGCGGCGACCGCCTGGGGCTGCAGCATCGGGCGGTAGCTCGGCGCCGGAGGCAGAACCGAAGCCATGGCAAGAGATTCGACGAGCTGATCGGGATGCGCCTTGGCCCCCTCAATCGCGATCCTGGCCAGACGCCATGGAGCATAGTGGCCGACCGGGTCCCCGGCGGGAAGCGGGATCTCCCGAACCGCATAGACGAGCGCCCGAGCGCTGGTGTCCGCGGCGATCCGGGCAGGCGTGGTGAGGATCCGCTTGCCGATCTCGCCGAAGATCGAGGTGTCGGACGGCGCCGGCCTGCGGGGCCGCAGAGAAACAGCAGCAGGCGCGGTAGGCTGCGGCTCGGACGGGCCAAGCCGGGCCGGCAAAGCGCGAACAATCGGCTCGGCGTCTTCGATAGTCTGCGCTGTATGGCGCTCGGTCGTGCCCGACCAGCCCTTGTCGAAGACCAGCAGGCGAACCGCGATGCTGGTGCCGTGCTTGGCATAGGGATGCCCAAGGATGGTGATCTCGGCGCGCGGTTGCACGGTCTCGCACACCATCGCGTAACCGGAGGCGGCCGTGGCGTCGGCGGCGAAACTCGGCGGCATGATGGCGACGCAGCGTCCACCGGGCGCCAGGCGCAGAAGAGCCGAGCGCAGGTGACGCGCACCGGCAAAGCGATCCCTGCCACGCCCCACGCTGCGGCTGAAGGGCGGGTTCATCAGCACGACGGTCGGGGCAACGACGGGGGGCAGGAGATCGTGGATGAACTCCGCATCGTGCGTGGTCACGGGCTGGCCCAGCAGTTTGAAGAGGAGAGCAGCCCGGTCGGGATCGCGCTCATTGAGGGTGACTGCCGCGTCGGCGCGCGTAGCGTAGACTGCAAGCATGCCGGTCCCGGCGGAGGGTTCGAGTACGAGGTCTTCGCTGGTGATCCGCGCCGCCTGTGCCGCGAGCCAGGCCAGCGAGATCGGCGTGCTGAACTGCTGCAGTTCGACCTGGTGCTCGCTGCGATAGGTCTGGGTGGGCAGCGCACGCTCGAAGCGTGCGAGCGAGCCGAACGCGTTCTCGCCGGACAGAACGAAGGGGGATGGTTCGCTGTTCGCTTTGAGCAGAAGAACCTGGGACGCTTCGAGCGCGTCATAGGCGTCGCGCATCGACCAGGCGCCGCTTGCGTCGGAAGCGGCAAAGGCTTGGCCCATGAACCGTGTGAGGTCCTGGCGCCGCACCGATTGGCCGCGCCCAAGCAAATCGGCGATCCGGGTTGCCACCGCGAACAGGTGAGCCGCCTTAGTGGTTTCGGGCTCGTGGGGAGGGACGAGCGCAAGCAGAGGTTGGGACATAGGGTCAAACTCCGGGTTGGATCTGGACCATCTCGGCCCGCCAGCCCGCTCCCCCTTCCCTCCCATCCGGGCTGCGGCAGAAGAAAAGGGCCGTGGCGCGAGGCCAGGCCCTTGGAGAGTGGAGGCAAAGACGGGGAAACAGGCTGTAGCTGCCTACGCCGGTTCCAGAAGGACGACCGCGATCGACGGTTTCTGTTCGGCCGCCTGTTGCCGGCTGTCATAGGCATGGCTTCCGCCGCGACCGATGGTCAGCATGTCGAAGGTGGGCGACGTTCCGCCATTTGCATTGGGGATGATCGAGCCACTGTCGTGATATTGGATATCGACAAAGCTCGGCGGCACGCCACGCCGATATTCGCCGAAGAAGAAGGTAATCCGCCGCCCGTCACTGGTGCGGGCGCTGATTGTGAAATTGCCGTCGGGGATGTCGATCGGCAGGGTCGGCACGTCATTGAAGCGGGCAAAACCGATAGCCTCGGCATCGCGCGCGGTCATGACGGGAAGCTGGGTGATGTCGGCCACGAGCTGGCTCCTGACTGGGGAGAGGTCGGAACAGGCGATCCGTAAGAGGCCGGGGCCGCGGCGCTTGGCCACGACCCCGGAACCATTGCCGACGATCAGGCTGCCTGGGGCAGCTCGTCGCCGGTCGCATCGCCGTGCTCGTCGTTCACCGCCAACGGCTCGGCGTCGTCGGCCTCGATCGGCGCCGTGGCGTAGCGCATGACATCCGGCACCCAGGCGAGTGCCGCATCCCGGATCTCCGCTTCGATCGGAACGGTTCCGGCGAAGATCTTCTCGGCCGAGGTCGCGAGATCATGCTTCTTCGATGCGCCGTAGCGGCTCGACAGTTCCTTGCCGCCGATCTCGTCGAGATGGGCGAGGATCGCGGCCTTGCTGCTCAGGCGATCGAAATAGTTGTTCGTGGTCGGGCGCCACCAGGCCGCGACGTCGATGTCGAGCTTGGTGCCCAGGTGATTGATGAAGGTGACCGCCTTGCTGTCCGCGGTGACCGCATGCAGCGTTCGGGCAACCGCCCAGGCGAGCCAAGCCGCGCGCGCCTCGTCGGGAAGCGCGCAGAAGGCGTCGTAGCGCTGACAGGTGTCGCCCGCCTCGGTCCAGCTGCGGTTGAGCGCTTCGTCGATTTTGCCCCATTCCTCGGCAGCCAGCGTTCCGCTCTGGTAGCCGGTAAGGGGCGACCAGGGCTTGTCGGCCTTGAGCTCCGTTGCGAGGTCATAGGCGCCCGAATGCCGGGTCGCCTTGTCGACCATCCAGAACGTGCCCAGGTCCAGCGCGAAGCGCGGATCGCTGGCGATATGGACGCGCAGCAACTCACTCTTCATCTCGGCCAGTTCCTGAGACAGGCGCTGGCTGTAGACGGGCTTGCCCGCGGCAGTGATCACTTCGGCCTCGACCGCGTCGTCATCCCCGCCTTCCTCGACGCTTTCTTCGTCGGCGTCTTCGTTGATCGGCGCGATGTAGAGCTGCTCGTGGAGGCGGGGTTCTCCATCATGACCAATGACGACATAGGCAAGCGCCCCGGCCTTTTGCTCCTCGGTCAGGATCGGCGTCCGATTCTCGATCGAGCGATATTCCGCTTCGAGCAGCTCAACACGGTTCGCCAGATCGGCCTGCCCCTCTTCGTCGGCCTCGTCCCAGGCCTCGTTGGCCGCCTCGATCTCAACCTCGAGCTGCTCAAGGCGCGTCTGCTGCTCGGCGGTCAGCTCAGGCGTTTCGCCCTTGAGCGGGCGCAGATCCCAGGTGTCGTTGTAGGTGACATGCGTCGCGGGAATGATCCGCACTTCCGCCAGCCCCTCGCGTTCGCGCAGCTGTTCGGCGGCGACAGCGAGCTTGTCGGCAACAAGACGATTGAGAAGGTGACCGTCGATCCAGCGCTCGGTGGCCGAGTCGGAGAAGAGGTCGAGATCGACCCGACCGCCGGCCTCGATATAAGCGTCGCGTCCGACCAGCAGCGCCTTGGGGTCGCTGCCGACATAGGTGTCCTCGGCGAGCTGCCGTTTGATCTCATTGACGTTGGTCCGGTAATAGCCGTCCTTGAGCAGTTCGAAGACTTCCGCCTGCCGCGCGTGGTCGCTGTTGCTGGCATAGGCTACGGCCACGTTGAGCGTGATCTCGCCGTTGCGCAGTGCCTCGAAGATCGGATCGGCGAGATCCGCGAGGCGAAGCCGGCTGCGGACGAAACGCTCGGTGAGACCGAAGCGCTTGGCCACGTCCTCGGGCGTCTTGCCTTCGCTCTCGATGATGTCCTGGAAGGCCCGGCAGGTGTCGGCCGGATTCATGGTGAGATTGAAGAAATTCTCCTCGAGGCTGGTCTCGATCGCGTCCTTGGCATTGCCCAGGACCAGCACCGCGAGCGGATAGTCGGCGTCGAACACGCCCTTCTCGATCAGACGATGAACGGCATCGAGGCGGCGGCCGCCCGCGATGATGCGGTAATGCCCCTTCTTGCGCGAAACGGGCACGCCGATGAGGTTCTGGCGCACGCCCTTCGCGGCGATATTCGCCTCGAGCTGGGCGTCGGCCACCCCATCGCCGACGGTGCGGACGTTGCTTGGCGATTTGGTGAGGTTCGCCGCGGGCACGAGGATAGGAAGTTGGGTCATGGGGATAGTCTCCTGGCGGGAACAGCCTGACCATCAGGCCACTTGCCGCCACCACTCCCCCACTCCCTCCCCTCCAAGCCGAAGCACGTCGTTCCAGTCCTTGAAGCCCGAGGGTGGGAACTCGACATCGATGGTCCGACCGGCCATCGCATAGGCTTCGATCGCATTGGCCGCGCCGATCTCACCTGCGACGTCATTGTCGGGGAAGAGGACGAGCCGGCTTACGCGACGGGGAAGCGCGATCTGGTGCAGGCGCTCGCTCCCAAGCGTCGCCCAGACGGGAATGCCGAAGAGGATCATCGCGGAGAGTGCAGTCTCGACGCCCTCGGCGAGGCCCAGGACGGACGTTGCCGCCGCGAGCATGACGGCGGCGTGTTCCGGTCGGCCGAGGGTCATCCGTGGATCGACGAGATCCCGGGCGCGCCGCGCATCGTCCCGATCAAAGAAGGTCCGCTGGATTGCCATGAAGCGGCCTTCATCATGAAGACCCCCATCGTGGAGAGCCGCGATCATGGCAGGTCTGAAATCGACCTCACCGCCACTCCCGAGCGGTGTTCTAGAGTGGAAGCGCAGAACGCGCGGAACCACGGCGATACGCCGACGCCGCAGATAGATCTCGGCGGGTGTGCCGGTGATCGGTCTCGCCTCATCCCAGATGCGCAAGGCCTGCCGCCGTCGCCAGCTATCCGTCGGTATCGCGGAAGACGGCACGGACGGTTGCTCGACGTTCTGCAGCGCGTTCTCGTCGAGACGAAGGATCTCGTGGATGACGTCGCGGTTGTCGCAGCCCGCAAAGCATTTGAAGACCAGTGCGTGGTCACCGACGCGGACCGAAAGACTGGGGCTGCGATCGGGATGAGCCGGGCAGAGGCACATAGCGCCTCCGGGCTTCCAGACGCCGCCCAGGCGCTTGACGATACCGGCACCGATGCCCTCGAGTTCCGGATTATATCTGCTGGCGAGCTTGGCCATGAGGGTGTCCCAGAAATTGGTTGCCCGCGTGGCCTTCCAACGCAGCGAGCACCCCCGAGCGGTGAAACGGGCATGTGGCTGCCAAAACCGGGCTGCGGGGACGTCTCCATTCACACCTTGAGAAAATGGAGCGATAATGGTTGTTTATGCAAAACGTTAATGCGAAAAGCAATTCATCGGCATACCTTCGATAGGATGCGCCCGGATCACAGCGGCCGGGAGCAAGGAGGTATAGATCGGAGATGCGCAAGGGGCGGATGATTGCTTGCAGCGGCGATGCTCTTGCGGAGCAGTGGGAAAGCCGTCGTTGAGACCGACACCATGAACCTTCCCTTTCATCTTCTGACCGGTAGGGAGCGATCCTATTTGCTCCTCGCGCATCAAGGTTACAGCTCCAAGCAGATCGCCGCGATGGAAGGGATCAGGCCCGATCGCGTGGACAAGGTGATCAACGGTGCACGCGCAAAGTGCGGCGGCATAACGCGACGCGAACTGGCACGGCGGCTCTTCCTCCACGAAGGTTCCAGAACCTCGGGTGAGGTTCCGGACGTCCTCCAGAAGCCCCCACCCAAAACGGGCGCCCAAACAATGCCTCTGGCGGATGGAGCAGCATTGACTTCCAATAGGCCCACTCAATCTCCGGACGTTGGATCGGACGGGAGTGCGGACCTGAAGGACATCGAGAACCGATCGCCTTTTCCGCATCCCCCGCCCCGGGCGCCGTCCTACTTCAGCGGGAGTTCCAGAAATGACCTGAAACCCTTGTCGACATCGCTCGCAATCGTATCGATTGCTGCCGTCGGTGCCTTAACTGCCGGGGCCGTCCTGTCGCTTTACTTCGTGCTTGATCGCCTTGCGGCGGGTCATTGAACGGCTGCGTCATCCAATCCAAAAGGGGGCCGCGTTCCGTCGCAAGGAACGTGGATGAAACCATGCATGCCAAGAGAATCGAACTTGCCAAATCCGTTGCATCCTGCCTGTTCGCGGCGGAGCGTGCCATCGACGTGGCGGCTAGCCGAACCGCCGAACTGAATGCGATCATGCCTATGGCGCGCCTCGATG
The DNA here is from genome assembly GCA_001725355.1 of Novosphingobium sp. SCN 66-18. Taxonomy (GTDB): domain Bacteria; phylum Pseudomonadota; class Alphaproteobacteria; order Sphingomonadales; family Sphingomonadaceae; genus Novosphingobium. The sequence goes on from MEGD01000052.1 coordinate 11,394, forward strand.
GCGGCATGTCCGCGATGATCGGCCAGGACGCCTTCGAGGCCAGCACACATGCGCTGATCTGCCTGGCCGAGGCCCGTCAGCGGATCGTGGACACCCACCGGCACCTGAAGGAAGCGAGCGACGAAATCGGCCTGCGGGCCCTTAACTTTGGCGACTCGATCAAGCCGCCCACCAAAGCCGGATTACAATCGCCAGAGCATTTGCGCGTAGCATCCTGATCTCGCGGGCTTTCTCGAGTCTGACGTGATGACGGCGTAGGTGCATGACACGGCAATTCCTCTTCGACATATTTTTACTACTGAGTTGCGCCTACGCTTTTCTACGCGGCGGTTTGCCCGAGCGCATAACGGGTATTCTCCTGCTGGCAGGTGACCTTCTGTCCGTCCTAGCTGTCTCGGAGCAGCCAACTCGGTTCCACCGTGAGGAATTCGGCCTTCTTGCCGTCGATTGCTCGCTGTTTGTGGTGCTTTGGTGGATTTCCGTACGCAGCACGCGTTGGTGGCCACTGTTTCTGGCCGGTCTTCAGCTGGATGCGGTGATTGCGCATGGGATGCGATTGTTCGCGTCTGACGTCATGCCGATCTCGTATCTCAATGCGGTTGCACTTTGGTCCTATCCGATGCTGGCAGCGCTGGTGGCGGGGGCGTGCAGGCATCAGCGGCGTCTTCATTTCTACGGGCGGGACAGTGCCTGGAAGGCGTGGCGCGCAGCGGTGGATACCTCGGGCTGAACGCGAACCAAGCCGCCTGGGCACCGAATGTTCTATGCCCTGCGGGCTCACGCCACGCGCTCTTTGGCGCGGCCAAATTGCGGAGATTTAGCGATGAACCATCTCCCAGAAACCGAGCTTTGCATCTCGCAGCGGCGGCTGGAGACCTGTCGCCGCTTGATGAGCGAAGAGAAGGTCATTGAGCGGATCATGGGCCGCCGTTTCCAGGGCAACGCTTGCCGCATCATGGCCCTCGATCTTTTTCTCGCGGATCTTGACGGCCGGGCATCCCATATCTGGGAAGTCTGCAACGCCTTGTCGATCCCGCCTTCCACAGCGCATCGCAAGCTCGACGAAATGATCCGCGAAGGCCTTGTCCATCGCATGGGCGCTCAAGCGGACCGACGCCGTACCCGTGTGCAGCTTGCCAGCGCGACTTCAGCCATGATTGGCCAGGTTCTTGACCGTATCCATGAGAGCTCGGGCGTGGCCGGAAGCCAGACAACGCAGCGCTAGTACAGGTGCCCACGACCGGCGTTCAGGGATGGTACCGCGGTCGATGATACTCACGGCCTCATACAGCGCGCGCCTTACGGCCCGCCGAGAAATCCCATGATAGAGTGCGACCTCCGCGTCCGTCATGCGATCAAAGGTGAAGGCAAGAAAGACCGAGCGCTGCCGCGCCGACAGAGCTTCCAGCCTGGATCTGAGTTCATCGTCACTCTGGACAGCACTGTGCGCGACCATCCCAATGCCATTGACATGATCAATGGGAACCTGAGGCGCAAGGCCTCGGTGACGAGGTTTGCGCGAGCGATTATCGAAGCGTTGCAACGTAATCGCGAGAATTTTGCGGAGCAGTGTCATAGGGATTCTCCGGTCAGGCCGTGTTGCTCGGGCTGGAAATCGCCCGACACAGACGGCCCGGCCCAAGGGAGCAGGCTTGCCAATATTGACCCACCTCCCTTCACCTCCCTCCCCTCCCCGATAGAAATGGGTAAACGCGCCGCAAGATCGAATATCAGATCGTCAAATGCGAATGTTTGGCGCTCCCACACCGTCAGTCGCGGTCTTGAGAATGACGTCGAACGGTGCTTCAGCTTCCCGTCACCGCCTTCATCTTGATCATGTGCGCAAACTCGAATGTTGCCGCTGGTTCGCGGAGGAGAGCCTAGCTTGGATGCGGTCCGGCCTCGCGCGCCACGGGAATAAACACCCAGGGAAACGCCGGCCGCATACGCGTACGCGCGACCGATCGCATTTGTCGGCACGGTTCGTGCAAACGCGGTATGATCGTTCATCGGGAACAATCCATCGGAGACTGTCGATGCTTGGTGACCCCGCCATGCCTCTAAAGCGCTGCGCCATCTACACACGCAAGAGCACGAACCAACGACTCGAAAGCGAAGCCAATTCGCTCGTTACGCAGCGTGAAATCTGTTCGGGCTATGTCACCAGCCAGCGATATAAGGGCTGGATCGAATTGCCGCGTCGCTACGACGACGGTGGCCATTCGGGAAGCGGACTCGAACGCCCGGCGCTCGCAAGCCTGATGAAGGACATCGAAGCAGGCGAGGTGGATACGGTCGTCGTCTACAAGATCGATCGCTTGACCAGGAGCCTGCTCGATTTTGTAAGGTTGGTTGAGATCTTCGACCGACAGAACATCGCGCTGGTGTCGGTGTCACAAGCGTTCGACACCTCCGACAGCATGGAGCGAATGATCCTCAATGTCCTGCTGACATTCTCGCAGTTCGAGCGGGAGCTGTTTGCGGAGCGGGTGCGCGACAGCATTCGAACCCGTAAGCGGCACGGGCTGATCCACGGCGGAATGCCGCCGTTCGGATATGACTATTCCGCCGATGGACTCCGTATCGTTGATGAAGAAGCAGAGATTGTTCGCTTCATCTTCAGCGAGTTTCTGCGTACGCGGCGTTACACGGCTGTCATGAACGCGGTCAGGGATTCTGGGTTACGAAGCGCGGTCAAGTATTCCAAGCGCGGCATCGAGAGAGGTGGAACGCCTCTAAGCGCAGGAACCGTGCACAGCATCATTCGCAATCCCATCTATGTTGGCGAAATCCAGGGGCACGACCAAACCTACGATGGCCAGCATGCGCGCATCATCTCCAGGGAAACCTGGGAGGCGGCGCGGGTGTTGAGCGCGTCAAGGGCCAAGCGCCCGCCGCACGCCAAGCAGACACATCATTTTCTCGCCGGGCTGCTCTGGGATGATCTTGGCCGCCACATGTATCTCGAGGTCGACTGGCACCGGGGCAAGCCATACTACTGCTATGCTTCGAGCAACGCCGCCTGGTCGCAAATCGAATTCCGCCGCGCCTATCGCAGCAACGCCGAAAACCTTGAACGACTGATAGTGGCCTCCGTGGCGGAGTTCCTTGCCGATCGTGGAAGGCTGCGAGGCGCGCTCAAGGGTCTCGGCCTCTTCGGCGAGGAACTCGACAAGCTTGCCATTCGCGGTCAGGCCGCGGCCGAGCACCTGGCAACCACTCCCGCCGAGCAACTCGAGGAATTGTTCCTGGCACTGGTGCTTCGCGTCGAGATCGGGGAGCAAAGTCTTTCGATTGCTTTCCGTTCCATCGAACTGCGCCGGCTGCTGCAATGGGATGGGAAAGCGACCTTTCGGGGACGGCCAGCCGACTGGCCCTGCAGCGATACCCGGCATGTGATCGAAGTGCCGGTCTGCGCTATCTCGGCCGAGCGATGGCCGGTGCTGCACCTTGCCCCACGAAGCACTGATAGTTCCGCGAGACCCAACAGGAAGCTGATTGGGCTCGTGCAACGCGCGCGTATAGCGCAGCGCCTGATAGAGGAACACCAGGAGCGACCGATCGAGCACATCGCGCTCGAGCTCAAATGCCGACCAGCTCATCTCTCTCGTCTCGTTCGGCTCAATTACCTGGCGCCGGACATCGTGACAGCGATCCTCAATGGCACGCAGCCCGAGATGTTGACGCGCGACATTCTGTTGAAAGCCAATTTGCCGATGGATTGGTCGCTGCAGCGCCGGCTTCTCGGCTTCCCCGCGCCAAGGCGATCGTTACCGCCCCGCCAACTCTATGGGCGCGGCATGTGGCCAACACGGCAAAGCGCTCATTCGTTCTAGTACGCGAGCGGGCGAAAACGCTTTCCCACTAAGAACATTATGTGAACATATGGATCGCCTCACCGAATCGGAGGTTCTCCATGTCACATCTTGATCCTGCGGTCCTAACGGCCGTTGGGGCGCTCATCACTGCGATCGCAACGCTCATTCGCTCCATCCGTCGCAAGAACTGAGCGCGTGTGTATGACCCCTCAGCACCGTCTGTCGATCCTTGAACGACGAAACGCTGCGATTGTTCGCTTGCCAGCGCAATCCACTGACCATGACCATTCCCGCCGCAGAGCCGCTGTTTGCAGCGAAGGAAAGGTTCGCCCGAAGCCGTCATAAGTTCATGACCTTTCGGTGCCGCAATGAGCAAAGTTAGTCGATCATATCAGACTGCCTAAGGTCGCGAAGCCACTGGCATGGTCACGGCAGGCTCCAGCCCTTCGACCAGGGCGTCAAAGACCGCGCGGTATCGCGCGTTGCTTCGCAAGTCCTCGTGCATGACGATCCAGAGCGGCAAGTCGAAAGCAAACGCATCCGGCAGGACGCGTTCGAGCGTGGCATCGCGCGCGGCGAGCACCTCCTGGCAGATGCCGATGCCGAAGCCCGCGCGGATCGCAGCCAGTTGGACGACGGTGTTGTCCACCCGCAGCGCGAAATCCGCATGGGCGAGGCCGGGCAGCGCGCCGAGCACCGCGCGTGCAAAGCTGCCGTTGCTGTCCACGCCGATCAGATCGTGTTCGGCAAGCGCGGCGATCGAACCGGGGATGCCCCGCAGGGCGAGATAATCGCGGTGGGCATAAAGGCCCAGCGGCAGCACGCCCAGCTTGCGCGCGACCAGCGCCTGCTGGGTTGGCTCGACCATCCGGATCGCGATGTCGGCCCGCCGCTGCAGCAGGTCGTCGATCGTGTCGCTCGCCACCAGTTCCATCGAGAGACCGGGATAGCGCCGGCGCATGGCGGCAAGCACCGGGGGCAAATGTTCGGTGGCGACCACATCGCTTGCCGTGATGCGCACCGTTCCCGCAACCGCTCCCCGATCGGCGGAGGCTGTGCGCAGCAATGCCGCCGCAGTGGCCAGCATGTCCTCGGCATAGGGCTGCAGGGTCAGCGCCCGATCGGTGGGCGACAGGCCCCGTTGCGAACGCAGGAACAGCGTGCCGCCGACCGCCTGTTCGAGCGCCTCGACATGGCGGGCGACGCTGGGCTGGGTCAGGCCGAGCACGCGCGCTGCGGCCGATAACGAGCCTTCCCGCAGCACGGCGGCGAAGGTGCGGTATAAATCCCAGCTTGGCTCGGTATTCATCTATTTTCGTATAATGGATCACCATATTCAGTCAATTTCATTGAACATCTGATTCCGCGATGAAGACCGCCTCATGCAAGGAGGCCAAGATGGAACGGATTGCCCTGGTTCTGGGTGCGACAGGTGGAATTGGCGGCGCGGCGGCGCGGCGGCTGGCGGAGAGCGGATGGAGCGTGCGCGCCCTTGTCCGGGCGCAGAGCGTCGCGCGGCTGCCCGCCCGGGTGACGCCCGTGCCGGGTGACGCGATGGATGGCGCCGCCGTCGCCGCCGCGGCGATCGGCGCACAACTGATCGTGCACGCGGTCAACCCGCCGGGCTATCGCGATTGGGACAAGCTGGTTCTGCCCATGCTGGACAACACCATCGCCGCAGCGCGCGCCGGGGGAGCACGGGTGCTGCTGCCGGGCACCGTGTACAATTACGGCCCCGACAGCTTTCCGCTGATCGACGAAGCCGCGCCACAGCACCCGCTCACGCGCAAGGGGGCGATCCGGGTGGAGATGGAGCAACGGCTTCATGCTGCCTCCCACTCGGGAGACATCCGTTCACTGATCGTGCGGGCAGGCGATTTCTTCGGTCCCGGTGCCGCCAACAACTGGTTCGCCCAGGGACTGGTCAAGCCGGGCGCGCGGCCGACTGTCATCCGCAACCCCGGCGAGCGCGGCATTGGCCATCAATGGGCCTATTTGCCCGATGTTGCCGAAACCATGGTCCGCCTTGCCGAGCGCGAGGCGACGCAAGGGTTCGAAACTTTCCATATGGATGGCCACTGGGACGCGACCGGCACCGCGATGATCGAGGCGATCGTGCAGGCACTGGGTGCGCCGCGGGTCCGCGTGGCTCCTTTCCCGTGGTGGTTGGTACGCCTTGCCGGTCGCTTCGCGGTAACCCCGCGCGAACTGATGGATATGCGCTATCTCTGGCAGCAGCCGGTCCGGCTCGACAACCGCCGCCTGGTCGCCACGCTCGGCGCCGAACCGTATACACCGCTTGCCCAAGCGGTCAGAATCACGCTTGCGGCCATAGGATGCGTGTCGTGACCGGAGTCATGCGAACATAGGCGCCGCCCGCCGACAAAGGAGACGTCGCAGGGCCTGGTGGCCGACCACGAAACCGCTCCTTCATTCATTTTCTGGGGATAGGCGACGAACGGCGGCTGACAGTGCTGCCGTATGCATTGCCGATCGGCGGCAATGCGGGGGAAAGCAGCCATCGACCGAACCCTTTGAGTCGTTAGCTTCGGCGTCAGCCGTCTTGGAGGGATCATGCTGCACTCGTTCGGAATGGGATGCCTCATGCTGGCGACTCTGCCCTTTTCGATGGCAATAGCTGCGGAGTCGCTGGGTCGATCGCAAGAAGCTAGCGCTGTCCTCGAAAAGACGAAATCAACGTCATCCACCTACTCGGCCTACTATTGGAATCGCATAACGCTCCCAAACAAAGAACCTGTCGAGGAGTGGTCCGCTGAGTTCCATTCCGGCAACATGCATCGGGTGGAAACCCCCAAAGATCGCGTCATCGCTGATTGTCGCGCGAAAACGGGCACCGTCCTCAACATTGTATCTGGTGAGGTCATGGAAGGGCCGCAGGTGGCCAACGCTGCCTGTGGGATTAATACCAACTTTGCTATCACCCAAATCGAGTCGCTCGGCACTGTCCGATCTGCCTTCGGTAAACTTCAACGAGTCCGCGTCGCCGACAGTCAAAACATCCGTCAATATGATGTGTCGGGCGATGGTGTGTTGCTAGCGGCAACTTACTCGGAGAATCGCACCGACGGACACACCTTGCTATCCATGAAAGCCGTAAAACTCGAAAGGGAACTACCTGCTCGCGACATGTTCGATCGCAGTTCACTTCAGCGAAGTTTCGTGTCGGAGGATTACAAGCGAGCCCCTGCGCACTGAGCAATCCACGTCCGCAATGTCGGCGTGTCCGGAAGGGCATCTTTCAGTCAGGAAATGCGCGTAGCCGCCTGCCGCGACACATCTTAACCAATGGCGGCTGTCGTGGGGCATCCTCGACCG
>MEGD01000053.1 GCA_001725355.1 Novosphingobium sp. SCN 66-18
CCCGTTCGACGCGGGCATCGATATCATGTGCGGTTCTCTCAGATAGAAGTCGATTTCTGCTCAACCACCTGCTCCTTGACGTTCAGTCCCGTTCGCTCAAAACCGTGACGAACGCCTCCAATGCAGCACGTTCAGCCTGGCTAAGTGCTGCCACAGGCTCAGATCGCGCAGCAAATCGAACGGCTTCTTGAATGAGGTTGTCATTCTTGGGTGTCGTCAGACCGGCCACCTGCATCAGGTTCCCACGCGGAACCTGAAAATAATTGGCCAGCTGATAAACGGACCGCAATTCAGCCTTGTGACGAACATCGTCCTCAATCTCTACGAGTTCGGCGACGTCGATGTCGGCTTGCTCGGCAAGTTCCTCAAGCGTCAAACCTTTGTCGCGCCGCATGAGACGGACAAAGCGACCAAAAGCAATGCTTGGCTCATCTTCGCCAATATTCTGCGTTTCTGCCTCACCATCAAAAAGCGGATCAGCGGCGGTGACGCCGGCACCAATTTCGGTGTCACCTTCTAGCGATGCCATCCTGAGACACCAATCCTTGGAGATCTCGATCTTCATGGCTAATTTCCTTTGGCAATGAAGGATTCGGCTTGCTCCGGCGTCATCTCAAAATAGCGCAAACCATGATAGCTTGCGTCGATGCCAAGATCGGTCATGCCGCAGGTGTTGGCATAGAAGCCATTCGACTGCGGTAAAGCGTGTAAGCCAATCCTTCCCTTAAACTCCTCCTCGATACTGAGTGCGATAGCAGCCCTGATCAAAATGCTGCCGATACCGCGATAGAGCGGCGGATCGGCGAGCTCGGGGCGGTTCCACGGCGCGTTTTCAACATATTCGACATAAACCAAGTCCTTTCCTTTTTGGCTCTCAACCCGGCAACGATGCGTTGTGGTGTCCACGATCATCATGCCCTGGGTGGTTCCGTTGCAAACGATGCTGAAGCCGGGATGCGCCAACATGCCCTGCAGAGCCTGGGTCTTCTGACGCCAGTTCCAATGCCGACTTTGCGGCCAATGCACCCGCTCGACACCGGCGCGGTGCAGTTTCTGGATCGCCTTGAAGAGCTCCGGGATCCATTCGGCCTCCCAGTCACCCAGCTGCTTTTCGGTTATCGCATCCCAGAGCTCGGCTTCTTCAGGCTTGCCGCTTGTCGCATTCAAGAGTGCAATCGGACTGATCGCCGCAGTCATAGCATCATGACTTCCGCTTTTTCCTTGCTCTTTTCATCTTCGAAAAACAGCTTGTCGCCTTTTTCAACACGAGCTTCAACAAGCTGATAGAGCCGCAATGCCTGACGCAGCACAGCCGTCTTGCTCAAATCCTTCTTGTCGCAAAGGCCTTCGAGTGCGTGCATTTCCGCATCCGTAAGGTTGAGCGTCATCGTCTTCTTGGCAGCCATTATGCCTCCTTCAGCGGGAGTGAGTTACACAAAGCCTGGGCAAATGTCAATCAAAAAATAGCCCTTGACTAGCTAAAAACTAGCTACCATATCCACATCATCCGGCGGTCGATCTCAAGCCGGGGTGAATCGCAGGCTTGAACAAGGAAATCGATCTCATGGCCAAAAACACAGGAAATGACTTCCGTCGCGGCGCTGTTACCGCTCGCACCCAATTTCAGCGGACCGACGGCAACTATCAGAAACGGAACGAGCGCACCGGACACTTCATGGAGGTGAAGCAGGACGGCAAGCCGTTCAAAGGCGTCGCCCATGAACCCGACGGGCGCGATAGCCCGAATTCCTGATGAACCGACGATTCTCCATTTCGGCCAAAGTGCGTTGGAGCCTTGGTCCGATTCCGAAGCCGCAACACCCAACCCTTGCATGGGATCCAAAATATGCCTGAAAAACCGGAAAAGACCGTCACCATCATCGTCAATCAAGACGATCACGAAGTGGCCAGGGCGAAAATCTCATATGACGAGGTCGTCGCCTACTACCTTCAGGACGGCGGCGCCTCATCAACCGAGTATCTCATCAAATATTCACGCGGCCACTCCGCTAACATCAGCGGCACCCTCGCGCCAGGTCAGGAGGTAATGGTTAAAGATGGAATGCGCTTCAGAGTTTCAGGAACTGGCGAGTCATAATCCTTTCATCCGGGACTTGGAGGAACAGGGCTATCACCTCGACTTCGTCAACGCCTATTTCGTGATCTACGGGCTACCGTACCTCAACAGCGCCGGTGAGCTCGAATATGGCGATTGGGCAAGTCCAGTCGATCTGAATAACTGGGTCATCGATGCACCAAGCGACCACCAGGCCTGGTTCAAGGGATGCCGTCCGCACGATCAGAGCGGGCGGGCGCTGCGATTGGGCGGTGGCGCGGCGACCGTCCAGGTGGCTGACGGCTTTGTCTGCAACCATTCCTTTTCGTTCAAATTGCTCGATTCTGGCGCAATGCGCCCATATCGTTCGTTTGAAGAGAAGGTGCGCACTTATCTCGATGTGATCGTTGCGCCCGCGATGGCAGCTTTCCCCGATGCCAGCCCGCTGCGCGGCATAGAAATCAAAGCCGCGGCGCAGAACAGTCCGTTGCGAATTCCAGACTCTATGTCGTCACGCTACCACCTCAACGACGTGGCTTCGCGGTTGAGGGGCATAAAGGTAGCAATCATTGGCCTCGGCGGTACGGGAGCTTACATCCTCGATTTCATCGCCCGCACGCATCTGGAAAAGATCGCGCTTTTCGACGACGATAAGGTTCACATCCACACGCTCTTTAGAATCCCCGGCTTCATCCATCGGGCGGTCGGGATGAAGAAGGTTGACGCGCTGGCGCAACATTATGCCAATTGGCATTGTGGCATCGTTCCGATCCCGGAGCGCATCAACTCCGAGAATATCGAGAGCCTGCGTGAGTTCGATTTTGTCTTTGTATCGATTGACGACGGGCCATCGCGGCTCGCCATCGTCGACTGGTTGAGTGCAAATGCCATTCCTTTCGTTGATTGTGGCATGGGCCTCAATCGCTCACTCATTGGGTTGAATGGCGTCGTTCGGATCACCGGAGCGGATCGCGCTGCATTTGAACAATCGGTAAATACACCCTATCTGCCAACGACGAATCCAGAAAATGGAGAGTATCGGAAGCAGGCGCAAGTCGCCGAACTTAATGCGCTCAATGCGATATTCGCCGTGATCCGGTTCAAGCAGCATTTCGAGTTTTATGACCGATTAAGCGATGCCTTCGCCTACACGTTTGAAACGGCATCTTTTGATCTTGATCGCTATGGGGGGTCAGAATGAAGTTCGCCTATCAAGCGGTAGATCGGATTCCTAAGCAGCTGGAGCCTGAAACAGTCTATCACAGCGAGGAATTCGAGCTCGCCGGACTTCTCTGTGCTTGCGGCTGCGGCCACCGGATCACGCTTCTCGTTCCCGATAGCCACCAAGTCTATTGCGACGACGGTTTTGCCACGATCCGCCCTTCCATCGCAGTGTGCGATGGTCCCTGCAAATCTCATTATGTCATCTCAGCCGGACAGGTCGAATGGCTGGATGCATTTAGCACTGAAGCGGCGAAATCGCTCATGCAGAAACAGATTTTGCGCCATGTTGCCAACGACGCTAAGCCAAAATCCTGGATTGCCCGTCTGTGGAAGGCAGCACTGGCATTCGTTGGTCAAATTAAGTCGATCTTTGGAAGGTAGAACCCGTATTACACTCAGCGTTGTCATTGTATGTCCTCGTCTCTGGCTCTTCGGTGATCGCGTTGTCTGAAAACACCGCTTGAGCGGTCCTGGACGCCCCCTGCGGGCAGTGCCCGCAGCTTCGGCCTGACGGCCGGGAGGGAAGGGGGGTGGGAAGAGAGTGACCGGACAAGGGGTTCGGTCGCAATCGATCCTACCAGGAGACAGTCCATGAACATCGGTGAAATCCGCAAGAACGCCAACGGCCAGCTGATCGGCTCTGTCGAAACGCTCACCATCACCCGCACCATCGGCCTGCGGCCGGTGACCTCCAGCAACCCCCGCGCGCCCAAGTTCGAGATCGTCGCGCTCAACGACCAGCGCCGCTGGGTGATCGTCGGCGCGCTCTTCGAGCTCTCCTCGAACGCGACCGGCGAGAGCTTCTACCAGGGCAAGATCGACGATCCGTCGATGGCGCAGCCGCTCTACATCGCCGCTTTCCCGCGTGAGGACGGCACGATGGCGGTGGCCTGGCAGCGTCCGCGCCGCCGCAACAGCCAGCTCGGTTCGGCCGAATACGGCGAGAGCGACATGTTCCCGGCTGACGATGCCGGCGGCGACCGCAGCGAGGAACAGGCTGGCGCCGGGCGCAACGACGATGGCCTGGGCGACAGCACCGCAACCCCGCCTGCCAAGCGCGGCCGGGCGGGTGCCAAGGACGGCGCCGAACACGATGGCGCGCTGCCGCCGCTCGTCGACGCCTGATCGGCTTGTCCCAACTCCAACCGACGGGGACCCCAAGCGGGTCCCCGTCCCCGTGCAAGGCCGCGGATGAGCCCCCCGCGCGGCCTGAGGCGGAACGCCGGTACTGCCCCCCGCCCGGCGTTCCGCCTCTTCATTTGCATGGGGACATCTGGAGACCTGACATGCTCACTGACAGCGAGCGCTTCGCCTTCATGACCCGGCGCCACCACGCCTTTGCCAGCACCGGTAATGCCTACGACGCGGTCCAGTGCGATGAGGTCATCAGTACCGGAGACACGCTGGTCGTGCTCGCCGAGGAAGTGATCGGCATCGCCATGGCCTGGCCGTTTGCGGTGACGCAGGCGCATGGAAATCTCCATGCCCTGTCCGCGCCGCGCGAGGGCGAGACGCTCGCGGTTCTCGCCCGCTCGCTCCACGTTAGCGCGGCCGACTTCGAACACGCGGCCGAGATCGCCCGGCGTTTCGGATTTCCGCTCGACCCGCAGATCGAGGCGCTGCTGGCCCGCCCCGCGGGCTGAGCCGGTGCGCTTCAGAGCGGCAGGGTGGACTGCTCAGGTGACCGCGCACTGACCGGCGCATTGACGGCATCGGCGATCACCCGCGCGAGTTCGAGCGCGGCATCCTCGCGCAGGCAGGAGCTTGGGGCGGTAATCCCGACCCGCGCCCAGCCCGGGGCGTCCAGGATCGCGTGAGCGACAGTAGACGTATCGATTCGTTCCATGCCGTCAGAAGAACATAGAGGGAACGAATTTGCAAGATGGTTGGTGTCGCTGCGCGTCCCGATTGACAGGGGAGGGCGGTCCGCAGAGCATCCGGGCATGTGCAACTTGTACCGCATGACCAAGGCCCCTGCGGAAATCGCGCGGCTGTTCGGCGCGCGCAGCGCCGCTGGCGCGAACTTCGCAGCCGAGGTCTACCCGGGCTATCCCGGCCTCGTCGTTGCCGAGGGTGAGACGCGGGTGATGACCTGGGGTTTCCCGCTTGTCCTGAAGGGCAAGCACGGTCAGCCGCTGAAGCCCAAGCCCGTCAACAACGCGCGCGAGGACAAGCTCGGTACTGCATTCTGGCGACCGAGCTTCGAGCGCCGGCGCTGCCTGATCCCGGTGACCGCCTGGGCCGAGGCCGAGGGCACCAAGGGCCAGATGACCCGGACCTGGTACTCGCTGGCGGGCGAAGAGGTCTTTGCCGTCGCCGGGCTGTGGCGCCCGACCGAGGAGTGGGGCGCGGCCTATTCGATGGTCATGGTCGATGGCTGCCCGCAGATGGCCGACGTACACGACCGCATGCCCGTCGTCCTCGCGCAAGAGAACTGGGAGCAATGGCTTGAGGGCACGCCGGCCGAAGCCTTCGCGCTATGCCAGATCTGTACCGATGAACTCGCCGTCGACCGCACAGCCGAGCGCTGGGGCGCCGGGAGGTCCGCGGCGGCGTCAGGCTGAGGGGAGGGGGGCTTCGCCGGTCGGATCAGACCCAAGCGAAAGGACCAAGCCCATGGGCGACCGAGCCCCCATCCATATCACCATTGGCGGCGCTCTGCCGCGCGAACATCTCGAAGCCTTCGCCGCGCACGCGGCAAACTATGACCTGCGCACCGAGTGGGACGGCGAGCCCTTCGATCCCGCGGCGCTGACTGAGGGCGAGCCGCTCGAGCTCTACGGCACCGAACTCAACGGCGGGCAGATCCCCGAGATCGACGCCTTCTGCGCCGAGCACGGCCTGCCGTTCCGCCGCTGGTCGGGCGGCTGCCCCGGCGCCTGTCTCCCCGAAATCATCCTGTTCGATGGGCAAGGCCCGATGCGCGACTACACGGCGAGCGAAGACGAGTACGTCCTCTTCCCGCCGTCGTGGATCAACAGCTTCACGCGTTTGCGCGATCTCAAGCGCGAAATTGCCCGCGCCGAAGTGACCATCCCGGCCTTCGTGATCACTGGAGGGCCGAGCGATGACCGCGACTGACGCGGCCCTGCTGGCCTCCTCGCGCGAGGCAGTGCTCGCTCGCTTCCCGCTCTCGCGGGTGAGCGAGGCCTTCTTCGACGACATGCTTGGCGTCCTGCCGCCAGCGCACATCGCCGGCGTGCCGGGATTCTTCGTCACCGAGGCGGTATGCGACGACATCCACGCCCAGTTCGTCCATGCCGGTGGCCGCTTCTACGGCGGCTACGTCGGGCTCAAGGATCGTGCGGGCCTCATCACCCATGCGCGGATCGCCGAGTTCGAGGCAGCGCATCCGGACGCGGCGGAACTCGCCTGGTATCCCGACAGCCCAGAGGGCGCCGCGTCATGAGCCGGCACCGGATCCTCGAACTCGGCGCCGGTCCCGCCGATGAGCCTTGCGCGCAGTTGGGGCAATGCGCGGACTTCGCCGAGGCCAACACGCTCGAACTGCTCGCCTACAAGGCCGCGATCATTGCCCTCAACGGCGAGCCGCCGCTCCCGCTCGGCTTTGCCCTTGTCGCCAATGCCCATGATTTCGGGACCTACCGGACCTTGTGGCTGGTCTCGGCGGAGATGCCTCTGCCCGAAGACGCGCAGGCCTGGCTTGGCGACCTGGTGGAACCGTCCACATGGATCGCGGCGGGATTTCCGCAGCCCGTGACCTACGAGGGCTCGCGCGCCGTCATGCGCCCCTTCCGCGACGTGGTTGCCGCCGCGCTTCAGATCACCCGGGCGAACGCCAACGGCAGCTTTTTCCCCGCGCAGAACGCGGTGCTCCACCGCAACCTGCTCGCCGCCTACGGTCCTGCCACGGACGCTGCCGCCGACAGCGGGTAAGGGGAGGGGGCTGGAGCTGGGCGTTTCTTGAGGGAGTCCAAGTCCATGCCTCGCTTCTATGCCGGTATCGGTGCGCGCGCCACGCCGCCCGAAGTGCTCAGCCTGATGACCCGCGCCGCCTTCGCGCTCACCAAGCGCGGCTATGTCCTGCGTTCGGGCCACGCGATCGGCGCCGACAGCGCGTTCGAACGCGGGGCCGGCCGCAATGCGCAGATCTTCCTGCCGGCGGCGGGCTGGCGCGGTTCGGCAAGCGAGTTCCATCCCGAGACGCTCGGCGACGAGCTCTGGGGCAGGGCACGCGCGATCGCCGCCGCGCACCATCCGGCCTTCGCCGGACTCTCGGCCTTCGTCCAGGCGCTCCACACCCGCAACGTGTTCCAGGTGCTGGGGGCGACCCTCGAAAGCCCTGCGCAATTCGTGCTGTGCTGGACCGCCGACGGCGAGGCCTCGGGCGGCACCGGCCAGGTGCTGCGCATCGCCACCAGCCACGGCGTCCCCGTCTTCAATCTCCGGCGCGAGCGCGAACGTGCCCACGTCGAGCGCCACCTCGTCCTCTGATTCGTTCAATTCCGCGCGTCTCCGCCGTTCTATCCCTTGCCTTGGCAACGGGACGCGTCGGCGCGCGGCAACACGAAAGTCCCAGCCATGTCCTTGATCACGCTCGCCCTCGAACTTACCTGCACCCGCGAGGAAGCCGCGCGCTTCGCCGCTGTCGAACTGTTCCTCGCCGAGGTGGCCGAGGACGCCGAGGCCGAGCCCCCGGCCGAACTCAACGCGGTCTTCGGTGCTCGGCCACGCGAGACGATCCTCGGCCTTGCGGGGCACCCGCAGCCGCTCGGGATCACCTGCCGGTATGACCGCGAGCTCGGCGTAATGACGCTCGCCGCGATCGACGGCAAACCGAACCTCGCCGCGCTCCCGGTGCTGCTGCTCTGGCTCTATCCCGACAAGCTGCCCATCGCCTACTCGGTCCACGTGACCGAGCGGCCCGAGCTCGCGGTCTGGACGATCGTCGGCCTCAACCGGATCGAGATCACCCAGCACGAGGGCGAGGTCGCGGCACGGCTCGAAGCCTTGCGGCCCGTTGGCGACACGCCCCGGTGTCTCTATCTGCTGCCGACCAAGCCGCTGCCCCGATCGGACGACTGAGCGCGCTCAAGCGGCCTGCTGCGCGTCCCAGCTTCGCCGCGGCGGCCGGCTGACGCGGGCCGGGAGCGGCTCGCCTTCCTTCCACAGCAGGTGCGCGACGCCTTGCCCGGCGAGCAGCGCCTCGAGCGGTTCCGCCACCTCGTTGTCGCGGTCGTGGATGTGGATGGCGCTGGCTTCCTCGCCGGTGTCCTTGAGCACCAGGCTGGCGATCGGCGTGTCGGTGTCGAGATTGACGCGCAGTCCCTTCACGAACCGCCGCTTTTCCGCGACCGCTTTGCCGACGAGGTAGCGCTCGTCGCTGGTCTCATAGGGCAGCCACTCGGGCGTCACCGGCATAAGCGCCACCTCGATGAGGTCGAAGGTGCCCTCACGCCGCCGTGCGAACGAGCCGGCGAGAACCAGGTGACCGCACTTGCCGTTCGGTCCATCCTGCGCCTGCCACAGTGCGAGTTCGCCGGCGAACCGCTTGTGAAAGCGCCGGGCCATGTCCTGGTCCATCACGAAGGGCATGTCGCCGACATGGCGCAGGACGATTCTTTCTGCGCCATGCGCGGGAACGATCTCCTTGATCTCGCCCACGACCACCATCATCTCGTCCCGCGAAGCATAGACCCGGGCGAGGGCCGCGCGGCGACGCGCCCGGATCTCTTCCTTTTCTTCGACCTTGAAGCTCTCGGGCACGAACAGCACGTGGGGCAGGGCTTCCTGCTTGGCCCGGCAACTGGCCGCCGCCTCCAGCAACGCACGGCGCACCACGAACCACGTCCGTTTGCCCGCCATCTTCGGATGCCAGTGGGTCAGCTCCGCCCGGTCCCACAGGACATGCAGCAGCCCGCGCATCGACAGCTTCTGGCCCGAGGACTTCACCGTCGGCTTGTCGTTGGTGAGCGCCGCAGGCGCGAGCCGGGCCGCCCCGCGCGAGAGCGGGAAGCCGAGTTTCAGGCTGGTCTCGCCGCTCGCCTCATCGTCAAGCACCGCTGACCCACGCACCTGGCCCATGCCGGTGAGGTAATCAGGGGCCTCGTAGTGGTCGCAGGCGGTCGCATGGCGCGCGCCCGAGCCCGGCCAGCGCGCGAGTACGTAGCCATTCTGCCGGTGCGAGATGTAGAGGGGAAGCTCGGCTCCCTTGCGGCATTCGCAAAAGACCGGACTTTTGCGCTCGTAGGCCTCGCGCAGCACGTGCTGAAGTTCATCGCCTTCGGCCACGCTGCGGCCGAGCACACGGTATCGCTGGATCATTGGGGGGGTCTCCAATTTCTCGCGATCGACGCTGCCCGTTCGACCTCTCGCGCATCTCCTTCGTCTGACGCGGCCCCGGATGGTCGCCGCTGGGGTTAGCTTAAGTCACCAATTCATCGGCGACAAGGGAATGTCTATCGATCCCCGGGATCGTGGGAGCCACCGAGATTCTCAGCCACTCCTTCGGCCAGGCCAAGGCAAAGTGCAGCTTCGTCTCGGGTGAGTACGATTTCCTGAGCGACATGGTCAGCAAGTTTTCTGCGAAGAACTTGCGCCATGGCTTCTGCTACTTGCAATGCGCTTGGCATCGCGGAATCATTGCTCATTTCACGGCTCCCGATCCAATGGCTCACCTCAACTGAGAGCTTAGCAGGTGCTCGGACATGAACCTATGCCGCCGCAGGCAACTTGAAATGGAATTCGTCTTTCGGCCGCCTTACGGCCTTGCTTTGCCAGGCCGGGATCTCGACTTGGCCAGACGACCAGAGTTCGCGGGCTATGTCGCCGAGTGCCCCATAGGTGACGACGCATGCATCCAGCACAGAAGGCCAAAGCGCCCTCCATTCCAGGCCCGCGGAATTGTCACCAAGGCGCTCCAATAGCAGAGCGCGCGCTTGCGCCTCGCCATCCGCGATTGCCTTGGCGCTGCGCTCGCCCGGCTCCATGGCTGTAACTTGCGCAAACAGGTCATCCATGCCGGTAGCATTCTTTCGAACCTCGGCCTTCTTTGCAGTCCGGTAAGCCGACTGGGTTTCGAGTGCTCGGCGGTGAGCGTCCCGAAACACTCTGATGCCAGCCGGATGGCGGGTGAGGTAGATCAGCTTGTACAGCGTGCGATCGACCTCGGTCTCATCGACGGTCAATGCGGGAGCAAAGGCGTAAGTGCCCATCCGTTTCAGTACCTGGCGTGCACGCTCCGAAATCGCAGCTTCCCGCTCGGCTCCGCGCAGATCGACGAATTCCGCCCTCCATTCGGCTTCGCCCTCTAGGTCGCCAAGCCAGCCTTCAAGCGTCGGCATGCGGTCCTGCGACCCGGCAAAGCGGTTCGCGAACTGAAACATGAAATTGAGCAGGACCTCTGTTCGCTGAGGTGCGATCAGGCATTGGAATTTCCGGATGTCGGGGACACCCTTCGGGTCAATCACGACAAAGCGGAAGGCGCGAGCGGGTAAGGCGGCAGCTATGGCGGCCGCGTGTTGTTCGGCCATGCCCTGGTAACAATGCACTTCGACCGCGGGAAATCGCTTCACCGCTTCGACAAGCTCGGCGTGATTTTTCGGATTCTTTTCCACGAGGTGCGCCACCATGCGAACGGAGCGTCCCAATTCCGCTTGCTTGGCTTTGGCCTCGCTCATGCGCTTGAGTGCGATCCCGAAACTGGTGTCGGAATAGTCGCCACTTTGCGATTGCCACGGTCCGGCGAACAGGTCGACATAGCAGAACGTATCGGCCCAACTGACGATCTTGGGGATCTGTGCCGGCATATAGGCGTCGAGGAAGGTGTGCTTAACGAGCGCCTGTTCGCGGCCTTCGTACCAGCGGGAATCCAGCACTCAGCCGACCATCCGCTTTGCGGCAGGCCACTCGCTCCACTCCCGGCCATCGAGTTCTCGCCCGCCCGATTTCGGCCGGAAGCCACCCCACTGCTTGAAAAAGAACGGCACGCCCTGTTCGCGGCAAGCGTCGCGAATCTCGCGAGCCCACTCAATCTGCATCACTCGCGCATTAGGGCCGCTTTCCCCCCCCGCGATTACCCAATGTATGTCCGTAAGATCGACTGGCCCGACCGGACCGATCAGCGGCTCGACCGACAGGAACCGCACAGCCGAGCGCGCCTGGCGGAGATGCGCGATCCGCGCTGCGCCGTTTTGGTCCTCGACTGAAACGCCTGTCCAGATATGCGCCGGGGGCTCGCGGTCGGCATACCGCTTCGACATATAGTCGCGGAGCCGTGGGCTCCGTTTGGTCAACACCTGGTAGGTGTGCCAGTCTGCACTTTCCATTGTGTCGAACACGGAATCAATGAACGCCTTGGGTACTTCCTTGTGGAAGAGGTCGCTCATCGAGTTCACAAAAATCATTCGTCCGCGGCGCCAGCGCAATGGTTGGTCAACACGCTCGCGCCGGAGCGTCAGATCGAAACCATTTTCGAAGGGATGGCCGGGAACGCCCCTGAACCTCTCCGAAAAGCGGTGCGCATAACAATTGTCACAGCCGGCAGTAATCTTCGTGCAACCCGTAACCGGGTTCCATGTCGCGTCCGTCCACTCGATTGCACTATGTTCTGCCATTCAGGTCACCGATCTCTTCAACCAACAGCCTCCATGGGGAGCAATCAGCCCCACCATTGAATCACAGTTCAGCTCCGATGGGAATCCATGATCGCTTCGATTCCATGAATACCCCTGAATCCAACATCGTCGGTGGTCCGCTTCTGCAGAAGCGGCGGCCCTGGACTTGATTGCTAGGATTTGGCCACTTTTGACCGTGGCGATTAATGCAGAGGTATAAGGTACGGAGCACCCCGGCGCCCGCGCCCCGCGCGGGCTGGGGGCGACCCGCTCTACTCGCTAGGGCGGAGCGTCGGCGCTTTCGCACCACCGTCCACCCAAGCTCGCCGGCATAGATGCCGGCCCTACGGGTGACGATCGGGGCCAGTGGAGGAAGCGGTGAGGCTGGTTGGCGCAGGCGGGCGAGGGCGCTAGGCTCCAGGCCATGCCAATCGTTCTTGCTGCCGCCGTTCTTTGCATGTCGCCTTCGGTTCACGACGGCGACACGATCCGCTGCGGCCGCGAGCGGGTCCGCATCGCCAATATCGACGCACCTGAATTGCCTGACAGCCCCAAGTGCCAGGACCGTCGGCGGTCTTACGCATGGTGCGACTTTGCCGCTGGCGAAGCCTCTCGGGTAGCACTGACGCGGCTGTTGGCGCGCGGACGGGTGACGATCACGCGGCTCGGCACCGACCCCTATGGGCGGACGCTCGCCACGGTCTCGGTGAACGGCGTGGACGCCGGCGACTATCTGGTCGCGCAAGGCCTCGCGAGGCCCTGGCGCTGAGCGTCCCTAGAGGGGGGGGGGCGAGCCTTGCCCGCCTGCGGGCCCCTCTTGCGCATCTGACCAAGACCCTTGCCGTAGCGCGTGGCGCTAGACGGGGAGGGTCTGGGCGCGGCCTCCTGTGACCCCACGCGTCTCTGACTCGCATGGAGCGGGGGCCGAGGAAGGCAAATCCCGCTGCCGCGGGCGCTGGCGGGTGAGAGCAGGGTCTGGCGAAATGGCCGAGGCTGACGGGTCTGACCTTTGCGGGATCCGCTGGGCCTGACCTGACGAAACCGCCCTTCGTTTGCCGATGCACCCTGCAGGGCCAGTCCCTGGCCGCAACCCAAAAGCAGCGGACCGTGAAGCCCTTGCGGGCTTGCCGCACCACTCCTCGCTTTTGGGTTTCCCTCACATGAGTTCGGTGCGGGCCCGGGCCTTTGGCCCTGCCTGTGGTGTTCATCGGCGGGCGGTTCCGCCGAGTTCAAGCCACGGAGGAACCCCATGAAGAACCTCGTCATCCTGATCGGCCGCATCGCTGCTGCTCCCGAAACCCGCCACGCCGGCGAGACCGCGATCACTTCGTTCACCCTCGTTACCGATCGCCCCAAGCTGGTCGACGGCAAGACGGTCAAGAACGAGGCCGGCTACACCGAGACGATTCCCGAATTCCACCGCGTCACCGCTTTCAACGGCCTCGGCACCTCGGTCGCCAAGCACAAGAAGAAGGGCGACCTGGTCGAGGTGCAGGGCCGCCTCCACTACTCGAAGTGGACCGACCGCGAGGGCGTAGAACGTTACGCGGTCGAGATCGTCGCCGAGGAAGTCCTCTTCCTCTAGACCCGAGCCCGGGAGGCGGCGCGGCCGCCTCCCACAGGGGCCACAGGGCCGCCCCCCATCACTCATGTAGCCACTGGGACGGGCGGAACAGCGGTTGTGAAAAAGGCAACGCGCGGCGTCTATTTCGCACTTGCAGCATGAAGGGCGCGGACCCATATGGGAGGTGCCTTTCAGGCATCCTCTCCCAAAACTTTCCAAGGGGCCGGCTCACGCTGGCCCCATTTTTTTGCCTGCCGGATCGGGGGCTTACGCCCCTTCGGGCATGGCATCTGTGACACTTTGCCCTCAGGCAGAGTGTCATGCTGCGCTGCGCCCGTGACATGCGCGGAGGGCGGGTCATCGAGCATGGCTGCACGATCACTAACGTGGTCGCGGGGGAAGGCAGCACGCTCGGCCGCGCAAGTCAGATGGGCCCTCCGGGCGAAGTGTCACGGGCGACAAACGACAGGGCAAGGCACAAAGGGGATTCACAGGATTCACCTTTTGTGCTCAATACTGTTCGATGGAACGAGCCCAAGAAATCACTGGTGTCGGTGGGATCTATGCGGTCCTGGTCGAAGCCTCGAACCGCCCCCGCTACGCGTTTCTTGTCCTCCAGCTGGTCGCTGAGATTGCCGACGGGCGAGGGCAAGCCGGACCCTTCGTGGCGCTAGGCGGTGTGCCGGTGCTTCTGCGCGAATGGCTCTGCTCCCAGCTCTTGCCGATGAGCGAACAGCCCGCACGGCGGGCGGCGCTGCGCGCGCGCGTGGCCGCTGCGCTGAAGCACGAACTGACCGGTGTCGCTGTTAGTGATGCGGCGCGCATCGAGGCAGCGGTCGAGGAGCAGGTCCAGGCAGTCGGCCGCGCCAATGTCAGCCGCGCGATTTCCGATCTGGTCCGCGCCGGGCTGATGAGCCGGCACTATGCGGGCTACGCCACCAACCACAAGAACCGCGGCGGCGGGCGCCATGCGGTCTATGTGGTCAAGCCGAGCGTCCTTGCCCTGCTGCGCAAACCTGCGCCGGTGCGGCGTCATGGCCCGGGCGCTGCCAATCCCCAGGGCGAACTCTTCGCGGCCTGAGCAGGCAGACTACCCGACGGATGACGAGCAGCGCTTGTCACGGTATCAGGTGTCATGCCAGGATGACGCGAAAACCACCTAAGCCATTGATAACATTTAACATAAGCTATATTATCAAACCACGCGATCGTGAACGGTATGCCTTTCGTGACACGTTTGCGATTTTGTGGCATATAGTTCCCGAATTGGCTCACACGCACGCGTCGCGACGTGTTGGCCACATCAGGAGCAGTGCCATGACGGTGCAAGTGACGATCACGCCCAATGGCCGGATGAGCCTGCCGGCCGAGATCCGCAAGCGGCTCGGCCTGGCCGGCGGCGGCGCGCTGCTGGTCGAGGAGACCGAGGACGGCGTGATCCTGCGCACCGTGGCGCAGTCGATCGCGCACGCGCAGGCGCTCGCCAAGAAGTACACCGGCGACAAGGCAGAGGCATCGGTCGATGCCTTCCTTGGCCGCCGCCGCGAGGAATCGGGCGAATGAGTGAAGTCGTGCTCGATGCCTCCGCGCTCCTTGCCCTGCTCCGGGACGAGCCCGGCGCGGGCAAGGTTGCCGATGCGATCGGCACCTCGCGCATGTCGAGCGTCAACTACGCCGAGGTCGTCAGCCACTTCATCCATGCCGGCATGCCCGCTGAGCAAGTCGACGCCATGCTCCGACCCCTGCCGATGGCGATCGTCGAGGCTGACCATGCGCTCGCCACCATCGCCGGGCGCCTTCGCGCCGCGACGGCCGAGGCCGGCCTGTCACTGGGCGACCGCTTCTGCCTGGCGCTGGCGCGCCGGGACGGTCTTCCAGCGCTGACCGCTGACAAGCAGTGGCGCACCGTCGCCGACGCAGCCGGTGTCGCTGTCACCGTGATCCGGTGATCGCAGTGAATATACGCCGGCAATGGTCCGCCCGCCGCGAGGGTTGGACCCCGCAGAGCGAAGACGCGCGCGACGATGGCGACATCGACTATGCGCGGGTGATCCACTCGGCCTCGTTCCGGCGGCTGCAGGGCAAGACCCAGATCCTCAACCTCGGCGACAGCGATTTCTATCGCACCCGCCTCACCCATTCGCTCGAGGTTGCGCAGATTGCTGGCGGCATCGCCCGCCAGCTCGAGAAGTCCTTTCCCGATCATCCGGCCACCCCCTTGCTCCCTGATCGCGGCACGATCCATTCGATCGGCTGCACCCACGATTTCGGGCACCCGCCCTTCGGGCATGGCGGCGAAATCGCGCTCAACTACTGCATGCGCGGTGCTGGCGGGTTCGAGGGCAATGGCCAGACCTTGCGCATCCTTGCGCGCCTCGAAAACTTTTCGGCGGGCGCCGGTGCAAACCTGTCGCGCCGGACAATGCTCGGGGTCCTCAAGTACCCGGCCGCCTTCAGCCAGATTGCCAACCCTGCGCTCGCCCCCGCACTGCTCGCTGGTCCCTCGACGATCAAGATCATCGACGGTCGCGCGAGCAAGCCGCCCAAGTGCTATCTCGATAGCGAACAGGACGTCGTCGATTGGATCCTCGATCCGCTGTCATCTGCGGATCGCGAGGCGTTTCAAGCCTTCACGCCGCACGAGGGCAAGCACGGCAAGCCTCGCCACAAAGCACTCGACTGCTCGATCATGGATGCGGCCGATGACATTGCCTACGGCGTTCATGACCTTGAAGACGCGATCGCACTCGATCTTGTCAAGCGCGAGCGTTTCGCCGCTGCGCTCCAGGACAAGTGTCCCTCCTTCCTCGACGCGCTCAAGGCCAAATACCCTGGCGAAAGCGAGAATGACGTCTTTGCACAGATGGTCGATGGCCTGTTCGGCGGTCCCGCTTCGCGCAAGCGCTTTATCGGCCGCCTCGTCCATCACTTCCTGACTGCGGTCGAGTTCGTCGAGCGCCCCGAGTTCGCCGAGCCATTCCTGCGCTGGGGCGTTGCCGTCGCCTCTCCCCAGCGCGAGTTCCTCGACGTGCTGCAAGGCTTCGTCGTCGATGAGGTTATTACCTCGCCTGCCGTCCAGCACCTCGAGTTCAAGGGCCAGGGAATGGTGGTCGCCGTCTTCGAGGCGATGCAGGCCGATCCCGCTCGGCTGCTGCCACGCGAAGAGCTCGCAAAGTACGAAGTTGCTGGCGGCGACCTTCGGGTCATCTGCGACTTCGTTGCGGCGATGACCGACACGCATCTCCTCAAGACCTACGAGCGTCTGTTTTCGCCCCGCATGGGATCGGTGTTCGACCGCCTCTGAGTGGAAAAGGTCTAAGCGTGTTTTGCGGTTAACCCCGAACGCCCAGATGGGGTTCGGGGGCAAAACCGTAATCTCTCTCTCATCTCGGTGGCTGAGCGAAATCAGCATCGCCATAGCATGACGCCTGGGAGATTGGCGGCCGTCAAGGATCTTTGGCCTGCTGCGGCTAGCGCCTTGCGAGCAGAAATCGGCTCCCCCCACGCCCGCTAATCGCGGCGGCAGCGCGTGCGCGCCGCCGTCCCTGACTGCCTGACTCCGGCGTCCTTCAAGGCACATCTTTCATCAGCGTGATGAGAGAAAATTCCTTTTGGAGGTTATCATGACGGACCGTTTCTCGAACTTCGCCGACCTTGCCGAACACTATGCGCGCGAAATCGCCACGCCCGATTATGCCCGGGCGTTCATGGAGCAGACCGAACTGGCCAAGCTCTCGATCGAGCATGAGCCAAGCGCAGCTGAAATGCCCGAACCGGAAGTGGCGCAGGCGGCGATCGAGATGATGCTGGCAACGGTCTTCGACCTGTTCCGCGACACCCGGATGGAGGACTTCGCCAGCGAAGTCGCCTGGGGCGTGGCCAACAGCTTCCATGTCGTGGCCAAGCGCCTCGACGACCGCGAGGACGCAATGGCGAACCGCCTCCAGGAAAAGCTGCGCGAATACGATCCGAGCGAGGTCTACGCCACCGATCTCGAGGACCTGACCATGCAGGCCCGCAGCCTTGCCGAATGCCGCGATGCGATGGAGTGCATGCGCGACCATGCCGCGCGGATCTACCTTGTCGAGACCGGCCGCCCGTTCTCGCCGGTGCGGGGCTCGCGGGTCTCGTCCAAGACCAATGCCTCGATGATCGAAGCGCGCGACTATCTCGCGGCACAGAAAGCGCAGCGGCGCGAGCAGTTTGCCCCATCGGGTCCGGTCGTGGTGTTCTCGGGCGGACAGCAGTTCACCGACATTGCGCTGGTTGAAGACTATCTCGACGCGATCCATGCCCGGGTCCCGTCGATGGCGCTGGCAACGACCGCCCAGAACAAGGGCGCGGACGTGATCGCGGCAGCCTGGGCATCGCGCCACAATGTGCCGGTGATCCTGTGCAAGCCCGATACTTCGCGGGGACCTTCCGCACCCTATCAGCGCAACGCCCGCATGCTCGCCTTCAAGCCTGTCGAGGCCGTGGTGTGCAGCGGCGGCGGCATCCAGGCGAACCTTGCTGACCGCCTCCGCGAAGCACGCATTCCCCTCCACATTGTGCGCGACGCTTCGGTTCAGAACGAGACCCCGGCGGCGCGGACCAAAGCCGCAGCGCAAGCTGAGCGGCCTGCGATGAAGCGCACGGCCTGTGGCACCGTCAATGGCGATGACCTCCCGCCATTCTGAGCGGCACCAGCTGCGATTGCATCAACCAGAAGGGTGTCCGGCCTCACCGCCGGATGCCCTTCTTTTTTGTCGACCCGGACGCACACTGTCATGGCCCGGCTCGCTCGCATCTTGCCCCCGCCAGTAATGGCCTGACGGCCTGCTGGAAGGGGCGCGAAGGCTTCGCATCGGCCGGGCAAGCGGTACCCGCGCGTGGACCACCGGGGTGCTGCCCAACAGGGTTAAACACTCTCGCAGACTTCCAAGCATGATGGCCGCCATTGGCCCGCGTCAAGAAGGGCGGTTCCCCCAATTTTTACGCCTGAAGAAGGCGAAAAAATCGGCTCCCCCACCCCCGCTCGCGCGGCGGGCCGCGGGCGGCCCGTTCCTGACCCGGGCCAAGCTCGGCCATCCCGAAGGAGACCTCTTCAATTCCTTTGACAGGAGGCTCACATGAACGCTCTTACCAAGACCCTCGACATCCCGGCTTTCGACCCCATCAGCTATGACGCAGCGGTGCGCGCCGCGACGATCCGGGCCCAGCACAGCTTCTTCGACCAGCACGTCATTGAGGACGAGTTCGGCTGCTTCCTCGCCATCGACGAGGGCGACTACAACGCCCTGCCCCAGGACCTGATCGACCGGATCGTCCATTCCGTCCCGGGCATGATGGCCGACGACTTCGACGAAGCGAACATCGCCCGCGCCGCAAGCTTCATGAGCGTCGTGATGGATCCCGAGTGGGACGCGGACTGCCCGTTCTGACATGCCGCATTTCGCACCGCGCCGGAGGGCTCTTGAAGGGCTCTCCGGCCCCCCTTTTGGCGTGTCCAGATAAAGCACAGCCGGGGCATC
This sequence comes from Novosphingobium sp. SCN 66-18, assembly GCA_001725355.1. Lineage (GTDB taxonomy): Bacteria > Pseudomonadota > Alphaproteobacteria > Sphingomonadales > Sphingomonadaceae > Novosphingobium. The sequence goes on from MEGD01000053.1 coordinate 18,934, forward strand.
GAACCCCGGCTGTGCTGGTCTCTTCCGAGACCGGTTTCAGCTTGCCCGCAGGCGCTTCTCCGCTTCGTCCAGACCGAGCTTTCCGAGAGCGGCGAAGAATGCTTCGACCCTCTCGAACGGCGCCTTGCCGAGAACCGATTTCTGCATCAGTTCGACACTCGCCGCCCGCTCGCTTTCGCGCAGTTTCGTCTCGCGCGCTTCCAGCGCCTGACGCTCCTTGGCGATTGCCTGTCGCTCCGCTTCAAGGCTTCCTTTCCTGGCCATGATGATACCTCTTGGGTTGGTGCTGAAACCTCCCGCGCGCGAGGATCATGACCCCTCCCCTGTTTGGCAAGCCCTGATGCTACGGGGCCGAGATCGCCCCCGGATTCCGAGTGCAATTCAGGCCGGGCACTGCGCCCGGGCTCAACCTGAAAGGCCAGCTATGGATTCGCGTAAGACCACCAAACCCGCGAGCCATCACTGCTACGGGATCAAGAGGGAAGGATGCAGACCGTACACGGCAGGACCGTAGGGGAAATGGCGGAAATGCGTGGGTTTGCGCTGTGACCGCCTGTCTGACTGGGTCGGACAGTCCTGCAAAGCCGCAGAAAGCCGCCATTTTGCTGTCCGACGCTGTCCGACATATGTCCGCCCGCCGCTGCGCGATTGCCAGACGGCCCATGCTGGCCTAAAAGGGGTGCGCGCAATTCCCACCAGGCCTCCACGAGGGGTCTGGGTATGGTTGATGAAGTCCGGATTACGGTACGGATACCGCGCGAACTCGCAAATGGCGTCGAGAAGGTTCAGGAGGCGCGCGGGCTGACGCCCTCGATCATCCTGCGCAATGCGCTGACCCTCTACCTTGCGACCATCGACGGCAGCACCGAAACCGAGCGCCGGCGCCAGTTCTCGTCCGAGTATCTGTTCCTCGGAATCGACCTGCTCATCCAACGCCAATTTCCCGATGCCCACCAGGCCCTGATGGCGGAAGCGGACCGCCGTGTGGAGGCGCTCTATGCGGCGTCCTGACACGTGGTCCGACCAGGCCCGCCCGGGTCAGCTCAAGCATCATTCAGCGCGTGGAAGCATGCCGCGTAACGCCGGCAATTTCACCCGCGGCTCGCAGCTCATCACCCATGAATTCCTGATGTGGTTTGCCTCCGCCAAGATGCCGCTGCTGGTCTGGTTTTTCACCTTCCTCCTGGCCCTCTCGATCGTCCTCGCCCTGCTGCTCCATGAGCACGAAGTGCAGATGATCTTGATGCGGATTTACGCCGCGGGATGGAGCTTCATGGAGTTCAATCCCAAGAAGATCCTGAACCTCACCCTCCCCTCCGGAGAGGTCATCCCTGCCCCCATTGGCATGATCGCCTCGCACCCAGATGTCGTCATTGCCTGGAACAAGCTGATGCGCGCGATCTGGGGGGCGCTGTTCATCTCGCTGTTCATCGCAATCCCGATCTCGGTTTGGTTCGTCAATCTCTCGCACCGCCGCGGCAAGGCGATCCTCGAAGAGCGCCACCAGCGCGGCGCCATGCTGGTCGATGCCGCCGATCTTTCCGCCGTGATCAACGAGCACAACCGCGCCGCGCTTGCACAGGAAGTGTCCGAACGCATGCCCGGCAAGACGCTCGACGACGTCCTGAAGATGAGCTTCTCCGAGCGCAAGGAGGCGGGCATCCATCACGTCTACAACATCGCAGGCGTGTCGTTTCCGTGGCGCACCGAGCAAGCCCACACGATCATGATCGGCTCGACCGGTACCGGCAAGACTACCCAGATGCGGGACATGATTGCGCAGATGCGCAGGCGGCGCGACCGGGCGGTCGTGTTCGACCTCACCGGCGCTTATGTCGAAGCCTTCTACAACCCCGAAACCGACACGATCCTCAACCCGATGGACGAGCGCTGCCCAAGCTGGTCGCTGTTCGACGAGGGCAAGAACTACGCCGACTTTACCGCGATTGCCGCAGCCATCCTGCCGACCGACGGCGGCGGTTCGGACCCGTTCTGGATGCTGGGGGCGCGAACCCTGTTCGTGCAGTCTTGCGTCCAGTTGGTGAAGATCGGCCAGGCCACCAATGCCGCACTTGCCTACCGGCTGATGATGGCCGATCTCGAAGAGGTCCACGAGCTTCTCCGCAACACCATTGCCGAGCCGCTCACCGCTCCGGTCGCCGCGCGCATGGCCGAGTCCGTCCGCGCGGTTCTCAATACCAATGCCCAGGCACTGTTGTTCTTGCCCGAGGGCAAGGAGCCCTTCTCGATTTGCGATTGGATCCGGCACCAGGACAAGCCTGGATCGATCCTGTTCATCACCTCCTCACACAACGAACTGGTGCTCAACCGGGCGCTGCTTTCGCTCTGGATGAACCTTGCGGTCCACACCCTGATGCGCCTGCCGCGCACCCGGTCCTTGCGCACCTGGTTCTTCTTCGACGAGGTTCATGCGCTCCACCGCCTGCCGGCTATCGAGGACGGCCTACAGACCGCGCGTGGCTTTGGCGGCGCCTTCGTGCTCGGCATTCATTCCTTCGCCAAGCTGGCCGAGACCTACGGCAAGGAAGGCGCGCAGAACCTCGCCTCGCTCGCGCGCACCAAGCTGATCCTCGCGGCCGCCGATCGGGACACCGCCGAGCACTGTTCCGACTATATCGGTCACCGCGAAGTCAGGATGATGGATGAGGCCTACAGCTACGGCTACTCCAACATCCGCGACGCCGCGACCATCACCCCGCGCTCCGAAGTGCAGCCGCTGGTCCTCCCCGATGACATCATGCGCCTGCCGTCGCTGCGCGGCTTCCTGGTATTTCCCGAGGGCTTCGATGCCGCAAGGATCAAGCTCACCTACAAAGACTGGCCCAAGGTCGCTGAAGGCTATGTCCTGCGTGAAAATGTCCAGCCCATCGAGTTCGTGCCGCCGCCGGTAGATGACGCCGAAGAGACGGAAGTCGGGGGACGCGAACCGCGCGGCGAACCGCGCGGCGAACCGGAGCGTGAACTACGTAGCGACGAGCTCGAGAACGGTCCTGGCGTGCTTGCATCCGAGCCGGGTGATCCGGAGCATCCCGCCCCGGAAAACCTGCCGCAGGGACCCGAACAGGATCCGAGTGTGGGCAAGCAGATGGCCTTCAGGCTGGAGCAGGCTCCGCAGGGCGAACGAAATGGTGGACGCGAACAGGAAGTGCCGGACAAGGCCGTGGATCATGCCTCGGCGAAGGCTGCGGCGCAGCGCGCGGGCGTGACCCGCGAACTCAATGACCCCGTCCAAGAAGAGAGGCCCGCCGAGCGCGGCGGCAAGGCTGCACGCGAGATCGACGATCGCTCGCATTCCCATGACGACGGACCGGAGATGTAGGGCCATGCACTCCATTGCATCCGTCAGGTCGTCGAGCGGGGCTGCCGCCTATTTCGCCAACGACAACTACTACACCGAGCAGGAACACGCGGAGGCTGGGGTCTGGGGCGGCGAAGGTGCGCGCGACCTAGGCCTCTCGGGCCAGGTCGAGAAGAGCGCGTTCGAGGCGATCCTCAATGGGCACCTGCCCGATGGCGAGATGGTCGGGCAGGTCGAGGGCCGGCGCCTGGGTCTCGACCTCACCTTCTCGATGCCGAAGTCCGCCTCGATCCTGGCGCTGGTCAGCGGCGACAAGCGGATCCTCGATGCGCATCTGGCCGCCGTCAAATCGACGATGTCGCAACTCGTCGAGAAGCAGTTTGCCGAGAGCCGCAATTACGACCGCTCGCGCAGCGGCGAGCCGCAAAAGACCGGCAACCTCGTCTATGCGCTGTTCGCCCATGACACGAGCCGTGCGCTCGATCCGCAGGGCCATATCCACGCCGTCGTCGCCAACCTGACCCGCGATCCCAAGGGGACATGGAAGGCGCTGTGGAATGGCGAAATCTGGAAGAACAACACGACGATCGGCCAGTTCTACCACGCCGCCTTTCGCGCCCAGTTGCAGAAGCTCGGCTACGAGACCGAAGCGGCCGGAAAGCATGGCTCGTTCGAGATCAAGGGCGTGCCAAGCGAGGTGATCAAGGCGTTCTCGACGCGCACCACCGAGATCGAGGCGAAGATCGCGGAGACGGGCGCAACGCGGCTCGAAACCAAGAAGCAGATCACGCTCTACACCCGCGACCCCAAGCTGGCCGTCGAGGACCGCGGTGCGCTGACCGAAAGTTGGCAGCAGCGTGCGCAGGAGCTCGGCTTTGACGGGAAATCACTTGTCGCTGAGGCACGTGAACGTGCCGACTTGCAGGCACGTCCAACCTTCCGCGAAACCGCGACCGCCGCGCTTGGCGAAGTGTCGACCCGGATCGGCGCTGCGCTTCGCACGCCGAGCCCGCTGGCGGCCAGCGGCGCGGCGGCCCTGTTCCTCCCCGCCGGCACGATCAAGGCGCAGCACGCGACCGCCTCGGCGATCCGCCACCTGTCCGAGCGCGAGGCGGCGTTCTCGCCAGCAGCCATCCTCAGCGCTGCGCTGGGCTTCCAGATCAAGGGTCTTGAGGGCGGAGCCGTGGTCGAACGAATTGGCGAACTTATTCGCGAGGGCCATCTGATCCCCGGCAAGTCGGAGCGGCTCGACGGGCACTTCGATCTGGTGACGACGCCGGTGGCGCTCGCGATGGAACAACAGATTCTGGACCGCATCGATGCAGGTGCCGGACAGGGCCGCTCGTTCATGCCGCCCGAGCAGGCTATGGCGCGGCTGCAGGATGCGGCGCGCGAACTCGGCCAGGCGCGCGCCGGGGTCGATACATGGCAGCTCAACGAGGGGCAGCTCGCAGCCGGCGTCGCGATCCTCTCCGGCACCGATCGCTTTCTCAATGTCCAGGGCGTGGCGGGCGCGGGCAAGTCGACGCTGCTCGGCGCGCTCGACAAGGTCCTGAGTGATGAAGGCGTCAAGCTCGTCGGGCTTGCCTTCCAGAACAAGATGGTAGCGGACCTGCGCGGCGGGGGCGGCCAGGGCATGTCGGCGGAGCAGATGCGCGAGGCGGGGATCGAGGCTTACACGATCGCCAAGTTCCTCAACACCTATGGCGGGGCTGCGGCTGCGGGATCGGGCGAGCGCTTCGAGGCTGCCAAGGCGGCGCTCGCCAATACGGTCATCATCACCGACGAAAGCTCGATGGTCTCCTCGTGCGACATGCTGCGGCTGACCGCGCTCGCCGAGCAGCTCGATCTCGCCAAGGCGCCCTTCATGGGCGACCGCCAGCAATTGTCGGCGATCGAACAGGGCAAGATGTTCGCCGTCAGCCAGGCCGCGGGGCAAGAAACCGTGCGGATGGACGAAAACATTCGCCAGAAAAACTCGCCCCTGCTGCTTGCTGTCGCCGGGCTCTCGAACGAGGGCCATGCGAGCCTCGCGCTCGACCTTCTTGCTGCGCACGGCCGCGTCATCGAAGCGGGCCCCGATCACGTCGCCCGCGCCGCCGAGCTATGGCTGTCGCTCAGTCCCGACAAGCGCGAGGCGACCGCTATCTTCACCGCCGGGCGCGATGACCGCGCCGAGATTAATGCGCGCGTCCAGGCAGGATTGCTCAAGGAAGGTACGCTCACCGGGCCAGGCCTCACCCTCACCACCCTGCAGAGCGCCAACACCACGCGCGAGGAGCTTCGCTTCGCCTCGACCTACCGGGTGGGCCAGGTGCTCGACGCGCGGATGGACGTGCGCCGGGGAGTATGAGGTCCGCGAGATCCGCAAGGACGGCAAGGTCGTGCTCGAGGCCGGGGGACGGCGCGAGGTCATCGACCCTGACCGGCTAGACCCCGATCATCGCTTCGACCGGATCGGGCTCTACGAGCAGAGAGAGCTCAAGATCCATGACGGCGAGACCGTGTTCTGGCGCGACAAGGATGGGGCCCGCGACATCGCCAAGTCGACCTACGCGACGGTGCTCGAGGCCCGGCCCGAAGGCGTGCGGGTGGAACTGGCCGACAAGCGGCGACTTGTGCTCGCGCCGGGCGATCCGATGCTGCGCCGGCTCGACCTCGGCTATGCGCTCAATGCCCACATGGCGCAGGGCATGACGAAACCGGAAGCGATCGAGGTCATCGCCTCGTCGCAGCGCAATCTCGCGACCCAGCGCACGCAGAATGTACTCAACACCCGTGCGACCGACGACATGATGGTCGTCACCAACAATCTCGAGGGCCTGAAGCAGCAGCTTGACCGGACGCCTGGGAACAAGACCTCCGCGCTCGAGGTGATCGGCAAAGTCGACGTCGAACCCCGCCATCACAATCCGGTCGATGCGCGGCAGTTGCCCGAACTGAAGATGAGCCCCGAGCTCCGGGCCAAGCTCGATGCGGTGCTGGGAAAGGTCCCCGAACCTCCGGTGCGCCAACTCCGCCCGGAAAAGTCGCTGGGGCTGGACCTGTGAGGTCCCTCCCCGCCCTCGCCCCGGCCGCGGCAGCCCAGGTGTTCGACCGCGCGCATTCCACGCTCGTCTGGCTGGCCGTGCTCGCCTTTGTGCTGCCCGAGCCTGCGGCCCGGGGCCTGGTTATCCTGGCAATGGTCGCGGTCGCGCTGGCCGCAGCGGCGGTCGCGTTCCTCGCGCCGGCCGCGCCTGATCCAAAGCCCGATCCCGATCCCGAACCGCCCGCCTGCGAACCGATGGAGAGCGACCATGGCCTATGAACACGAGGAAGTCGGCGACTTTGCGAGCGAGCGCGATGCCCAGGATTGGGCGGAACGCAACAACATCGATCCCCAGGATCTCCACTTCCGCGCTCGCGGAAGGCGGGGCGTCACCCTGAGCGTGCGCCGGTCGGCGCTCGGGGACTCGTCGCGCGGCGACCTCTCATATGGCCGCCGGACCGGCTTTTTCTGAAAACAAGGAGTCTAGCCATGAAACGATATGCCTATCTGCTCGCCCCGCTGCTTGCGGCGGCCGCCACCCCTGCCCTCGCTGCCGAACCCGCTTCCAGAGCGTCCGCGGCGGCAACCTTGATCCAGGGCCAGCTCGAGAGCCGGGCCAGCCCCGAACAGACCAGGGTAACCTTCGCCCGCCTGCGCGAAGCGCTCGAGGCGCGCAAGCAGGCGCTCAAGGATGCCGCTGCCCGTGCCCATCAGGACGCCGATGGCCTCTGTTCGGATTGCCCGGAGAAGGCGGCTACCACCCATCCTCATTCCGCCAGCGAAGAGCGCAAGGCCGACTGCATCCACTGCGTCGAGCAGGCCATCTACGCCTGATCGGAATGTCGGCGCGGTCCGGGTTACCTCCCACCGGACCGCGCCGGCCCGACACGGTCTCTGCAATTGCAAACGCGACAAGCACTTGTCTTGTTGCAGTTGCGGCATGGTCTTTTAAGGGCGCTTACCTAACTCGCTCCATTATAGAGCCAATTCGGCAAATTTAACTCGCCGAAATATTGACAGAATGTCTTTATTGAACAATCGTTTGCGTTCTTGGCTTCGGGGGCGGCTTTGATGCGTATGCAGCGACTTCTGATCGATGGAAGTACGCTCGACCTGATCGTCTCCGACGGCAATGATTTTCTCAATGTTCTGAATGCCGCCGGGCTGCTCCAGTCCGCCAATCTGATGATGGCGGTACTTCAGCAACTCGAGATAGACCGCTCGAGATTGTTCGCAGACGACCAGCCTGCCGCACCAACTAACTAGCCCTGGCCCATGTTCCGCGCAGGAACGCCGAAGGGGATGAGCCGCCCGTCCGCGCCGGCCTCGCGCGTCCCCTGTCCGTAGCGGCGGCCATCGATCACCAAGGTCGGCGCAAGGCGGGCGACCGCGGCAACCTCGCCTTCGTGCGATCCCATCCCGGCGATCGCGGCAAGCACCGCCTCGCGGGCCGAGTAGATGTCTTCGCGCATCAGCAGGCGCGCCATTGAGGCCGAGCGCTCGGCAATGGCGGCCGCGATCTTCTGGTGCATCCGGAACGACTGCTCGGCATCCTCGGCGCGCTGCGACCAGGCGATCCGGCGGTGAAGCGCGTTGGGCAGCGCCATCCGCGCCATCTCGGCGACCTGCGGGATGCGCGACATGCGCATGACCTCGATGTGGAAGCGCAGGTTCTCGTGGATGACGCGCTCGAGGTCTTCGGGGCTGTCAGGCGCCGCCTCGCAGGCCTCGGCTGCGAGCGCCCCCAACAGCGAAATCTCGGCCGCACTGGCGCGTGTCGCTGCCCGCGAAGCGGCGTGTCCCTCAAGGTTGGCGCGCATTTCGAAGAGATCCTCGACCTCTTCGGCTCCCCAGGTGCGCACCGTGAACTCGCTGCGTGACTGCCGGGTCAGGTAGCCCTCAAAGGCCAGTGCATTGAGGACTTCGGCAACGGCGGCAGGGCGGCATTCGTAAAGCTCGCCCAGCTCGCCCTTGGGGATGATCTGGCCCGGCAGATAGCGCGCCGACAGCACCCCGAACCTGAGTTCGAGGAACATGCGTTCGGCAAGTGAATGCGCCTTGGCCAAGTGACGAGCCCCCATGGGCGAGTTCTGGCCCGCCGCGTAATTTGCCCTTCCATAGCACAGGACCGATTTGATTTCCGAATCCTGCCGCTTCCGATTATCCCGTTTTTGGCAAGAGGGAGTAGTTCGCGGCCTTGGGAACGCAGACGAAATTGGAAGGTGTACGAACAATTGCGTGTCCGGCGCGGCACGTCTTTGCGCTGCTTCGCGAGCCCCACAAACGCCGCCGTTTCGACAGTCCCTCCGATATCCCTGGCCTCAGCACGCTCACGGCGGACAGCGCCGAGCACTTCGCGCAGGAACTCGTCGACCTTGGCCTTCTCACCCGCGATCATGGCCGCTACTCGATCAACGACTGGTCCATCGAGCGGATTGTCGAGCACCTCGATCTTGCCGGCGCAATCCAGGCCATGGCCGCGGCGCAGGTCGCGGGCGTGGCGGCGAGCGCGGACTTCACCCACCTCGAGCGGCTGAACGGCGTGCTGCGGGGCATGGACGACCGCGATCCGGGCAACCTCCTCGCTGGTGCCTATATCGACTATCAATGGCACCTTGAGCTGGTACGGATCAGCGGCAATCGTGCGGCTCTGGCCGCCTATGCAAAGGCGATCCCGCCTGCGGTGTGGATTGCGGGAGCGAACTACTTCCAGCTTGAGGAAGCGCGCAGTTCGCTGACCGAGCACGAACGGCTCGTGGCCTACATGAAGGCCGGCGACACGCTCAGGGCGCGCGACGCAGTGGCATTCCATTTCGAGGAAGCGGCATCCCAGATCCGGCGGGCCGGGGCAGCGCGGATCGAGAGCTATCCCGCCGGCGCTTCCTGACCTCCAGCGCTTGCCGCGCTGCGAAAGAAGAGAGGGTGTCGATAGGTTGCGGGGGCTCCAATTGTTCCTGGCACATGATTGAAAAACCAGTCCGTTCGGGGTAATCATGGTCAGGACGAGGAGACCCTCGATGGGCCATGATCGCTACGGACTGGATGGAATGCCGATTTCGTGTCGCGGCGCGGACTGCGATCCGGTCACGGGTATTCAATTCCCCCAGTATGGTAAGGGTGATGCGGCAGGTATCCCGCATTTGCGACTGGTACTTGCCGTCATGATGACCTTGTTCGTGGCCATCTTCATTTGGCAGTCCAACATTTTCGGGTGAACTTCTAGCTCCGACGTTTCGCAACGTGGAGGTGGTCCCTGGCAGGATCGTCAGGGAACCGCTCGAAGTCGACAGCATAGGCGCTTCCGAGACGACTCTGGACCTTGGCCGCCCATTGCTCGCCCTGCTCGTTCGAGATGTAGTTGCCGCGAAAATCGAGCGCGCGATCGTCGTAATGGGCTGACCCCGCCTTGTGCTGGGTGCTGTCGTTACCCGACGTCACCACGGGCGTGGGCAGGCCAAGCGACCGCGCTTCTTCGGCGACCACGCCCATAGCCGGCACGAGCGCCCCATCCATGTGACCGAGGCGCGCGCCGGGTTTGACCTTGATGCCAAGGTCCTTGGCGAGGGCCGCGCCGTCGACCGGTCCATCAGGAACAGCCATGAGTGTTCCCCCTTCGAGCGGCGAGGGCACAAGCGCGGGGGCAACCGTCCCCGACGGCAGGCGCGGCGTCCCCGGCATGCCAAGATCGCCGTTCGAGCCCAGTGTCCCTGTCCCGGCAATTCCGGCGACGTCGCTGAGCTCATTAATGCGGTGGGCGCGCAGATCGCCCATCAGATCGTCCATGATGAAGGCAATGGCCTGGTCGCGGCGTGAGACGTCGCGGTAGTCGAGCCGCGGGTTGGACAGGTCCGGCAGGTGCCATTCGGGATGCTCGCGCTGGAGCGTCTCGTAACGGTCCTGGATGAGGTTCGACATGTCGCTCGAGATCTGGAAACCATGGCTCTCAGCGTAACTTGCCTCCGACATCATCCGGCTGCCGATCTCGCGGTAGCGCGCGGCAGCCGCCCGCCGTTCCTCGGCTTCCGACGTGCGCCAGTCGGTTCCATCGGTGCTGGTGCGCGAGCGCGAATGGTCGGTGTAATCGGAGCTCTGATTGTAGGTGCCCGAGGACTGGACATCGCCGCTCGAGCCGCTGACAACCACGCGGTTGCTGGTCTCGTCCGACTTGTCAGTCCCCCGAGTGGTCTGGTTGGTTGCAGATCGCTCCGATCCAGTACGAGCGTCGTCTCCCCACTCCTTGCGCCCGTAAAGGGAGCCTTGCAGCGTGGCCGATGCTCCACTCCCTGCAATATCCTTGCCGGGCGTCCCAATTGTGCCTGATCCCGTGAGGCTCGCGGAAGACCCGAATGTGCGGTTTGCAAAGTCGCCAGAGCTTCGGCTGTTCCCCTCGCGCAGGATCAGGTCGTTGTTGGTGACCTCGCGGGTCGAGCTGCCCGAAGCCCCCTCGACCACCAGGTTGCCCCCGACATTGTGTGTGTCCGAGGCCCGCGAGCCGCTCTCGCGGCGCGACCCCGATACGTCGCTGGTCGCGGTGACCGCGCTGCCGAACCGACCCTTCGAACTGGTCCAGCTGGTCGAGGTACCATTCTCGATCTTGTCGGCCTCGTTCATGTACCACTGACCCTGCGAGCGCAGGTCCGTGGCGTAGCCCCGCGTCATGGTCGGTTTGAACGGCAGCTGCGATATCGCGGCATTGGTGTCGATCACCGTGTGGCCCGAGCCATATTCGTTGAACATTCGCCCATCGGCTTCGCGGAAGCCCGAATGCGCGCTGCCTGCGAGCAGGTTCGGCGCCGTGTTCCACTGCGACATCTGGCGGTTGTCGGCATTGAGATTGCCGTAGCTGACGTCGGCATAAGCGTAGTTGCCGGTGGTCCGCTCGAGCGCGGCGGCATCCGAGCCGGCCTGGACTGGCGCGAGCATAGAGCCGAGATTGTTTGCGACCGACATGGTGCCGCGCATCACCATCAGCGCCAGCACTGGCACCGACATCATCAGGAACCCCGCCATGGTAGCGACGTCCTGGTTGACCGCATCGATCCCCGCCCAATTGGCGAGGTTCACGCTGCCGGCGGCAAGGGCGTTGGTCTGGCTGGCGAGCCGGTCCATGATGAACGAGTGGATGAGGACGTAGATCGGCCCCCAAGCCGACAAGTAGAAGAACCCCGAGAAGTACCCCTTCAGCGTCGCAATTCCCGTGCGCGGGAAGAGCAGCAGCGGAAAGACGATCGGGAACAGCGCGTAGAACACCACGGTCAGCACGACGCCAAGCACCGGTATCCAGATCAGCCCCTGCTCGGCCGCGGTCGTCATCGCATTACGGGTCTGGGTGTCCGCGCGCTGGAGCGCGAAGGAATCCGCGTCAGCATTACCAAAATCGAGCTGCGCGGCCTCGAAGGCATCGACCATGCTCTTCTGCTTGAAGAACTGGTTCCGGGTCATCGCCGTGCCGGTCAGGAGCTGCGAGACCACCGGTACATCGGCAGCGAGCTTGGCCCCAGCGGCGGCCTGGGTGAGCTTGGGATACATGGTGTGGGCAAAGGGCAGTGCGTAGGCGTTGATCTCAGCATCCCACTGGTTGTTGATCAGCGTCCACGCCTCGGCACAGGTCTTGCCCTCGATATCGACGGTGCCCGCGCCGGTGTCGGTCAGGTACTTCATCCCGCGGTTGGTCGCGGCGTTGTTGCCGAGTTCGGCCCAGAGATCGGGCGCTTCGCTGAGCAGCTTCAGGCTCTTGGTGCCGAGGAGGATGTCATAATAGGCGCATTGCTTGAGGTAGCCGTCGACGTTCGCCTTGAAGACCGGATCGCGGATCTCGAAGCCGCGGACCTTGTCCCACATGCGCGCGCCATAAACGAAACCGCCGGTCGAGTAATTGAGCGCGGCGGGCATGACAAAGACGGTCTCGGCGGTGCGGGTGAGGTAATCGCTGACCTGGCTGGTAAACGAGGCCATTGCGGCAAGGCCGATGGGCACATTGGCAACGGTGGCAGGCGCGAGCCCCGGATTGATGCGGTCGGTGACCTTCACGGTCACGGTCGGGACCATCAGCACGAGATAGATGAGCGTCGACTGGATGAACCAGCGAAACCAGGCGCGCCAATCGAGATCCATGGCGGTGACAAGCAGCGCGTAGATCAGGCCCATCACCATGCAGACGCGGATCAGCGCCTTGAACCCGCCCGAGCCGGTCCAGGCGGCGATCGCGTTGAAGGTGTTGACGAGGTAGTCGCCGCCCCCGACCGTGAAGACCTCGAGCATGAGGGGTGCCTTCCTTCGTCGCGGTCTACTGGACCTGTTGGTTGAGGGTGCGCGAGAAGCGCAATGCTGCCGACATCTGCGGGGAGAGCTGCGTGCGCAGGGTCTTCTCCAGCATCTGCGTGCGCTGGATCAGCGCGAAGGTCTGGTCGAAGCGCTGCGAGGTGCGCGCCGCGATCCCGAGGAAGTTGCGCCGGGTCTCGTAAAGCCCCTCGCGCCACTCGCGTAAGCTATCCGCATCCGCCCCGTTGAAATCCGAGCGTGCATTCACTGCCATGTCGATGAACCGCATGGTCATCGTGGTGACGAGATCGACCGCGACGATTTCCGAAAGGTCGTTGATTTCCTGCGCCGAGATGCCGAACTCGGCAGCGGCGCTCACCGTGATGATCTTGTAGACGGGGACGCTCGCCATGCCGAGCAACTGGACCTCGGCCGGGGTCAGCGAAGCACCGGGATCGCGCACTTTCAGCGCCATGCTCTCAATGAGGGTGCGCACCCGCGCCTTGATTGCCGCATTGGGGCCGATGACCATGTCGGTCTCAGTGGGCGCCATGCACTTGGTCGTGTCGCCGCCGCAGCTCCAGTATTTGTGCGGAGTAGCCGAGGTGCCATCGAGCATGGCGCTGATCAGCGCCGGATCGGCCGGGCCGATGAACTGTACCCGCGGTTTGCCGCCCGAGCCCTGCGGGTCGTAGATCACCGTGCCGACGAGCGTCATCAGGAACTCGCGGAACTGGGTGTCGAACCCGCCGTACTTCTTGCCGAGCGCCTCCCAGGTGTAGTTGTTCGGCATCCCGGCCTGTTCCTTCATGTCCGGGTCGGAATTGGCGCTCTTCAGCGCCTCGCGCTGGCCTCCGTTGTTGCACTGCTGGCGGGCGCGGGCCCAGTCGGCGACCGCGCCCTGGCTGTTGGCGATCGCCTCGCAGATCACCGACGAGGCCGTGTCGGTCTTGGGCCAGAGCCCGCCGACCAGCGCCTGCGCGGTCTCGCACGACGAGATGTTCATCTGGTTCATCTGCTGAACCTTCTGGGCAAGCTCATCCATGACCTTGCCGATTTCGGGCGAGATCGTATCGATCGCGAGCTTGAAGGCGAAGCCGAGCGCGTTGTTCGCGGTCGCCTTGAGCATGGCGACAAGTTCGGCGGTGTTGATGAACGAGAAGCTCCCGGCAAAGAGGTCGATGCCCCCGCACCCGGCCCGCGAATGGGGCAGCTGGATATTGAAGGGCTGGATGTTCTTCTGCGGAAAGCGTGACCAGACCGAACCCATCGAATAGTAACCCGCCGATTGGCCCTGGTAGGCACTGGGGCCGGTGACATTGGCCTGGGCTCCCATGTCCGACATGAAGCTCTGCATTTCGCCCTCGACCCCGGCCACGGCGGGGGCTGGCGAGGCCAGCAGGACGGCCGTGCTGAGCACGGTGCCAAGCGCGCGGCGCGAGACTTGCGTGAGCCGCGCGCGCATCAGTAGTCGCTCCCGGGCTGGACCTGGGTTAGCTGGAAGACCCGGTCCATGATCTCATCCTGGCTGAGGATGCCGTAGCCTATCGGCATTGGCTGCTTGGTGACGGAATCGAACAGCACCAGCGCCGGGACCTGGCGTTCGGTGCCCATGCCGAGTTTCTCGTACTGCCCGCTATCGACCATGTAGCCTGGGAACGTCGCCGACGGGCCGCCGTCCATCGAGACCGCGAGAACGGCGAGCCCGAACTTGTCGCTGACCGCTTTCAGGATCGGCGAGAAGATGTCGCAGGCGCCGCAGCTCGACGAGAAGAAGTAGAACACCCCGTAGCGTTGCGAGAGCGCACCCATCACCCGGTCGCGGTCGCTCTTGCGCTGGTCGATCCACGCGCGCTTGCCCAGCGTCGAGACCGGGCGCTGGAGTGTGTAGTCGAGCCCTGGGTCCTGCCAGAGCGCGCGTTGCCACACGTCGGCGAACATCGAGGAGCGGTCGAGCTGCTCGCGCTGGAAGCGCACATAGGCGGTGACGTTTTCCGGGCTCGGCTCGAGGATCGCGCGTGCCTTCAGCTCCTCGAGCTGGGTGCCGATCGCGGCGAGGCGCTCGCGCGCCGGGGGCTGCGCGGTTGCAGCGGCCTTACGCGGTTCTTCCTTGGGCTTTTCGCAGTAGAACCAGGTCCCAAGCTTGCGCTCCTTGCAGTAGAGCGCGTCCTCGGACTGCTTGACCTCGACGCCGTCCTCATTGGCGGCGTGAAGCGGGGCCGTGCCGCTAAGCGCCAGACTGACGCCGAGGCACAGGGCGGCAATGCGGCGTCTGTACAAATGGCGGGGGTTCATGATCCGCTCCTCTCGAATTCCTTGATCAGTGACATGAAGACAGCGAGGTCGAGCAGGCGGCGCCCGCCGTCGAGCATTCGCACCAGCGCGTGAGTGAACGGAGTGAGCGCTGCGGTGCCCGCGTCGCTCAGCGTGTAGGTGCCGGCACCAGGTGCGACCCAGCCCCGGCCGAGCATGGCTTCGAGCGGTGCCTTGATTGCGCGAGAGCGCACCGGTCGGTCGAACCAGGCTGAGAGTTCGGTCGCCAGCTCGCCCACACTTTGCGGCGCGCGCCGGGATAGCGCCATGCCGAGGCAGAACTCGACCATGCTCATGTCGGCGAGCGCGCCGACGGCGCTGAGCGGGACAACCTTGGCGCCAGGTTCTGAAGGGGGCGAGGTGCCCCCGCCGTTACGGCTTGTGGGCGGCATAGTAGGCCTCGATCTTTGCCTGGATCTCGATGAGCGTGGCGGCCTCGTCGGGGAGCTTCGCTGCATCGACGAACTCCGCGTAGATCTCCCGGAAATCCATCACCGAGAGGTCGAGTTGCTGGAACTCGAAGATGGTGAAGCCATCGCAGAGCGGCTTTTTCGGCGTGCCCCAGGTCTTGCCGATCTGCGGGCGGCCCTGCTCCTGGAGGATGCGGCTGATCTTC
This sequence comes from Novosphingobium sp. SCN 66-18, assembly GCA_001725355.1. Taxonomy (GTDB): domain Bacteria; phylum Pseudomonadota; class Alphaproteobacteria; order Sphingomonadales; family Sphingomonadaceae; genus Novosphingobium. The sequence goes on from MEGD01000053.1 coordinate 34,471, forward strand.
GACTGGAAGCAACAATAGACGTCGCGCTTGGTGAGGCAGATGCCAAGGAAGCTCGACGAGCAGTAAGTGCCGATCTTGTGACACAGCCCGGCATCGTCCTTCTGGTCGAGCAGGACTTCGGACGGGCTGCACAAGAGCGGAGTGAGGAGCGGCACGCCCTTGCCTGAACAGCAATTGGCGAGGCCGAAGACCTTGTGTGCGCAGCTTTCGGCAGTGCCCTTGAACAGGGTCAGCGAGCTCTCGTCGAACTCGGCGTTGGCCTGGCCGAGCGCGTTCAGCGCCACGACCGCGTCCTTGAACTCGTCGGAGGCCTCGCGCACGATCGGCTCGCAGTCACCATTGACGCAGTAAACGTCGCCGCCGCAGATATACTGCGCAGGCTGCTGGGTGCTCCCCGCGATCGGGCACTTGTAGACCCGCTCAGCCACCTTGCAGGAACCGTCGGCGCTTGGCGGATCGTCGAGACAGGTCTCGTGGTCGAAAGTGCAGCCCGGCGTCGCATCGAGCTTGCCGCAGTCGTTGCCCCCGCCGACCACGGTCTGGCACTGGTAGGTCTTCGTGCTTTCCCAGCAGGGCCGCGTCACCGGCACCCCGTCGATCAGCCGGGTCTCGCCTGGCGCGGTGCAGGTCTCGCTCGCGAGCGTGCAGGTGCCGAGATCGAGCGAACAGGCATTGTCGGTCCAGGTTTCGGTGAACCACTTCGAGACCGAGCTCTCGGGGACGATCCCGGCAACATTGGCACTGCAGGCATAGACCTCTTCTGGGGCGGCCGGCTCGACGCAAGTGAGGTAGCCCCCGCCGCCGAATGGATCGCCAATGAAGTCCCAGGTCTTGCACAGCTGTCGGTCGGTCAGGCCTGCGGCGCTGGCCGTCGTCCGGGTGCAACTGGGCTCAGACGCGAGCGAGCCGCACTGCTGGAGCCCGGTCACATATTGCAGCGGGAAGCCGGTCACCGGATCGAAGGTCAGCGCATCGGTCAGCCCTTCATGGTTGCAGCGGTAGACGTTGCTCACGACCTGAAAGGCGTCGGCCGGCGGCGGCTTCGCGACCGTGCCCATGAGGTACACGTTGGGATCGGTGACGGCCGCGTCGCAGTCGTAGTAGTCGACAGTGAGATTGTACTGCGGCACCGGATAGGTCCCGGTCTTGCGGCACAGGCTATTGCCCGCCAGCGAGGCGCAGCCCGGAAAGCTTGGACTGGTCACGCAGAGGTACTGGTAGAGCGTTTCGTTCCACGCCGTGACCGTCAGGCTGCGGGTGCAGGTCTTGGGCTGTTCCACCACGGTCGAACCGACGTTGCAGGTCCACTCGGCCATGTTCGTAGCGCCGGAGCCCGGGGGCAGCGGCACGCAGTTTCCCGTCGAGCCGTCTGCGCTCATGCCTTGCAGATAGGCGTTGGGATCCTCGGTGACCGTGTTGGCGCGCGAGAGGTCGCTGCGCTTCACATCGACAGTCGGCCGCGTCGTAGAATTGGCAGTGCGATAAGTATCGCTGCCCACACCCGCAGCGGCTCCATCGGCATACATATTGCCGGGGTTGTCATAATACTGGGTGAGCCCGGGATAGTTTGCCTGATAGCCCGGAATCTGCCCGGCAGCGCCCGGCGCGTCAGTGATCCCCTGGTTGGCGCCCCGGACCGTCGATCCGAGTTCCCTCGCCTGCGCTTTCGCCTCGTCCCAGGTCATGCTGGCAGGCGCGGAAGGTGGCGGCGGGGCCGGCGGAGGCACGCCCGGGTCTGTCGCGGGCGGGAGTGCAGGCTGCGGCTCGATGAGGTCGTCGGGCGGCGGAATATACACCTGCGCGCTGGCTGTGCCCGGCGCGAGCAGCGCCAGAGCCAGGAAGGCCGCCGTTCGCCGTTGTTTGGTGAAGCGGCGCCCACCCATCTCAGTGATCCTTGGTCAGCTGGGCGAGCGCGACGCGCGCAACGCCGGATCCGGGACCGCGCCCGCCGGCGAAGGTCTCGAGCGCGTATTCGACCGTGACGTTTCCGGTGATCCGGTCGTGATCGGGTGTCACGCTGGTGCAGTCGAGTCCGTCGCACAGGTCGTATTCGCGGCCCGCGGCAACGAAGGTCGGGGCGGCCGTGACCTTGAAGGCGCGGAACAGGCGCGGGTCGATCGCGAGGTGCGCTTCCTCGCCCTCATTGGTCACCACCCGTTTCAGCCCATCGGCAAAGGCCTTGGTGCTCCCGCCCGGAAAGCCGCGGAAGACGACCACCCCGCCCGCCTTGGTCGTGTCGGCGATCAGCCGGGCAAGCGAGGCCTCGGGCATCGACAGGCTGGCAAAGACGATGAACATCGGTCCCTCGCCCATCGGCGTTTTGCTATTGGCGGCCGCCCCGCTCAGGAGTTCGTCGAAGTCGACCGCGCCATCCGGCCCTTTAGGCAAGTCAGCAGGATTGATGCGGCCGACCGCGGCAAGGCCTTCCTCGCGTAGCTGCTCGGCTTCGCCGCGGTGCGCCTCGCCCTTGCCGGCGACCGCATCGATCAGGGTCTGCGCATCGGCCGCCGCTTCGGTTCCGCGTGCTTTCACGGCCTTGAGGTCGAGGCCGTCTATAGTCTGGGCAAGTGCTGCCGAGACCGCGGTCAGGGCGAGTAAGCCAGCAAGTCCGAGGAGCCGGGATTTGAGCGGGAGCCGCGCGAAGGTCATGGGTGTCCTCACAGTAGAGTCAGACGTGGGCGCTGTGGGGTGTCTCCACCGCCAGTTTCCCACGCCTGCTCTCCGAACCGGACGTGCACCTTTCGTTGTGCATCCGG
>MEGD01000054.1 GCA_001725355.1 Novosphingobium sp. SCN 66-18
CATCGTCGATCCGCAGCCGACCGCCGTCGGCAAACGCGCTGACAGTAGACGTGTCGGAGTGATCGGCATTCTAGCAAGATGATGTCACACCTCCTGCCGGCACGCATGTGCTCTGCACTAGCTCCGCGGGAACTGTTGTACACTGAGCTATGTCAGCGCGCCAAACCACACGCGGGCATACCCGTATCGTCAGTCGGGTTGAGATGGAAAGTCGGTCCGCTGCGTCGCTTCATCAAGATCGGTGAGCTTCGGGCTGATCCCATCGCCCCCAGAACGAGTCCTCGCGAAGGTGGACGTGCCCCACCGCTCGGCACGTCACCGACTTCCAAGGAGCTTCGACGAGAGGAGGTTGAAGATGATAGCTAAACTGCTTTCCGCTACCGCGCTGGCGTGCCTCGCGACAATATCGTCGACAGCTTCGGCCCAATCAGGCTCCGGACAAAAAGCCCCAACGGCAAATCCCGCCCAGCCACAGTCGCAACCAAACCCGCCGTCATCCAAACCAGAGCAACAGCCGACAAGCAAGCAGCCGACGGCAGATCGGAGCAAGCTGATCGAGGAGGCTGTGACTGCCGTCCGGGAAACGCGCAACGCCGTTCGCGCGATCGACCAGAACAAGCCGGCTGACGCAATCTCCGCGCTAGAGCGCGCGACCGGCAAGCTCGAGATCGTTTTGGCCCGGACGCCCGATCTTGCGCTTGCTCCCATCGACGATGCAGTCATCACCTACGACGTCATCGGCACGGTGCAGGATGTCGAGAGGATTCGCGCTGCGGCGAAGGCGGCATTCGACCGGGGGCGCATGCAGGAAGCCAGGCGCTTGATGGACGGGTTGGCGAGCGAGACCGTGCTCAGCGTCACCAACATGCCGCTCGGCACATATCCCGCCGCTCTCAAAGAAGCGGCAGCACTGCTGCATCAGGGCAAGCCCCAGGATGCGAAGCGGGTGCTCGAGACGGCACTGAACACGTTCGTCGTTACGAGAACGATCATGCCGCTGCCGCTTGCACGAGCGCAGTCCGCAATCGAAGAAGGCCGCACGTTGATGGAGAAGTCCAACCGGACTGATGCTGAAAGCGTCAGGTTGGGCTCGCTTCTTGCTCGGGCGCGCGATCAACTGCGCCTCGGCCAGGCGCTTGGCTATGCGACCGAGAAGGAGATGAGCGATCTCGTTCGCGCCGTCGAGGACATGGAGCGGCGAACCAGCGGCAAGCAGCAGGCCAGAGGCATGGTCGAGCCGACCCGGCCGATGTTCGACGCGGCGAACAAGGCTAGCCAGCCACCGAAGTCGAACTAGGGATGCGGCTTGGAAGCGGCCGGAGCGAAAAACTCCGGCCACATTCCATATGGGCCGGCTGGCGGTGGGATGGTACGACCGTCCGGCTTGGCGGCGATGTAGCAGCCTAGCGGTAGCCGGACCAGTCAAGTGCCAGCGCGAGCTCGCGTGTCGAAGGCTGCACCAGCACTTGCCCGCCGACCTTGATCGTGAGGCTGGCGAGGCGACCACCCGGGGCCCATTCGAGTTGCGATCGCACCTCAGGGTAGGCGTCCCAGTCAACGAAACGATAAGGGACGCCCGCCCGATCGAGATAGCGCCGCATCATCATGGTGATGCCGCGCCAGCGGCTACCATAGAAGATCACTTCGGCCGGGGCGCTCCTGCGCCCGCCATAGGCGTCGGCAGAGATGGCGCGCCCGGCGCAACCTTCACCTGGATCTCAAGAGGACCAAGGACCGGCACGATGACGGCGGTACTGAGCGGCGGCGCCACCTACTCCGGACCCTTTTTCCACGTCACGCGCGAGACGACCATCGACGAGCTGGGCCCGGTGTGGACAGGTTGGGGTCATCGCTGGCGGTGGCGCGGTTGGAGCTACTGGGGCCAAGCCGGAGCACCCTCACCCACTATACTGGTCGAGTGCTCGGCAACCTGAGCAGACCTGATGGCAAGATGCGTTGTCATTTCCGTTTGATCCGGCCGTCCTCCGGCATGGCGGGAGGTTGCGAAGGTTGCTGCCAGCTTCCCAGCAGCACGATCAGCGAAGCAACATTCCCGCCGACCTGAGCCGTCCGAGACAAATCGTAGCTGGATTTCGACCGTTCTGCGACGGAGCAGCGCCGTCGGCTGCGGCAGAGGTACTCAATCGCCTTGCCTTGTGGCGAAGGACACAAAGCCCGCCAAATACTGCTTCAGCCTGTTGCGCAGCTGCTCATCTGCCAGGACGCCCTCGTCGTCGAATACTTCGGCAGCGCGCCCGACCATAAGCCGGCCCTCGCACCACGGGCGCGTGCCCAGAGCACGCAGCACTCCCAGCCAGGCATCCTGCGATAGGATGGTGCCGAAGCCGCCAAGCGAGGCGCCGACCACAGCCACCGGCTTGCCGCCGAAAATCCGAGCGACGTCCTTGGGCGGCCGGCTCGCCCAGTCGATCGCGTTCTTGAATACGCCGGGGATCGAGCCATTGTATTCGGGCGTAAACAGCAGCAGGCCGTCGGCGGCGACGATCTGCTCCTTCAACGTCTCGACGGCGGTCGGGAGGCCTGTCGCCGCTTCATCGTCGCCGTTGTACAGCGGAATTCCGGCGATGCTGCCGGCGACGAGTTCGACATTCGCGGGCACAAGCTGTTGCGCGGCGCGCAGGAGCGCACTGTTGTAGGATCCTTGCCTCAGGCTTCCCGAAACTCCTAAAATCTGCGTCATTTTGTGTTCGCCATCGTGCTGCATCCGAGAACCGCATCGCGGTCGTAATGTCCTTTCATCGCCTCGCCCGCTTGCCAGTCGGTCTAGACGCCCAGCGGCGCGCGTGGGTTGATCTTCTTTCCAGTCGACCAATTCCGTACGAACTGCTCAAGCTGCTCGTCTCCGGAGGGCAGATCGACGAGAAGGCGCACGAGCTGATTGCCGCGGCTGCCATCGCGCCGGTGAAACCCCTTGCCCTTCACGCGGAGAACGCGGCCCGAGCTCGAACCCTTCGGAATTGTGAGTAGCACCGGTCCATCGACGGTCGGCACCTTGATCTTGGCGCCAAGGACCGCCTCATCGAGCCGGATCGGCAGGTCGAGCCGGACATCGTCCCCCTCCCGCGTGAAGAAGCGATGGGGTTGGATCTCGATGGTGATGGTAGCGTCACCGGGCGCTCCCATGCCGTTGTCGCCATGACCGGGAAGCCGCACCTGCGTACCGCTCTCCACTCCGACCGGCAGTTTGAGCTCGACCGTTCTGCCGTTGGCCAAGGTTACGCGTTGCGGCCTCAGGGCAGCCGCGTCCTCGAAACTGACGGCAAGCCGGTAGGCTATATCCGCCCCTCGTGCGGCCCTCGAGGAGCGCCCTTGCGCGCCTCCAAATGCCTGCGCCCCCGCACTCCCGAAGAAGCCCTCAATGATATCGGCGAAAGCATCCGGATCTCCGGAAAACTCGAAGGTTGCCGCCCCTGGACCGCCGCCGGTCCGGAAGCCACCACCCCTCCTGGCATAGGCCCCAGTGTCCTCGAAGCCACCGCCAAACCCGAAGGGGGCCCTGGGGTTACCGTTCTCGTCGATCTCACCCCGATCGAACTGCGCCCGCTTCTCCTTGTCGGTCAGCAAATCGTAAGCGGCGGTGACGGCCGAGAACTTCTCGGCCGCATCGGCATTTCCAGCGTTTCGGTCGGGATGCAACGACTTGGCCAGTTTGCGATAGGCCTTCTTGATCGTTGCCTCATCGGCGTCACGCGCGACGCCCAGGACTTCGTAGGGATTCGCCATGTTTCGCTCTAAAGCAAATTGAGAAGATTTGCTGCCGCAGAGCTGCGGCAGCGAGTGTAACGCCAATCGATGCACCTTGATCCGAAGATCGCGGCTGCTTGCTACATCGCCGGATCATTCGGCCTGCAGTCCCCGAATAGCTGTCTCGAGCTCCTGAAGGCCGTAAGGCTTCTTGATGATGATTGAGCCTTCGGGAGGCGCATGTCCGGCAGATGGGTTCGCATAACCGGTTGTCAACAGCACCGGCATCTGAGGCGTTCGCTTTTTCAGTTCATGGGCTAGATCGATACCGCTCATCCCTCCCGGCATCACGACATCGGAAAAGACGAGGTCAAAATTTGTGCCGTTTTCAAGCTTTTTCAGCGCGTCCTTTGCCGTGGACGCCCGCTGCACTTTGAGGCCCAGGCACTCGAGCATTTGCGTTGCCAAGTCGGCGACCTGGTCATTGTCTTCCACCAGGAGAACATACCTGTCTCCATTCGCCACCGGCCGGACGGACTGGATCGCCGCAGCATTCCGAGCCGAACTCCCCTCGGGCAGGGCTTTGGGCAGCAGCAGGGCGATCGTTGTCCCCTGCCCCGGCTCGCTGCGCACCGACACGGTGCCGCCGGATTGAGTCGCAAAGCCGAAGACCTGACTAAGGCCCAAGCCGGTTCCCTTGCCGACTGGCTTGGTCGTGAAGAAGGGATCAAACACCCGTTCGATATGCTCGGGAGAAATGCCGGAGCCGGTGTCTTCGACCTCGATCCGCACGAAATCGCCAGTGAGATTGCCACCCTCGGATGCCTCCTCCCGCGCGTTTCGCGCTCTTATCGAGAGGGTGCCCCCAGAAGGCATGGCGTCACGGGCGTTGACGGCAAGATTCAACAGCGCGAGCTCAAGCTGCGTGCGATCGGCGAAGACTGGCCAGAGATCATCTTCGAGATCGAAATTGATCGCGATGTTCTCGCGAACGGCCCCGCTGACGAGGATGTTCATGCCGTCGAGCAACGCCCGAAGATCGAGAACCTCGGGCGTCAGCGTCATGCGACGGGCGAAGGCAAGAAGTTGGCCCACCAGCGCCTGGCCCCGTTCGGCGGCCTGCCGCATGCCATCCATCAAACGCTCGTGTCTGTCCGGATCGGTCGTCCGGTCCAGCATGTCCAGCCCAGCCTTTATGACCTGGAGGAGATTGTTGAAGTCGTGGGCGAGCCCTCCAGTCAGCTGGCCGATCGCCTCGACCTTCTGTGACTGGCGCAGTGCCTTTTCCGCCTCTTCCCGGCGCCGCATCTCCTCTTCAAGGTCCCGGGTTCGCTCTTGGACTCGCTGTTCAAGCGAGTCCTTCAGGCGTCTGAGCTCTTCCTCCTGATGCATGCGCGCGAGAAGGTGCTCGCGGAACTGGTACTGTCTGCGGCGTGCGCGCAGGCTCGCTCCGAGCGTGCTGACGAGAGGCCCCGATCGAAGCGGGCGCTCCAGGAGAATGACGTTTTCGTATCCCCCGATCCTCGTCTCTGCCGACTTCGCGGGCGCGCGCCCGTTCGCCGTCACCAGAAGGACGGAGAGATCGGACCAGGGTGGCTGGCTCTTCAGAAAGTTTGCCAGCGCCGATACCTGCTTCGGCCGAGACAGGGCCTCCTCTGCGATGAGAAGCGCGCCGGCACCCTCCCCGATCGCCTTACAAAGCTCGTCGACCGTTTCGCAAAGGTGCGGGATCATGCCGGCGCCAGAAATGACTTTCGCGACGGCTGGCCCGTCGCGGCGCAACGGCGCCAATATCATGATTCGCTCTTCCCGGCTTTCAGCTTCCTGGGGCACGACCGTTCGCATCCGCTAACGAGCCGGGGCCGCCGACAAAAGTCGGCACGCCGGTAAGCACCCCCTGGAACGAGCGGATAGGTGGCCCAACATGCACGCCGGTGCTTGAGGTGAGGCTGTATTCCCTTATTGTTTTCTCATGAAAGCCGCTCCGGCTCTTGAGCACGGAAATCGCCTTGCGCACCTCTCCCTCGGCTTCGAAGTACCGGAGCACCACGACAGAATCCGCCATGAAGCTGAGGTCAATCGGTGCATGGGTTTCACCGACCAGCCCGTGCTGCGCCATGATCAGGATGGTCACCACGCCTTGATTGCCGAGATATGTGAGCAACTCGTGCATGTGCAGGATGAGCGCCTGCTCTTCGGGCATCGATGCGATGTAGCTGTTGAGGCTGTCGATCACCACGATGCGGACGCCGGCGGCGATGTGGCGCTGAACCCGGTCGACGAACTCGCCGGGCGACAGAGTGGTGGGGCTGAGATCGCACCAGGAAAGCCGCTTGTCTTCGATCGCGCCGGCGAGATCCATTCCCAGCCCCGCGGCGCGATCGGCAGCCGTGCGATAGCTCTCGTCGAAGGCGAAGAAAGCGGCCGATTCGCCGCGTTTCGCCGCTGCCAACGCGTACTGGATACCGAACGTCGACTTGCCGACGCCTGAGGGTCCCATGACAAGGGTGCTCGTCCCCCGCCGGAGGCCGCCGCCGAGAAGCTGATCGAGAGCCTCGACATCGCTCGATATGGAGTCGCTGGGGAACTCGGACGCGTATTCCGACGCCACAAGGCTGGGATAGACTTTGATCCCGCCCGTCTCGATGACATAGTCGTGAAAACCGCTTCGGAAATTCACGCCCCGCAGCTTGATCACCGACAGGCGCCGGCGGACCACGCCATACTCCATCCTGCGCTGCTCAAGGCTGAGGACGCCGTGCGCGACGCTGTGAAGCTGCAGTCCCGACGCTATCTCGGTAAGGTCGTCGATCGCGAGGACTGTGCAATCCCTTTCGGAGAAGTAGCGCTTCAGCGTGAGGATCTGACGCCGGTAACTGAACTGATCTTCGGCAAGCAGCCGCAGCTCGGTCAATGCGTCGATCACGAGGCGATCGGGCTTCACCTCATCGATCTTGTCCAGGATGACCTTGACGGTCTCGCCCAGCTCGACCTCGGATGGATGGAGCAGGGCCTGCTGCCGATCGGGATCGGCTTCCAACGGCGGCACATCAAGAATGGTGACGCCTTCTAGGGACCAGCCGTGGCTCGCAGCGCTTGAGCGAAGCTCTGCCTCCGTCTCGGACAGCGAGACAAAGAGGCTACGTTCGCCTTGCTGCGTTCCTTCGATCAGGAACTGCATCGCAAGCGTCGTCTTCCCGGAGCCCGGCGTTCCCTCGATCAAATAGAGCCGGCGCCGCTCGAGTCCCCCGAGCACGACGGCGTCAAGGCCGACGATGCCGGTTCCGGCAGTAGCGCCGATCACGGCCGCGCTCGCCGGCCGGAGTGGCGGCTGGCCGGCTTGCTAAATTGTTGCCTCCACAGGATTCGCATGGTGCGCATTGTCCATAGCCGTGTCACCGAGTCCATACCCCCGTACCCTCGTGGATGAAGTGGCGGCGAAGGTGCGGAAGCACGAGCCCCGCTTCGACCCATCACGCCAGCGTTGTGCCTGCGCCTTTTCAGCTCTCCTTGGGTTGGCTTGCCTGCTTCGCGCGTTCAAAAAGCTGCTCGATTCGGTCAAAGATTTGCCGGGCCGGTCGCTTCTCCCCGGTTTCGCGCTCAATCTCTTCCAGAGTATCGGAAAGTTCGTCGAGGTCCTTTTTGGTAGCGTAACCAAGCGCTCGGGTTAGTTCCAGCTGCTGACGCGCAGTGCTGATCAAGGACTTGATCCGATCGTTGTCGGCAGCGGATCGCGACCGTTTCGCAGCGAGCTGCTTGGCCTCATTCAAGGCCGCTTGCGCCCGCGTCATCGGCAGCGGAATGATCGTGTCGCGAACGACGATCGTGCTGAGGGCGGTAAGGAGCACTTCCTTCGCGTCCTGGGGCTTGTTCTTTGCAAGGAGCGCGGCTGCTTCCTTGATCGCATCGGGATAGGTCGCAAGCGGGAGGCTGCTGACGCTGATCACCGTCTCACTGGCCAGCCCATCAATAAGGTGTCTTGCCTCCTGTATACGGCCATCTTCGAGCGCCTCCTCCGCCTGCTCGCGCAGCGCCTTCACTTGATTGACATCCGCCAGAATGTTGTGCGTCACGACGTGCTGGTCGACCGGCGCGAGCGCCAGATCGGGACTACGAGCAAGAAGGATCTCAAGCTTCCCGGTGGCGCGTTCGAGCGCGGCGATGGCGTCATCCGGCTTTTTCTGATCGATCGCTGTGAGCGCCGTCTGGGTTTCCTGCAGGGCGGCCATCGCCTCCTGGAGCAACTTGCTGCTGTCTGCCGCCGTCCCCGCGCTGGCTGCCGCTGCGTCCTTCGCTTTTCCGGTCGCCGGGGCTCCCGTGCCGTTCCGATTTTGCTGATCCTTCGTCTCGTTATCGGAACAAGAAACCGCCCCGACGAGCGCAAGAGCTAGCAACGGTACTGATTTGGCTAGCGATCGCATCATGTGTCCTCCTTGCTGATTGGTGGCTCGAGACGGTTGTTCACTGCCGACCTGGTGCCGGAAGCATCAGCGGCTCCTTGAAGCGAACCACGTGACGCACCGAATTCTGGTCGATCACCAGAATGGCATCGAGGCCCGTTGTTCCTTCTTCGACATGCAGTTCCTGCGGCCGTCTGATTAGATGGTCGACTCCCTCGAGTGCGACCTCGAACAGATCATCTTTGTGGTCGTAAGTAATGCCGAACACCGGCAGCCATTCGGCTTCGATCTGATCGCCGAGATCGAGTGAGAGGACCTCGATTTCAGCACGAAGGCCTGTGAGGGCGTCGGTGACGCTATCGCAATAGGCCTTCCATTGGTCCTTAGGGATAGTTCTCATGGCGAGCTCCTCTTCGGGTAGTGGCTGCTGATTTGTTGGTTGCACTGACGGCGGTTCCAGGCACGCGCGCAGGCGCCGCGGTCCCACAGACAGAGGAGCCGGGCGCCACGCCCGGCCACCTGCCCGGTGGAGCTGGATGGCCTCTGTGGGGAGGCGAACGCCCGCAACTCGAGTCGGCTGTATCTGGCGCCCGCGATCGGGGAGGGAAGAAGTCAGGCTGGCGCGAAATCGGCCGTTCGCCTTGGCCAATCGGCCGATACTGTCCCGGTTCACACCACGTCCTTCGCCTCCAGAACTAAAGGGGTGCAGCCAGTCTGACATGCTGGCGCAGAGGTGCCCTGACTTAGATCAGGCAGATTCCTTCTCCTTGACGGCATCAATGTCTTGCAAAGTATCGATAGTGACATATGTCACACAGCATGACGGATGACACGTGGAGAGAGCACTTGAATCATGAACCAGGGGGCCGCACCAAGGCTGGCCGTAGGGGGCATCTGCAAGCTCCGGGTCATTGAACTGGCCGAGCGGCAGGAGCTTCCCGTGGCTGCAGGCAGCGGCCTCTTTCGGGTTCTCTCGGGTGTTCTCCAGACAAGCGTTATCGCCGAAGACGGCCGGCGGTGGATTAGTGCCTTCCACCTCGAGGGCGAATTGATATGGCTCGATCGGGCGAGTGTCCGCAGCCAGATCGCTGAGGCCCTCTGCCCTTCTTCGCTCGCAATCGTCGACGGCTCGATGATGCAAGCGCTGCTGAGCGACGACGACGCGATTTCGGCGGCCGCCCGCGGCTGGCTGCTTCGATCCTATTCAGTGTCCCACAGGTGGGGTTTCCTGCTCGCGCGATCGAACGCCGTCGAGAAGCTCTCGTTCTTCCTCATCGACATGATGAACCGCCTGGACGGCCGGTCCGACTTTTCGCTTCTGATGTCTCGCGCGGACATCGGCGACCATCTCGGGCTGACCAGTGAAACGGTCACGAGAACCTTCACGCACCTGCAGCGTAGTGGTTGCATCGCCGTCCGCGGAAAGGAAGTCTCGATCGTGGATCGTCCCCGCCTGTTGTTTCACGCCGGAGACATCGTTTCAACCTAGCGCGCCACATGTCTCGCATTTAGGGGAGGCCCGGGGTGCAGCGGAAGACTATTCAGTGCGCCAGCAGTAGAGGGATTGGACTTCCGAGCAACATGCCGCGCGTGACGCCTCCGAGCAGCCGCTCCCTGATCCGGGAGTGCCCGTAAGCGCCGAGGACGGCATAGACCGCACGCTCTTCTTGCAGCGCTTTCAGCAAGCGCTCGCAAACGGACCCGGTCCCTCTTTCGAGCGTGAGAACTTCGGACTGAACGCTATGCCGTGAAAGATAGGTAGAGGCCGCTGAGGCGGGGACCGCGACATTGCCGTCCGCCACGGTGAGAATGCGGACGCTCGAGGCCAGGCGCAGGAGCGGCACGGCGAGCCTTACCGCCTGGGCTGCTTCGAACGATCCATTCCAGGCGATCGCGGCGACACCCGAAGGAGCGAAGCCTCCTGACGCGTGTGGGACCGAAAGAACAGGGGCGCGGCTGTGGACGGCCAGGTCGCCGGCCAGCTCCAAAGATTGGTTCCACCGGTCTTCCTGCGAACCATGACCGAGGATGACGAGGTCGCTCAAGCGGGAATGATCCAGCAGAACGCTCGCTGGCGGTCCCTGGTCGCGCACCCATTCGGCATCGACGCCCGCCTCTGCGAGACGCGATGTGACTCGCGCCCGGCTGGCGTCTTGTTGTTCTTCGAGATTCGACAGGAGTTCGACGGAGGGATGGATTCCGCCCAAGGGATCCGTCACCACGAAAGCGGAGAAAGGTGCCGCCTGGACGCAAGTCAGGTGTGCTCCGAGTGCTTTTACCAGCGTCAGGGCTGCCTCGTAGCTAGCGGCCTGGCGGGCATCTTCGGCCACGTAGAGCATCACCGTTTTCATAGGACCCTCCAGATGGTTACGGCAGTCGCAGGTCATTTAAATCACGAGCCCGCAGCCATTGCTGATATAAGTCAGTACGGCCTCCGCCGCCGCCCCCTGGCGTAGCGATGTGTTGGGATGGGGCGTAGTCCATCGCAGTGCGGGGGGCGTGCCAACAGCAAGCCGGTCATACGCTGGAAGCGTGCTTTCGCTGTTCCGTATGATCCGCGATCCATTGTTCCAGTCCGTTCAAGCTGAAAAAGGGCGTGCGCGGATGATCCATCACCTGCGAAAAGAATTTCTCAACATACCACTTGCCTGCCGACTCGCCATGGATCGGCCCAAGGTGCGAGAGCACGGCAAAGAGGTATTCGCCTCTACTCGATCAACCGTGAAGGCGCGCGCTGAGGATGTCAGCAACGCGCGCGACCCCGTTCAGGCTAAACGATCAACCGGTCCCACGCGCCGTAACGGCTTCTTACCTGACCACGCCGGAAGCTGAGAGCCGCGATCAGAATGCCGGCGACCACGTTGGCGACCAGATGCTCTACGCTTGCATCGTAAGCGAAGGGCGTGACGCACAGGTACAGGCCCACGGGAATCAAGAGATAGCGGGCGGCTCTGGCGACCTCCGCAGCCGCGATCGAGACGACCGTGAGAATCAGCGAACCTGCCAGGTGGTCAGCGTTCGCCATCGTGCCATCGGCATCGAAGGTGAGCCGTGTGAACAGAAGCGAAAAGCCGATCGCCGCCGCTGCCGCAAGGTTCCAGGGAAGGTTCACGCCGCCCGAGAAGATGTCCCGAACGATCTCACCCGGGTTTCGCTCGAGCTCGTCTCGCTTCTCCTTGGGCGGATGGCCCTCGTCGGTGTCGCCGAACAAGAGGACACGAATGAAGCTCTTTCCGGCCCGCACACGTCGGCGCAGGAACTGGCATACGGCTACCAGTTCATCGAGCGAATAGGGGATTTGGATCAGCATCGCGGCCGCGCCAATGAGCGCGAGCGTGCTCCAGGTGCCGATCTCGATCGGCTGGATAATGATGAAGAAGATTGACACGATTCCTAGCGGCGCGATCATCAAACCGAACAGCAGGACGAGCCAAGGCATGGTCCGCCAGCGCGCCCGCGAGCCGACAATCCCGGTGAGAATTTCGAGCGCGTAAGTGTACCCCCCAAGCGCGGCATCAGACACCGGCCAGGCTTCCGAGACGTGGCTTGTGATGATCTCCTCGGTACCGTTCTGAGGGTCGTCCGGTCGCCCTTGGAAGAACGGCTCCCACACGTCAGAGACGTAGCCGAGCTGGTATGCGGCAAGGTAGCGGGAGACATAAAGGCCGATCAGTGCAAGTGCGATGATCGGAATGCGCTGCGTCCAACTCGAGGGGTTGAAGGTCCAGCCGGGGGGAACCTCAGGGCCCGCAACGCGGGCGAGATGCGAGGGCCCCGTCTCGGGCTTTGTGCCCACGGCGAAGCCAAAGATGAGCATCCCGACCAAGGTATCGGACAGGTAGGCGGTTGCATTCTCCGTCCACAACACGAAGGGCGCTGCCATGACCAGCGCCCCGATGGCCGCGGAAGCCCAGCGTGCCCAATGCGCATGCCAGCTGAGCGACAGGCCCGCAAAGACGATTAGCAGCACGCCCGAGATTATCTCGGTCCAGCGCAGGGCCGGCTCTGTAACGCCAATCAGGGGCGGCTGTGTGATGAGCCAAGTGCCCAACATGAGGTTCACGAAATGCGCCCAGCGCGTTTCGGTGTAGTCCCTTCGATAGCGCTCGTCGCTCTTTTGCCTGAGCTCTTCGGGGTGCTCGCCCAACGCGGCCGCTTCCTCCAGCTCCGCGGGCGGCCGCAGTCCGTTCTTCTTGTACCAGCCTAGCGGGTCGCGCTTCAGCGCCGCGATCATCCTGGGAAGCTCGTCCTTCAGCCTGTGTCGGGGGCGCCACCCGAGCAGCCTCTCGGCGCGGCTGATGTCCAAAGCATAGTGGTCGTCGGCGAGGCGAACCATGAACGGCTTGATGAACGGCTTCTCGCCTTGATCGATCGCGTCCGGCACCACGGGCTCGAGCTTCTCCTGTGCCCAGGCGCCGAGAGCGGCCACGGACTTGGGGAGCCGCAGCGTCGGCCAATCGTCAATGCCATGAACCAGATAGCCGATTTCGTCCTGCAGAGCGTCGTAGCCTAGCGCTTCTGGCTCGCCGATCAGGATTTCGGTCTCGGGCGGCAGCTCCTTGCGCCGTTCGACCGCTAGGCGGAAAGCCTCGAGCAGGTCATCGCGGTGAAGCATGGACTGACCCACCGTCGGTGAACGAAAGCCTAAGTTCCCTGGACGCGGTGACGCCGCGTGGCGTGGTTCGTCGTCTGGAGAATGAACAATCCGTGCGGTGCGCGTTTAGGCGTCATGCTGCACCATCTGCTGATCGACGCACTCGTGCTCATTCTCGCCTCGCTGGCAATCGTCGCGCTGTTCACAAGGCTGCGGGTGTCGCCGATCGTCGGCTATCTGATCGCAGGCATAGTGGTTGGTCCGCATGTCCTGAACCTTGTCGAGGCGAGCGAGGGGTCTCGCTTTTTAGGCGAGCTCGGCATTGCCGCCCTGATGTTTGTCATTGGCTTCGACTTTTCATGGCCGCGGATCGTGGCAGCGTAGCGGCTGGTCTTCGTAGTCGGGTTGCTTCAGGTCGTGCTGACAACCCTCGTCGTCGCGGCAGCAGCTCTGATCGTGGGCGTGCCTCTCCCCGGTGCGCTGCTGCTCGGATTCGCGCTGGCGCACTCGTCGACAGGGATCATCCACAAGCAGCTGCTCGACCAGGACGAGGTCGCCGCTCCTCACGGAATCTCGACGACAGGCATACTACTGTTCCAGGACCTGGCGGCGCTTCCGGTGCTCCTGATGATCGGCGAACTCGCATCCGGCGGCGAGCTCGAAGCGGGCCCGGCATTGCTGCGCACGGCCGGCGTCGTGGTCATTTTCCTGGCGGTTGCCTTATTTGCCCGGCGCACGGTCGGCCAGCTCTTCGACTGGATAGCGAGAACAGAATCGAACGAGCCGATCATGCTCGCGGCTTTTGCCCTCATCGTTGGCGTCGCTCTTCTGGCCGAATCGGTCGGTCTGTCGCTCGCGATTGCCGCTTTCATGGTCGGCCTTGTCCTGTCCGAAAGCGACTACCGTCATCACCTCGCCGATGAGCTTCGGCCATTCCGCGACCTTTTTCTTGGACTCTTTTTCCTCACGATAGGCATGAGCGTTGACTGGACGGTGGTCCTCACCGAGCCAGCCGTGACCATCGGCGCGCTGCTCCTGCTCTTGGTCGTCAAACTGATCATCGTGTTCATGATCGTGCGCTTTGGTGGAGCGGATCGCGGGATCGCGCTGCGCACGGCCGTCATCCTTGCGCATGGGGGCGAGCTCTCGTTGCTCATCCTCACCCAGGCGATCGACGGCGGCCTGTTGCCGACGAACGTGGCCGAGGCGGCGTTGGCGGGAACAGCAGCCAGTATATTGCTGGCACCCATGTTGATCCAGTTCAACCAGCGGATCGCCCTTGGCGCCCTTTCAAGTTCCGCCTTCCATCCAGATGAGCCGGCCAACGACCGCTCCAGCGGCGGCATACAGCCCGGCCTTCGCGGTCATGTCATCCTGGCGGGATGCGGCCCCGTCGGTCGCCTTATCTGCACCGTTCTCGAGGCGAACCGAGTGCCTTATCTGGCGATCGAAAGAGACGTGGAACGCTTGCGGCTCGCCCAGCGAGAGGGGCATCGAGTCATGTTCGGGGACGCTACCCGTCGCGGCGTACTCGAAACTGCAGGCATCAAGGATGCTGGTGCCGTCGTCGCCCTGTTGAACAGCCCACCCCGGATCGAGCATCTCGTGCGCCAGGCGCGGCACCTCAACCCCTCCATCCCCATTCTCGTCAGCACTAGGGACGACCGGGGGCTGACTCCTATCGTGAAGGCAGGCGCCACGCACATATTTCCCGAGAACCATGCGGCAGGACTTGCGTTGGCAGTGCAGACGTTTGTGGTGCTGGGCGTTCCTCCGGGTGATGCGCTCGCCCGCGTTCGAGCGGCGCGAGTCCAGCTGAACCCCGAACTGCGGGCGCTGCCGGAGTGAAGACAGTGCCGCGAGCGGATCAGTAAGACAAACAGCAACGAGGAGCTTCCATGCAAGTCCGGGATCTATTGCTTCAATTGACGACCTATCCTGTGCCCACGCCGGATTGGGCGATCGAAGCGGCTGTGGCGATCGCAGGATTGTTCGATGCACGCGTGTCGGGCGCCGTTTGCAAGGTCAAGATGCCGGCGGTTTCCAATTTTCTCGCTGACGCGCTGGTCGATGCCAATGAAGCGATCGCTGCCGCGAACAAGAAAAGCGAGGACAACGCACAAAACCTGCTGTCTCGATTCAGAGAACTTGTACCCCCGCAGCACTGCGGCGAGGAGCTGAAGATCGATTGCGGGGCCATGGTGTCCTCCCTCGATATCGCCGCGCAAGCAAGGGTCGCCGACATGACCATCATTCCGAACTATGGCCATACGGGTCCGATTGCCGAGGACCTGGTGTTCGACTCCGGGCGGCCGGTCCTGCTTCTGCCCGTATCCGAGGGCGCCCCAAAGCCGAGTTTCGATCATGTTGTCGTTGGATGGGATGGAGGCCGCGCAGCTGCGCGGGCGCTAGCCGATGCGCTGCCGATCTGCGCTCGAGCCGCTTCCGTCAAGGTCGTGACGATTACTGGCGACAAGGCGCTCGACCGTGACATTCAAGACGGCCTCAGGCGCCACCTCAAGGCGCATGCCATCGAGGCGGACCTAATCGAGCGCCCGGCAGCGGGTGCTGACGCCGGATCGGCGCTCCTCGAGTTCTGCCGAAGCTCAGGAGCCGGGCTGCTGGTGATGGGAGCGTATGGCCATTCCCAGCTGCGGGAATTTATCTTGGGCGGCGCAACGAGGACCGTCGTGGCGGAGGCGGACTTGCCCGTCCTTATGGCACACTGATGCAAGCCAACCGTTTGCCGCTACGCTGAGGATCGGCCGCCTGCACCCCCAAATGCTCCAAGGCGCGCCGGCGCCCCGCTCGCCGTCAGAGCAATGGGCTGAACAGCCGGGCGATGTTCTCGGCCGTCTTCACGGCCAGGCCGCGGCGTTTCCACTCATCCGGCATGAGCTGAGTGCTCTGCTGCATGCGCCATGCTTCGAGCGTTCGAAGAGCGGTTGCCGCCTCCTGATCATAGAGCACGAGGCTGATCTCGGAGTTGAGCGCGAAGGAGCGCATGTCGACATTGCTGGAGCCTACCACGGCGACGGTGCCGTCGATGCTCATGTGCTTGGCATGGAGAAAGCCCGGCTGGTAGAGGTGGATCGCAGCGCCGGCCCTGAGCAGCTCGGCGTAATACGACCGCTGCGCCAGGTGAACCAGCGGATGGTCAGACCGGCCGGACAGCAGGAGATGAACCTCAGCGCCGCGGAGAACCGCAACTTGTAGTGCCTGAAGCGTAAGCGGGGCCTGAGGGCCGCCTTGCGCCGTGCCCGTTCGCCGGGATGATTGCCGCTCTTTGAGCGAGGTGGCGGGTGTCGGACGAGATCGAGGATT
>MEGD01000055.1 GCA_001725355.1 Novosphingobium sp. SCN 66-18
CTGGAAAACCAGGCAGCCTGCTACACCATCAGAATGAGGGGTCCCTTTTAGACGCCGATCACCCCGCTAACGGGGTCCCTTTTGCACGCCGGTCCACAGCGTGTCGCCTGAGGAGAGCGTGACAGAATGACCCCGCCACTAGTCGAGCAACAGATCATCCTTGCTCATCCCGATCCAGACAGCTTCTGCGCAAGCGTTGCTGAGCAATGGTTGAAGCGAGCGCACAAACATCACCAGAATTGCACCGCGAAAGACCTCTACCGCGAAGGCTTTGATCCCGTGCTCAAGATAAACGAGCGCCCGGGCAAGCCTGGATACGCGCCTCCTGAAGGACTGGTGGCTGAGTGCGAGCGCCTCGAGGCCACGGATGTCGTGGTTCTGGTCTACCCAATGTGGTTCGGCGCACCTCCCGCGATGCTGAAGGGCTATCTCGAGCGCGTGCTCGGCAACGCGACCGCATTCAACCGAGACGGCCCTGTCGAGCGACCTTTGCGAAACACGCGGTTGGTTCAGATCTCGACCTCTGCCACGACAAGCAGCTGGCTTGCCGAGAAAGGAGTCCAAAGCGCAATGCATGCCTTGTTCGATCGCTACCTCGCCGACGTCCTTGGCGTCCCACAAGCCTATCGCCTGCACCTCGACGGCATCACCGATGGGATGTCGCAGGAGAAGGGAGCCGTGGAGCTGGAGAAGGTCAATCTATTGGCTGACAAAGTCTGCGCGGACGCCAACGCTGCGCGATGGGATCGAGCGCGCAGCTCGCATTGACGCCCAGCGCTTGCACGCTCAGCGCTGATCCTGCACTTCCACTCACGCCCAATCCCCATCGTGATCGGATTGCCCATTCGCACGCTGCTCGTCGTCAACAGCCTCAGCCGATCCGGGCGAGCGATGGGCGATGCTGCCAATGCGCGGCTCCTTGAACGCGGCTGCGAGGTGATCCGATTGGACAGCGCGACTTGCGAAGAGGTGAGCCCCTGGATCGAAAACCACGCGGACGGTGCTGATTTCGTCATGGTCTCGGGCGGCGACGGCACCATGAACGCCGCCGCGAAAGGGGTGCTAGATACCCAGCTACCAATGGCGATTTTACCGGCCGGCACGGCGAATGACCTGGCGCGCACCCTCGGTATCCACGGCACTGTTAAGGATAGCGTTGCGCTGCCTTTCGAGGGTCGCAAGGCGCGCGTGGACATCGGCGAGGCTAATGGCCACCTCTTCTTCAACGTGGCAAGCATTGGGCTCAGCACGGATCTGGCACGAGCCCTCACGCGTGACACGAAGCGCCGCTTCGGACGCTTCAGCTACTTGCTCGCGGCGGTGAAGGCGCTTCGAGCAACGCGGCCCTTCAGCGCCATCATCTCGCACGACGATGTATCGCTACGGGTCCGCACCTGGCAGATCGCAATAGGGAACGGCCGATATTATGGTGGCGGCAATGCCGTTCATCACGAGGCTCGGATCGATGACGCAGCGCTCGATCTCTATTCGCTCGAACTGCGCCGTCTTTGGAAGTTGCTCGCGATGTACCCCTTATTCAAGGCAGGACGGCACAGCCTCTGGCGCGAGGTTCGAAGCGCGAGGTGCGATCATTTCGATGTCTGGACGAAGACGCCTCGACCTGTGAACCTCGATGGCGAGATCAAGACATCGACGCCTGCTTCCTTCAAAGTGATTCCATCCGCGATCGAAATTTTTATCCCGCAGAGGCAGCAGACCGGCTTCTATGGGGGAACGTCCTGTGGCCCCCCACAAGAGGGATTACGATAACCCGCAGATGTGCCTCCCTGCAGAGGCAACCCACGACGACTAATCGATTGCGTTCCCACGATCTCAGCTCACCGACGCGACTTGAGGGGCCCTTTCCGTTGGAGCCTCGGACGCGATCAGTCTTGCGAGTTCTGCCTCCTCAAGCGTTTCGACCTCCAGTAGCCGCTTCGCCGCGGCGCGCAGCCGGCTTTCCTTTTCCCTGAGGATGCTTGATGCCGTCTCGAAAGCGGCGTCCACGAGGGTCCGCACTTCGGCATCCACCTCGGCCGCCACCGCCTCACTCATTGTTGGCCTTTGCACCGGAAGCCCCGCCTCAGCCTGCAGAAAACCCTTGCTGTCTCGGTCATACGAGACATGGCCGATGCGCTCCGACATGCCGTAGCGGGTGACGATTGCCCGCGCGATATCGGTGGCCTTGACCAGATCGTCGGCGGCGCCGGTCGACAGGTGTCCGAAGATGAGATGCTCGGCAGCCCGCCCGCCCAGCAGGACCGCCATCTTGTTCTCCAGCTCTTCGCGCGTCATCAGGTAACGATCCTCCGTCGGTCTCTGGATCGTGTAGCCGAGCGCGCCGATGCCCCTCGGAATGATGGACACCTTGTGGACCGGGTCCACCCCGGGAAGCGATAGCGCGACGATCGCATGGCCCAGCTCGTGATGCGCGACGATCTCCCGCTCCTTGGGCATGAGCAGGCGATTGCGCTTCTCGAGACCCGCAACGATCCGCTCAACGGCCTCAGTGAAATCCTTCATGGTGACGGCGTCTGCTCCCCGACGCGTCGCCAGAAGCGCCGCTTCGTTGACGAGATTGGCAAGGTCGGCGCCGGTGAAGCCAGGCGTCAACGCCGCGATCTGCTCAGGATCGACGTCTGGCGCAAGCTTCGCCTTCTTCAGATGCACAGCCAGAATATGCACGCGCCCCTTCTTGTCGGGGCGGTCGACAAGCACCTGGCGGTCGAAGCGGCCCGCGCGCAGCAACGCCGGATCTAGGATCTCCGGCCGGTTGGTTGCCGCCAGGATGACGACACCCGTGCTCGCATCAAAGCCGTCCATTTCCACCAGCAGCTGATTGAGCGTCTGCTCCTTCTCGTCGTGCCCCCCGGCATAGGGGGCGGCCGCACGCGCGCGGCCGAGCGCGTCCAACTCATCGATGAAGATGATGCACGGCGCCTTGATCCGCGCCTGCTCGAAGAGGTCGCGCACCCTGGCCGCGCCTACACCCACAAACATCTCGACGAATTCGGAGCCCGAGATCGAGAAGAATGGTACCTTGGCCTCGCCCGCGACCGCCTTTGCCAACAGCGTCTTGCCGGTACCGGGAGGGCCGACGAGCAGGACACCCTTGGGCATGTGACCACCGAGCCGCCCATAAGCCCCGGGATCCTTCAGGAAGTCGACGATCTCGCACAGCTCGGTTTTGGCTTCGTCGACGCCGGCGACGTCCGCGAACGTGACGCCGGTGTCCGCCTCGACATAGACCTTGGCTCGGCTTTTGCCGATTGCGAGCAAACCGCTTCCGCCGGCAACGCGCTGGCTCAGCCAGTACCAGATGCCGACGAACAGAAGGACGGGGAGCACCCAGGACAGCAAGTCGCGCATGAATGTGCTGGGGATGCGTCCCGCGTATCGCACACCATACTTGTCGAGATCGCGCGCGAGCTCCGTGTCCACCCTAGTGGTCACGAAATATTGTTCGCCGGTCGGCAGCGGCGATTTCAGCTTCCCACGGATGTCGGTTGCCGACACCGCAATTTCTTCGAGCTTGCCTTCGCGAAGGTACTTCTGAAAGTCGCTATAGGGTACAGGCTCAATCTGCGTGAAAGAGACATACCACGACTGGAAGCTGAGCAGCAAAAGGAACGCTGCGATCCAATACCAGAGGTTGAACCGCGATCGCTTATCCATTGGAGAGCGAAGTTCGGGTGTCGCCATGTCAGGCTTCCTTCTGATTGCGCTGGCCATCTGCACGTTCGGCCGCCCGCCACGAGTAGAGAATGCCGGCGGCCAGGAGGAGCAGGGTGACGCAGAGGGAAAGCACCGGCGGAACATGAACGCCGAACTGCTGGACAATTATCTTGCCGCCAATGAAGATGAGGACCAGTGCTAGCGTGTGCTTGAGGTAGGCGAGCCGTCTCACCGTCGCGGCAAGCGCGAAGTAGAGCGCCCGCAGACCCAGTACAGCAAAGATGTTCGAGGTGTAGACAAGGTAAGGCTCCTGCGTGACCGCCAGAATGGCCGGCACGCTTTCGAGCGCGAAGAGCGCGTCGGCGAACTCGATCAGCACGAGAGCGAGCAGGAGCGGCGTCACATAGAGCCTCGTTCGCCCGGTCCTTTGCTCATCAGGGAGCCGAACGAGGAACGCGCGCCCGTGAAGCGTCTCGGTGACCGGCAGATGCCGACGCAAGAACGACAATATACGCGCTTGGCTGAACGAGGGACCGGCTTCGTCGTGCATCAGCATCCTGATCGCAGCGACGACCAGCAGCATCCCGAAGACCGGCAAAAGCCAAGCGAACTCATGAACCAGTGCCGTGCCCGCGCCGATGAGCAACGCACGCATGATCAGCACGCCAAGAATACCCCAGAACAGCACTCTGTGCTGAAGCGCGGACGGAATTGAAAGATAGCCGAAGATCAGGGAGATCACGAAAATGTTGTCGAGGGACAGGCTTTTCTCGATGACATAGCCGGTCAGGAAAAGAACGCCCGCTTCGGACCCGAACGCGTACCAGATCCACCCTCCGAAGAGCAGCGCCGCCAAAATGTAGAGGAGGCTCGTGCGCAAGCTCTCGGCGATTCCCATCGTGCGCTCGCCGCGGTGAAGAACTCCAAGGTCAAGCGCTACCAGCCCGAGGACAATCGCCAGAAACAGCAGCCAAGCCCATGCCGGTGCTCCCCCGATGCTTTCGAGCCAAAGCCAATCGAATAGATCCGTCGTCATCTCCCAACTCGATTTCCTGTTCACGCGCGTCCGACTAGCTGCGCGGCTGAGCGGGTCAGCCCTTCAGGCGCGCCAGTATTCCGCGGACGCGCTGCAGCGCGGCAATTTCAGATTCGCCGCAGGCTTGTCGGCATGCCCGGTCCGGCGGCGGCGCCCTCAAGAGCGCAGCAATGATGCCGATCGCAGAGAGCGATCAGTTCGGCTTGCTATCGCCGGACCTCGGCGACGGGTTGCCTCCTGCCGCTGCGATCTCGATCCGACGCGGCTTCATCTCCTCGGGCAGGACCCGCTGCAAGACGATCTTCAGAAGCCCATTGTCGAACGATGCGGAGCGTACCTCAACGAAATCGGCCAGCTGGAACTTACGCTCGAACGGCCGAATGCTGATTCCCCGGTGCAGATACTGACTCTGCCCCCGTTCCTCCGCTTTGCGGCCTGTCACGACAAGCTGGTTCTGATGGGCAACGACTTCGATGTCTTGGGGCCGGAAGCCGGCCACCTCCAACGTGATCGAAAAGCTGTCGTCGCTCTCTCTGATGAGGTCAAAAGCGGGGTAGGCTTCAGGCGGATCCCCGCGAGCACCGCTTTCGAGGAGGTCGAACAACCGATCGAAGCCCACAGTAGAACGCCGATATGGCGCGAAGTCGAAATTTGTTCTCATCTCCAAATCCTCCATTGAAGCAATTTGGTCATGAGACGCGCCGGAGTTGAGAGTCGGCGCCCTCCATGTCCAGCCCGACCCCAACGCAGCAGCCGGGCAGTCTGCGAACTAGGAAGATGAAAGGCGGATTCAAGCCGTGCCGAGGGTAAATTGGCGTCGCTTGTCGCATATCGGCAACCTGGCCATTGATTCGTGACCGGACGATCGGCCAACTCGCCGGTCGTCTAGCGGCCCTCACTGCCTCTCCGCCGATCCGGCACCGCCTCGATCGCGCGGAGAACGCGTTCAGCGACGGCCGCATGGCTTGCGGCCTTGGGAAACTCGCGTACCGCAAAGCGACGCAGCCGTTCCAGGTCAGCGCGCGGGATGGTCAGCTCGATCGGAGTGGCTCCGAGAGCCTCGGGATCGGTTTCTTGCGCCGCTCGGCCGGATGCGAGGAAATGGTCGAGCAGCCGCTTGCGATCAGCGAAGCTCCAACCCAGCAACTCCAGCTCTTGCGGGCTGATCGATAGCAGCGCGATCGCAAACTCCATGATGTCGTCAAAAGGGAGGCGCAGCTGCACGCCCCGCCCGCGGCGGGACTTCCAGCGTTCGACCATTCCGCGCTTCACGGCCATAACAATAAGCCTTGTAGGGCGCATCCGCGGAGCATGCGCAGCTGACGAGCCAAGTATTGTCTAAACAACACGTGATCCAGCATTCGATCTCTCCTCGTGCCCACCGTCCGTCCTTGCACAGGGGTCAAGCCCTGTCCTACCCTCATGAAGGTCTCAATCGCGCCTAAAGTAGACCTCGGCGGCATTGCAAAAGTCCGACCCGGATCCGCTACGAAAAAGTCTCTTTAGCAGTTACGATCCGTGCGGGGGGTTTGGCGCCTGCTCCGGGCACGCAGCTGCTCAGGGCGGGGTCCGCCGGCGCAGATCAAGAGCGCAGAAGGCCGCGGCGAAAAGAACATGGATGATGAGAAAAAGCTTCGCGACCTCCCGAGCCTCGCCGCTTGCCACGCCCCACACATCGTTCGCGGCGACCGCGCCGAAACCGACCAGATTCGCCAACACGATCGGCCGGACTGAATTCAGATCAGCGTCTCGGGAAAGCCAGTTTAGCACGGCAATTCCAAGGAACGGGCCGCCCAACAAACGCAGGAGCGCTATCAGCTCGGGCGCAGCGTCCGCCGGAACGGCGCCGCGGCCGAACTGCAGCGGAACCAGCATCAAGGCCAGGCCGACGACAGCGAGGTAACCGGCCGACAGCGTGAAGAGCGGTTTCGGCACCACCCATTTGGTTCCAACGCTGCGCGACATCGAAGATCCGCTCCCTCCGCCCGCGTCAGAGCTGGGCGATCCGCTCATGCCTCACTGAATGGAAATGACGCCATCAACCGCTCGCCATTCCGTGGGCCGGATCAACCGATCGTGCGCAATCCGGACCGAATGCAAGGCGGCCTCGATCTCACGCCGCCAATGGTCGAGGAAATCGAACAGCGCCGGAAAATCCGGGGCGAGGTCATACTCTTGCCAGACAAAAAGCTGCAGGAGCGACGGAGCGTCGGGCCGGTAGTAATGAATTTCAGCCGTCGTCAGCCCGTAGCCCTGCAGCCGAGCCATGAAGCCGCGGTCGCTCACTGCAGCGTTCGTCCTTGCTGTGGCTTCTCGTCGAGCGTGCGCATCGCCGCAAGCACCTCATCGACCGGAACCGCGCGCTTCACGCCGGGTGGCTTGCGCAGTGCGGGATGATCCCTCACCGCCGCTCGATCGGACGCCCACGATGCCAGGATCGCACGCTTGACCTCCGGCTCTAGGTCGGGATGGCGCGCAACGTCAAAAGGATGAAGAAAGCGGGAAAAGGGCTGCGACATGGCCGTGCCTCCTTTCATTGTGTCGCATTCTGTCTGAGTGCCGCAGAGCACTCCCGGAAATTTTGGTAACGGTTCGGCCTTCGTCAAGAGGATTTTTGGTCGGTAACCCTTTGGCAAGGCAGGCGCCTGTCACTCGTATCGTGTGAGTGCCAAAAAATCGCTTCAGACCTCTTGAAGGTGAAAATCGACCTACTTAGCTGAAATGCGCCTGTGCGCTCTTTCGAGACCACAGGGCCATCACATTTTGTTTTGCACTGGAGGTTATGCATGCATTTCCGCCCCTTGCACGACCGTGTGGTCGTCCGCCGCATCGAAGCTGAAGAAAAGACTTCGGGCGGCATCATCATTCCGGACACTGCCAAGGAAAAGCCGCAGGAAGGCGAAATCGTCGCCGTTGGCCCCGGCGCGCGCGATGAAACCGGCAAGCTCGTCGAGCTCACCGTCAAAGCCGGCGACCGCGTGCTGTTCGGCAAATGGTCGGGAACCGAGGTCAAGATCGAAGGCGAGGATCTGCTCATCATGAAGGAGAGCGACATCCTCGGGGTGATCGAGGCTCGCGCGGAACTCAAGCAGGCGGCCTGACCGTCGTAATCTCAACATCAGCAATCTCAAGAAAGGAGGTATGAGAAATGGCTGCCAAGGAAGTGAAATTTGCGTCGGACGCGCGCGATCGCATGCTGCGCGGCGTGGATACGCTGGCCAATGCAGTGAAGGTGACGCTCGGTCCCAAGGGACGGAACGTAGTGCTCGAGAAGAGCTTCGGCGCGCCGCGCATCACCAAGGACGGCGTCACCGTTGCCAAGGAAATCGAACTCGCAGACAAGTTCGAGAACATGGGCGCCCAGCTGCTGCGCGAAGTCGCGTCCAAGCAGAACGACTTGGCGGGCGACGGCACGACCACGGCAACGGTGCTCGCACAGGCGATCGTGCGCGAAGGCGCCAAGGCGGTTGGCGCGGGCATGAACCCCATGGACATCAAGCGCGGCATCGACATGGGCGTCAAGGCCGTGGTGCAGGACCTCCAGTCGCACGCAAAGACGATCAGCTCCAACGGAGAGATCGCCCAGGTCGCCACCATCTCCGCCAATGGCGATGAAGAAGTGGGCCGGATCCTTGCCGAGGCGATGGAGAAAGTCGGCAACGAAGGCGTGATCACTGTCGAGGAAGCCAAGAGCCTCGCGACCGAGCTCGAGACCGTCGAAGGCATGCAGTTCGACCGCGGCTATCTCTCGCCCTACTTCGTCACTAATGCGGAGAAGCTGAAGGTCGAGCTCGAAGACCCGTACATTCTCATCCACGAGAAGAAGCTGTCGAACCTGCAGGCGATGATCCCGCTTCTCGAGCAGGTGGTGCAGTCGGGTCGGCCGCTCCTCATCATCGCCGAGGATGTCGAAGGCGAGGCGCTCGCGACGCTCGTCGTCAACAAGCTGCGCGGCGGCCTCAAGGTCGCGGCCGTCAAGGCGCCAGGCTTCGGTGATCGCCGCAAGGCCATGCTCGAGGACATCGCGGTTCTCACCGCCGGGAATGTCGTCTCCGAAGAGCTCGGCACCAAGCTCGAGAACGTCACCCTCGGCATGCTGGGCCGCGCGAAGAAGGTCATCATCGACAAGGACAACACGACCATCGTCGACGGTGCCGGTGCGCGCAGTGACATCGACGCGCGTATCGCGCAGATCCGCGCGCAGATCGAGACGACCACGAGCGACTACGACCGCGAGAAGCTGCAGGAGCGCGTGGCCAAGCTCGCGGGCGGCGTCGCGGTCATCCGCGTCGGCGGAGCGACCGAGATCGAGGTCAAGGAGAAGAAGGATCGCGTCGATGATGCGCTCCACGCCACGCGTGCCGCGGTGGAGGAAGGCATCCTTCCTGGCGGTGGCATTGCTCTCCTGCGCGCCTTGAAGGCGCTCGACGGGGTCAAGGCCGGGAACGACGACCAGCAGTCCGGCATCGATATCATTCGCCGGGCTCTGCGTGCACCGGCGCGGCAGATCGTCGACAACGCCGGCGAGAACGGCTCTTACGTGGTCGCAAAGCTCCTGGAGAACGACGACTACAACTGGGGCTTCAACGCCGCGAGCGGCGAGTATGAGGATCTGGTGAAGTCCGGCGTGATCGATCCGGCCAAGGTGGTGCGCACGGCCTTGCAGGACGCCGCCTCTGTCGCCTCGCTGCTCATCACGACCGAAGCGCTCGTGGCCGAGCTTCCCAAGGACGAAAAGGCGGCCCCAATGCCGGCGATGGACTACTGACCGTCATAGAGGCGGGGCTCCGAAGGGGTCCCGCCTCTTTCCAGTCCCGGTCACAGCTTCGTTTCAACGCGCCGGAGTATCATCCTCGCCGGCCCTCGGCCGGTACGTGCCGCTGCGCGCCTCGAACTCAAGGGTCTTGTCCATGTCGCAAATCACTCCAGTCATGCTCTCGGGCGATTCAGGCGCTGACCCGTGCCGCCCTGTCGCCTGCCGCGCCAGCAAGCGCTTGAACGCCCAACCGATCTGGAGCGCTCAATGCTGAAGGAACCGGATGCCCGCGCCCCGACAAGTGGGGACGCGGATCGGCCCTGGAGCTGGACCGAGCGTTTGGAACCGACCTACGTCGCCAAACCTTGGGGTCGCACGGATATCCCCGATGCTCCGCCAGAGGCGCTGCCGCTCGGCGAGATCATTTACCGGGCCAACGGCCACAATCTCATCATCAAATGGCTCCACACGGCCGAACCCTTGTCGGTCCAGGTTCATCCGCGCACCAGACGCCGCAAACACGAATGGTGGCACGTCATCGACGCGCGGCCAGGCGCTTACATCGACCTTGGCGTGTCACGGCCTTGCACGCGCGACGAGCTCGCCGCCGCCGCCCGGGCGGGATCGCTCCCCGACCTCCTGAACCGGATAGAACCCCGAACCGGCGACAACTTCTATATCGAGGCGGGCACGATCCATGCTCTGGGTCCCGGCCTCACCATTCTCGAGATCCAGGAAGACAGCGACGTCACCTATCGCCTGTTCGATTATGGCCGGCCGCGCGAGCTCCATCTCGAGCAGGGCTTGGCCGAGGCAATCACCGAGCCGCAGCCGATCGCCGCGATGCCGGGGCCCGAGGCGCCCTTTTCACTCGCACCGCTGCGCCTCGATGCTGGCGAGAAAATAGAATTGAACACCGAAGGCGCGGCGCTCGCAGTCCTGACGGGCGAAGGTACGCTTGCCGGCCGAGCGGTGAATGCGGGCCAATGCTGGCTTGCCGACGGCGCTCTTACAATCACCGCCGATGCACCCATGCATCTATTCATCGCCGAACCGCGCCCGCCGCGGCCAACATCAACGGAGTAGTGCCACCATGGGCCCCGATGTCATCGCCCCGCCCGTCCGCCATGTCGGGCTGATCGGAAACTTCCCGCCGCGGCGCTGCGGCCTCGCGACCTTCACCGCCGACCTGCACTCGGCCCTTCGAACGGCCGACCCGGGGCTTGCGCTCTCTACCGTCGCCATGACCGATCCCGGCGCGCAGCACAGCTATCCGGGCGAAGTGGGCTACGAGATCGCGCAGGACGACCCGCAGGGCTATGTCGCGGCGGCAGAGCACATCAACGCGCTCAATCCCGATGTCGTCTGCCTTCAGCACGAGTTCGGAATTTTCGGCGGGCCTGCCGGCGATCATGTTCTAGGTCTGGTCGAACGGCTCCGTGCGCCGGTTGTCACGACGCTGCACACGGTACTCACCGCGGGAAACGCCGACCAGCGCCGGGTCATGAGCGCCCTTGCCGATGCTTCCTCGCGCCTCGTCGTCATGACCGAGATGGGCCGCGACATTCTCACGCGCGACATGGGCGTCGCAAAAGACAAGATCGCAGTCATTCCGCACGGCATCCCTGACTTGCCCTTCCTCGACCCGGCCTTCGAGAAGCACAGCTTCGGGCTCGAGGGGCGAAAGGTTGCGCTGACCTTCGGGCTTCTATCGCCGGGCAAGGGGATCGAGATGATGATCGCGGCGCTCCCAAAGCTGGTGCGCCGTCACCCCGATCTCGTCTATGTCGTCCTGGGCGCAACCCACCCTCACCTGCTCGCGCGCGAAGGCGAGGCTTACCGAGAGGACCTCGAGGCGCAGGTCCGCAAGCTCGGCCTTGAAGACCATGTCCGCTTCGTCAACGAATTCGTTGACGCGCCGACCCTCCAGGCATGGCTGTCGGCCTCGGATATCTACGTCACCCCCTATCTCTCGGAAGCGCAGATCACCAGCGGCACGCTCGCCTACAGTGTCGGCCTCGGCAAGGCTGTGGTCTCGACGCCCTATTGGCATGCGCAGGAGCTCCTGGCAGGCGAGCGGGGCGAGCTCGTGCCCTTTGCTTCGCCCGATGCTCTTGCCGAGGCAGTGGGCAGCTTGCTCACCGACAGCCGGCGGCGCGACAGACTGCGGCGCAATGCCTATCAGGCGGGACGGTCGATGACCTGGCCTGTCGTGGCCCAGAGCTATCTCGGCTTGTTCGCGCAAGCGCGGCTCGGCCAACGCGACGAGGAGGGACCGGTTCGCCTGCGCACCGCCGCGCCGCCACCGCCCGAGCCCACCATGTCCGCCGTCGCGCGCATGACGGATGGCTGCGGAATGCTCCAACACAGCCGCTCGACCGTTGCCGACCGGCGCCATGGCTACTGTCTCGACGACAACGCTCGCGCCCTCATGCTAGCCGCCGACTTCGACGCGGAAGGCCTTGTCGACAGCAGGCCCGCCGATCTGGCGAAGATATACGCCTCCTTCGTCGACTATGCCTGGGACGAGGCAGCGGGGCGCTTCCGCAACTTCATGGACTATGACCGGCACTGGCTCGAAACAGAAGGATCGCAGGACAGCTTCGGCCGCGGTCTCTGGGCCCTCGGCCGAACGGTCCGCGTTACCCGCGATCACGGCCTGAAGCTTTGGGCGACAGCGCTCGCCGACAAGGTCATGGCCGAGAGCAGCTTTCTTGAGAGCCCCCGCGCCGAGGCCTTTGCGGTGTTGGGACTTGCCGACTGGCTTGCCGTCTATCCAGGACACCGTCCCGCACGCCGGCTGCTAGAGACATTCTCCAACCGCCTTCTCGAGCGCCTGCGGGCCGAGCGCCGCGACGGCTGGGTGTGGTTCGAACCCGTGCTGGCCTATGACAATGCGCGGCTCCCGGAAGCGCTGCTGCGCGCGGGGGCGACCTTCGAACGCCAGGACATGCGCGACGAGGCGCTCGCCGCACTTACATGGCTTGTGCGGTGTCAAACCGCGCCAGCGGGTCACTTCCGTCCTGTCGGCACGGATAGCTTCGGACATCGCTATCTCAGTCCCAAACCGTTCGACCAGCAGCCGCTCGAAGCTTGGGCGACCATGGATGCCTGTGCTGCGGCCTACGCCGCCACCGGCAACGAGCACTGGCTCGAGGAGGCTGAGAGGGCCTTCGCCTGGTATCTGGGAAGCAACGATCTCGGCCTGCGCCTCGCCACCCCCGATGGCGGATGCTATGACGGCTTGCAGATTGATCGGGTCAATCTCAACCAAGGTGCGGAGTCCATACTGGCCTTTCAGTTCGCCGCGCTTGCTGCCCGGCGCCTCCGCGCCGCAAATTGCGGCGAGCTCGGCCCAAGCGCAGTGGCGGGCAATGGCAGCGTCGAGGCCGCAGCATGCAGCTGATCCGATCGCTTCCCCTGCAGCTTCTCCCCAACGAAGAGCGCGTGGTGGTGCGTCCGCTGCAAATCGCGCCCGAGCCGAACGGCCTCGATCCCGTGCGCAATCACCGCGCCGAGCGGATTGTCGCGGGTGTGCGCTCCCTCGATAGGCGCAGCGTCGAGGCCGAGCTTTCGCTGCTTCTCGGCGACTTTGGCGACAGGCACCGCGAGCTCCGGTCGGTCTTCGAGGACCGGTACGAGCAGGTCGCGCGGGAGATCGGCCTGAATGATGAGCTGATCCCCGCGCAGCGAGAGCTGATTGGCGCCTATTTCTGCCACGAATATGCGTTTGAGGCTGCCGCCCTGATGAACCCCAGTATAGTGCCTCACCCGGACCAGTCCGGGTTAAAGCCGGGCGACCTCCGCTTCGTGCTGTCGCTGCGGGGCGTTGGGGAAGGGCACTATTCTTCGATCAGCTTTCGTGAAGGCATACTGAGCGCCGACGGCACGCCGCAACTGCTGCCCGAGGCCAAGTTCGCATTCGCCGCCAAGCCCGACAGCGGCACCGATGGCGCCGTTCGCTTTCGGCGTCGCACGCGCAACACCAGTCTCGACGAGATGGTGCTCTTCCCCTCGACGCCAGCCCAAGGGAAGGGACTCGAAGATCTACGGCTTGTGCGCTTCACATCCGAGCACGGCGAAGCCTGCTACTATGGCACCTATACCGCCTATAGTGGAGATGCGGTCGCGTCCGAGTTGCTCTCGACCCGCGACTTCGATACGTTCGATCTGCGGCCGCTGAGGGGCGATGCCGCCCGGAACAAGGGCATGGCGCTTTTTCCGCGCAAGTTGGGCGGAGATTTCCTGATGATCGGGCGGCAGGACAATGAGAACCTGTTCCTGCTCCGCTCCCCCGATCTCTACCGGTGGGAGACCAGCGAACTCATCGCCAGGCCCGAATATAGCTGGGAACTCGTGCAGATCGGCAACTGCGGTTCCCCGATCGAGCTTGACGAAGGCTGGTTGGTTCTGACCCACGGCGTGGGCCCCATGCGCAAGTACTCGATCGGCGCGATGCTCCTCGACAAGGATGATCCCACTCGGATCATCGGCCGATCCCCAGTGCCGATCCTCTCTCCTGGCGAGGCCCGCGGCAGGGGCTATGTCCCCAACGTGGTCTATACCTGCGGTGCCCTCGCCCACGAGGACCGGATCCTCATGCCCTATGGCGTCGCCGACAAGTCGGTCCATTTCGCCACGATCGATGTCCGCGCATTGCTCGCATCACTTGCTCCGCCAGGTGCTGGCCCGGCAGACCCAACTGCTCGGCACGGAGATATCGAGGAGGATTGCGATGCCTGACCTGCAGCGTGCATCGGTCCGCGAGCTCATGGCGGTAAGCGGCGTGCCCTTCGGCACCAGCGGCGTTCGGGGGCTTGTCTCGGCCATGACCGACCGGCTCTGTTTCGCCTACACGAGCGCCTTTCTGCAATATCTTCGCACGATCGGCGAATTCTCCAGCGGAACCCGCGTCGCGATCGCCGGCGACTTGCGGCCAAGCACGCCGCGGATTCTGCGCGCCTGCGCTGCGGCCGTGCATGAAGCTGGGGGTGAGGTGGTGTTTTGCGGCCATGTGCCAACTCCCGCACTCGCCTATTACGCCTTCCTGCAGCAGATTCCCTCGCTGATGGTTACAGGGAGTCACATCCCTGCCGACCGGAACGGCATCAAGTTCTACCGACCGCATTGCGAGGTGCTGAAGTCGGACGAGGCTGGCATCCTCGCCCAGACGGTGGCCCTGAGCCCTGACCAGTTCGACGCCGCAGGCGCTCTGCGTGACGCCGCCGCTTTGCCGGCTGCAGTCGACGTAGCGACAGACTATCTCGATCGCTATGCGCGCTTCTTCGGACCAGACGCCCTGCGCGGATTGACCGTGGGAGTGTACCAGCATTCCGCGGTCGGCCGAGACATCGTCGTTGAAGCTCTCGAGGCTCTGGGGAGCACCGTCATTCCCTTCGGCCGCTCCGACGAGTTCGTGCCGGTAGATACAGAGGCCATTCGCCCTGAGGACATGGCGCTGGCGCGAGACTGGGCGCAGGCTCATGCCGTCGACGCCATTGCCTCGACTGATGGGGATTCGGACCGCCCCCTTCTCGCCGACGACAAAGGCGCTTGGCTCCGGGGCGACATTACCGCCCTCCTCTGCGCCCGCGCGCTCGGGGCAAACTGTGTCGTAACGCCTGTCAGCAGCAACACCGCAGTCGAGCTTTGCGGTGCCTTTCCCAAGGTTCGCCGGACGCGGATCGGCTCCCCTTACGTGATCGCCGCGATGGAAGAGGAAGCGCAGGCCCAGCCCGGCGCGATCATCTGCGGCTACGAGGCGAATGGAGGGGTTATTCTCGGCAGTCCAGTTGTAAGGGGTTCGGCGCACCTGGAGGCGCTGCCGACGCGCGACGCGCTCCTCCCCATCCTGGCTGTCCTTGCAAGCGCCCGTAAGGGCTCGTCGAAAAATAAAAGAATCTGGTGAGGTGGTTTTTTTGAGGTCGAGGGATTCCCTTGGCGAGTCGCGTTTTGTAGAGACGCGGCGTGATCGA
>MEGD01000056.1:0-28287 GCA_001725355.1 Novosphingobium sp. SCN 66-18
CAAGGTATCGGCATCGCGGACCGAATGGCGGTCTGCAGAGAGTACTAGAGACGGTAGCTCGCCCGCAAACCGAAGGTTCGAGGCATACCGGTGAAGCGTACGTTGACGTCAGGCGAAACCGTGCTGGTGAACGTCCCATACTTCTGGTCCGCGACGTTCGTGACATAGGCCTGAACGGTCCAACTCCCGTTCACCGTCACGCCCGCCCGCAGATCGACGATCGCATACGGGTTGAGGTAAAGGGCAGCGATTTCTCCAAGGTCCGCATTCGTCCCCGACTGGTATTTGATACTCGCGCCGGCGAACACCTCCGAGCCACCGCTGCCAACGGTCCGGCGATAGCCCATATTGCCGAACAGCTGCCACTTCGGCGTCAGGGGGAACGGCTCCCCGCCCAGATCGCGGCGCCGGCCATAGGCGTCATAGGCGAGAAATGGCCCCAGGATGGAGCTGCTTGTCAGATTCATGCCGGCCGCGAGGTCGACCCCCTTGAGCGGCTCGGCGTCCACCGTAACCTCACCTCCCCAAACGCTTGATCGGGTGATGTTCACGAGCGCGCCGACCGGTCCGATGTTGGGATCGATCGTCTTTCCGCGCACCTGCTTGTCGCGGTAGTCGTAGTGGAAGGCAGCCGCAGATATGTGCACGCGCCCTCCGAAGCCCGTGGCCTTCGCACCGACTTCATAAGCAATGACGGATTCCGGCTTCGCAGGCGCGAACTGGCTTGCAACCGTTCCGGCGACGGTGGGAAATGCCGCACTCTTCTGACCTCTGCTCACGTTGGCATAGAGCATCATCGCCGGGCGCAGCGACCACTTGAGGCCGGCGCGCCAGGACCAGTTCCGATCAGAGAATTCCGTGTCGGTCACCGCGGGCAGGAGACGGTCTGAAAGCGACACGCACCCGCCAGCGGGAATGTTCACCGTCGTTCCCGAAAGCGTCGTCGCCACCCGGCCCACATAGGCCGCAAGGCTGCCATCGCCACCATCGTAGCTACACCCCTGAAACCTTCGGCGTTCATCGGTATAGCGTCCGCCGCCCTCAAGAGTCAGCCTGTCCGTGACATCGACGTCCAGGTTGGCAAAGACCGCCCAACTACGGTTGCGATGTCTCGTCTTGGTTTGAATGGCGTCGAACGGAAAGCTGCTGTCCTTTATGGTGAGAGCCAGTTCATCCTTGACCCGTTCCCGTTGAAAGTTTCCTCCCACCATCCACTTCACCGGTCCCTGCGCGAGCCGCGCGCGCAATTCCTGGGAGAATATGGAGACCCGCCCCGGGGTCCGGGACTGGAGAAGCTGAAAGTTCGTGCCGTCTGAATCCGACGTATCGTCACGCGACAGGTGCTGCCACGATGTGATCGAGGTTATGGTTAGGTTCTCGAGCCGATAGAACACCCGGAGGTACGCCTGGTAGTAATCGGCATCACGAGCGAACGTGCCATCATCCGACCAATCGGCCAATCGGTTGTTGCGCACGCCCGCAGGATGGCTTTGGACCCCCTGAGGTAGAGGCGGGCTCGCGCCCCTAA
The DNA here is from genome assembly GCA_001725355.1 of Novosphingobium sp. SCN 66-18. Taxonomy (GTDB): domain Bacteria; phylum Pseudomonadota; class Alphaproteobacteria; order Sphingomonadales; family Sphingomonadaceae; genus Novosphingobium. The sequence goes on from MEGD01000056.1 coordinate 1,529, forward strand.
GCGTCACCAACTGACCAGCCTGGGTATCGGACCGATCCCGCCACCCGTTGATGTTCAGCAGGATGTCCAGATTGTGGGCTGGGTTCCATTGGGTCAGGAGGCGGGTGATCAGCAAGTTCTTGCCCCCCCTTTTCTCTCCTGTCCGATCGTTTTCCTGCCAGTCGCCACCGCGTTCATATCTGGCCGAAAGCCGCATCTTGAGATTCGCGGCGATGGGGCCACTTACGAAGCCCTCGTTGGTGAACTGCCCAAAGCTGTCGATGTCCGACGACAGGCCCACACTCAGGCGGTCCGTCGGCTTGGCAGACACGAAGTTTATCGCCCCCCCTGTGGAATTCTGTCCGAACAGCGTTCCCTGCGGCCCCTTTGCCACCTCGACGGTAGTGAGATCCAGCGAGGCTCCGGTTGACAGTGCCGAGTACGGAAGCGGTGCCTCGTCGATGTAGATCGCCACCGCTGGTGGAGCGGTCAGGCTGTTGTCGAAGTAGCCGATCCCTCGAATGGAATAGACGGGCACCCCATAGGTCGATCGGGTGAATGTCAGGCCCGGGACCACCTTGGCCAGCCCGGCCACGTCTTGAATCCCCCGCGATGCAAGATCTTCCGAGCTCAGTATCTGCAGCGACCGCGCTTGGCGTTGAGGATCGCTCCCGAGCTTGCTCCCGGTCACGACAATCGCGGGTGTCCCTTCGTCCCCATCGGCCGGAATGGCATCCTGGGCGAGCGCGCCTCCGGACGAGCCGCATGCCGCAACGCCGGCGCCAAAGAAAAGAATCCGCCCTAGCACCCGATACCCCACCTTCCTCCGCGTGTGCTGCGACGGACAGAAGGAAGTGTCACTACATGCGATCGTATGGGTCGCTAGGGTACTGGCCTCGGGATATTGATCAAATAAGCGAATACCAGGGAGAACCACCCTTGTCCTCTCGGGGAGAATCCAAGAGCGTTGCGATGTCCGTCTCCGGGGCCATTGGTTTGCCCCGGAAAGATCAGGTGCCTTCCCACCCCTCAACACCCGTGTGCAAAGCTCCCGCGCTGATCGACGGGGCAGGTTGGCTCTCCGACGCTGGCTGCATGTCCAGCCCGGGCATGGGGCCTTGGAACAACAGGAAGATCTCCGGGAAGAGCAGGCGGAATTCGGAGGACGACGATTGCGCGCCGCGCCATCGGGAGCCGTTCGAGAAGCCCGGATGGAGTTGGTATGAGATCTTCATGCAGATCCCAACCATCGCGTTCGTCGTCGTCGACGCCCGCGAGCGTTCGCGCAAGGCGGACGAACTGCACAAGAACGGCGTCGAAGATTTCAAGGCCTACCTGTCCGAACGTCCGGCGGACGTGGCTGCGCTCACCAGCGCCGTCCTCCTGGATCTGAACGATGCGGCCGTCGAGATGTTCGGAGGAACGGATAAAAGCGAGTTCATCGGCTCGCCCACCCACCGGTTCTTCGATCCGCTGTGTCCGGTTCTCAAGAACGTCTCCGCGGCCTATTTCGATGGAAAGCACGAATATCACGAGCAGGCTCGCTCCATTCGCCTCGATGGGTCGGGCTTCGACACGATCTTTGCCGCGGTGATGCGGGTTCCGAATGGACCATATGGGGTCTGGCTTGCCGCTTTCATCGACATAACCGACGAACTCAAGAGGCGTGCAGCCCTTGACGGCCTGAGGGAAGAGCTCGCGCACTTCTCTCGCATCTCCATGCTTGGCGAGATGTCGGCATCTGTTGCCCACGAGCTGGGCCAGCCACTCAGTTCCATCTCGATCTCGGCGATGGCGGCGGCCCGGTTCCTTGAACGCGATGTTCCCGATGTGGCAGCCGCCCTCGACGCCATAACCCGCATCTCCTCGCAAGCCGGTCGGGCACGCGACGTGATGGATCGCATCCGCGGGATGGCGGCACGTCGGGTAACGAAGGCCGTCACCGTTCCGGTAGTCGACCTCGTCAGGGAATCGATGCAATTCATCAGGCACGAACTGGAGAGGGGAAAGGTCACCTGGTCCGTCGATATTCCAGACCTGCAGAAGCACATTCAGGTGGACCCGATCCAGATCCAGCAGGTCCTGGTGAACCTGCTTCTCAACGCGGTCCAGATATTGAAGGACAGTCAGACGCGCCGGCCTTCGATCCAGGTTGCCGGCCATCACCACAGCGACTGCTACGTGCTTGAGATAAGGGACAATGGCCCGGGCCTGCCCGCCGAGAACCTCTCCCGGATATTCGACAGCTTTTACACTTCCCGCCCAGAGGGGCTCGGGCTGGGATTGAGCATCTGCAAGACCATCGTCGAAGCCCATGGCGGGACGATCGTCGGACTGAACCGAACGGATCAGTCCGGCGCGATCTTCCGGGTCACCCTCCCGGTTCTCCCTTCGGCGCATCACCGGTCGGAAGGCGTAACGGCGTGATGACGATCGATCCCCTCGATCGGCGGCCGGGAAGGATCTCCATGGACCTCACCTGCGTGATGACCACGTTCTCCATGCCCCCTGGAGGGAAAAACGAGCCCGATGATGCAGTAAGCCTTGCCGACGCGAGACGGTGAGATCAATGGTCCAATCGAACGGTTGAAGGAAATGAGTTGCTCGGGTCTCCACTGATTGGCGTCATCGAGGACGATGAGGATGTTCGCCTTTCGTTAGAGGACCTCCTGCACAGCCTCGGCTATCGGACCAAGTCGTTCGCGAGCGCCGATGCTTTCGTACACGACGAGGAATGCAGGCCCGACTGCGTTTTGAGCGATGTCCAGATGCCCGGCATGAGCGGGATTGAACTCACCAGGCATATTCGCCGGACCCAGCCCGATCTACCCGTCGTCCTCATCACGGCTTTTCCAAGCAAGGACATCGCACGGCAAGCCACCGACGCGGGAGCCAGCAGCTTCCTGAGAAAGCCATTCGATCCAGCCGACCTGCTCGCCTGTCTCGAACGCGCCTTGCGACGTCCGGATGATTAGGCCCTGGTTTTACAGACGCCTTGCTTTCAAAATCCGCTGCCGTTCCTGACCTGCTTGTGTGCCGGGTTGCAGCAAATCTCGCCGCAATCGAACCCGTCCTGCCGGGCGCCCCCGATTTCCTGCAGGGCGTTTTGGACAGCCCGCGAGCTTGCGCCGAGACGCGTGTGAAGTTCTGCGTCGAAGCCTCCGGTCAGAACGAGGTGATGACCGAGCGGGCAATCGCGCCGTGCTTCAGGTCTTCGTATGCCTCGTTGATCTCGGAGATGTTCACCTCACGCGAGATGAGATCATCGAGATTGAACCGGCCCTGCAGGTAGAGATCCGCATACATCGGTATGTCGTGCTTGATGTTGCTCGATCCCATGAAAACGCCCTTCACCTCGACCTGGCGCACGATCACGTCAAGACCGGCGACGGGGAAGGTCTGTCCGGGCCGGTGAAGGCCGACGAGATATGCCGACCCGCCCGGTCGGACCAGTTGAACCGCAAGTTCCGTGGTCACGGGCAGTCCGATCACCTCGAAGGCGTGGTCCGCACCGCGCGGCAGGATTTCCTTCACCGCGGCGACGGCGTCCCGTTCGCCCGAGTTGACGAAGTCGGTCGCGCCGAACTTTCGGGCGAGTTGTTCCTTCGCGGGCTGGTTGTCGATCGCGATGATGTGCGAAGCGCCGGCAAGCCTCGCTCCGGCGATGGCGTTCAGACCAACACCCCCGACCCCGATCACGACGACGGTATCCCCGGTCTTGAGGTTCGCCGAGTTGATCGCCGCTCCCGCGCCCGTGATCACGCCACAACCCAAAATCGAGGCCTGCGGGAAGGGTACGGCCTCGGGAATCTTCACGAGCTGGTTCTCATGGACAAGCGCCTGCTCGGCAAAGGCGGCGGTTCCCCAGCCGGTGTAGACCGGCTTGTCGTCCGACATCCTCGTAAGCCGCTGACCGTCGCTCGTCGCGCGCATCGTCTCCTCGGGATGCTCGCACTGGTACGTGCGACCGGACAAGCAGGAGACGCAATGACCACAGAACTGCACGAGCGATCCGACCACATGGTCGCCGACCTTTAGCTCGCGGACGTCCGGTCCGACTTCGCGAACGACGCCCGCCAACTCATGACCGAGCACGGCCGGCAGTGGCACACCATAGTTCGCCTCGGCGAGATGAAGATCGGAATGGCAGAGCCCGCACGCCTTGACGTCGACCAGTACCTCCCTGCCCTTCGGTGTATCGATCCGGACATCCTCGACGTCGAAGCGGCCGTCGTTGGCGTTCAGAACAGCTGCCTTCATACCCATTCACCCTTCTCGCCGATCCGCCACCAGAGGGGGACCTTCTCGCCTAAGGTTGGGGTTTGAGAGCGAGGCAGCCAGCCCTACCCCGGTATGGGCCCGCCCGAACTCCGTATGCGAGCGGTTCGCAGAAATCGCGCCCCCATACCGAAGTATCCTCGCGTCTCCGCCACTTAAATGGCATTCCGTGCTGCGAACTGACATCCTCGGGCACGTTCAGACGGGAGGCCGCATTGTTGAATGAAGCAGGAGCGGCCGCCGCCAGCAGCGCCTCGCAGGAGCCCATGATCCTGATCGTGGACGACGATCAGGATATCAGGGACAGCCTCACGGATATGTTCGGGTCGGTCGGCATGCGGACGACTGCATACGGCAGCACCAACGAGATGTTGGGCGACACCCTGCCCGACGGCCCGAGCTGCCTCGTCCTCGACCTCCGACTGCCGGGCTCCAGTGGTCTCGAACTGCAGGCGCAGCTGGCGAGCCAGGGCGTCGACATCCCGATCATCTTCATCACCGGCCATGCCGATGTTCCCACGTCGGTTCGTGCCATGAAGGCGGGCGCGCTGGACTTCCTGTCAAAGCCGTTCCGCGAGCAGGAGCTTCTTGATGCGGTCACGGATGCGCTTCGCCGTGACGGCGAGCGCCGCAGCGCGCAGCGTGAGCGCGACTCGGTCCGCCAGCTCGCGCAAGAACTCACGACGCGAGAAACCGACGTGCTGAAGGGCGTCGCGCGCGGTCTCCTGAACAAGCAGATCGCCTATGAGCTCGGCATAACCGAGGTCACCGTGAAAATGCATCGATCGAGCGCCGGCAAGAAACTCAAGTCGATCTCCGTCGCGGACATGGTCCGGAAAATCGATCTCCTCGGTCTCTGAGTGCTCGCAGGCAACGGGACGCGCGCTATGCGTTCATTGCCGAGCATCGTGATCGTTCTGGCGCGCGGGCAGTGACAAGGTCCATGGCTACCGCAAGCGGCACGATGTCCTGCTGCGTCATGGCGCGACCTGTTGACCGAGCGGCGGGGGAAACGATCCTACTCGACGGTCACGCTCTTCGCGAGATTGCGCGGCTGGTCCACATCGGTGCCCTTGGCAACCGCGACATGATAGGCCAGCAACTGCACCGGCACCGCATAGACAAGCGGCGCGATCAGCGGATGGACACGCGGCATCTCGATCGTGGCAAGGCAGCCCTCGCCCGCCTCGGCAAGCCCATCGGCATCGGATATCAGCACGATCTTGCCACCCCGCGCGCGCACCTCCTGCATGTTGCTGACGGTCTTCTCGAACAGCGGCCCGCTGGGCGCCAGCACGATCACCGGCACCGCTTCGTCGATCAGCGCGATCGGGCCGTGCTTCATTTCGCCCGAAGCATAGCCTTCGGCGTGAATATAGCTGATTTCCTTGAGTTTTAGAGCACCTTCCATCGCCAGTGGATAGTCCGGGCCACGCCCCAGATAGAGCACGTCCCGCGCCGGCGCGATCAGCGGCGCCATCGCGGCGATTTCCTCGTCATGGCTCAACGCGGCGTTGAGCGCGGCCGGCGCTTCGGCCAACTGGTTGACGATATCGGCTTCCTCGGCCCGGTCAATCATCCCACGCCTTGCCGCGAGATGCGCCGCCAGCGCCGCCAGCACTGCAAGCTGGCACGAGAACGCCTTGGTAGAGGCGACGCCGATCTCCGGACCGGCGTGGGTCGGCAGCAGCAGGTCCGCCTCGCGCGCCATCGAACTGGTCGGCACGTTGACCACCACCGCGATCGTCTGGCCCGCCGCCTTGCAGTGGCGCAGCGCGGCCAGCGTGTCCGCCGTCTCGCCCGATTGCGAGATGAACAGCGCCAGGCCGCCCGGCTCCAGCACCGGATCGCGATAGCGGAATTCCGAGGCGACATCGATGTCGACCGGCAGGCGCGCAAAGCGTTCGAACCAGTATTTCGCAACCATCCCGGCATAATAGCTGGTGCCGCAGGCGACGATGGTCACGCGGTTGATCTTCGAGAGGTCGAAATCGATCTGCGGCAGCGCAACGGTCTGGTCCACGCGGCGCAGGTAGCTGCGCAACGTCTGGGCGACGACGATGGGCTGCTCGAAGATCTCCTTCTGCATGAAGTGGCGGTAATTGCCCTTCTCGATCGCCGCTGCCGTCGCGCCGGACGCAACGATGGTGCGCTTGACCGGGTTGTTATCAATGTCGAAGACCTCCGCGCCATCGCGCGTGATGACGACCCAGTCGCCTTCTTCGAGGTAGGACACCTTCTGCGTCAGCGGCGCCAGTGCCAGCGCGTCGGATCCCAGATAGGTCTCGCCCTCGCCATAGCCCACCACCAGCGGCGAGCCGAGACGCGCGCCGATCAGCATGTCCGGGTGCTGGCGGAAGGCAATGGCCAGCGCGAAGGCGCCGCGCAGTTGCGGCAGCACCGCCCGGACCGCGTCCTGCGGAGACGCCCCCGCCTCGACCTGTTCGGACACCAGATGCGCGACCACTTCGGTGTCGGTCTCGCTCTCGAACCGGCGCCCGCGCGCGATCAAGGCCTCGCGCAAGGGCCGGAAATTCTCGATAATGCCGTTGTGAACCAGCGCCACTTCCCCCGTGGCGTGGGGGTGCGCGTTGCTGGTGGTCGGCGCGCCATGCGTGGCCCAGCGGGTGTGGGCGATGCCGATCGTGCCGGGCGCCGGATTGCGCGCCAGTTCGAGCACGAGGTTGTTGAGCTTGCCTTCCGCGCGACGGCGGACAAGCTGCCCGTCATGCACCGTGCAGACGCCGGCGCTGTCATAGCCGCGATATTCCATCCGCCGAAGGCCATCGACGAGCCGGTCCGCAACTTCATCCTTCCCGACGATTCCGATAATTCCGCACATGGGACGCGACTTTCAACAGAGGGTGTAAGGAACACGGATGCCCGGCATGTTGGCCGGAAAATCCTTGGTATTTCGTGTCACGAGAATAGCGCCATTGACTTGCGCGGTCGCAAGGATGAGCGCGTCGAGCAGCTTCATGCGGCTGCGATGACGGATATCCGCCGCCGTCGCCGCGATACGCGCATCGATCTCCACAACTTCGAACGGAGCGATGATCTGCTGCATGGTATCGCGCTGCTCGAGCGGTTCGCCCGCGAGAATTTCAGCCCAGACGATCCGGCTGATCCGGTGCCGCTTGTAGCGCGAAAGTTCGGCCACGGCCTGCGGGCTGTCCTTCAGCCAATCGACCAGGATGTTGGTGTCGAAGAACGGATCGGCCACAGATCACACTTGATCGTAGGGCGTGCGATCGTCGCGGATCGTCCGCTGGTAATCGACCGCATCGCCGATATCGGCACGGTCCTTCCAGTACCCCGCGCCCCGCGCGATCCAGTCGCTGCGGCGCGACGCCCGGCTCTGCGCCTTGAAGCTCGCCACCGCCTCGCGCAGCACCGAGGCGCGCGACTTGCCCTCTTCGGCTGCGCGGGCATCGAGCCACTGGATGTCGTCATCGGGGAGATCGGCAAGGATGCGAGTCATTATGATATACCGATATCATATCATGATATCATCGCAACAGGATTTCCTGCCGTTCCGGAGGTGATGCGATCGGGAGAGGGCCTATCCCTTCTTCTCCGCCTTTTTCTTCTTCATCGCATCGTGGAAGCGATCGGCCCAGCCGGGCTTGATCAGCTGTTCCGCGCGCACCATGCGCAGTTCACCCGCGGCCACATCGCGGCTAACCGCGCTGCCGGCGGCGACGATGGCATCCGCACCGATCTTCACCGGCGCGATCAGTGCCGAATTGGAGCCGATGAAGGCGCGTTCGCCGATCACCGTGCGATACTTGAAATAGCCATCGTAATTGCAGGTGATCGTGCCCGCGCCGATGTTGGCCCCCGCCCCCACGTCGGCATCGCCAAGGTAGGTCAGGTGATTGGCCTTGGCCCCTTCGGCCAGATTGGCGTTCTTCACCTCGACGAAATTGCCGACCTTGACCTTCCGGGCGAGATTGGCGCCGGGGCGCAGGCGCGCGAACGGACCGATCTGCGCCCCTTCGCCCACGGTCGCGCCTTCGAGATGGCTGAAGCCGTGGATCACCACCTTGTCCGCCACCGTCACGCCGGGGCCGAACCACACGTTCGGTTCGATCGTCACGTCGCGGCCGATCGTGGTGTCCCACGCGAACCATACCGTCTCGGGCGCGACCAGCGTGGCGCCATCGGCCATCGCCCGCGCGCGGCGGCGCTGCTGCCAGCGCGCCTCGGCCTCAGCCAGTTCACCCCGGCTGTTGATGCCAGCCACCTCGTCCGCATCGGCGGTCACCACCACCGAACAAGCGCGCCCATCGGCGATGGCGATGTTGACGATATCGGGCAGGTAGTATTCCCCCTGCGCGTTGTCGTTGCCCACGCGCGCCAGCAGTCCGAACAGGTCCGCCGCGCGCACCGCCATCAGGCCCGAATTGCACACGCGGCAGGCACGCTCCGCCTCGCTCGCGTCCTTGTGCTCGACCATCTTCACGATGCGTCCGTCCTGCGCGATCACGCGCCCGTACTGCAGCGTATCGGCCGGCTCGAACCCCAGCACGACCACCGCGGGCGCATCGCCCCCGTGCAACCGTTCGATCATCGCGCGCATGGTTTCCGCGCTGACGAAGGGCACATCGCCATAAAGGATCAGCACATCGCCGGAAAAGCCGGACAGCGCCGCCTCCGCCTGCTGCACGGCATGGCCAGTGCCCAGCTGCGGGTCCTGCACGGCAATGGCCGCGCGATCGCCCAGCGCCTTCTCCAACTGCTCGCGCCCATGCCCCGCCACTACGACCGAGCGTTCCGGCGCCAGCGCATCGGCATTCGCCAGCAAGTGCAGCAGCATCGGCCGTCCGGCGATGGGGTGCAGCACCTTGTGCAGATCGCTTTTCATGCGCGTGCCCTTGCCCGCGGCAAGGACGATGATGGCAAGGGGAGAGGCGGGGGCGGCGGCAGGATTCGGTTCGGTCATACCGGGTCATTGCCAGCAAATGCTTGCGCTTTCCAGAACGGTCCGCCACGTGCCACGCCCATGGCACCATTTCCCTTCGACATCGTCGGTTTCGATCTGGACGGCACCCTGCTGGATACGCTGGGCGACCTGGGGAACGCGCTCAACCATGCGCTCGCCATCGCAGGGCGGCCGACCATTCCGGTGGCGGACGTGCGCCGCTTCGTCGGCGGTGGCGCGGGGCAGATGCTGCGCGGCGCGCTGGAGGCCAGCGGCGGCGTGGACGAGGCCGCCCTGCCCGCGCTGCAAGACCAGCTCTATGCCTTCTACGCCGAGAACATCGCCCGGCACTCCCGTCTGTTCCCCGGCGGCGCGGCGATGCTGGACGCGCTGGACGCGCGCGGCGTCCGGATCGCCGTGGCCACCAACAAGAAGGAATCGATGGCGGTCCGGCTGTTCGAGGAACTCGGGATGCTCGATCGCTTCGCCACCGTGATCGGCGGCGACACGCTCGGCCCGGGACGCGCCAAGCCCGCGCCGGATATGCTGCACGCCATGGTCGAACGCTGTGGCGGCGGCCGCGCCGCCTTCGTGGGGGATACCACCTTCGACATCGGCGCGGCGCGCGCGGCGGGGATTCCCGTGGTCGCGGTCGGCTTCGGCTATCACGACCTGCCGCCTCGCGAACTCGGCGCCGATGCCGTGATCGACCATTTCGACGAACTGGTGCCCGCACTCGAACGTCTCTGAAAGTTCTCGTTTCAGCGCGACAACGACAAACATCGGACTTTCGGGTCTGGTGTCGCCGTGCCGTGCCGCCATATTCAGCGGCAACCCGACCGCGCTCCGTGCATCCGCGCTTGCGGACGGGGCTGGCGCAGGGCAAATGATAGCAAGCCTAACAATATCCGCGAAGGAGCCGGCCATGTCTGAAGAATACGTTCCGCCTAAAGTCTGGACCTGGGACAAGGAGAATGGCGGCGCCTTCGCCAGCGTGAACCGTCCGATCTCCGGCCCGACGCACGACAAGGAACTGCCGGTCGGCAAGCATCCCTTCCAGGTCTATTCGCTGGGTACGCCGAACGGCCAGAAGGCCACGATCATGCTGGAGGAACTGCTGGCGCTGGGCTTCAGCGACGCCGAATACGATGCCTGGCTGATCAAGATCTTCGAGGGTGACCAGTTCTCCTCCAGCTTCGTCGATATCAACCCCAATTCCAAGATTCCTGCCCTGGTCGACCGCAGCGGCCAGGAGCCGTTCCGCGTGTTCGAATCCGGCGCGATCCTGATGCACCTGGCCGAAAAGTTCGGCGTGCTGCTGCCCACGTCGGGCAAGGAACGCGCGGAAACCCTCTCGTGGCTGTTCTGGCAGGTCGGCTCCGCCCCGTTCATCGGCGGTGGATTCGGTCATTTCTACAACTACGCGCCGTTCAAGATCGAATACGCGATCAACCGCTACGCGATGGAAACCAAGCGCCTGTTCGACGTGGCCAACCGCCAGTTGGCCAAGACGCGCTTCCTGGCCGGCGACGATTACACCATCGCCGACATCGCAACCTACACCTGGTTCGGCAACCTCTATCGCGGCGAAGCCTATGGCGAGGCGGCGACGTTCCTGTCGATGCACGAATACGAGCACGTCGGCCGCTGGGTGGGCGAGATCGACGCGCGCCCCGGCGTGCTGCGCGGCCGGCTGGTCAACTCGGCCAAGGGACTGGCCGAACGGCACGACGCGAGCGATTTCGACACGCTGCCGCCTGAAAAACTGCAAGGCATCGTCAAGGGTTTCTGACCCGCAGACGACCCGGACGCGGGGCGCGCGAAGAAGTTCACGCGCCCCCTTCCCTTACGCAAACGCCCCGCTATAAGCGCGCGACCCGCTGGGGCGTCGCCAAGTGGTAAGGCACCGGTTTTTGGTACCGGCATTCGCAGGTTCGAATCCTGCCGCCCCAGCCAGTCGAGTCCTCATGATTCGGCTTGGTTCCAGTGGGTTACGGCACATTCTCAAAGCAATTTGGCGAGACCCGGCTAGCCTGCGCCAGACCGGGTTTGACGGCTATTTTGCGGACAATGTACCGCTGCCTCGCCGTGCAGCCCGGTGGTTTCTATGCCTGGCAAAAGAGCCCGCTTAGGGTCCAGCCTCGTTCAGAGGCAGAAGGCTACGGCGGCAGCGAGGCTTATGGCTGAGAGGAAGTTTCTGGCGAGCTTGTCATATCGGGTAACGATGCGGCGGAAGTCCTTGAGGCGGCAGAACATGGCCTGGTTGCGCAGATATCCTGACCGAGGGTTTTGTCTTCGAGCTGCACAAGCGGATGTGCGGGGATGTCTGGTCCTGGGCGGGTTCGCCCCGGAAGACGGGCAAAAACATCGGCATTGATCCGCAGCGGATCCATATCCAGCTCGGCTCCCTGCTGCGCGACGCACAATACTGGACCCAGCTTGGTTCCTTTTGGCCCGACGAGATCGCGGTGCGGCTTCATCACGGGCTCGTTGCCATCCATCCCTTTCCCAACGGGAATGGCCGTCACGCCCGGCTCATGGCCGATCTTCTCATCGCCCAGCTCGGCCCATTGCCGCGCCCATCACGACCGCCATCCAGCCCTGGGTCTGGCTGAACTCGACGTGGCTCAACGCATAGGTATTGAGGTACATCAGGCCGGACATGACAACAGTCGAGGTTGCGATCATCGCGGCGAACCGGCCGAAACCCATTTTCATGCCGCCCTGCTGGTCATCCATCGCCGATCCTTTCACATTGTTGCGGGCACAACGATAGAACCAGGCCGGCAGCGGTAAGTTTCGGACGGACAGCACAGATCGGCGATCCGCCTTGGCCTTCAATCCTCAAGCCTGTCGAGGATCGGGCAGTCGGGTCGTTCACCGCCCGCGCATTCCCTGGCAAGATCAAGCAGGGTCCTGCGCATGTCTTCCAGCGCGCGAGCCTTGCGTCCCAGTTCCTCGGCGCGGGCCATGGCCAGTGCTTTGACCTCGCCGCTGGCGCGGTTGCGGTCGGACCAAAGCGCCAATAGCGAACCGATCTCCTCGATGCCAAAACCGAGATCGCGCGCGTTGGCGATGAAGTGCAAGCGGTGGACGTCGGCATCGCTATAATCGCGGTAGCCGCTGTCCCGCCGCGCCGCCGGCGGAATCAGGCCGATCTTTTCGTAATGGCGGATCATGCGTTCCGACACCCCGCTGGCGCGTGCTGCGGCACCGATGTTCATAGCGCCTGCCGGTTCAGCCGCAGGGCATTGGTGATGACGCTGACCGAAGACAGAGCCATCGCGGCGGCGGCGATCATCGGCGAGAGCAGGATGCCGAACAGTGGATAGAGCAGGCCAGCCGCAACCGGCACGCCGGCCGCGTTGTAGATGAAGGCGAACAGCAGGTTCTGGCGGATGTTCGACATCGTTGCCTGGCTCAGGCGCCGGGCGCGCACGATGCCGGTCAGATCGCCCTTGAGCAGGGTTACACCTGCGCTTTCGATAGCGACGTCGGTGCCCGATCCCATGGCGATGCCAACGTCCGCAGCGGCGAGCGCCGGGGCATCGTTGACCCCGTCGCCCGCCATGGCGACGACGCGGCCTTCCGCCTTGAGCCGCGCGACCACAGCACTTTTCTGATCGGGCAGGACATCGGCCTCCACTTCCTCGATGCCCAGCCTGCGGGCGACGGCTTCGGCGGTCGTGCGATTGTCGCCGGTCAGCATGACGACACGGATGCCTTCGCGACGCAGGCCTTCGAGCGCTTCGGGGGTGGTCGGTTTGACCGGATCGGCGATGGCGATGGCGCCGCCGGCCTGCCCATCGATTCCGACGAAGATCGCGGTCGCGCCTTCGCGTCGCAGGTCATCCGCAGCCGCTGAAAGTTGCGCCGTATCGATGCCTTGTTCCGTCAGGAACCGGGCATTGCCAAGGACGATCTTCTTCCCCTCGACGATGCCCAACGCGCCACGGCCGGTGGGCGAGTCAAACCCGTTTACGGCGGACAGCGCTATGTTGCGAGCCTTGGCGGCCTCGACGATCGCGAGCGCCAGAGGGTGCTCCGAGGACTGCTCCACCGCTGCAGCCAGGCGAAGCACATCGTCCTCGCCGAACCCCGCCGCCGGCACGATCGCGGTGACTGCCGGGTGCCCTTGCGTCAGCGTCCCGGTCTTGTCGATGACGAGCGTGTCGACCTTTTCCATGTACTCGAGCGCCTCGGCGTTCTTGATCAGCACACCGAGCCGCGCGCCGCGTCCGACGCCGACCATGATCGACATCGGCGTGGCGAGCCCAAGCGCACAGGGGCAGGCAATGATCAGCACTGCCACGCCTGCGACGAGGCCATAGGCGAAGCGCGGCTCCGGACCCCAGATGCTCCACCCGGAGAAGGCCAGGACAGCGACGGCGATCACCACGGGGACGAACCAGCCGGAAACCCGGTCTGCCATGCGCTGGATCGGCGCGCGCGTCCGCTGAGCTTCGGCCACCATCTGGACGATCCGGGCGAGCATCGTGTCGCGCCCGACCTTGGTGGCGGTGATGACGAGCGCGCCGGTCTGGTTGAGCGTGCCGCCGATCACCGCATCGCCCCGTGCCTTGGTGACCGGCATGGACTCGCCGGTGACCATCGACTCGTCGAGCGACGACCGCCCGTCCTCGACGCTGCCATCGACGGGCACCTTCTCGCCAGGGCGTACGCGCAGCCGGTCGCCGACGTTGACGGCTTCCAGGCCGATTTCTTCCTCGGCGCCGTCGGCCAGCAGACGGCGAGCGGTTTTCGGCGCCAGACCGAGCAGCGCCTTGATGGCGCCCGATGTACGTTCGCGGGCGCGCAGTTCGAGTACCTGGCCGAGCAGAACCAGAACAGTGATGACTGCCGCGGCCTCGAAGTAGACCGCGACGCTGCCATCGGCATTGCGGAAGGCGGGTGGGAACAGCGCGGGAGCGAGCGCGGCCACCATGCTGTAAGCCCAAGCCACGCCGGTGCCCATCGCGATCAGCGTGAACATATTGAGGTGGCGGGACTTTAGCGAAGCCCACCCGCGCTCGAAGAACGGCCAGCCCGCCCAAAGCACGACCGGCGTTGCCAATACCAGCTGGATCCATGCCGATAGCCGCATCGGCAGAAGGTGGTGGATCGCCGGGAACAGGTGTCCTCCCATTTCCAACAGGAAAACCGGCAGGGCAAGCACGAGACCGATCCAGAACCGCCGGGCCATGTCGGCCAGTTCGGGGCTCGGCCCATGATCGAGCGATACCGTCTCCGGCTCCAGTGCCATCCCGCAGATCGGGCAGGCGCCGGGATGGTCCTGCCGGACTTCGGGGTGCATCGGGCAGGTCCAGATCGTCCCTTCCGGGGCATCGACCGGTGCCGCAGGTTTCAGACAGAGCTCGGGATCGGCCACGAACTTCACCCGGCACTTGTCGCTGCAAAAGTGCCACTCATGGCCGGCATGCGTCGCCTGGTGCGGGGTCTTCGCCGGATCGACCGTCATCCCGCAAACGGGATCCTTGACCTGTGCCGGCGCTGCTTCGCCATGCTGATGATTGTGCTCGCAATGCGCCATGCTTCACCTGTTTGCTCTATGAAGCCCCCGTCTGTGGACCTTGACACAATGTCAGGGTCAAGCGGATTTTGCTCGCTCGGAGTTCCCGGTTCCCGCTCCGCCGCCGCGCCCGTGATGCATGAAGAGATGCATTAGCGGGCAAGTGAGAACCAGCGCGTAGGCTCCCCGAGATCAAGATGTCCCCGATAATAGGGCGGTTGCTCACGCTTTCCGCACCGCTCTGGAATGCCCTGAATTGGCCGGCAGCCTCCGTTCAGCTGCTCAGGCGAACAGGTCCTTGGGAATATGCGTAATGCGGCAGGCGAGGTCCGCCTCGCCGGACGCCTCGATATAATGGCCCGGGCTGCTCTCGTCCTCGTCGCCGTCGACGAGGCCCGTCGTGAAGACAACGTCGCGGAGATAGAGCAGGTCCTCGATCGGCCTGGTCAGTTCGGCATCGGCCTCGAGCAGCGGGCGATGCTGGGCAGCAACCACCCGCGAGGGATCGTCGCGATCCAGGATCGACCAGTAGGTCCGATAGATCCCGACGATCTCCTTGGGCTCGACGCCGCGCCAGAGGGTGACGGCGTGACGGACGAAGGCAAATTCCGCGGTCCCGACGGCATGGCCTTCGACGAGGGCGGATTCCTCTATTGCGCGGTTTACAACCAGCATGAGGTCGTGGTCATGGCCCCGACGGGAGAAATCGTCGATCGTATGAGGACGCGCGGCAGCAAGCCCACCAATGTCGCCTTTTCACACGACAGCACGGACATCTATGTCACCGAGGTGGAGACAAGCTGCGTGCAACGCCTCATTGGCCGCCACAGGGGATTGAAGCTCTTCTATCCCTAGGCGGCGTGGAAAAATTCCGTAGCGCCAGCCTTTTTCAAGCCGTCTGGCTATTCGCTCGGAATGGGAAGTTCGGTGGTCGCCTTTATTTCGGATAGCGCCACCATCGAACTGATTTCCTGGATACCGGGGACCCGACTGAGTTTGTGGAAGAAGAAGCGCTCATATGCATCGATGTCCGAAGCGACGACGCGCAGCAGGAAATCGATCGCGCCCATGATCACGTAACATTCGAGTACCTCCGGAAAAGACCGGATACGCTCGGCGAATTCGTCTATCCGCTCCCGTCCCTGGGCGGTCAGGCGAACTTGCGCGAAAATCTGGGTATTGAGGCCGATCTTGCGCCGATCGAGCAAGGCAACCTCGCGCAGGATCACGCGCTCGTCGCGCAAGCGCTGCACACGCCGCCAGCACGGCGATACCGACAACCCTACCTTCTCCGCCAGGACCGCTGTCGAAACGTTGGAATCTCGTTGCATTGCGGCCAGTATGCGCTTGTCCGCCGAATCTAGGACTGCGGTCATTTTTTCCTCCGGGACGGACTTTCGAGAAACGATTTTGCCGTGTTACGGCCTCTTCCAACGAAGATAAAGACGGAATTTTCTCCTGTCCGCAGGCATAGTCCGGTCGCCAGGAGGATTGGTATGGTTATGGTGGCTACGGCGTACGAGGCTGGACCTCGGGTGGTGAAAGTTCCGGCTCCAGTGAATGTTATGGCGGTCAAGGCCGAGGCCGAGCCACAGACGCTACCGAAAATCCTGGGATTGCTTGCGCAGTTCGGAATCGTCCCAAGGATGCTGTCCAGCCAACATATCGGCAACCTCCTGATCATCGATCTCCAGTTTGATGTCGAAGAGAGCACGCGCATCAATCTGCTTCAGGCCAAGATGCAGGAAATGATCTGTGTTGAGCGTGCCAGCCTGGTCCAGCGCTGATGACGGAAACCATGTCGCCATCGCGAAACCACAACGCGTCTGCCCTTTCACTCCATGTCCCCGAACCCGCAGCCCGGCCCGGTGATCAGCCCATCGTCGCGCACATCCGCGAGGTTTCGACGGCACCTCAGCCCAAACCACCGATCGACGTTGCGCCGGACAAGATCACGGCCCTCGCCTATGGCCTGATCCGGGTGCTCGATGACGAGGGCAAGGCAGGCGGCGAATGGAACGCGCACCTGTCACCCGACCTGCTGCGGCGGGGGCTGCGCGCAATGATGCTGACGCGCGCCTATGACGAACGCATGGTGCGTGTCCAGCGTCAGGGCAAATCGAGCTTCTACATGAAGTCGACCGGGGAGGAGGCCGTCGCGGTGGCTGCGGCGTTCGCCCTCGACCGGCAGGACATGTGCTTTCCGACCTACCGGCAGCAGGGGTTGCTTGTCGCTCGCGACTGGCCGCTCCGCGACATGATGAACCAAGTTTACTCGAACACGGGCGATCGGCTCAAGGGGCGCCAGATGCCGGTCTTCTATTCAAGTCGTGAGGCCGGCTTCTTCTCGATCTCGGGCAACCTGTGCACGCAATACAGCCAGGCGGTGGGTTGGGCGATGGGTTCGGCCGCAAGCCATGACACGCGGCTGGCGGCGGCGTGGGTCGGCGATGGCGCGACGGCCGAGGGCGATTTCCACTACGCGCTGACTTTTGCTTCGGTCTATCGCGCGCCAGTCATTCTCAATATCGTCAATAATCAGTGGGCTATCTCCTCGTTCGCCGGCATTGCCGGTGGCGATGCGACGACCTTTGCGGCACGCGGCCTCGCTTATGGCCTTCCCGCTCTGCGGGTGGACGGCAATGACTTCCTGGCCGTCTATGCGGTGACGCAGTGGGCAGCCGAGCGTGCGCGGGCCAATTTGGGCGCGACCGTGATCGAGCTGTTCACCTATCGCCAGGATGCGCACTCCACCAGCGACGATCCAACCCGTTACCGCCCCAAGGACGAGCCTCAAGCCTGGCCGCTCGGCGATCCGATCGATCGCCTGAAAGCGCATCTCATCGCGATCGGCGAATGGGATGAAGAGCGGCATACCGCGCTGAGCGCCGAACTGGCCGAGCACGTGAAGGCCGAAGGCAGGGCTTCCGAAGCGCTAGGCACGCTGCACGATGGCGCTCGCCTGGATCCGGCGAGCATGTTCGACGATGTCTATAAAGAGATGCCGCCGCACCTTGTGCGCCAGCGGGCGGAAATGAGTTCCTACTGACCATGCCCACCATGAACATGATCCAGGCGATCAACGCCGCGATGGATGTCGCGCTCGCGACAGACCCAAAGGTCGTCATTTTCGGACAGGACGTCGGCTATTTCGGCGGCGTCTTCCGCGCCACCGACAAGCTGCAGCAGAAGCATGGCCTGACACGCGTGTTCGATGCTCCCATCTCGGAAGGTGGCATCGCGGCTATCGCGGTCGGCATGGGCGCCTATGGCATGCGCCCTGTCGTCGAGATCCAGTTTGCCGACTATATCTATCCCGGCACCGATCAGCTGATCTCCGAAGCCGCGCGGCTACGCTATCGAACAGCGGGGGAATGGTGGTCGCCGATCACCGTCCGCACCCCCTATGGCGGCGGGATTTTCGGCGGCCAGACGCACAGTCAGTCGCCCGAAGGCATTTTCACCCACGTTGCGGGGCTCAAGACCGTCATTCCGTCGAACCCCTACGACGCCAAGGGCCTGTTGATCGCCGCGATCGAGGATGACGATCCGGTGCTCTTCTTCGAACCCAAGCGACTCTACAATGGCCCCTTCGATGGCCACCATGACCGCCCCGTCCAATCCTGGTCTGGCCATGCCGACAGCGACGTGCCGGAAGGTCACTATACCGTGCCGCTCGGCAAGGCGCGCGTGGTTCGGCAGGGGAGCGCGGTGACGGTGCTCGCCTACGGCACGATGGTGCATGTCGGCCTCGCGGCCGCTCAAGAAACCGGGATCGATGCCGAGGTGATCGACCTGCGCACGCTCGTTCCACTCGACCTTGAGACGATCGTCGCATCGGTCGAAAAAACAGGATGTTGCGTCGTCATCCACGAGGCCACCCTCACCTGCGGATTCGGCGCCGAACTGGCGGCGCTGGTACAGCAGCACTGCTTCTATCACCTAGAAGCGCCTGTCGAACGGGTCGCGGGTTGGGACACACCTTATCCGCACGCGCTGGAATGGCATTATTTTCCAGGCCCCGCGCGGGTGGGGGCGGCGCTCAAGCGCGCGACGGAGCGTTGATCCCATGAGCCGTTACGAATTCCGCCTTCCCGACATCGGCGAAGGAACCGCGGAAGCCGAATGCGTCGGCTGGCATGTCAAGGTCGGCGATGCGGTCGAGGAAGACCAGCCCCTGATCGACGTCATGACAGACAAGGCGACGGTGGAGGTCACCTCGCCAGTCGATGGCAAGGTCGTCGAACTGCGCGGCGCACCGGGCGAGATGATGCAGGTTGGGAGCGTCGTGATCGTCCTAGAGACGAGCGGCGGAATAGAGGTGGAATTGCCCGCCAACACGGCGCAATCCGTTCCTCGGCCGCAAACGCCCTCTTCGACCGCTTCATCGCCGATCGTGGCCCCTTCCCCCGAGTTCCCAGTCCGCGTTCTCAGTACGCCAGCTGTTCGGAAACGCGCGCGAGACCTGGGAATCGACCTTGCGCACGTTCCGGGAACGGGACCGCAGGGACGCGTTCGCGGTGTCGATCTCAACGCGTTTATTGCGCATTCCGCGCGCGCACCGGCTCCGGCGTCCGAACCCGCGCAGACCGCGGCCTCGGCGCCGCCCCCGCGCACTGTCCAGCCGTCATTGGTCACTGGAACAGAAGAATTCGACGAGGTGCCGGTAATCGGTCTGCGGCGCAAAATTGCCGAGCGAATGCAGGACACCAAGCGCCGTATCCCCCACTTCTCTTATGTCGAGGAGGTGGATGTCACCGCGCTGGAACAAATGCGCACTTCGCTCAATCGCAAGTTCGAAGGCAAGCGCGCCAAGCTGACGCTGCTGCCGTTTCTCATTCGCGCCCTTGCCGAGACACTGCCAGACTTCCCCCATCTCAATGCCTTGTTCGATGACAGTGCCGGTGTGGTGCGGTACTACCGCGCCTTCCAGGCCGGTATCGCCACGCAAACTCCAAAGGGGCTTGTCGTCACGGTTCTGCGCGACGCTCAGGACAAGGATCTCTGGACGATCGCCGAAGAGCTTTCGCGTCTTTCAGAGCTCGCCCGATCCGGGCGCGCCGCTGCTGGAGACCTCAGTGGCTCCACACTGACCATTACCAGTCTTGGCGCCATGGGCGGGATTGCGACCACGCCGGTTATCAACAGCCCCGAAGTCGCCATCGTGGGCGTGAACAAGGTAGTGGAGCGGCCGGTTGTCACTCGAGGGACGATCGGCATCGCCAAGATGATGAATTTGTCCTCGTCGTTCGATCATCGTGTGGTCGATGGCTGGGACGCCGCGAGCTTCATCCAACAAATCCGGGCTTTGCTCGAAGAGCCATCTTTGCTGCTCGTGGGATAAAGGAACGCCCAGACCGAAGAGAGACCTGGGTAGTCGGCGCGGGCCGGGGCCGGCTCATATCACGCCTCGTAGTATTCTCCTTAAGCGGCGACGGTTCGGCTCGCCTGGCGCTTCCGCCTTGTCGATTCACCGGCTTTCCGTTTTCTCATCTGCGATCCTTTGCCCCAGCAGGCGGCGGGCACGGGTCGAAGCGGCGTCGATCTTGAGCAGGACGGGTTCAAGCGACCAGAAATCGGCCGTGCCAATACGCGCTTGCTGCTTTTCAAGCATGGGCTTGTCCTCCTGCGTGAAGGCCTGCGCGAACGCACCGCGCAGGAACTGGCTGAAGCCTTCGTCATCGACGCGAAAACGCCTCGTCGAGCAATAGAAATAGTGCGTCGTTGTCGCCGTTTCGGGGACCATGTTGTGCAGCGTGTAGCTCTCGTCCTGCGCGGTGCGCGGTTGTCCGGCCGGAACCGCTGCCACGCCCAGCGTCAAGACCGCCGGGGCCTGCCAAACCACTTCGGTCCAGATATCGGCGCGTTGCGCACCGTTCAGAGTCACGCGGAATGCCGGGGGCGGTTCGCAGTTTTCCGCCAGCCAGTCGACCACGATCGTGTCGCCCTCTCGCCGGTTGGTGCTTTTCGCCGTGGTGTTGATGCCGCCGAGCGTGTCGGGGTGAAGATAGTCCGCGTGGCTGAGGTCCAGAATGTTGTCGCTCAGCAACTGATAGTTCGCGGCCGTTGGCATATAGCCGGCGATGCGCGCCTGCGGCGGCGTTTCATCGATATAGGACAGATCGGGTATCAGCGCCGGCTCGGCCCGGTCAGGATCGCCAAGCCAGACCCATATGATGGCATGGCGTTCGACCACTGGAAAAGAACGCAGCCTGAGTGCGGAAACGATCGGCCCATGCGGATTGTGCACGCATGTGCCCTCTGCGCCAAAGCCGAGACCGTGATATCCGCAAAAGATGGCTCCCCCATCAACCCGTCCGGCCGATAGCGGCGCAAAGCGATGCGCGCAGCGATCGACCAATGCCGTGAGCTGTCCCCCCGGCCGCCGGAAGAAGACAAGCGGGATTTCGCAGATGATACGGCCGAGTTTGCCACCGGCAGGCACCTCCTCGGTAAAGCCGGCCTGATACCAGGCGTTCATCAGGTAATCCGTCATGGATCGTATCCTACCAAGCGGTGGCGCCGGCATCGACAGCGATGTCGGCGCCGGTCACATAGCGAGCCTCGTCGCTGGCGAGCCAGGTGGCGCACCAGCCGATGTCCGAAGGTTCGCCGATCAGCTTGAGCATGTTCTTGGACAGCACCAGGTCAAGGAACCCGGGTTGCGCGTCGAGATGACGTCCCGTAGCCTCCGTCCGGATGAAACCTGGAGCGATGGTGTTGGCGCGGATGTTGTGCGGTGCGCCTTCCATCGCGAGCTGCCGCGTCATGGCGAGCACGCCGCCCTTGCCGGCGCAGTGCGCGAGCGCTGGCGAGCCTTCGAGCGCTTTCCACGCATTCGCGCTGGCGAAATTGATCACGCTGGCCGCGCCACTGGCCTTGAGCCATGGCCAAGCCGCCCGGACGGGTAGAAAGACGATGTCGAGCTCGGATGCGAGCGTCTTCTTCCAGTCTCCATAGACCAAGTCCTCGATCCACGCGAACACGGCAAAGGCCGCTGCATTGACGAGAACGTCGATCTTGCCGAACTGCGTACCGATATCGGCGAAGCAGGCATTGGTCGCGCCCTCGTCCAGCAAGTCGCAGACGCGCTCCGCTCCCTTGAGGTCGATGCCGATCACCGTCGCGCCTTCCGCGACGAAGATTTCCGCACAGCCCCGGCCGATCCCGTTACCAGCGCCCGTGACGACTGCGACCTTGCCTGCCAGACGATTAGCCAGAGCCCGCTCCCTTGCTCGCCCGGAAGAACCGGTGCGGGAGGAAATTAGTGCCCTTCTGACCTAAGGGGAAGTTTGCGCGGTCGATGGATACCCATCCATGGGAAAGGATGGAGACTCCCGTCCAGCCCGCGCGTGTGCCGCACACGCATTCGAATCGTGGATAGGAACGCATCGATACAAAAGACAAGAGCTTCGGCCGGTCAGCCTCTATTCCACCCCCAACCAGAATCCAGAATGGGGAGGAAATTCCATGCGCAACGCATTTCTCTGCACTACCACGATGACGGCCTTGGCCGTCGCCACTCCAACTTTCGCGCAGGAGACGCCACCAGCGGCGTCCGACAACTCCGGCATCACGGAAATCATCGTCACCGCGCAGCGCAAGGAAGAAAGTCTGCAGAAAGCCGCAATCGCAATCGACGCGGTGTCCGGGGCCGACCTGGTGCAGCGCGGAATTGCCAACGCGCTCGACATTACCAAAGCGGCGCCGGCAATCTCGTTTCCCGCGCCTGGTGGCAACCTCACCTCGATCTTCGTCCGCGGCGTGGGCAATATCACCACCAGCAGCTACGTCGATCCCGCGGTGACGCCCAGCTACGACGGCGTGGTTCTCGGCCGCGGCGGCGGCGTATTCGGCGCGGCCTTCTACGATCTCGCCCGGATCGAAGTGCTCAAGGGCCCGCAGGGCATCCTCTATGGCCGCAACGCCACTGGCGGCGCGGTTAACATCATCCCCGCCCGGCCGGAAATCGGCCGGAACACAATGGGTTTCAATCTGGGCTACGGCAACTTCAACGCGGTGGATGTCGATGCCCACGTCAATCTCGGCGTGAGCGACCACAGCGCCCTGCGCCTGGGGGGTGCCTATTCCGTTCACGACGGCTACAACCGCGATGGCACGGACGCCCTGCGCCGCGGATCGCTGCGCGGCCAGTTCCTGATCGAGCCTTCCAGCGACGTTTCCCTGCGCCTTGGTGCCGACTACACGCACGTCGGGGGCAAGGGCACTGGCGGTTCTTACATCGGCGCCTTCGTGCCCAATGCCACCGGAGGATACGATTTTGTCCCCTCGGGCCTGGACGAGAACGAAGGCTTCAACACCCCGAAGGCCAACGCCTTCCGCAGCGGCGTTCTCGGCTCTCCGGCCTTTGCGTTCCTGAAGCCAATGAACGCCGAACAGCAGATGAACAGCACTTACTGGGGGGTCAACGCCGAGCTGAACTGGAAAACAAGCATCGGCAAGGTGACGATCATCCCGGCCTATCGCTCCAGCGAGGATCACTCGCTTTTCTACGGTCCCGCGTTCAACACGGCGATGACCAACGAAAAGATCCGCCAAACCAGCTTCGAGGCGCGCTTGGCCGGAAGCAGGGGTGCGATCGACTACATCGTCGGAGGATTCTACTTCAACGAGAAGGTCAATGCCAGCAACCAGTACAACCAGGAATTCGTGCTCCCGATCGTCAATTACTCCCACAAGACCGAAAGCTATGCCGCTTTCGGCCAACTCACCGCGCACGTTTCGGACCGCTTCCGCCTGATCGGCGGGGCGCGCTACACGCACGACAAGAAATCGATCAACGGCCTGATCAACAACTTCATTACCTTCTGCGGCGGGCCGCCCCCCGCGCTGATCACGCCTCCGGCTTCGTTCGCGGCCGGTTGCGCCAATCCCGGTGCCATGCCCTACTACCCGAACTTCCTGAACCAGACCGACACGGTGAACTGGCTCAAGGCCAACAACTGGATCGCGCCAAACAGCACGGCCCAGGCCGGGTATCAGGTATTTCCGCTGCAGAACGGCGTCGGCGCGATCCTCAAGACGTACAACCCGGTGAACGACGCCCTGGGCTTTTCGCGCGTGACGTGGAAGGCGTCGGCAGAGTTCGACGTGACGGATAAAAACCTGCTCTATGCCACGGTCGAGACCGGGTACCGTGCGGGCGGCTTGCAGATGACAGAGAGCAAGACCCGTTATAAGCCGGAGTACATCACCGCCTACACGATCGGTTCGAAGAACCGTTTTCTTGACAACCGGGTGCAACTTAACCTCGAAGCCTTCCTCTGGAAGTATCGCGATCAGCAGATTACGTATTTTACGGTCGATACGTCCGGGACGCTGATCAACTCGAGCGAGAACGCTGGCAGGGCAACGATCAAAGGCCTCGACGCAGACTTGCTGATCAAGCCGGCGCGCAGCACCACGCTCAATGCCAAAGTCCAATATCTCAGCACGAAGTACGACGACCTGCATCTCTTCACCGCCGCCCCGCGCGACAACTTCGCATGTCCGTTTACGTTTACCGGCGGAACGGCAGGCGGCGCGCCGGTCAAGGACTTCAATTGCTCCGGCAACCCGCTCCTCTTCTCGCCGAAGTGGACAGTGAACCTCGGGGCCGAGCAGGTCGTGCCGGTTGGCGACAAGCTGGAACTGGTCGCCAATGTCGATACCGCCTGGCGCGACCGCCAGTGGGGTGCGTTCGAATATCTCGCCTTCGAGAATATTCCCGCCTACTGGACAACAGATGCGTCGTTGACGCTGCGCTCGGTCAGTGGCGGCTGGTCGCTCACCGGGTACATCCGCAATATCGAGAACAAGCGCCGGGATCTGGCCCCGCAAGCTTCACCGATTGGCGTAGCGGTTGGGCACTATACGGCGCCCCGCACCTATGGCCTGCGTCTGTCGGGTAATTTCTGAGGCGCTAACGAAGATATTGCCGTGGCGACCGGCGCTGGCAGATTTGTCGAACTTGATACGTCCGGCAAACTCGCTGGCGCCGGTTTCGTCGTGATGCAGGGTTATGCAGCCCCTCCCCCTTATCGGGTACGCGGTTTTGCACGTGGGGCGATATTGCTATGCTCAAGTTCAAAGCAGTTGCGATAATTTATAAGTCGAGGGAGTAGGCAATGCGGTTTGGAAGGCTTGACCTCAATCTGTTGGTCGCCCTGGATGTCTTGCTGACCGAGCGGAGCGTAAGCCGTGCCGCAGATCGCCTGTGCCTGTCCCAGTCTGCCACATCCAGCGCTCTCAGCCGCTTGCGCGAATATTTCGATGATGAACTGCTGGTGGTAAAGGGACGGAACATGATCCTCACCGCCCGCGCGGAGGATCTCACCGAACCGGTGCGCGCGGTATTGGAGCAGATCCGCACCACGGTGGCAGTCGCCCCGCCGTTCGACCCGGCAACCGCGGATCGCCTCATCCGGATCATGGCGTCGGACTATTCGACCGAGGTGTTGCTGACGCGGGTGTTGGCCGAACTGGAAAGCGAAGCACCGCACATGCGCTTCGAAGTCCAGACGATGGACGACAATCCGATCGAAGCGATCGATCGTGGCCTCGTGGATCTTCTGCTGACAATCGACTATGCGATTTCCGCCGATCACCCGAGCCAGATTCTCTTCGAGGACGATTATGTCGTTGTCGGTGATTGCAACAATCCGGCGATGAGCGGGCCGATGTCGCTAGAAATGTATTGCCGCCTCGGGCACGTTTCAGCACGCTTTGGCAAGGCGCGTGTTCCCGCCTTCGAGGATTGGTTCATGCGCCGGCGCAAGCAACAGCGCCGGGTCGAAGTGGTCGCCCCCTCGTTCCTGTCGCTGCCAGGATTGATCGTCGGGACCAATCGCATCGCGACGATGCACCGGCGAATGGCGGAGATATTCGTGCGGTCGATGCCGCTGGTCATGCGCGAAGTTCCCTTTGCGATCCCGCCGATCCGCGAAGCCGTGCAGTGGAACATCGCCAATAGCAGTGACCGGGCGCTGCGATGGGTCGTCGACCGGTTGCAGGCTGTCGCGACCCGGACAGAGCCGAAATCGGAATTCGATGGCGTCGCGCAGCCGCTGGCGGGAAGCATCGACCGTAGCGCCATCGAGATCGAGTATCGGATGCACCATCCGCAACGGTGAGCTCTACCGTTGCGCGCGCGTCGCGAGAAGCAACATGACCGGCACGTCAGGCGTCGACCTGCTCGGCCGTCCTTCCCTTCATGGTCCCCGCGATCAGAACGGCTGGTTGAGCCGTGACAGCGCGCCTTCCAGAATCTGGGCATGTTCGCGCGGATCGCCGTGCGCCAGTTGCAATCGGCCCACCGCGACCGAACTGTCGATCACATCCTTGCAGCGTGGATAGCGCCGCTCCTGATAAGCGAGCAAGCCGGCCTCCACCGTGTCGGCCCTGGCCAGTTCCTCGGCGAGCACGACCCCGCTTTCGACCGCCATGCCGGCACCGGAAGCGAGGTGCGGCGTGGTCGCATGAACAGCATCGCCCAGCAGCACGATATGACCGCTATACCAGGGCTTGGGCTGAAGCACGGCCGCAAGCGGACGATAATTGATCCAGTCCTGTCGCGTCATGTTGTCGCGGATCCAGCCGGCGTTGCCGCCGAAATCGGCCAGTTGGCGCTTCAGTTCCCTGAACAGTTCCTCGTCATCCATGAAACGATCGCGTTCTTCATGAGCCGTCAGCATCCACATATAGACTGAATCGGGTGCGCAGAGCGTGATCCCGCAGGGGTTGGCATGGCCGAGATAGAACTCCCCGAACTCCAACCCGGGCGGCTTACGGATCGAGATGCGCCAGCAGCCCTGCCCCGTCGGAATTGCCGGGCCCATGTGCGGGAACGCCAAACTGCGCATGCTGGAAGACACGCTATCCGAACCGATCACCAGGTCAAAATGACCGCTCGTGCCGTCGGAAAACGTAACATCGACGCCATCGGCCTTATTGGCGGCAGCGATAACCGTGAGATTGAGGCGCACCGGAATCTCGAGTTGCCTCACGCGTGCCTGCATGATGCGATGGAGCACAGGGCGCATGATCCCG
>MEGD01000056.1:28307-34431 GCA_001725355.1 Novosphingobium sp. SCN 66-18
GATCGCACCTTGCGCCTTGATCGCATCGAGCAGGCCGAGCCGCCGATAGGCCCGCAAAGTCGGGCCGGTGATCGTGATCCCGGCTCCATAGACTCGCCATTGAGGGTCCAGGTCGATGATCTCGACCTTCACGCCGCGCTCCGCCAGGGCTATGGCCGCAGCCATTCCACCGATGCCGCCGCCAACGATCAGCGCCTCTTGGACGCTACTGATGTTCTCCCGTGCCATGCGCCTTGAGGTACCGAGAGCGGCGCGAGACGCAAATTCGATCATTGGATACCTGCCTATCCATACAATCGGTGAGACCGGGCAGGACCAGGCGGCTAGTCAGCTTCCGATAAGCACGCCAAGGGAGGAAGGGGGCGAAGCGGAACGACCAAGCGGAAAAAGTCTGTTCGCACGGCTTGGGTCTCAGTCATGTCCGATCGCCCCGCTTCAAGGACAGCCTGTGTTCAGTGTCAGGTCGTCCTGCGGCCTCATCCAGAAAGGCTCAGTATGACTGTTTCCGAACCTGTTCTGATCACCGGCGCGGGCGGCTTTGTCGGACGGGAGATCGTTCGCCGGTTGCTCGCGATGGGCAAGAACGTCGTGGCCATGGACACGACGGTCGATGGCATTCCAGAGGGCGCGAAGGTGGTGGCGGGCGACCTGGGCGACCGACTGGTCCGCGCGCAAGCTCTGGGAAAGGGCGTCTCGGGGGTTATCCATCTGGCGACAGTACCCGGCGGTGCCGCTGAAGCCGACCCGGCCGCCTCCCGCCGGATCAACATAGACGCCATGTATGATCTGCTGCTCGACGCATCGGCTTTCGGCAATTGCCCGCGGTTCGTCTATGCCAGTTCGATTGCAGTGCTTGGCGACCCCCTGCCCGCATCCGTCGATGACCAGACGGCGCTCAGCCCGAAGATGATCTATGGCGCGCACAAGGCGATGATGGAGCAAGCCGTCGCGCTGTTCGCCAATCGCGGTCTCGTCGAGGGCGTCACGGTGCGCTTGCCGGGCATCCTGGCGCGGCCCAAGGGGCCAAGCGGCATGAAGAGCGCCTTCATGTCCAACCTGTTCCATGCGCTCAAGGCCGGAGAAGCCTTCGTCTGTCCGGTTTCCGCCAACGGTACGATCTGGGCCGAATCGCTCGCGTGCTGCGCCGATAATTTCGTCCACGCCCTCACGCTGGATACCGCGTTTCTGCCGCCATCCTACGCCGTCACCCTGCCGGCGCTGCGGGTAACCATGGGCGATATGGCGACGGAAGTGGCACGCCAATGTGGCGTATCCGCCGATCTGGTCAGCTACGCGCCGGATCCTGCGCTGGAAGCGATGTTCGCCGCTTATCCGCCGCTGGCGACGCCCGCTGCGACGAAGGCCGGTTTTCGGGATGACGGGGATCTGCAGAAATTGGTGGCGAGCGCACTACGAACACTGAAATAGCGAGTGGACAAACTCGGTGTGAACGTCCTGCGCTTTCACGGAACCGATAGTTGGCATCCGATCTTATGCATTTCCCCGCGCGGTGGCCTGCCCACATAAGGCGCCGAACCGCAGGGAGAATTTTATGAGTATTCTGGGCGTGGAGAGCGTCGTCTTCGGCGTCGATGATGTAGCCGAGAACGCACGCTTCTGGGCTGATTTCGGGCTTCCGGTGGAAAGCATCGGGGATCGCGAGGCGGTGTTTCGCCTCGCTTCTGGCAGCCGCCTGATCGTCGTTCCGCATGGTGATCCGCGTCTGCCTTCGCCCGACCCCTTTGCCGGCAATGGCATCAAGCTTACCGTGTGGGGTGTCGATACCGCCGAAAATCTCGAAAGGATCGCGGCAAGCCTGGCGACCGAAGTGGCCGTTTCGCGCGACGCCGATGGCACGGTGCGCGCCACCTGCCCCGATGGCCAGCCCATCGCTCTGCGCGTGTGGGACAAGCGCGCAGTGACCAGCGTGGTCAGTCCGGTCAACACTCCTGGCTCGTACCCCCGCTTCAACCAGCACCGCATCTGGCGCCATAAGGCGATCCCCAAGACCATCAACCATGTGGTCTTCTTCAGCCCCGATTATGTCGGCAGCTTCGAGTTTTACGAGCGGCACCTGGGTTTCCGCTATGTCGACCACAGCAAGGGCGTTGGCATCTTCGGCCGCGCCGACGGCACTTACGAACACCACTCGATCTTCTGGGTGAACTGCGATCTGCCGATTGCTCCGGATCACTTCAAGTTCATGCATATCGCCTTCGGCCTGGACGACATCGACGAGGTTATGCTGGGCGCCAATCTGATGGCCGAAAAGGGCTGGAAGAACGAGAGCATGAACAGCTCGGGCGGCATTTCGCGCCACCGCATTTCCAGCGCGATCTACTATTATTGCGATATTCCCGGCAAAGGTGGCGAAGCCGAATATCACGCCGACACGGATTATATAGACGACAATTGGGTGCCGCGCGCGTGGGACTTCCGCTTTGGTTCGCTGCTGTGGGCCAACAACGCCCCTGCGATCTTTCGCGGCCCCAACGTTCCTTGGGAAATGCAGTTCGATGCCGATCGCGAGAGCTTCGAGCCCTATCGGAAAGCGGTGTCGGGCAAACTGCCGGTGACCGGGAAACTGGCCGAGATCACCGAAGATGACGAACACGCGATATGACAAGATTTGTCCGTCAGCCCTGCTCTGACTGAGGCTGGGGAAAGGAAGAAAGGCGCCATAATGATCAGACAGCGGCAGCCCGGCATGATGACCGGCATTACGCTGCTTTTGCCCGTAACGCTCGCTGCCATGGCGATCGTGCTGCTGGCACCCAATCTGCCGCAGATGCTGCGGGAGTTCAGCGGCGTGGCGGGCTACGAGTACCTGGTACCGATGATCCTGACCATTCCGGCGCTCTGCATCGCCTTGCTGTCCCCACTTGCGGGAATTTTGGGCGATTACTTCGGACGGCGCCGGCTGTTGCTGGCTTCCTTTGCGCTTTACGCCGGTATCGGCATCCTTCCGATTTTCCTGCATGACCTATCGTCCATTCTGGTCAGCCGGATCGGCGTCGGCGTCGCCGAGGCTCTTATCATGGTGCTGTCGACCACCATGATCGGCGACTATTACCGCGGCGTGGCGCGTGACAAATGGCTGGCCGGTCAGACGGCTTTTGCTTCGATTTCGGCGGTGGTCTTCCTCAATGTCGGCGGCCAGCTGGGCAGCTTTGGCTGGCGGGCACCGTTTTGGGCCTATCTTTCCGCTCTCGGGATGATGGCGCTTGTCGTGCTCTTTACGTGGGAGCCGCGCGGTGAACCCAATGAAATGGCCGAGTCGGCGGCCGCACCCCATAATTTGCGCTGGACGGGCTTCCCGTGGCCGCAAATGCTGACCGTTCTGGCGATCACGATGGTGAGCGCGGTATTCTTCTACACCGTGCCCATCCAGTCTTCGAATGCCCTGTCACTTCTTGGCCTCACCGATCCTGCCCAGGTCGGCTTTCTCACCTCGATCGCGAGTGTGGGCGTACCGATCGGGACGCTGGTTTATGCGCGCGCGGGACGAACGCCGGTGCGGCGTCTGCTTATGATCGAGTTCGCGACCCTGGCGGTGGGCTACGCGGTGATGGGGCAGGCGACATCGCCGACGGTCTTTCTGATCGGTTGCTTCGTCAACCAGGTCGGTGCGGGCGCGCTGCTGCCAACTCTGTTGGTATGGACGATGAGCTTTCTCAAATTCGAGGTTCGCGCGCGCGGGGCGGGCCTTTGGCAAAGTGCCTTCGCCTTTGGGCAGTTCCTGAGCCCTGTGACAGTAACCTTCGTGGCGAACAAGGCGGGAGGGTTGCAAGCCGTTTTCATCGTATTCGCAGCAACGGCCGTGATAGGATCGGGCATCCTCGCGCTGGTCGTCCGTCGTTTCGGGTCAGTTAGGCCAGAGGCTGCGCCACCGGCCGCCTTGCACGGTTGACCGGCGCGGAATTGCAGCAGATTCAGGCGATGGACACGGTGCCGATTACCGTGCTGGTGTGGATCACCTGCGGGGGCTCGGTGAAGAACGGCCCGGCAAGCGCGCGCCAATCCTGAAAGTTCTGCGTGGCCCGAAATACATCGTTATGCGCCGCGATCGAGGTCCAACCGACCACCAGTTGATAGCCCCCGGCCTCCTCCTCAACGCGTTGCAGGGCGAAGCCCGTGCAGCCGGCATCGGCACGAAACAGGGACTCGGCTTGGGCCACGGCCGCTTCGAATTCGGCGGCACGCGGTGGATCGATGGTTAATCGAGCGATTTCGAACACCATCAGTCGACTTCCTCGACAAATTCGATCAGGTTGCCCGCGCAGTCACGAATGAAACATCCGTTGCCGAAAGGCTCGCGCACGACAAGCGCGATGTCAGCACCTTTGGCTTCCATCTCGGCCAAGAACCCGTCGAGATCCTGGACCCGAAAGGCGAGATGCTTGTTTCCATGGGTGCGGAGGTCGGCTTGCGGAGAGCGGCGCTCCTCGGGCAGGGGCGCGGCGCCTTCCACTTCGAAAATCTCGAAGCGAAGCGGACCTTTCCTGAACATGGCCGTGCGGCTGCGCGCCGCCTCGATATAAAATCGGCGTTCCACCTCGAAACCCAGCACGCGGCCATACCATGCAATCGCCTCATTCAGCGAAGGGACCGAGATGCCGCCATGATGGAAGGTGAACTCGGCCATCACGTCATTTCGGCGAAAGTGGCTGCACACCAGTCAGCGATGTAGTCACGCATGCCGGTCCCGTTGTCGGCACCGCAATGCTCGACCTCGAAATCGGCCTTGGTGAAAATGCGCAAGGTCCGCTTAGGGCAGTTGATCGCCTGATCATAGGAAAGCTGCGCGTTGAAGGCCGGGATCTGGCGATCATTCTCTCCGTGCGTGATCAGGAACGGAACCTTGATCTTCTCGACCTGACCGTTGAGCGTGATCTGATCGGCATAGTCGAGGAACGCCTCGCGGTCCTCCATCCCGAACACCCACAGCACATGGTCCCAGTAATGGGGCACGGGGTTTTCGCCCTCGTTAGCGACACGCTGACGCTGTCGTTCGCCCCACACATGGTTGGCGCCCATCACAGCGCACAGGGCATAACGCGGATCGTTGGCCGCAATGCGCGGCGCGTGATAGCCCCCGAAGGACAGGCCGAAGATGCCGATCTTCGCGTGGATCACATCGTCGCGCGTCAGCAGATAGTCGAAAGCAGGGCTCCCCCAGCGTTCTGCGTCATAGATCGCAGGCAGGTTGCGCTTGCGGATCGCTTCGCCCGTCCCCGGCTGGTCCACGAACAGCGTGTTCATCCCCCGCGCAAGGTTCACAGCTCCATGCCCGGCCATATTGACCTGTTCCTTCATGGAATCGAGTCCGTTGACCGAAACCAGCGTCGGACGCGGCGTGCCCGAGCCATCGTGGACGAATATCGCCGGATAGCTCGATCCCTCGTAGGGTATTTCGACCTTGTCGACATGCAACCCGCTCAGGGCGCTGCCTTTGTGGTAGAGTTCGAGACCCTTGTCATAGGCGGCCCAGCGCGGCGCGTAGTCGCGGCTTTGCAATCGTTCGGCGCCAAGATAATAGCCGGAAGCCCGCAGATACTTGGCGCCGGCGGAAAGCAGGAAGCCTTCACCCTCGTCCCGTTCGGCGTTGCGGGCGACCTGATCGGCGACGGCAATCCAGCTGTCGAACAGTTGCGCCGAGCCGGCATCGGCCCCTGCCTTGGCGGCCTCACGGACCGGACGGCAGACCTCATCGAGTTCGCCATGGTTGCCCCCGCAGATCAGCGCGAGGTTGAGGCCGAGGTTCCAGACATAATTTCCGGGGAAGGGTTCAAACATGCGCGATTCTCCCATGCGCTCTGACGGGTCTTGGGGCCGTCCTCGTCATCCTATTCCGCTGTCCATCCGCCATCGACGAGCAGGCTGGTGCCTGTCGTCATTCCGCTGGCATCGCCGGCGAGGAACAGCGCCGCGCCCATCAGGTCTTCCACGGTGCCGAGCCGGCCGAGCTTGATCTTCTGGAGCACGCTGGCCCGGAAGGCCTCGTCTTCGAAGAACGGTCTGGTCATCGGCGTCTCGATAAAGGTCGGCGCGATCGTGTTGCTGCGGATGCCGTGCGGCGCAAGGTCGAGCGCGAAGGCCTTGTTCATGCCTTCCAGCGCCCACT
>MEGD01000057.1 GCA_001725355.1 Novosphingobium sp. SCN 66-18
GCACTTTTCTTTCATTCACCCCAAAAACCCCCAAAATCCCGGCCCAAACACCCATATCCCCTCACTCCAAACATCCACCCCAAACCACCAAACCCAACCCCCATCCCTCCCCCTCCACCACTCAACCCACACCACACAAACCCAATATAATCACCCAATATCAACAGCTTAGAACAAAACGCCACACCCCCGAATCACGGCAACAAGCCGAATCGTTCGCCGCACTTACGCTGCGACAACCGGCCTGCGAGCGCGGGAGGCGCGAAGCGATGCGGCCGGAAACGACCGCGCTACGCCGAGCACGCCACGACCAGCGCACCAACGGAGCCCGTCGCGCGAAAAATCGAACGCTCCGCTTCCGATTTTTCGCTCAATTCATGATTGCGAACTTTTCATATCAGCGAATTTGAGGCATGACGCGCTCACGCCGAAGCAACTCGCACGGGAGAGTCCCAATCAATGTCGCAAAATCTTGAACAGCTGCTGCAGGGCCAGGCCGATGTCGTCGGCTTCCTGCGCAACCAGCAGGTCGGCCCGAACGTCTATCCCGGCGTGCCCGCCGAATATTCCAACTGGCGCGCGGAACAGTGGGCCTGGGGCCACACGGCCGTGCTCTACAACCAGTCGTATCACATGGTCGATCTGGCGGTGCGCGGCCCTGATGCGTTCAAGATGCTGGAATATCTGGCGATCAACACCTTCAAGGGCTTCCAGCCCGATCGCGCCAAGCAGTTCGTGCCCTGCACGCCGGATGGCTACGTTATTGGTGACGTCATCCTGTTCTATCTCGACGAGAACGAGTTCAACCTCGTCGGCCGCGCGCCGTCGATCGAATGGGTCGAGTATCACGCCGCGAGCGGCAACTGGAACGTGACTGTCGAGCGGGACGAACGCTGGGCGATGCGCACCGACGGCAAGCGCAATTCGTACCGCTTCCAGATCCAGGGCCCCAACGCGATGAAGATCATCGAGAAGGCCACGGGCAAGCCGGCCCCCGAACTGAAGTTCTTCCATATGACCCGCATGACGATCGGCGGCCGGGACGTGCGCGCCCTGCGCCACGGCATGGCCGGGCAACCGGGCTTCGAACTGTTCGGCCCCTGGGAAGACTATGCCGCGGTCCACGGCGCGCTGGTGGAAGCGGGCAAGGACTTCGGCATGGCGCTGGTCGGCGGCCGCGCCTATTCGTCGAACACGCTGGAATCGGGCTGGATCCCCTCCCCGCTTCCCGCGATCTACACGGGCGAAGCGCTGAAGCCCTATCGCGAATGGCTCTCCGCCAATTCCTATGAAGGCAAGTGCTCGGTCGGCGGCAGCTATGTGCCCGACAGCATCGAAGGCTACTACACCAACCCCTGGGACCTGGGTTACGGGCCGTTCGTGAAGTTCGACCACGATTTCATCGGCCGCGCGGCACTGGAAAAGATGGCGGCCGGCCCCAAGCGCACCAAGGTGACGCTGGCGCTCGACAACGAGGACGTGATGCGCGTCCAGTCCTCTGCCCTGAGCAAGGGCGAACGGGCCAAGTTCATGGAATACCCAAGCTCGGTCTACGCCATGCACCCGTTCGACCTGGTGCTGAAGGACGGCAAGACGGCCGGTATCTCGACGTGGATCGGCTACAGCGCCAACGAGGGCAAGTTCCTGACCCTGGCGATGATGGAACCCGGCTTCGAAACCCCCGGCACCGAAGTGTCGCTGCTGTGGGGCGAACCCGATGGCGGCACCACCAAGCCGACCGTCGAACCGCACGTCCAGACCGAGATCAAGGCGGTGGTGGCCTCGGTACCCTATTCGGAAGTGGCCCGTGACAGTTATGCCGAAGGCTGGCGCACACGGAAGTAATTCCGCGCAAGCCTGAAGCGTGAGCGCCGGCCCTCCCCGACAGGGTCGGCGCTCTTTTTTTGCCCGAATTTAGTTTGTAAACCTAACAATTCATGGCATGATCGTTCACGGAAAAAGGATGCCCAGGAGAGCAACCGGCATGGCCGCGAACAACACCATCACCTTCTACGATCTTGCCCTGTCGACCGGCGCCACGATCAGCCCGTTCGTCTGGGCGACCAAGTACGCCGTCAAGCACAAGGGCTTCGAGCTGGATGTCGTGCCCGGCGGCTTCACCGGCATTCTCGAACGCACCGGCGGCAAGACCGAGCGCCTGCCCGCGATCGTCGACGACGGGGAATGGGTGCTCGATAGCTGGGGCATCGTCGAATATCTTGACGCCACATACCCCGACCGCCCCGCCCTGATCCCGCACGAGAGCGTGGCAGCGACGTTGAAGGCGCTGGATCACTGGTTCTGGAACGCCGCCGTGGGGCCGTGGATGTTCTGCTTCTGCGCCGATTATCGCAACCTTTCGCTACCGCAGGACCATGCCTACGTCACGCATTCGCGCGAGAAGATGCTGGGCCGCAAGCTGGAAGAGGTGCAGGCGGGACGCGAGGAACGGCTGCCCAAGATCTCCGCCGCGCTGGAGCCGTTGCGCGCCGCTTTGGCGCAGCACGCCTGGCTGGGCGGTGCCACCCCCAACTATGCCGATTTCCGCATTATGGGCGGCATCCTGTTCACCGCGTCGGTATGCCAGACCCCGGTATTGGCCGAAGACGATCCGCTGCGCGACTGGATCGAGCGCTGCCTCGACCTGTACGGCGGACTGGGCCGCCACCCCGGCCTGTTCCCGCTGTTCGGACTGAAGCAGCGCGATGGCGATCCCGACCTGTTCAACCGCCAGGCGGGGCAAGGCGGCATCTACAAGCGCAACACCGGGCCGGAATCGACCCGCGCCGAAACGCAGCGAATCACCGAAGGCATGGCTGCCGCCTGAGGCATCGGGCACGATCACAGCACCCGGAGGGCGCGAACCACGCCCTCCGTTGTGGCGATCGACGGGCAAGGGCCTCACTCTGACCCTAACCTGCTGCATTGCATGGCAAGAATTGCACGCCCCGTCGCACCCGGGACTGTCCAGAAGAAACCTTTGCTGCTTTCGCGATTTCGTTCGATCGGTCCCGCCCGTGCGGAGACAGGTCCGGCGGATCCGGCATTTGCCTGATTCCGAACGAAATCTGGGGTCGCAGTTGTTGACGTTCTCTCGTGCTTCGCTTGATGCGCCGCTGCTGTTCGCGGCGATCTCCGCCTGCCTTTCCGCGCTTGTCGCACTGGCGCGATACAGGGAGCCGGTGCGGCTGGCGCCCTCCCGGTTGCGCGACCTGTGCGAACTCTGCGCGCTGGCGGCGGCGGCGCTTACGGCCACCGTGCTTCTGGCTGGCCCTGCCCCCTCGTTGTCGGCCACGCCGCTGTTGCTCGCAACCGTCATCTTCGCGGGTGTGTGCATGGTTTTGCGGATCCGGGTGGAGCGCCTGAACAACGCCGGCATCGCCTGGCATGCCGCGCAAATTCTCGCGATGACGGTCGCGACAGGCTGGAGCGCGCTGTTCATCGGCGAAAGCGATTTTCCCGGCTGGTTCCGCATACCCGCCCTGATCGGGCTGGCGCTGGGCACGGTCATTGCCCTAGCCGCGATGGCTGGCAGCGTCGCGCGTGACGCCGCCATTACGCATGAACGCTGGCGGCGGCCGGTATCGCCGGGCAGCGCATCGGCAAAGGCGGCGCGTGAACCCAAGGTCTCCCTTCATCTGCCCTGCTATTCCGAACCGCCTGCGGTTGTGATGGGAACGATGGATCGCCTGGCGGCGCTCGCCTATGCCAATTTCGAAGTGCTGGTCTGCGACAACAACACACCGGACGAAGCCCTGTGGCGTCCGCTGGAAGCCCATTGCACTACGCTCAATCGGCAGCTTGGCCGCACCGTGTTCCGCTTCTTCCACGTCGCCCCGCTGGAAGGCGCGAAGGCCGGCGCTCTCAACTTCTGCCTCGACGTCATGGCGCGCGATACCGAGATCGTTGGCGTGATCGACGCCGATTATCACGCCACGCGCGATTTCCTGTCGCGGCTGATGCCGCATTTCGCCGATGCCAATCTGGGCTATATCCAGACTCCCCACGATTATCGCGGGTACGCGGGCAGCCCGTGGCTTACCGCCTGCCATTGGGAATACATGCCGGTGAACAAGGTCGACTGGCGTGGCATCAGCGAATACGGCGGCGCATTCACCATCGGCACGATGTGCCTGCTGCGCGCGCAGGCGCTCAGGGATGCGGGCGGGTGGGCCGAATGGTGCCTTACCGAGGATTCCGAGGTTTCGGTCCGGATGCGGGCCACCGGCTGGCACGGCCTTTACTTCAACGAAACGTTCGGACGGGGACTGATCCCCGAAACCTTCGACGATTACCGCAAGCAGCGGTTTCGCTGGACCGCCGGCCCCGTGCAGCAGTTGCGCCGCCACTGGCGGCTGTTCCTGCCGCAACCCATCGCCGGGGCGCTGCCGGGCTGGTCGAAGCTGCTTGAAGTGTTGCGCTGCGTCGCCCCGCTGCAGCGCGTGGGAGCGCTGGTTCTGACGCTGGCGGGCACGGTTTTCATGGGCCTCGCCCAATCAGCCCGCGCCGGCGATCCCGTGGACATCCCCAACGTGGTGTGGGCGCTGATGATCCTTGGCGCGATGACCTGGTGCGCGCGCACGGCGCACCGCTATCGCCTGTCCGGCTGCCATGAGCCGCGCGATATGGTGCTGGGCGAAATCGCCCGCGCCTCGCTTACGTGGATCGTGCTGCTCGGCGGCGTCGCGGGGCTTTCCCGCCGTCCTCTGGCCTGGCGCCGCACGCCCAAGTTCGCCGTGTCCGCGTCGCGCCGCTCGCCTTTCGTCGACACGGTGGCGGAAACCACGCTCGGCGCGTTGTTCCTCGCGCTGACGGTAACGATCCTGGCGATAGACACCGGTTGGGGAAGCGAGACCGCATGGCTGCTGGCACTGCAGCTTGCCAGCCTGTCTGCCGCATTCCTCTGCGCCCCGGTCATGTCATGGCTGGCGCAGCGGCACGCCCGGCAGGCTTCGCGCGCCAATCACAAGCAAACGATCCACAAACCGGCGGGAAGCCTGCACATCGGACCGGTTTCCGCGCCCGTCCCGACTACGCTTCCCTGATCGCGTCCGCGCTGCGCTGGAGCAGTATCCTGATCCGCTGTTCCAGCGCGGGGTCGAACCGGACCGCGGGCACCGCCACGCTGAACACGCCGATCTGCCGGTCGCCCAGCCTGACCGGCACAGCCACCCCGCAAATGCCAAGCGTGGCCCGCTCGCGCGCGGTGCAGAAGCCGTTTTGCCGGATCTCCGCGATGTCGGCGCGAAGATCGGCCTCCGCAACGCGTGTCTTCGGCGTCAGTTGCTCCCGTTCGCTTCGCGCGAAATAGTCCGCCAGCTCCGCCTCGGCCATCCCCGCGAGCAGGACCAGCCCGCCGGCCAGCCCGTGCAGCGGCTTGCGCGTGCCGGGATCGATCGCATAGCGCAGCGCCTGATCGCTGGCTTCGGTCACCAACGCCTCGGCATCCCAGCCGGCGCGGATCATGAACGACGAAGTCTCGTTCAGTTCGCTGCGCAAGGCGCGCACCAGCGGCGTCACCCTTTCCGCCAGCGAAAGCGAGGACACGGGCGCGCGCAGCCGCTCCAGGCCTGGTCCCGGCAAGTAGCGCCGCCCTTGCCGGGCCAGGTATTCCCGCTCGGCCAGCGTCGCCAGCAGATAGGACAGGCTGCTGACGGGGATCCCCAGCGCCGCCGCGATTTCCTGTGCGATCACGCCCTGCGGATGCGCCACGACGAACTCGATCACATCGAGCGTGCGCATCGCGGACTTGACCGGGGCGGCAGCGCCCGCCTGGCTGGCGCTCATCGCCTTACCCCTTGAACGTCAGCGATCCGCGCCGCTCGGCGAAGCGCCATCCGGCGGCGGTCAGGCAGAAGCGGTCGTGAAACGAGCCGACCAGTGGCGGCCCCTCCGCCGTAAACAGCAGCATCGCCGACGTGCCCCGCGCGGTAGCCGGGCCTTCGACCTCGATCACCACGTTGGAGCAGACGTGCCGCGTGGTGCGCGGCGGGCGGGCCTTGAACGCGGCGAGGATCGCCTCGCGCCCCGCGAGCGGCTGGTCCGGCGCGGTCGGGCGAAACATCACGCCATCCTCGGCATAAAGCGCGGCCACCTCGTCCCAGCGCGCCTCGTCGTTGAGGTTGGCATAGAGCGCAATCAGGCGGGCGCAATCGTGCTCGACGGCCCGGCGATCATCGGGGTTCATACCTTGCTCCTTGTGTTCGGCTTCAGAGACGGCCGGCTTACATACGGGCCGCCGCGATGTCCGCACCTTCGCGCAGCGACCGGAGCTTGCGCCATGTCACGATCGGATCGATCTTGCCATAACCGGCAAACGTGCCGAAGCCGCAATCGGTGCTGGCGATCACGCGTTCGGGGCCGACGAATTCGGCAAAGCGCTCGATCCGCTGCGCGATCAGCTCGGGATGCTCGATATAGTTGGAGCAGGTGTCGATCAGGCCCGGCGCCAACACCTTCCAGTCGGGCAGCCGGGCTTCCTTCCACACCTTCCATTCGTGTTCGTGGCGCGGGTTGGCAGCCTCGAACAGCACCGTGGCGGGGCGTGCCTTCAGCACGATGTCGATGACCTTCTCCAGCGCGATGTCGTGATCGTGCGGGCCTTCGTAGTTGCCCCAGCACACGTGCATCCGCATCTTTTCGGGCGGGATATTGGCTGTGGCGGCGTTCAGCGCCTCGACGTTCGCCGCCGCAACCTTGAGGAAGTCCTCCTCCGCCATGTCCTGATAGCCGGTATGGCGCGACATCGCGAGGTCGGGGCAGTCGAGCTGGAGGTAGAACCCCTCGCGCACGATCGTCTCGTATTCCTCACGCATCGCATCGGCGAGGTCGGCCAGATAGGCCTCGTGGCTCGGATAGTGGCGGTTCACCTGGAACGCGGTGATCAGCCCGGGCGAAGCCGCGTTCATGAAGGCTTCGGTATCCGGCGCGCCATGCTTGGCGAGCGCCGCCTTGAAGCGGCGGATATCCTCGTGCAGCGGATCGAGCGTGACCAGTTTCACCGGCCCGATGCACGAAGCCCGCACGAATTCCTGGCTACCCATGATCGCCGACAGCTTTTTGGCGAGGTTGGGCACTTCGGCCAGGTCTGCCGCGGGTTTGCGATCGATATGGCCGCCAAAGCCGGACAGCCGCTCGATCATGTAGGTCGAATAGCCGACCTTGCCCAGTTCGCCATCGCTGACCACGGACACCCCGGCTTCGACCTGGGCCTTCACCGCCGCATCCACGGCGGCGGAGACCTTGGCGTCGAACTCGGCCGCGTCGTAAGGCTGGCCGCCATCGCGCGCCAGCAGCAGCGGCGTCAGTTCATCGCCGCGCGGCAGGCTTCCGACGTGCGTGGTCTTGATCTTGGCCATGCGGCTCTCCCAATGCTCGATCAGTTCATATTCGTGAAAACTTCATAGCAAGGAACAGACGCGACGCAAGCGGCCTACGGCGCGATCACCGCACGGATCGCGCGCGCCTCGGTAGCCTGGGGATCCTGTTGCGGATCGATTGCCAGTACGCGCTCCGCCAGCGCGCGGGCCACGCTTCGATGCGCCTTGACAGAAATATAGCTATAACTAGATTTCTAGTCGATTGGGAAGGGACATCATGGGGCGACTCGGATTGCGTGGGGCACAGGGCATGTTCACGGCGGCACTGCTGGCGCCAGCCCTGCTTGCACTAGCCGGCTGCGGTGGCTCCGGGCCGCCGGCGAAGCCACTGACCGAAGCGCAAAGCGCCGCCCTGACCCCGTCCGATCCGCATCTGGCCGAGCTCTACGGCGCCTCGTGCAAGGCCTGTCACACCGTCCGCGCCTCCACCGCGCCGCTGGCCGGCGATCGCACGATGTGGGATGCCCGCTGGAGCAAGGGGCCTGACGTGCTGCTCGCCAGCGCCATCCAGGGCAAGGGCGCGATGCCCCCCGGTGGCCAGTGCCTTGCCTGCACGCCCGATGATCTCAAGGCGCTGATCCGGTTCATGGCCGGCCGCGAAAAGGAATAGGAACCATGGCATTGCTCACGCGAAGGAAAGCCATTCTGGGAACGGTGGGCGTGCTGGGAGCCACGGCGGGCGGCCTGACGGCGCGGCGTGCATGGCTCGATCGCGAACCGGCCCCCCCGCCCGCGCTCGACGGATCGGGCCGCGTGCTCTGGACCAACTGGTGCGGCCTCGAACACGCCTATCCGGAAAGTCGCCTCGCTCCCGCCAGCGAATCCGAACTCGTGCAAGCACTGCCCGCCGCCCCCACCCCGATCCGGCCGGTCGGCGCCGGACACAGCTTTACCGCGCTGGTGCCCACATCGGGCACCATGCTTTCGCTCGACCGCATCGCCGGGCTGGCGGGCCATGACGATGCCACGCATTCGGCCCGCGTCCTGGCGGGAACGCGGCTGGCCGCGCTCGGCCCCGCGCTTGCGGCGATCGGGCAGGAGATGCCCAACCTGCCCGACATCAACAAGCAATCGCTGGCCGGCGCGCTCGCCACCGGCACCCACGGCACCGGCAAGGGCCTGACCGCGATCCACGGCGGCGTCACCGCGCTGCGGCTGGTCACGCCCGATGGCACGGTGATCGAGGCCGCGCCCGATCACGAACCCGAGGTATTCCACGCCGCGCGCGTGGGCCTCGGCGCGTTCGGCGTGCTGACCGAAGTGACCCTGCGCAACCAGCCGTTGACGCGCGTGCGCAAGGAAGTGCGTATCGTCGATACCGAGGAACTGCTCGGCCAGTGGCCCGCGCTCGCCACGCGCCATCGCAATGCCGAATTCCTGATCCTGCCCTTCACGGGCAAGGCCGCGCTGATCACGCACGATGTCTCGACCGAACCGGTCCGCCCGCGCGGCCCCGATCGCGATACCGAAGTGCTGATGCAGCTGAAGCTGCTGCGCGACGTGTTCGAATTCACCCCCGCCGTGCGCA
Source organism: Novosphingobium sp. SCN 66-18 (assembly GCA_001725355.1). Classification (GTDB taxonomy): domain Bacteria; phylum Pseudomonadota; class Alphaproteobacteria; order Sphingomonadales; family Sphingomonadaceae; genus Novosphingobium. The sequence goes on from MEGD01000057.1 coordinate 8,908, forward strand.
AGCGCGTCGCCGCCCATTTCCTGAAGGACGAGCAGCCCGAAGTGGCCATCGACCAGGGCTGGAAGCTCCTGTCGAACGAACGCCCCGTGCGCTTCAAGGAGATGGAATACCACGTTCCCATCGAACGGCAGGTGGAGGCCCTGCGCGAAGTGGTCCGGCGCATCGAAAGCCAGGCGCACGACGTGTTCGTGCCGATCGAGGCGCGTATCATCGCGCCCGACGATGCCTGGCTCTCCCCATTCTACCAGCGCGAAAGCGGTTCGATCGCGGTTCACGCCTATTACAAGGACAGCCACCAGTTCATGTTCGACCTGATCGAACCGGTGCTGCGCGAGGCGGGCGGGCGGCCGCACTGGGGCAAGCTCCATTCGCTGTCGCGCAAGGAACTCCAGCCGCTCTATCCGATGTTCGCGCAAGCCGACGCGGTGCGCCGCCGGCTCGATCCGCAAGGCCGGATGCTCAACCCCTTCCTGCACAGGATTTTCGATGCCGCCTGAACGCAAGACATCCTCGCGCCGCGCCGTGCTCGTAGGCGGCGGCGCAATCGCCGTTGCCGGACTCGGCGTCCTTGCCCTGCGTCCGGCGGAGACGGGCGGCGGGCACGATGCCTATTTTGCCACGCTCGCCGCCGCGCTGCGCCGCGCCGGACTGATGCATCCCGTGTTGGTGATCGACCGGCAGCGGCTGGACGCGAACGTCAGGGCCATCCGCGCCTCGGTCGACGGCGCGAAACTGCCGTTGCGCGTGGTCGCCAAGTCGCTGCCCGCCCCCCGCCTCATCGAACACGTGCTGACCGGCATGGGCAGCCGGCGGATGATGGTATTCAGCGCCGAGATGCTGCTGCAACTGCTGCCGCTCTACGCCGACGCCGACATGCTGATGGGCAAGCCCCTGCCCGCCGCCGAATTCGCTCGCGTGATCGACCGGGCCGGGCCACAGGCCGCCGCCCGCCCGCAATGGCTGATCGACACACCGCAGCGGCTTTCCGAATACGCCGCGATCGCCAAAGCGCATGGCGTACCGTTGCGGGCGAGCTTCGAACTCGATGTCGGCCTGCACCGCGGCGGATTTCCCGATGCCACGGCCCTAGCCCCCGCGCTCGCCTTCGCGCGCGACAACGGCGTGCGCATCGCCGGGCTGATGGGTTACGATCCCCATGTTCCCAAGATGCCGCTTCCCGATCGCGCCTATGCCGCCTCGCAGGCCGCGTATCGCGCCGCCATTGACGCCGTGGGCCACGTCGTCGGCAATGCAGCGCCGCTGACGCTGAACGGCGCCGGCAGCCCCACGTTCCGCTGGCATTGCAAGGGCACCGTGGCCAACGAGGTTTCGGTCGGGTCCGCCTTCGTCAAGCCGGGCACGTTCGACTATCCCGACCTTGCCGATCTGGCGCCGGCCGCCTTCATCGCTTCCCCCGTCATCAAGGCCGTGGCGGACATGCGCCTGCCGGGCGTGGAACCGCTGTCCGGCCTGATGCACTGGTTCGATCGCAACAGCCAGCGCGGCTTCTTCATGCACGGCGGGCACTGGCTGGCCCAGCCCGTCTCGCCGCCGGGTCTGTCCTATTCGGGCCTGTTCGGACGGTCCTCCAATCAGGAGCTGCTGCTCGGCTCGGCCCGCACGAACCTGCGGCCGGACGACCACGTCTTCCTGCGACCGGACCAGAGCGAAGCGCTGTTCCTCCAGTTCGGGGACATCGCGGTGTTCGACGGGCACACGATCACCGAAACATGGCCCACGCTGCCGATCAGCGCCTAGGGAAGCGCCTTCAGGCAATCAGGCGATCGATGAACCAGTAGCTGGCGGTAATGCCGATCGCATAGGTCGCGACAAGCGTCGCGGGGCGCAGCGCCTGCGGAGCGACACGCCGCAGCAACCCGATCACGACAAGACAGACCGCCACGATCACCAGTTGCCCCGCCTCCACGCCCAGATTGAACGTCAGCAGCGCCATTGGCACGTCGGTTTCGGGCAAACCGATCTCCCGCAGCGCGCCGGCGAAGCCGAACCCGTGCAGCAGGCCGAACAGGAAGGCGACCACCCACGGCACCCGCTACGACAGGCGCGGCGCGCCGTCGCGGCGCTTCACGATCTCCACCGCCAGGAACACGATGGACAGCGCGATCAGCGCCTCCACCGGCGCCTGAGCCAGTCCGAACAGGCCCAGCGTGGTGCCCGCCAGCGTGATCGAATGCGCCACCGTGAACGCGGTCGCGGCGCGCACTACGGTCCACAGATGGCCCAGCAGCAGCACCAGCGAGACCACGAACAGCAGGTGGTCATATCCCGTCAGGATGTGTTCGACGCCCAGCACGAAATAGGTTCGCGCCACTTGCCAGCGCCCTGGCTTCGCCGCCACCTCCACCATCGGCTGCGCGGTGGTGAGCCGCTCGGCCTGGACCGGCCGCCCCAGCGGCGCCACGCGCAGCAGGGCGTCGGTGAACGTGGTCTCCATGCCGGAAAGGCCCACTTTCTGCCCTTCCAGCGATCCCCGGCAGGTGACGTCGCCGGTCGAGATCACCGAGCCGCTGTCCAGCCGGCTTTCGCGCGGAGCGATCGTGCAGAACGCCGGCAGCGCGGGCCGCGCGCGCGTGGCCAGCCCGCCAAGGATCGGGGCTTTCCACACCAGCTTCCAGTGCGCCGCGCCCCGCTGCGTCAGTTCCAGATAACCCGGCCGCAATTCGTCCGCCCGCGCCGGCGCGCTGATCGCGCACAGCATGGCAAGCACGAGCAGGACGAGGCCGCGCACCGCCTTCATTTGGGCTGCTCGATCACCACGTCATAGCCTTCGACGATCTTGCGATAGGCCTCTTCTTCCGCCTTGCGCACGTTGGCTTCGTGCCAGTCGTTGGCAAGCTGCTGGCGCGCTTCGACCACCGTCGGCGGCTTGGCCGCGATCACCGCGTCGACGCGCACCAGATGCAGGCCAAGGCCCGAGGTGACCGGCCCGGTCCATTCGCCGCGCGGCAGCTTGCGCAGCGCCAGCGCGAAGGCGTCGCCGAAACTGGCGCCGATGGAATCCGCGTCCGCCGCCTCGTAGCTCGGGTTGATCGGCGCCACCTGGGCAAAGCGCGTGGCGTCCCCGCCCTGTCGCAGCACCGCCAGCGCATCGCGCGCGGCCGCGCGGGCGGCGGGGCTGTCCGCCCCCAGATAGAGCTGCGCGAACGTCACCTTCGGTTCGCGGGCATAGCGGCCGGGGTCCTTGTCGAGCAGCTTCTGCAGGTCGGCATCGGTCGGCGTCGCGGCTTCGGCGTCGTTGGTGGCGATCGCGATCATCTTGTTGCGCATCCGGCGCACCACGATCTCGTCATCCTTGTCCAGCCCCAGCCGCAGCGCCTCGCGGTAATAGACCTGTTCGTGGACATAATCGCTGATCAGCCCGTCCATTTCCTGCGGCGTGGGCTGGCGGTGGAAGCTTTCGGTAAAGCGATTGAGCAGGCGCGAGACGACTTCGGCGTTCACCACGATGCGCCGTTCACCCGCGTCCGGCGCACGGCCGGACAACAGGGCGAAGACGAGCACCCCCGCGATCATGAAATGCACCAGTGGTTCGCGCAGCAGCGAGGCCGCGCGGGATCGCAGGGTCATGTCCGGGCACCGTTACGAAGGAGTGTACCAGATCGCCGAGGTATAGGCGCGTTCCTGCTGCTTGCGCGGAATATCGGGCGTCAGGGTAAGGTGATATTTTACCGCGTCGTAGCTGACCCAGTTCGGCGTCGGGATTTCCAGCACGCGCACGTAATAGAACGCGCGCATCGCCGGGTCGAACTCCGGATCGGTCCACACGCTGGCCAACGCCGGCGCGCCGATCGAATTGGCATAGGTCGCCCGCGTCAGGTCCACGGTATCGCCCACGGCCGGCACCTTGCCGCCCACCGGCTTGCGCTTGCCCATGTCGCTCCACACGACATCGAAGACCTTTTCGTGCGACTTGCCGCCCTTGTCGACCCAGCCCTTGACGATCTGCACGCGATCGAGATTGGCGCCGACCGGGTCTTTCAGCGCGGAAACGATGAAGCTCGGCGCGCCGGTGCCTTTATGTCCACCAAGGTCGCTGCCCATCGGCACGCCGCGACGATAGCCGGCATGGACCCAGTCGCCCCTGAGATCGTCGCCCTTGAAGTCCCAGCCGCCGAAGAAGCGCACGGTCATGCGCGGCCCGGTGGTGCCATAGACCTCGCGGCGCTGGATCGCGTCGAAGATCGCGGTGCGCGTGTTGGCGCGCGCCCATACGGCGGCATAGCCGCTCGCCAACGATTGCCAGTTCATGCGGCCGCTGTTGATGCCGGGCACGAAGCCGTCGGTCGAGCGCGTCGGGCTCGGCTCGACGCCGGGATGCTTGCCCCAGAAGTTGTTGTCGTCCGCCGTGGACAGCGAATTGTGCGAATCCGTGGAGCCGATCACGCCGAACTTGTAGGGATTAACCCCGATCGTCTGCTCCAGAATCAGGCCACGCTTCAACGCCTCGCGCACATAGCTGCCCGCCAGATCCCCCGGCTTGGTCGGTTGCGAATTGAGCAGGTTGTTGAGGTCCCAACCAGCCGTGCCGTAGCCCGCGAATTCATCGTTGGGCGAAAGGAACGGATGGGCTTCGCTGTCTCCCTTGATCTGGGTGATTTCCACCACCGGCTCGTGCGCGGCGCGGCGGCGGGCCTGCGCCGCCGTCATCGGACCGCCGCTGGGATCGGTCATCATGAACATCAGGCCGTTGGAAAGGTTGGCGTTGTGCGGGATCGCCAGCACCTTGCCCCCGGTGCTCTTCTCGTAGCCGTCCATGTAATCCCACAGCTTGTCCGGCCACAGTTCGTTGCTGGGATCGAGCGGCATGATCTTGGCGACGCGATCCTTGTTGTCGCGGAAGATCACATTGCGGTGCAGGTTGTTGCCCCCCTGCATCAGCGTGTATTCGAAACCGAAAAAGGCGGTGAACTTGCCCGGCTCGTTATAGCGGTCGACGGTATCGAGGTGATCGTTCCAGATCTTGCGCGTGCGCTCCTCGGCCTTGGCGGGATCGTTGAGGCCGGCGGGCAGCTGGTTCTTCGCCCGCGCCTGCAGCATCTCGCCGGTCGCCTGCAGCGAACCTTTCGGACCTTCGTGCATCAGGTCGTACCAGCGGCGCAGTGTGGGATCGGTAACCAGCAGGCGCGGGGCGTCATACAGCGCCTTGGTCGCGCCCAGCCCCTCGGCGTGATCGGCGATCACCAGGAAGTCCAGCGGGCGGGCGAGCTTGGCCTTCTGCCCGGTGCTCGAGGTCACTTCCTCGCCGCGCGCGAACCGCAGCGCCTCTTCCGGCCCCAGCCGGTTGCCGAAGCCGAAGGCGTCGACCGAATTGGCGGTGTGAAGATGGGTGTCGCCCCAGAACACGCGCTCGGGAAACTCGGTTTCCACCACCTTGATTTCGGACTTGCCGGAAACCGCCTGCTTGATCTTGTCACACCCCGACAAGGAAAAGGCACTGCCCAGCAAGAGTGCCGCAATGATCGCCTTGCGCCGCATGATCTCTCTCCCGTTCCCCGCGCCTATCCCACTGTCACGGGTCGTTTTTTGAAACCCGAAGATGCCACACGCGGATCGATGGTCAATACGTCCGCATCATGAATCGGCACTTTTTATGCCACAACTTTTCAACTGTCACGCCCGCTTCGTGCAGGACCGGTTCAGGCACGCAGGCCCACTTGAGTAGTAATGACACCACGGTTTTTGGAATGTAAGGCGCAGGGATGTCGTTAGAACGAGATCGTCCCTTGCTGGAGGGAGTAGAGACGCCATCGGATTTTCGGGGCTGGCCGTTGCCGCGTTTGCGGG
>MEGD01000058.1 GCA_001725355.1 Novosphingobium sp. SCN 66-18
TTTGCGCTCAAGGACGGCCAGCACGTCTATGGCCGCGACGACACGGGCGAAGCGATCCGGATTGAAAGCGCCGCCCGCGAGCGCGCCGCCCTGATCGCCGCCCTCGACGGCCGCCACGTCGCACCCGGCCCGTCCGGCGCGCCCGCCCGCGGCCGCACGGACGTGCTGCCGACCGGCCGCAACCTCTTCACCGCCGACCCGCGCACCATGCCGACGCCGACCAGATTGGCGATGTAGATCTGGGCACCGAACATGGCCAACTGGGCGGCGCCCATGTAGGCCAGGATGGTGCCGACCAGGAAACTGATCAGCGATACGATGGGCAGCGCGCGCGGTCCGGCGTCCTCGAGGAAGAGCAGCAGGTCGGCACGCTGGAAGCCGGCCGATGGTGCGACCTTGCCATCTGGGACGTCGAAAGCCCGGCCGAACTTGTCTATCGCATGGGCTTCAACCCGCTCCATGCCCGTATCTGGAGAGGGAAATGAACGCCGCACTTGAGCTCACCCCCGGCGCGGTCTCGCTGGCCGACTGGAAGCGCGTCCACGCCGGCGCGCCGGTTTCGCTCGCGCCATCGTCCCATTCGGTGATCGCTGCGGGGGCGGCGGCGGTGGAGCGCATCCTCGACAAGGGCGAACCGGTCTATGGCATCAACACCGGCTTCGGAAAGCTGGCGAGCGTGCGCATCGACAGATCCGACCTCGCCACGCTTCAGCGCAATATCGTGCTGAGCCATGCCGCCGGCACCGGCGAACCTTCGCCCATCGCGGTCGTGCGCCTGATGATGGCGCTCAAGCTGGGCAGCCTGGCGCAAGGCGCCTCGGGGATCGCCCCGGCGACGGTGGCGCTGCTCGAAGCCATGCTCGCGCGCGGCGTGACTCCGGTCGTGCCGGCGCAAGGCTCGGTCGGCGCATCGGGCGATCTCGCCCCCTTGTCGCACATGGCCGCCGCGATGATCGGGGTGGGCGAGGCCTTCTTCGCGGGCGAACGGATGAGCGCCGCTGCCGCGCTGGCGAAGGCCGGGCTGGCCCCCGCCGAGCTCGGCCCCAAGGAGGGACTGGCCCTGCTCAACGGCACGCAGTTCTCCACCGCCAACGCGCTGGCCGGGCTGTTCGCGGCGGAAACGCTGTTTCAGGCCGCGCTGGTCACCGGCGCGCTTTCGACCGAGGCTGCCCGCGGATCGGACGCGCCATTTGATCCGCGCATCCACCTGCTGCGCCGCCAGCCGGGCCAGGTTGCGGTGGGCGATGCGCTGCGCGCGCTGATGGCCGGTTCCGCGATCCGCGCATCGCACCTCACCGGCGACCCCCGCGTGCAGGACCCCTATTGCCTGCGCTGCCAGCCGCAGGTGATGGGCGCGGCGCTCGACGTGCTGCGGCAGGCCGCGTCCACGCTGGCGATCGAGGCCAACGGCGTCACCGACAACCCGCTGATCTTCCCCGATACCGACGAGGCGCTTTCCGGCGGCAATTTCCACGCCGAACCGGTCGCCTTCGCCGCGGACATGATCGCGCTGGCGATCTGCGAGATCGGCTCGCTGGCCGAACGGCGCATCGCCATGCTGGTCGATCCCGCGCTGTCCGGGCTTCCCGCGTTCCTCACGCCAAGGCCCGGTCTCAATTCCGGCTTCATGATCCCGCAGGTGACCGCCGCCGCACTGGTCAGCGAGAACAAGCAGCGCGCCTATCCCGCCAGCGTCGATTCCATCCCCACCTCGGCCAACCAGGAGGATCATGTATCGATGGCCGCGCACGGCGCGCGCCGTCTGATGGGCATGGCGCGCAACGCCAGCGCCGTCATCGGAATCGAGGCGCTGGCCGCCGCGCAAGGCTGCGATTTCCATGCCCCGCTGGCATCGAGCGCGGCGCTGGAAGCCGCCCGCGCGCTGGTCCGCGCGCACGTGCCGCATCTGGATGACGACCGCCATTTCCATCCCGACATGGAAGCGGCCAACGCCCTCGTCCGTTCGGGCGCGCTCGCCGCCGTGACCGGCGCGGACCTGCCGGGGATCGCATGACCGGTTGCCTCCAAATCCACCGGGGCGATGCGCCGCTGGTCGTGGCCTTTCCCCACACCGGCACAGACATTCCGGACGATGCCGTGCCGGCGTTCCGTTCGCCGTGGCTGGCGCGCAAGGATGCCGACTGGTGGATCGACCGGCTTTACGATTTCGCCGCCGCGCTGGGCGCGACCACGATCCGCACCGCGATTTCGCGCAGCGTGATCGACGTGAATCGCGATCCCTCGGGCGCGTCGCTCTATCCCGGCAAGGCGACCACCGCGCTTTGCCCGGTCGATACGTTCGATGGCGAACCGCTCTACATTCCTGGCGCGGAGCCGGACGAGGCGGAGATCGCACGCCGGCGCGAGCGTTATTTCGTCCCCTATCATGCGGCAATCAGCGCCGAGATCGCGCGTCTCCGGCAGGTCCACACGCGGGTCGTGCTCTATGACGCGCATGCGATCCGCTCGGTCGTGCCGCGCCTGTTCGATGGCACGCTGCCGCAGTTCAACATCGGCACCTTCGATGGACTTGCCTGCGATCCCGCCCTGACCGAGAGGATTGCCGGCATCGCCGCCGCGTCCCCGTTCGATCACGTCGTCAACGGCCGCTTCAAGGGCGGCTGGACCACGCGGCACCATGGCCGCCCCGCCAACGGAATCCATGCCGTGCAGATGGAACTCGCCTGCCGGGGCTACATGGATGATCCCGCCGGGCCGCTGGACGTGGCCAACTGGCCTTCGCCTTACCAGCCCGAACGCGCCGAACCGCTGCGCTCGGTGCTCACCACGATGCTCGAAGCATGTCTCGATTTCGCGAGAGGACAATCATGACCCGTATCGACAACAGCCGCGTCATCCGCCCGGCCACCGGCACCGAACTTTCCGCGCGAAGCTGGCTCACCGAAGCGCCGTTGCGCATGCTGATGAACAACCTGCATCCCGATGTGGCCGAACGGCCGGAGGAACTCGTCGTTTATGGCGGTATCGGCCGGGCCGCGCGCGACTGGGAAAGCTATGACCGGATCGTCGAGACGCTGAAGCGGCTGGGCGACGATGAAACGCTGCTGGTCCAGTCGGGCAAGCCGGTGGGTGTGTTCCGCACCCATGCCGATGCCCCGCGCGTGCTGATCGCCAATTCCAACCTCGTGCCCCATTGGGCGACGTGGGAACATTTCCACGAACTTGATCAGCGCGGCCTTGCCATGTACGGCCAGATGACCGCCGGATCGTGGATTTACATCGGCACGCAGGGCATCGTGCAGGGCACCTACGAGACGTTCGTGGAAATGGGCCGCCAGCACTACGGCGGCGACCTTTCGGGCAAGTGGCTGCTGACCGCCGGCCTGGGCGGCATGGGCGGGGCGCAGCCGCTGGCGGCGGTGATGGCGGGTGCCTCGTGCCTCGCCATCGAGTGCCAGCCCAGCCGGATCGAGATGCGCCTGCGCACCGGCTATCTCGACAAGGCCACCGACAATCTGGACGAGGCGCTGGAGATCGTCACCACCGCCCAGACGCCCACTTCCGTCGGCCTGCTCGGCAACGCCGCCGAACTGCTGCCGCTGCTGTACGAACGCGGTGTGCGGCCCCACCTGCTGACCGACCAGACCAGCGCGCACGATCCGGTCAACGGCTACCTTCCCGCCGGCTGGACGCTGGAACGCTGGTTCAGCGAGCGCGAACGCGATCCCGCCGCCGTCGCCCGCGCGGCCAAGGCGTCGATCGCCACGCACGTTCGCGCCATGCTCGCCTTCCAGGCGGCGGGCGTTCCGACCACCGACTATGGCAACAACATCCGCCAGATGGCAAAGGACGAAGGCGTGGACAACGCCTTCGCTTTCCCCGGCTTCGTGCCGGCCTACATCCGGCCGCTGTTCTGCCGGGGCATCGGCCCGTTCCGCTGGGCCGCGCTCTCCGGCGATCCGGAAGACATCTACAAGACCGACGCCAAGGTGAAGGAACTGCTGCCCGACAACGCGCACCTGCACCGCTGGCTCGACATGGCGCGCGAACGCATCCACTTTCAGGGCTTGCCCGCGCGCATCTGCTGGGTCGGCCTTGGTGACCGGCACCGGCTGGGCCTGGCCTTCAACGAGATGGTCGCGCGGGGCGAACTCAAGGCACCGGTGGTGATCGGCCGCGATCATCTCGATTCCGGATCGGTCGCCAGCCCCAACCGCGAAACCGAAGCCATGCGCGATGGGTCGGACGCGGTATCGGACTGGCCGCTGCTCAACGCCCTGCTCAACACCGCCAGCGGCGCGACCTGGGTGTCGCTGCACCACGGCGGCGGCGTGGGCATGGGCTTTTCGCAGCATTCCGGCATGGTGATCGTGGCCGACGGCACCGAAGCGGCGGCCCGGCGCCTCGAACGCGTGCTGTGGAACGATCCGGCGACGGGCGTCATGCGCCATGCCGATGCCGGCTATGAAATCGCGCTGGATTGCGCGCGTGAGAAGGGGCTGGATCTGCCCGGCATCCTCGGCTGATCGCCAGCCGCTGCAGTTACAGAAAAGCCTCCCGGCGCAGCGCATCGGGAGGCTTTTCTATATTCGGCCCGCGCCAACCGGATGGCGCGCGAAATCAGAACGGCAGCTTGAAGCCCGGCGGGATACCCGCCGCCATCTGCACTTTCTGCATTTCCTCCGCCGCGGCGGCATCGGCCTTGCCGCGCGCGTCGTTGAACGCGGCGGCGACCAGGTCTTCGAGAATGCCCTTCTCCGAAGGAGCGAGCAGGCTTTCATCGAGCGATACGCCGATCACGCGCCCCTTGGCGGACGCCTTGATCCTGACCAGCCCGCCACCGGCCGCGCCTTCCACCTCGATCGCGTCCAGCTTGGACTGCGCATCCTCCATCTGCTTCTGGATGGTCTGCGCGGCCTGCTGCGCGGCCTGAATCATTTCTTCCATGGACTTCATGCGTGTCTGCTCCGACTCTGGCCCCAAGGCCGTGCCTGATGCTCTCTCGAGCTGTCTTCATCGATGATCTTCGCGTCGGGAAACGCGGCGAATGCGGCCTTCACCAGCGGGTCTTCCAGCATCGCCTGATGGGCCTGCTGCTGGTGGGCGGCTTTGGTTTCCTCAAGGCTGGGCTGCGCCTCGCCGCTGGAAACGGCGTCATCGCGCTCCACCTGCCACGGCTCGCCGGTCGCGTGCTGCAGCGCCTTGCGGATGTCTGCCGAAGGATCGCCCGGCAAGCCCGGCGCCAACTGATAGCGCAGATACCCTGCGCGCAATTCGATCACCCGCACGGACAGCCGCATCGACGATCCGACCAGCGGCGCGTGATGCTCCACCTGCTCGACCAGTTCCGCCCAGTCCAGCGCAACAGGCACGGGCGCGGAAGCTTGCAGGACCGGGGAACCGCCGCCGCTTCCATCGCCGTTTTCGCTGGCCGGCGCCGCGGCCATCACCACCGGACGCGCAGCGATGTCCTCCAGCTTCTTCACCAGCGATCCCGGGTCCGGCATGTCGGCCGCATGGAGCACGCGCAGCAGCGCCATCTGCGCCGCCACCAGCGGGTCCGGCGCGGTCTTCACTTCCTCGTAGCCCTTGAGCAGCAGTTGCCACAGCCGATGAAGTTGCCCCGCCGCCAGATCCCTGGCCCAGCCCTCGATCGCGGCGCGCTCCTCGGGCGAACGGGTATCGGACCCCGAACCGCCGATCTGGGCCACCGTGACCTTGTGGACGATGTCCATCTGCGCGCGCATCATCGCGATCGGCTCGATGCCCAGCGCGTATTGCTGCGCCACTTCCTCCAGCAGCGCGCCGCCGTCGCCGCCCAGCACGGCGGCGAACAGGCGGCGCTGCATGGTCTTGTCGGCAAGGCCCAGCATCTCGCGAACCTGTTCGGCGGTCACGACGGTAGCCTCACCACCACCTGCGCCACCGCCCGCCAGATCGGCGTGGCTGATCGCCTGGTCCAGGATCGACAACCCGTCGCGCACTGATCCCTCGGCCGCCGTGGCGATCATCGCCAGCGCCTCGTCCTCGGCCTCGACGCCTTCCTTGCCGCAGATCATCGCGAAATGGCTGGCCAGCAGCGGCGCCGGGATGCGCTTGAGGTCGAACCGCTGGCAGCGCGACAGCACGGTGACGGGCAGCTTGTCCACCTCGGTCGTGGCGAACAGGAACTTCACGTGCGCCGGCGGCTCCTCCAGCGTCTTGAGCAGCGCGTTGAACGCGTTGCGCGAGAGCATGTGGACTTCGTCGATGATGTAGATCTTGTAGCGCGCCGAAACGGCGGCATAGCGCACCGCCTCGATGATCTCGCGCACGTCGTCCACGCCGGTGTGGCTGGCGGCGTCCATCTCGATCACGTCGATGTGCCGCCCTTCGGCGATGGCCACGCAGGGTTCGCACTGGCCGCACGGGTCGATCGTCGGCCCGCCCTGCCCGTCCGGCCCGATGCAGTTGAGCGCCTTGGCGATGAGGCGGGCGGTGGACGTCTTGCCCACCCCGCGCACGCCGGTCATCAGGAAGGCATGGGCCAGCCGGCCACGCTTGATCGCGTTGGCCAGCGTTTGCACCATCGCGTCCTGGCCGATCAGCTCGGCGAAGGTCTGCGACCGGTACTTGCGCGCCAGCACGCGATAGGGCTGCACGTCCCCCCCCGCCGGCGAGGACGGTGATGCGGGCTTCGGGGGCGGCGGCATGTCCAGACCCAGGCCGAGCGCATCCTCCGGCATATCGGGATCGCGTTCGGACGGCGTATCGTTGCCGAAGATGTCGGTGGAATCGACCATGGTGATCCTAGGTAGGCGCTGCCGCGCGGAATGTCGATTTACACCACATCAGAATGCAGCGAATTGACACGTCAGTTTCACCATGAAACCAATCGCGCATGAACGCCATTCAACCCGGCCGCTTCACCGCCAACCACGCCGGCCCGCTGGTCGTGTTCGCCATCGGTATGCGCATCAACCGCTTCTGGCGCTTCGGAAAATGGTTGCCGGTGATCCGCGCGATGCGGCCCATGCTGGCCGAGCTTTCCGCGAATCCGGACAGCGGCTTCCTGGGCACGGAATACCTCCTGCGCGGTCCGCGCACGGTCATGCTGCTGCAGTACTGGCGCGATTTCGACAGTCTGGAAGCCTATGCGCGTGATCGGGACCGGGCGCATTGGCCGGCCTGGGCCGCTTTCAACAAGGCCATCGGCGCTGATGGCACGGTGGGCATTTTCCATGAAACCTACGTCATTCCGGCAGGCGGCCATGAAACGGTCTATGCCAACATGCCGCCGTTCGGGCTGGGCAAGGTGGCTGGCACGATTCCCGCCACGGGATCGCGCAACGAAGCGCGCTCGCGTCTGAAGGCGGCGGTATCGGACGACTGAAATGTGCGATGGAAGGAGCCGGGCGACCCGCCGCTATCCGTTGTGGCTGCTTCCTTCCGGACCTGACCAGGTTGGCGAACGCTAACGTCCACCCGACTCCCAGAGGGGCATATGGAGACAAGGCAGCCATTTGTCCAGCCTTGCGGCCGGACCGCGCGGATCAGCGGAAATTGTCGGCGTAGCTCTGCAGCTTGAGCTTGCGCGGCGGGGTCGGCGTGATGTGCGCCTCGATACCGTAGCGATCGGCATAGGCCTTCGCTTCCGCTTCCGAACCGAAGTGCAGCACGACCTGCTGCTGCGTATCGCCCGAGCCGGCCCAGCCCATCAGCGGATCGGGCCGCTTGGCCTCCGCCGGTTCGAATTCCAGGAGCCAGTCGGCGATCCGGGCCTTGCCGGACTGCATGGCGTTCTTCGGGCGCTGATAAATGCGTGCAGGCATGGCCTGCGCTTTCGGTCGAATCGTTCCCGGAATCAAGAGAGACTTTCCGCGCATCGCGCCAAAGGTGGCTCAGGATACGCGATCAGGCCGATATCACGACCGTCGCGACGCCTCGAACGCGTTCTTGGTCTTGAGGCTCGGGTCTTCGCTCCACGGTTCATCCGGCCAGCGATGCCGGGGGTAGCGGCCCTTCATGTCCTTTACAACATCGCGCCAGCTGCCCCGCCAGAACGCGGGCAGATCGGCCGTCGTCTGGATCGGCCGGCCGGCGGGTGAGGTCAGGCTGAGCAGCAGCGGCCTTGCCGGCTGGCCAATCACGGGATGCCGGTCCAGCCCGAACAGTGCCTGCACCCGCAGTTCAACCGTTGGGCCGCCTTCGTGCGCATAGTCGATGGCATGGCTGGTCCCGGCCGGCGAGCGATACTCCGCCGGAGCCAGCCGGTCGAGCGCCTGCCGCTCGTTCCAGTCCAGCCGGTTCGCCAGCGCATCATGCAGCTTGCCGGCGGGGATGGAAAAGTCACGCCTTCCCGCCAGCAACGGCCCGAGCCATTCGTCCAGCCCATCCAGCAAGGCCTCTTCCGAGAGCGCCGTAAGCCCGGCATGGCGCGCGCGTTCGAGCAGCGCCTTCGCCCCTCCCCCCAGCGGCAGCAAGGCAAGCCCCGAACGCCGCACCTGATCGAGCAGAAGCGCCGAGACCGCCGCCGGATCAGGTGACGGGTCGGGCACCCGCGCCAGCACGATCGCGCCGAGCCGCCGCTCCAGCCGCGCCTCGACGCGCGCCTCGGCCTCGTTCCACGTCAGGGCATGGCGCGCTTCCAGCCGATGCGGCAGCCAGCGGGTGATGTCGGCCTCGTCCAGCGCCAGCGCGGCCATGATCCGCGCGCCTTTGGCTTCACCCTGCGCATCGCCGATTACCAGCCATTCGGCGGTGGCGAGCGGCGATGCGGGATCGAGCCGATAGCCGCGCCCGCCGGAGGACAGCCATTCCTCCCCGCTGGCGGAACGGCGGCGGGCGATGCGATCGGGGAAGGCTTCCGCGAGAAGCACGCCCGCGGGCGGAGCTTGCCCGCGTCCGTCGCCAGGTTCGGAGCCGGTGGACGAAGAGACGCGCTCCGCCATCTCAGCCCAGCGCGCCGCCAGCTTGCGCGATGCCTCCGCCCGGCCGCCGCGTTCACCGTTCCAGCGATCGAGCCGCCGCGCCAGATCCTCGCCCTTTCCGCCAAGGCCGCGCTCCTGCAACAGCAGCGCCAGCCGCGCCGCCTCCCGCGCCGCGCCGCGCCCTGCGGCGAAGACAAGCATATGGGCCAGCGCCGGCTCCATCGGCAATTTCGCCAGCGCGCGACCGTGCAAGGTGATCCGGTTCTCCGCATCGAGCGCGCCAAGCGCACGCAATTGCGCCTGTGCGGCCGCCATCGCCGGCACCGGCGGCGGATCGATCCACGCCATGCCGGCCGGATCGCCCGCGCCCCATTGCGCGAGCGTCAACGCCAGCGGGGCCAGATCGGAAGTGAGGATTTCGGGCGGGTCGAATGCCGGCCGGCCGGCGTGGGCGGCTTCTTCCCACAGGCGATAGGCCACGCCCGACCCCTGCCGCGCCGCGCGGCCCGCGCGCTGCGCCGCGGCGGCCTGGCTGGCCCGGTGAGTCACCAGCCGCGTGACGCCGGCGGTCTTGTCGAACTCCGCCCGGCGCGAAAGGCCGGCATCGACCACCACCGAAACCCCGTCCAGCGTCAGGCTGGTCTCGGCAATGGCGGTGGCGAGCACGATTCTCCGGCGGCCGCCGGCATCGCGCCGGATCGCGGTACGCTGCCCCGCCGGCTCCACCTGCCCGTGCAACGGTAGCACCAGCGCCTGTGGCAGACGGTCGGCCAGCAGATCGGCGGTGCGCTCGATGTCGCGCACGCCCGGCAGAAAGGCGAGAATGTCCCCCGCCTCGCTGCGCCACGCCTCGCCGATGGCGGAGGCCATGGCCTGTTCCAGCCGCAGGTCCGGCCGTGCGCCCAGCCAGCGGATGTCCAGCGGGAACGCCTTGCCTTCGCTCTCGATCACGGGCGCATCGCCCAGCAGGCCGGCAAAGCGCGCACCGTCGATCGTGGCGGACATGACGATAACGCGCAGGTCTTCCCGCAGCACCGCCTGCGATTCGATCGCCAGCGCCAGCCCCAGGTCGCTGTCGAGATGGCGTTCGTGCGCTTCGTCGAACAGGACGGCGGAAACGCCCGTCAGGTCGGGATCGCCGAGGATCGTGGCAACGAAGATCGCCTCGGTCATGACGAGGATGCGGGTCCGGGCAGAACGCCGGCTATCGAGGCGGGTGAGATAGCCCACGGTTTCGCCGGGCTGTTCGCCCAGCAACTCGGCCATGCGCTCGGCGGCCGCGCGCGCCGCGACGCGGCGGGGCGAAAGCAGGATCACCGTGCCCTTGCACCACGGCTCGGCCAGCAGGGCGGGCGCGACCGAGGTCGTCTTGCCCGCCCCCGGCGGCGCGATCAGTACGGCGGACGGGCGCGCGCGCAGGGCGGCGAGCAGGTCCGGCAGGACAGCGTGGATCGGCAGGTCGGTCACGCCGTTTCCCTAGGCGGCAATAGCCGCCCTGGGAACCGGGTACATCAATGGCGGCTGGCCAGTTCCGCGTTGAGCCACAGCGCTACCAGCGTCGCCAGCGCGCCCGACAGCAAGTATGCGCCCGAAGCGAGCAGCCCGCCCTGCGCGGCCAGCCACAGCGCCACCAGCGGCGCGAAACCCGCGCCGAACAGCCACGCCAGATCGCTCGTCAACGCCGAACCGGTGTAGCGGTGGCGCGTGGCGAAGTTCGACGAAACCGCGCCCGACGATTGGCCGAACGCCAGTCCCAGCAGGATGAAGCCCAGCACCATGAAGGCGATCTCGCCCCCTTCGCCCAGCCCCAGCAATTGCGGCGCAAAACCGCTGAACGCGGCGATCGCGGCGGCCGAAACGACCAGCAGGCGGCGGCGTCCGATGCGGTCGGCCAGCCGGCCCGACGCGATGATCGCCAGCACCCCGATCGCCGCCGAACCGGCTTCGATCAGCAGGAAGCTGGTCGGCTGCTCGGGCGTGAACAGCAACACCCACGACAGCGGGAATACGGTGACCATGTGGAACAGCGCGAAGCTCGCCAGCGGGGCGAACACCCCGATCGCGACCGTGCGCCATTCGCGCGAGACCGTCTCCAGCACCGGCGCGGCCTGAAGATCGCGCGATTCGTACAGCCGCCGGAACTCCGGCGTCGCCACCATGCGCAGCCGCGCGAACAGGGCGACGACGTTGATCGCGAACGCCACGAAGAACGGATAGCGCCAGCCCCATTCGAGGAAATCGGCGGTGGACAGCGACGCGGTGAAGAACGCGAACAGCAGGCTCGCCACGATCAGGCCCAGCGGCGCGCCAAGCTGCGGGATCATCGCATACCAGCCGCGCCGGTTCTCGGGCGCGTTGAGCGCCAGCAGCGAGGCCAGGCCATCCCAGGTGCCGCCCAGCGCGAAGCCCTGCCCCAGCCGGAACAGCGCCAGCAGCCAGATCGCCTGCGCGCCCAGCGTCTCGTAGCCGGGCAGGAAGGCAATCGCGGCTGTCGATCCGCCGAGCAGAAACAGGGCGATCGTCAGCTTCGCCTCGCGCCCCAGCATCCGGTCCACGGCCATGAACGCCACCGATCCCACCGGACGGGCCAGAAAGGCCAGCGCAAACAGCGAGAACGACCACAGCATCGCCTGAAGCGGGGGAGCGAAGGGGAAAAAGACCTTCGGGAACACCAGCACCGAAGCAATCGCATAGACGAAGAAATCGAAGAATTCGGATGTGCGACCAATGATTACGCCGATGGCGATGTCGCCCGGCGAAACAGAGTGACCGGCATGTCCGCGCAGGCCTTGCTCCGCCATGCCGTTATAGAAGGGAATTGCAGTCATGCCAGGCACCTCGTTCGAGCCCAATTGCGGGCTTCAACCGGCCTGTCCCGACCGTTGAGGACAACGTTTCACTGTCATTGATCCGCGTCAAGGCGCGGGTGGGACAAATTGTCCAATCGAACGCACCATCCGACGCGCCTAGTCCGCGCGCCATGCCAGCGATCCCCCCGTCCCTCTGGCGCCTCGCGCGCGGTGCCGTCGCCCTCCCGCTTGCTGCCCTCGTCTCCGGCTGCGACTGGGTCGTTCTCAATCCCTCGGGCGATATCGCGCGACAGCAGGCGCATCTGGTGATCGTCGCCACGGCGCTGATGCTGCTGATCATCGTGCCGGTGATGGCGCTGACGGTCGTCTTCGCCTGGCGGTACCGTTCGTCCAACACGGCGGCGACCTACGCGCCCGACTGGCACCATTCCACCAAGCTGGAACTGGTGATCTGGTCGGCGCCGCTGATGATCATCATCGCGCTGGGTTCGATCACCTGGGTCACGACTCACACGCTCGATCCCTACCGCCCGCTGTCGCGCATAGACGCCGCCCGGCCATTGCCCGCAGGCACCAGGCCGCTGGAAGTGCAGGTCGTCGCGCTCGACTGGAAGTGGCTGTTCATCTATCCCGAACAGAAGATCGCGACCGTCAACGATCTGGTCCTGCCGGTGGATCGGCCCGTGCAGTTCCGCCTGACCGCGTCTTCGGTGATGAACTCGTTCTACGTGCCCGCGCTCGCCGGACAGATCTACGCGATGCCGGGCATGGAATCGAAGCTCCACGCCGTGCTCAACCGGACGGGCGCGTTCCAGGGCTTTTCCGCGCAGTACAGCGGCGCCGGCTTCTCGAAGATGCGTTTCGTGACGCGCGGCGTGTCCGCGGGCGATTTCGATGCCTGGGCCGCCGGCATCCGCAAGGGTGCGGACGCGCTGGATCGCACGGCCTACCTGAAGCTCGAACAGCCGAGCGAGAAAGAACCGGTCCGCCACTTCGCCAGCGTCGATCCGGCGCTGTTCGACGCGGCTGTCAACCTCTGCGTCCGCCCCGGCAAGATGTGCGTCAACCAGATGATGGCGATCGACGCCGAAGGCGGCACCGGCCGCGCCGGGCAGTTCAACCTCGCCGGGCTGACCTACGACAAGTTCGGTCGCGAGCAGGTGGTGCCCGTGCTTCCCGGCCGCCAGCCCAACGGCGCGCAACTGTTCGTCAACGCGAATGCCTATTGCGCCGGCAAGGGACCGCTGAAGGAGGCTCCGCCCCAACAGCGTGCCGGCCGCACCCTCTCCCTCGCCGCTCCGGCGTCCTCCCCCGTTTCCTGATCGCGGACACTGATCCATGACACCTGCCGAACCACACTGGTCGTTCCTGCTCGGGCGCCTCGGCCCCGATGCGATCCCGACCGAACCGATCGTGCTCGCCACGTTCGCCGTCGTCGCGCTTGGCGGCGTGGCGCTGCTGGCTGCGCTCACCTGGTTTCGCCTGTGGGGCTATCTCTGGAAAGAGTGGTTCACCAGCGTGGACCACAAGAAGATCGGCATCATGTACATGGTGCTGGGCCTCGTCATGTTCCTGCGCGGCTTTGCCGACGCGCTGATGATGCGCATTCAGCAGGCGATCGCGTTCAACGGATCGGAAGGCTATCTCAACGCGCACCACTACGATCAGATCTTCACCGCGCACGGCGTGATCATGATCTTCTTTGTGGCCATGCCGTTCGTGACCGGGCTGATGAACTACGTGGTGCCGTTGCAGATCGGCGCGCGCGACGTCTCGTTCCCGTTCCTCAACAACTTCAGCTTCTGGATGACCGCCAGCGGCGCGGCGCTGGTCATGGCCTCGCTGTTCGTGGGCGAGTTCGCGCAGACAGGGTGGCTCGCCTATCCGCCGCTCTCCGGCCTTGCCTACAGCCCCAACGTGGGCGTCGATTATTACATCTGGTCGCTGCAGATCGCCGGCGTGGGCACCACGCTATCGGGGATCAACCTGATCGCCACGATCGTGAAGATGCGCGCACCGGGCATGACGATGATGCGGATGCCGGTGTTCACCTGGACCTCGCTGTGCACCAACGTGCTGATCGTGGCATCCTTCCCGGTGCTGACCGCCGTGCTCGTGCTGCTCAGCCTCGATCGCTACGTCGGCACCAACTTCTTCACGAACGATTTCGGCGGCAGCCCGATGATGTACGTGAACCTGATCTGGATCTGGGGCCACCCGGAAGTCTATATCCTGATCCTGCCGATCTTCGGCGTCTTCTCCGAAATCACCTCCACGTTCTCCGGCAAGCGGCTCTTCGGCTATTCGTCGATGGTCTATGCCACCGTGGTGATC
>MEGD01000059.1 GCA_001725355.1 Novosphingobium sp. SCN 66-18
AATCCTCGATCTCGTCCGACACCCGCCACCTCGCTCAAAGAGCGGCAATCATCCCGGCGAACGGGCACGGCGCAAGGCGGCCCTCAGGCCCCGCTTACGTCGCATTGCACGCTGCTCTTCCGCCCGTGCTGCACGTCGCGCCCGTTCCTGCGCCTCGCTCGCTTCCCGTTCGGCTTTCGCCACAAGCCAGTTGCGAAACTGCTCGTCAAACTTTTCCTGCTTGGCATTGTTGAGCCATTCCCTCGGCGCACCTGACAGAAGAGCGCACTCGATCTCCTGTCGGTCGGCAGACGTGCGATAACGCCGCAAGTCGATTTCGATCGCCGAGAGGCCCTCCTGCTCGAGCTTTGCAAGCTTTGCTTCATCGCAGGCGTGAGTGACGCGCACTTCAACGATCAACTGAGTCCCGTCCGCCATGAGGAGAATGACGTCCGGCACCATTGTGCCGAGCCGCTTCTCAAGCCGGGCCTCCACGAAATCGTAAACCTGCGCTTTCTTGACGCCCCTTGACTGGCCATCGTGCTCAGCACGGGTTTCTGGAACCAGTAGCCGCTTGACGCGCGCTAAGACATCCTTCGCCCAAATATGTGCATTCGTTTCTGCGACGTGGGCGCAAGCAACACCTGCGGAGTGGTGGGCAAAATGGTGGAGTTGGATATTGCCTTTCTTGGCGACGAGCACTTGATCACACGCCGGGCAGCGGCAAACGCAGCGCAGGCCGCTTTCGACCTGCGAGATGTGTTTTGTAGTACCATCGGCCGAGAGGCATAGACCAGCTCATCGGAAAGCCCCGAAAATGGACGATGGTCGTTGTGACCGAACGGATTGCCTTCATGCATGAGGGCGACGTCATCTTGATGGCAACAGGGGCCTCAATGATAATGAGGAAGCGTGTTTCATCAATTCCGAATAGCATTCACGCAAAGGTTTCGCGCATCTTATTTGCCGTTACCGCATACCCGAGCAGGGTAAATTGGTCGGTAGCTACCGTTGGCGTCTGCTTCCGAATGGCGGCTAATCCGTGATCGTGGCTTTGAGGCTGCCCTTCCGGATCGTCCCCGACCTGCGCACGCGGGGGCCCATTTCCAGCCGTGTGAACGAATGGCAGCTCGGGCCAATTCACTCACCGGAAGAGACTTTCCGGTTCGTCCAACCTTGCTGACACGACACAAGACGCTTCCGCCTAGGTCTCGGACGATCTCCGGAACGGGACGGCTACCACTCGGCGGGAGGATTGAAACTACGGAACGCCAAGCCAGCCTCGCGCCCATCCTTCCAGATCGACGAGGGGAAATAGCCGATATATCGCAGGATCGTCGCGCCGCGCAGATCGTGACAGGCAGGCCTCGACGGCTTTCCGGTCGATGATCCCACGATGGGCGAGGTGTCCTTCCAGCAGGAAGGGGCGGAGTTGGCCCCGATGCGCTTCCGCGATCGCAATGCAGTAGGCATCGAGCCCGCCCTTGACGCGTCGATCGAGCACCCGCTGAGGCAGGAAACCATGATAGGCATTGCGCGCAATAGCGCGATCCTGGCCACGGCTGGTCCAGAGCCACGACGGGATGCGCAACGTCGTCTCCACGACCGGTTGGCTCAGCAAGGGAAATCGGGACGGCGCGATGTCGTGTCGACGGTAGTCAGCAACATGTGCAAGCGCGCCAAGAATGGTTCGCACATGGCTGCGCTTGCCAGGCAGGATGTCGCTCGGTGGATTGAACCAAGGGTGATCGGGGACCACGCGAGGCACGAGGTCGGGCACCAGAAATCCCGGCGTGATCGGCCAGCGGTCGTGGAGCGGTGGCCGCCGCGATTGTCGCCATGCCATGCGGGCGACCTCCCAGAAGCTCGCGTAATGGATCCGGGCAAGCTCCTCGATTGTCTGCCGGGATTGGCGCAGGCCAAGCCGGATCATCACATCTGCGGCAGGCGCCGCAGAGACGGGGGAGCAGAACACGCAGTCTCCACCTGCGCCGCTGACGAACGCGGTGACACCCCGCTCGCGACCCAGTTCTGCAAGAACCTGATCGGCCGCGGACAGCAGCCCCGGCATGCCGGGCCGTGCCGAGCGCAGTCGCTCCAACGTGGTTGGTCGCACATCTGATGACACTTCGATCTCGGTGAGTGGCAGCCCGGTCGCCAGCGCTGTCGCGCGGGCATATTCGCGTTCGTCGCTTTCGGTGCCGGGCGTTCGCAACGTGACTGCCTGCGCGGCGATCCTGCCGATCGCGAGCGCTGCGGCAAGGACCGAGGAATCGAGACCGCCGGACAGTTCGAGCAGACAGGGTTCCTTGGCAGGAAGCAGGTTTGCAACCGCGCCGTTGACGGCGGTGCGCAGCGCCTCGGCGGCTTTGGCAGGATCGTCGATTACCCGGTCGCTTTGGGTCCATGCCCACGGCGTCCATACCGCCTCGCGCCGCCATGACATGTCGGATTGTCGTGAAAGGCATTCGCCGGGCAGCAATTCGTCGATACCTCGAAGACCTGTTCGGGCTATCACGAGGTGCGCGAATGCAAGATGCTCGATGGCAAAGTCCCAGTCGATCTCGGGGCTTTGCCCAAACGCGCTCAGCAGGAGGTCCGGATGCGAGGCGAAGGCCATGCAATCGCCCGCGCACATCCTGTAAGCCGGCAGATGACCCAGCGGTGCCCGCAGGATCCAGTCCGGTTTGCCGCCAGCGTTCATTCCGATCGCGAGGTAGTTCCCCCAGCATCGCGCAATGATCTCGTCGGGCCTGACGCTAGCGCGCATCGCTGCGCCAGTGTCGCCGAACATGCCGCCCACCACGACGCACTCCGGGCCTTGCAGGACGGACAAGCCTTGCGCGGCAAGGATACGTATCTCCGGGGAGATGTCGTATCGGACCAGCGTCCGGTCGCTTACTCGCGCAGCCAGTGCATCCCAGGCCAGTTCGTTGTCGCCGGTGCGAACGATCGCGATGTAGCGTTCCGGGTTCATATCGCCAGCACCGGCTTGAAGCGCAGGACGCGCTCGAGTGGATCGGTCAGGACGGTGCTTTCATGCTGCGCCCAGCAATGCGCCTCGAAGGGATGAATCTTGACGCCGAAAACGAGGTGCACCGCATTTCCTGCGCGCCGCATCCGCCGCACAAAGGCGAGGGCATCGGGAAGGCAGCGAGGCTTGGCCGGCGCAAACCGGCGCGCCCGATCAAACCGGGCGGCTTCAGCTTCCAGATCCGTTGCTGGTGCACAAGCCTGTTCCCCAGGAAGCGATGTCAGGACAGAAATCAGCGGGCGGCGGGCAAGGTCGCGACGCGCGTGCATACAGTCCACAACTGTGACAAGATCGCGCCGCGAGAGCGCCAATGCGCCTTCACGACCATCGAGCGGACTGGCGGTTGGTGCTGCGATGCCAGCCGGGTGCAGCCAGGGACCAGGGTCCGAGCGGCGATTGGTAATAAGGCCCTCGTCGTGCAAGCGCTGCATCGCAGAGGCGTTGGAACTCACGAGTTCTCCGCGACCAAGCATAGCCAGAAGCATGCCCGTGGTCCGATCGAGCCGAAAATAGCGATCCGCGCGGACGTCGAGCACGATCGCCTGATTTTCGAAGAGCGCGAACCCCACACCGGGGGCAAGCCATACCGGACCGGATGCGGGCGATGTCATGGCGGCGTCCTTCGTTGCAGATTTGGCAAAACAGGCGCGCATCGCATGCGATGCGCGCCTGCGAAAGGCTCACTCGGCCTCGATACCGGCCACGCGGCCCTGAATGCCGAACTCGTTCTGAACGCCAGGCAGGCCGAGCGTTTCGACGCTGGCGGTGCCGAGGTCTTCGATCTGTTCGTCGTGATTGCGTTCCATGGCTGTCACTCCTTCATCCGGCCGCATGATTGCGACCAAGTTCAGGCTATGCGCCGCCATCGGCGATCCGAATTTTATACGGCGATGATATCGCGAAAGTTGGGCCGACTAGCTGTCAACGCGCCCGGTAAACCGCCCGGACAAGCCTTGCAGAGGCGAGAATGCAGCGATGGTGGTAATGCTGGAGCAGTTTGCGCAAGGCGGCGGCATCGGCAATTTCACGAGCGTACTCGAGATGGGCGAGGTCGCCCCACGCGCCGTCGATCACGTCCATCTCCAGCGTTCGTACCGCGTGCAGGCGTGCGCCAAGACGCCGGAGGGCCCGCGCGTGCTCGACATTGTGCGAAGTAGCAGCGATGCCGAGCATCACCGCATCAAGCCGATCGGCATATGAGGCCTTCGGACGCATTGCAGGAACCTCGACCGGCTCCAGGTGCCCCGTCTTGAGCGCGAGGCGCAGGATCTGGGCTTCCCACATGTACATGTCCTGGAGCGCCGGTTCGTCCAGCGACGGCAGGAAGAAGCCACCGGCCTTGCGGGTCTCGACCAGTCCTTCGCCCGTCAGCATGTTGAGCGCATCGCGCACAGGGGTCACGCTCGAAGCGAGCTTCTCGGCGAGATAAGTCGCATCGAGGCGATCCCCAGGCCGAAAACCATGATTGACGATCAGGTGGCGCAGGCTGTCGTAAACGCGCCCGGCGGTGGCTCCGGCATTCATGCAGCGTCTTGCCTCTCCGACGTGAAAGCGGTGGCTGCAGCCATCTGGTCTGGTCTCAGCGCATCAATCGCTCCGAGGGGCTCGCCATTATAGTTGCCGAGCAGGACCGAGGGACATTGCCCCTCGAAATTCCCGAGGTTGGGGCGATGCTGGCAATAGCCGATCAGCGCGGCGAGGTCGGGATCGAACCTGCGCGCAACTTCGGGCGGGTATGCAAGCCACTGGTTCTCGTACGCCTTGAGCCAGCCCAGGCTGTATCCGACGACGATCCCGCGCCGGACCATGTCGGTCATGTTGGCGCCCGCGCCGTGCAGGGTGGAGCCGAGGAAGAGCAGCGCCGCACCCGGCGCCATTTCGCCAATGACCGCATCGCTTTCGGGAGCAGCATTGCGTTCCTGCACGCCATGGCTTTCCGGCCAGAGCAGCGTCGCGCCGTTCTCGCGGGTGAACTCGGTCAGCGGCCACATCACGTTGACGAGGTATTCCATCTCGCCAACGGGACCGCGCCACATGTCCTGATCGCGATGCGGAAACTGCGCGGGCGCGCCCGGATGCACCGCGATCGCCTGCGTGGTGTTGAGCTGGATCCTATCGCACCATGGCGACAGCACCCGCTCGACGATTGCGCGGATCAGCCGATTGCACACGAGCGCGCGGGCATGGTCCGAGCGGATCAACAGCCGGCCAAATCGCTTGGTCGTCGTCCCGTAGAAGTTGCCGGTGCCGAACGGGGTGTGTTCGAAAGGCCCCGCAAGATCGTCGTCGAGGTCCGCGATCGTCTGCGGCGGCAAGGCACCCCGCACGATCGTGAAGCCGATGGTGAGCAGCTGGTTTACATGACGATCGACCATGGCGGCCGCGAGATCGGGATGAAATGCGTTCATGATGGCCTCCCTCGTTCAGGCGGCAAGCTTGCCGGACACGCTCGGCAGCCCGGTGGCGCGAATGCCTGCGGCGGCGAGAAGGGCAGGGGTGTTCGGTTCAATCACGATGCGCACCGCGGCGAGGTGCTCGCCGTGCACATCCACAACTGCCCCCAATCGCTCGCATTGCCAGCCAAAGGTCTGGATCTGGCGCAGCCAGCTGTTTTCGGCGACGGCGCAATAGCCGGCAATCGCGTTGGCCAGCGCATAGTCGGCCAGAGCCACAACCAGGGCGTCGCGCACGAGCCGGCGCTCGGTCGCCCTCAGCCGGCGATCGAGGCAGAACCGCGTGATTTCGAAGATATCGGCAGCGGCTGGCGGCGGACCGTCGCACAACATCGGGAACAGGCCCGAGAGGATGCACTCGCGCGTCGTCGGCAGGAGCCGGGTCGAGGCGAGATGAGCACCCTCATCATCGGTCAGTACGAGGTAGCGGGCATGGACATTGTCGAACTGGTCGACTTCGTACTGGCCGGCGAGGACGGGCACGTCCCATCCCAAGAGGTCGACGAAGACCGATTTGCGAGCGGCGAACATGGCGCGCATGATCGCAGCGTCCGGCTCGATGCCCGGCGAAATGATGTTCAGCATGTGAGAAGTGCTCCTTGACCTCAAGTGGTCGGGCCAAGGATCACCTCATCGGGGGCAGTCGGCCTATTCCGGAAAAGGGGTATGGAACGAGAAGCCGATATCGCTCAGCGTGATCGTTCCGTCTGTCATGGCATAGACGATCACGGACAACCGCTTGTTCACACCGTATTTGTCGCAGGCCATGCGGATGTGCCGGGCGACGGTTTCCTCGGAAATGCCGAGAATTCTGGAAATCTCCCAGTCGGTCTTGCCACGCGCGGCCCAGAGCAGGCAGTCACGTTGCCTGTCGGTGAGGACTGGACGGCGTATCTGATCGATCACCCCTCGCGGCAGCCAAAGCCTGCGGGCCTTCTCGAAAGCCACCGCGCCGACCAGTTGGGCAAAGGGGAGATCGTCCAATGGCAGTGGCCGCCCCAGATCATTGGCGAACGAGCAGGAGCCACAAGCTTCGCCCGGCACATTGACCGGGACGGTATAGCCATCACCGATGCCTTGGTTCTGGCCCTGGGCGAGGATGACCCGGTCGCCCCGGCTCAAGGGAATGAGGAACGGGATTTGCGCCCACTGGAAGCCGATGGCCGTGACATGGCTTGCCCGGTGGACCGGGTCGCTCAGCGACAGCGCCTGTCTGTCGTAATGGTCGGCCCATTGCCCGGGATAGTTGTGGAGCCGGATTGCGCCACCACCGACCTTGAGCAGGTCGACGTGGTGCGTGAGGGCAAAATACTGGAAACCCAGCGCCTTGGTGACCTCGCTCATCGCAAGGCTCAATTCGTCCCGACTTCCTACACCTTCAACAAGACCGAGCAGTGTTTTTGCTGATGCCTGCATGGCGACCTGGCCGTGCCGCGATGGAAGGGGGCATCTCCAATTGCCATGATCCGCCCATCGCCCTTTCGCTGTCCAGATTGGACGGGCCGCAGTTTCTCAGCCCCTCGGACCGTCCAAAAGTTGCTGGATTATTTCTACCATCTTGGTGTTATGTTGCAATGCAAGATGTCGCTGATTTGGCGTAAGTTTTCTTCCTATTAAGATTGGTGGGACCGTGGTGCGTGCCATGCCCCCGGAAGACGGGCGTTCCGAAGGGCGGCGACACCTGCCGTGCATTTTTGCTTGGCATGACCGGTCAAACCGGCGAGTCTGGCTTCCATGAAATCCGCCATCGACCATCTGCCTGAAGGCAAGGCCAGGGAACTGGCGCATGTCGTCGATGTCGTTCGTCGCGGGTTCGAGGCGGCGCTGTCACGCCGAACGCAGGCACGCCTGCGCGATGGCAAGCTACTCAAGATCATTCTCTTCGGCAGCTATGCGCGCGGGGATTGGATCGAAGATCCGGTCGGGCGCTACTTTTCCGACTACGATTTGCTGGTTGTGGTCGATCGGGACGAACTCACCGATGTCGCCGAATTCTGGGAAAAGACCGAGACCCGGCTGCTGGCCGATCTCTCGGCCGGGACCGTGCTGCGTACGCCTGTCAGCCTAATCTACCACAGCCTCGAGGACGTAAACGAGAAGCTTGGGTTCGGGCGCTACTTCTTCATGGACATCCTGAAGGATGGCATTGTCCTGTTCGAGGAGCCGGGGTTTCCGTTCGTTGAGCCTCTACCACTGTCACGCGAAGACGCTCTGCGGGAAACACGAGAGTATTTCGAAGACTGGTTCCAAAGCGCATCTGATTTTGAAGAAGGCGCAAGAGACGCAATCGCGCGTGGTAAGGTGAAGCTGGCAGCTTTTCTGCTGCATCAAGCGACAGAGCGGTTCTACCACTGCCTGTTTCTCGTGCGCACATTGTGGAGCCCCAAATCTCATAACCTCAATCGCTTACGCGATATGGCCGAAGAACTCGAACCTGCCCTCAAATCGGTCTGGCCACGGAAGACCCGCTTCGAGAGGCGGTGTTATTCGCTGTTGCGCGACGCCTATGTGAAGGCGCGCTATTCGTCCGCGTACCGGGTCACCGACGAGGAACTCGACTGGATCGCCGCGCGCGTCGCCGATTTGCAGGAGGCGGTGCGGGTTGCGTGCCATGCCCGGATCGACGATCTGGCGCAGGCTGCCTAGCCCGACCTGGCATCGCTGGCGGGATCTGTGACCGGCGGCGCCCCATAGGCAAAAGAAAAGGCCGATCAGAAGACCGGCCTTGAAAGTTTGGGAGAGGATGCCTGAAAGGCACTCCCTCACTGAACCTCACGCGTCGATGCTGCAAATGCGAAGGACGCAAGTGCCGTTGCAGTTTGCGCAAGTGCACCTTCGCGCCGGCGCTGCGCGGCCGCGCCCATACCCCTCACTCCCTGACATTAGGAGACCCTCATGGTTGACCGTGTATCTGCATCGATCACGCTCGGCGGCACGCTGTCGTCCCAAGACTTTGCCCATTTGCTCAAGCTGATCGCGGATGAAGACCTGTCATCTGAATGGGATGGTGAAGCCTTCGATCCGACCCACCGCATCCCCGGACAGTCTTTGACGCTCCATGCGCACGAGGTCGCGTGGGGACGTTTCGAAGCCCTGGAGCGATGGTGCATTTCCCGGCAGGTGCCGTTTGCCCGCTGGTCTGGCGCATGTTCTGGCGAATGCGGCGGCGAGCGCGTCGTGTTCGAACGTGGCACTGAACCGGAATATTACGCGGCTGACGAGGTCGATGAAATCGTCATCACGCGGCGCATGGTCGAGAAGCTCGGCTCGATCGAGGCCATCCTGGCCTATTTCGATGCCGCCGACGTCACCATCCCGCCACTGGTCGTCGATGGCGACGACACCGGCGTATCGGGTGCCAACCAGTCCTGAGTTGCCGGCTGGCCTTGCGGCAGAGGGAACGATAGAAGCGGCCTATGTCCTTGTTTTCCTTCCTTGTGCTTGGGGCTGCCAGCACGTTGTGCCCATCGGTGTCGGTACACGATGGCGACACGATCCGGTGCGGATCCGAACGCATCCGCATCGCCGACATCGACGCCCCAGAACTCCCGGATTCGCCGAAGTGCCAGGACTATCGCGCTCGCTATGCCTGGTGCGATTTCGAGAAGGGCTATGCGTCCCGTGACGCACTTCGTGCCTTTCTTGCCAGAGGGCGGGTGGTTGTCGCGCGCCAGGGCGTTGATCGCTACGGTCGCACGCTCGCGCTGATCCGGGTCAATGGCGTTGATGCCGGAGACTGGCTGGTTAGTCGGGGCCTTGCCCGGCGCTGGAACTGATGCTCGTTGCGTTCAGGTGCCGCGCGACCTGACCCAGGGTTCGGCAGTCCGCTCTACCGAGAGCGGATAGAGGCACGGGCGGCAGAGCGCGAAGGCTTCGTCCGGCTCGGCTGCAAGCCAGCGCGACCAGTCGTCCGGTGCGAGCACGACCGGCATCCGGTCATGGACATCGGCCATCTGCGCGCAGCCATCGACCATGACCATGCTGTAGGCATCGCCCCACTCGTGGGTCGGTCGCCAGATGCCGGCGACCGCGAAAAGTTCGGCACCCGCCAACGAATACCACGTGCGGGTCATCCGTCCTTTCTGGCCTTCGGCTTCCGCCCAGGCCGTGACGGGGATCAGGCACCGCCGCTTGACGAAGCTGTCACGCCAAAATGGCATCGCCAGCTTGTCCTCTCGGGCCTTGTTGACGGCCTTGGGCTTGAGCGGCTGTCCCTGCTTGCCTTTGAGCGTCAGCGGAAAGCCCCAGGTCATCGTCCGGGCTGTTCCTTCCGCCACGACGAGGCCGGGATAGCCGGGATAGACTTCTTCGCCAAAGTTGGCGCCGACATCCGCGCGGGCACTAAAAAGCTGCCCGACTTCGGCGACGTTGGCCCGCATCTTGTAAAGGTTACACACGCGCGGAGTTCATCTTGGCTCGGCCGGGAAGTCAATCAGAGAGGACGCGCCTGATGCTCTGTCTTGCGTCAATGTTCCT
The DNA here is from genome assembly GCA_001725355.1 of Novosphingobium sp. SCN 66-18. GTDB lineage: Bacteria > Pseudomonadota > Alphaproteobacteria > Sphingomonadales > Sphingomonadaceae > Novosphingobium. The sequence continues at coordinate 9,943 of MEGD01000059.1, forward strand.
CATATGTTCCAGTATACGTCATGCGAATCGACCATGACACCATAGCCCAGGCCATACTTGCCGCGCCCGGTTGGGCGCGTGTCGGCATAACCGCCCCTGATGAACGGATGCGCGAAGATGCGGCGCAAGAACTCGCGTCGGTCATTCTGAGCGACAAACGCCGTGACACTGGCGGCGATGACCAGCTTGCTTTCGCGCTGTGACCAGTGCGCTGGACGGCCGATGGAACGCACCAGGCCACGTGCATTTTTGAGGCCGCCTGCTTCCACCAGGCGATCAAACCCGTCTGCCGGTGCGGCCATGCTTCGACCTTCAATCCGCATGGCCTGTGGTGGCTGTTCCAGCAGCGACACTGGGACGACCGTTTCGCCGAGGCCCGATTACACTTCTGGTGCAGGGTCTGCGGGATCCGGACCCGTAGAAAGATCATGTCCGTCAGGATCGAGACGGCCAAGCCATCGGCTGTCGATGTGATCCTGCCATGGCCCGACGAGCGGGAATGGAAGCGCGCCGTTCGGCGTTTTCGGGCCTGACGGGCTCAGTTGTCGGTCACGCGACCCAGCATATCCATGAAATCGCGCGCTGCGTTCCGGTCGTTTGCCTCCTTGAAGGCGACGTCGAGATCCGGGGCGTTGCCGAGAATGTGCATCAGCGCCCACATCGCAAACCTGCGGCCACGATCCTGTTCGAGTCCGAAATCGACGGCCAGTCGCTCCTTGCCGGCTTCGAGCGCCGCCGGACTGACCGCGCCAAGGTCGGTCGCCCCGAAATAGCGCTGCATCTGGTCGTCGAAATCCATCTCTCGTCCATCTACCCGAAGAAGGCAGGGCGTCCGGCCGGACCGGACGCCCGATCAATCAGGCGTTGATCTTGTCCTTCACCGCCTTGGCGGGCGCGAAGGTCAGCTTGCGCGCAGCAGCGATCTGGATCGTCGCGCCGGTCGACGGGTTACGACCCTCACGCGCCGGCGTGTCCTTGATCTTGAACTTGCCAAAAGCATTCAGCGAAATTTCGTCGCCCTTGGCGGCGGCATCCGCGATCGCCTCGAAGACGGCGTCGACGATCTTGCGTGCATCGGTCTTGGTCAGACCGTGGCCGTTGGCAACGGCTTCGGCGAGGTCGGCAGTGTTCATCGTGATTGGCCCTCCAGAATTCGCGGGAATGACTACCCCGCAAGCGGCGCATCGTCCAGCCACGCCTATTTGCATGGCGATGCATGGGCGACTGCGGGCCGCAGGACCTTCGAAGCCGGGAGGGAAGGGGGGAGCGGGGCTTTGAGCCTGGCGGGCCGATGGTCGGTGCACGGAGGCTCGCAAGTCAGGAGCCAGTTCATGATTTCAGGAATTCCCCTCAACAAGCTCGCGCCGTCGCCGCGCAATGTGCGCAAGCATTCGGACGCTGCAGCCGATGCCGAACTCAAGGCCAGCATCGCGGCCGTGGGCCTTTTGCAGAACCTTGTCGTGCGCGCTGCCCCAAAGGGGCGCTACACCGTCGAAGCCGGCGAACGCCGTCGCCAGGCGCTGACGGCGCTGGCCGATGACAAGATTCTGCCGCGCGATCATCCGGTTGCCTGTCTGGTGCTCGATGCCGATGATGCGAACGCGGTGGAATCGAGCCTCACCGAGAACTTCCAGCGGTTGAACATGAACCCGGCGGACGAGGCGCAGGCTTTCGCGACGCTGGTCGCTGAAGGCGCGCGCGCCGAGGACGTCGCCCGGCGCTTCGGGCTCACAGTGCGCTTCGTCGAAGGTCGACTGCGGCTCGCAAACCTGGCACCGGTCGTGTTCGAGGCTCTGGCTGCTGGCGAAATCACGCTCGATCTTGCCAAGGCGTTCGGGGCGACCTCGGATCGGGAGATCCAGGCGCGCGTGTTCGGCCAGATGTCCACGTCCTACTATGCGCTCAATGCCGCCAGTATCCGGCGCATGGTTCTGTCCGAGACCGTGCGCGGCAACGATCCGCGCGCGCGGCTTGTGGGCCGCGAAGCCTATGCAGCCGCTGGCGGCCGCATCGAGCGCGAACTCTTTGATGATGAAGACAGCGAAGCCTGGCTCGATGTCGCCCTTCTTGAGCAGCTCGCGACCGCGCGCATGGAAGCCGAGGCCCGCGCCCTGGCCGAACAGCACGGTCTTGCCTGGGTGCGCCCGACACTCGACAACTACGCCAGCCATGAACTGACCACGGGCCTGACGCGGCTCGTCAGCGAACCGGCCCCCCTGTCCGACGATGATGTCGCGCGACTTGAAGTCCTTGATGCCGCTTACGACGAGCAGGCGGCGATCCTGGAAGACGAAGACAGCGACGACGACGCGATCGCTGCTGCCGAAACCGAAATCGAGCGGATCGACCATGAAAGCCGCACCATTCGCGATCGCCCACAGGTCATTGCGCCTGAGCTGCGGCCACAGGCGGGCATGATCCTGACGCTCGGTCGCGACGGCACGCCCGTGCTGCAGCCGGTATTCTACGGAGAAGGCGCCCCTCGGCCCGACGGTGACGACGACGATGGCGTCGAGGCCGTCACGGAAAAGGGTGCAGCCGGTCCGCGCCGATCGGTGCTTTCGAAGCGGCTTGTCGATGAGCTCGCCATGCAGCGGCGCGATGTGCTGTCGCTCCATGTGGCGTCCGATCCCTCGCTCGCCCTCGACGTGCTTGTCTTCATGCTTGCCGATGCAGACACGACCGATTGGAAGAACAAGGCCGCCTCGACCTTGCGCGGTGGCGTGCCGAACGGGCCGATCCTCGGTTTTGAACCCGCTGATGCTCCGGCTAGTGCAGGCTTGGCCGAGTTTCGGGCCAGTCTCGATGAAAGCTGGCGCGTCGGTGACGATCCCGCTGCTCGGTTCGACCTCTTCCGCAATCTCGACGACGAAGCCCGCGCAAGCTGGCTGGGCTTCCTGGTCGGCCGTACGCTCGAAGCCAGCCTCAACCTCGACGGTGACCGGCGCATTGGCTTCATCGACCACCTTGGCGGTATTGTCGGCATCGACATGGCGCGTTGGTGGCGACCGACGGCCGCGAACTACTTCGACAGGGTGTCGAAGCAGGTGATCCTCGATGCCCTGGGCGACGTTGGCGGGCCTGAACTGTCGAGCCGGTTCGCGTCGGTCAAGAAGCGTGACCTCGCCATGAGCGCCGAAAGGGTCTTTGCAGGGGCCACCATTACCGAAGTCGATGTCCGCGACCGGGCGCTCGCCTGGGTGCCTGAGGTGATGCGCTTTGGTGAGCAGGACACCGCAGATTCCGCGGATACCCCCACGGATGCGGTCGATGACAATGGCGACGAAGCCATCGACGCAGCTTCCGCTGTCGGCCTCGATCCCGTTCCGGAAGCCCGAGCGGCCTGAACTCTCCTGACAGGTCAGCAGGGCATGGGCGAAGCGGCTTCTTCCTGTCCGGGAAGAGGCCGCTACTGTCACACCAATTCCCATTTTGGGAATTTCCAGTTGATTCCCATTTTGGGAATTGCTAGGTGCTGTGGATGAGACTTATCGCCCGTTCGAATCTGGTGGCGTTCTGGGAAGCGCACCCTGAAACCAGGGCATCTCTGGCCCATTGGATAACGGTCGTTTCCAACGCTAGCTGGCAGAATACCGGCGAAGTGCAGGCATCGTTCTCAAAGGCAAAGGTGCTGAATGCTGAACGCGTACGTTTCGAGGTCGCCGGGGGCAATTATCGGTTGATCGTGGCGTTCAAATTCGAGGCGCAGATCGCCTTTGTGAAGTTCATAGGCACGCACAAGCAGTACGATGCCATCGACGCGCTTACGATCAGCGTGTTTTGAGGAGGTACGACATGGATATCTTTCCCATCAGGTCGGATGCGGATCACCGCAAGGCCGTACAGGAAATCGAGCGTCTGTGGGATGCCAGGGAGGGGACCGAGGAGTTCAACCGCCTCGATATACTTGCGACTCTGGTCGATGCCTACGAAGCCAAGCGCTGGCCGGTGGAGGATCTAGATCCTGTCGACACCATCAAGGCGGATATGGAACTGAACGGTCGCTCCTTGAGCGATCTGACCAAGGTCATTGGCAAAAGCCGGGCTAGC
>MEGD01000060.1 GCA_001725355.1 Novosphingobium sp. SCN 66-18
TGTGGGGGGAAGCTACGTCCGGGCTACGCCCGGCCTCCGCTTCCCCCCACACGTCATCTACGATGTCGCTGACCCTTCAACTGCGATGTCGCTGTGCACCCGTGTTCCAGGCGATCGGCGATGGCATCTGGCTGGAACCGGCCTTTGGCCACTCCCCCGGCTGCTGCGTGATCCATGCCCAGGCGGGCGGCGCGAAGGCCCTGTTCTGGGGCGATGTGATCCATCACCCGATCCAGCTGGTACGCCCGGAGCTGCCACTGATGTTCGACCATGACCCGGCGCTGGCGGCGACGGTCCGCCAGGCGCTACTGAACCGCGTCGCCGATACCGACACGATGTGCTTTCCGGCGCATTTTCGCGGCAATTCGGCCGGCCATGTGCGCCGTGATGGCAGCCGCTTTCGCTATGATTTCGTTTAGCCCGGCGGCCGCATAGCGGCGATGCGGTAGGCGCGGACTGATACCAGTTGCAGCACCTCGGCCGCGACATAGGGATCGGCACGGGCCAGCGTTTCCACCGCCACCCGATCCGGTGCGTCGATAATCACCACGCTGCCAACCGGCTGCCCGTCATGGTCCAGCAGTGGCCCCGCCAACCGCAAGGCATCCCCCAGCCCCTTGCGGTAGGCGATGTGATCGGGCCGCAAGGCTTCGCGCTGCGCAGCCTTGCTGGTGTCGGCATATTCGACCAGGAAATGCGCCACCGGTCAGGCCGCCGCATCAACCGGTTGCAGGTTCTCGGCCAGCGGCTGAATATCCTGCCACTTCCGCTCGGGCTCGAAAAAGAAGGTTTCGGCGGTGATCTGGTTCCAGTCGAACGATCCCTGCGCCGCCTCGGGCACTTCGCCCGTGGCCATCATGTGCTTGACAGACCGCAGCATCATCCGGCGGAAAGCGACCACCGCCATGTCCGAACGGCCCAGATGCTCCTTGGTGCGATCGGCAATCTTGCCCATGGTTTCACTGACCGCGTGATCCTGCAAGGCAATGCCGACGATGCCGGACATATTTCTGGTACGCATCATTTCGCGGTCCTGATTGTACCAGACATCGATGCCGTTGGTCTTGAAGAAGTGCTCGTCATGCGGCGTGTTCGCCTCGGTCATGCGGTGGGCGCGATCGATCGTCTGGCCGGGATCGTAGAAGAACTGGATATGCCAGGTCGAATAATCGTCGCGTGGCACGAAGGCATTGACCAGCCGGCGGTTACGGCGGAATTCCGGCGCACGCGGCCCATCGGGGGGGATGAAGGTGTAAAACGGCATCGGCACCTGGGTCATCCGGCCGTTCTTGAGATTTTCATCGGCATTGCGAACCGCGCAATAGCGCATCCCATAGCGGGTAAATTCCACCTCCAGCTTGGGCCGCAGGTCCTTTTCATGCGGCCATTTGGCCGGCTGATCCCATGCGCTTTCCCGGTGGAGAATCCCCGCATGCGACGAATCCACCGCGCCTTCCAGCGCCTGTGAATAGTTGCATTCGTAGATGACCTTGAACGCTTCGCAGCTGCCCTTGGGCATGTCGAACCAGGGGAAGTGCGGGAAAGCGGGCTCAAGCTCCCTTGGCCCCATATAGGTCCACACCATTCCGCCCGCGACCCGGGTGGGATAGGCCTTTGTCCGCATGGCATTGGCCAGTTTGGAATTCTCGGGCTCGGCCGGCGTATCCACGCATTGGCCGGTGACGTCGAACTTCCAGCCATGGAACAGGCAGCGCAAACCGCATTCGCCGTTGACGCCCAGCGCCAGCGAAGTGCCGCGATGCGGGCAATGCTCATCCAGCAAGCCGATCCTGCCTTCGCTGTCCATGAACGCGACAAGATCCTCACCGAGCAGCCGTATCCGCACCGGCTTGCCATCGGCGACAAGCTCGCTTTCGAGCAAAGCCGGCATCCAGAAGCGGCGCATCAACTGCCCCATCGGCGCGTCCGGCCCAACGCGGCAAAGCAATTCGTTATCGTCATGAGAGAGCATTTGACGCATCCACGTTGTTAGACAATAAGATATATTATCTTGCGGTGACTCGAAAGTCACTACCCAATCTGGAGAAAAATCTTGGATCTGGACGATGTGCTTGCGGTCGAAAATTTCTCGGACCTCACCATTCAGGTGCTGGCCGATCGGCTGCAGCGATCGAGAACGGCCGAGCACTGCATCTATCGCGAGAGCGAGCTGGATGAGCTGTGGCGGCTGGTGGACATCGCGGTCAGCTCCGGGGATCGCGATGGCCTGCGCGATCAGGCCAGCCTGATCCGGTTGCGCGGCATTGTTCACCGCGCCCACGATCTGGTGGGCATGGAGGGCGCCCCGGCCGCCGCCGCCGCCACACTGCGCGAGGCGCTGGCTCCGGCCTAGCGCCAGCAGACAAAACCCATGGCATTGCCGGTGCCGGCTTCGCTGCGATAGCAGGGAATGTAGTCCAGAACTTCCGGCCGCAGCCCGGCCTCGGCCATCGCGCCGGCCACCGGAATCCAGTTCTTCATTTCCGATGTGCCGTCGCGGAACACGGTTTCGCCCATCGCGAACACGGGTTCGAGATCGTTGTTCTCCAGCGCGGCCAAAAACGTTCTGTCCACCGCTTCATCAATCACGAAATGGGTCAGCCCGCCGCTGGCGATCAGGGCCACGCGCTGGTCGCTGTCCCACGCGCGGATTGCCTTCAGGATCGACTGGCCAAAATCGAAGCAGCGCCGGGCGCGCGGCTGGTTGGGCGGATAGAAGGTGTTCACGGTCACCATCACGCTGGGGCAGGGATTGTCGCGCATGATCCGGCGGAACACGAAGCCCCAGGCATGAGGGGTCTCGTCCCGCGGAAGAGCCGACATCGCCGCCACGTCGAATTCCTCTGCGATCGCCACATCGATGATCTTGCGCGCGAGATCGGGGCAGCCGGGGTAGTCGGCGCCGCCCGCCGGAATATATCCGGGGAGCGAAGCCGCGATCCCCGGGGGCAGCTCCCCCAGCCGCTGCGCGCCGAGTTCGTGATTGAGAATCGTCTCGCCATAATGAACCGCGAAGGCGGGGTTCAGCGTGGTGCGGTATATCTCGTTTTGGTCGTTGCCGACGATCACCGCAACATCGATCCGTGCTTCGGCAAAGATGTCTGCCAGGCGTTCGATATTCGATTGGCAGGCGGCTTGGCGCTGCTCCCACACCTCTTCGGTGATCTGCCGTTCCAGCCCCTCGCCCGCGCGCGCGGCCACAAGCTCGTCGAAGCTCCAGTCACCGCCTCTCCAGGCGTGGATATTGGCTTTGTCAGCCGGCACCCGGATGCCCCAACTTTGCGATTCGGTTACCAGCATCGGCCCGTGGCTCGTGCCAATTCCAAGCACCAATTGCGCCATTGTTTCCCTCCCACTCCGGGTTTCGCCATCTGCCGCAACAGACGGCCGCGAAGAACGGGGTTGATGCCGCCTTCAAATTCGGATAATTATTTGTATAACAATTTTCATCACAGATCAACCTGGGTCTGCCGCACGAGGGAGAGGGCGTAATGGACATGACAGTGGCGAGCGATCTCAGCATTGTGAGCAAATGGCCAACGATCGGCTCCGCTCAGGAGGCTATCGCCAAGGTCCGCGCGCTCCTGCCGGAAATTGAGCAGGCGGACACCGGAGCGGATAGCAACCGGCGTCTCGATGCCGGCGTGGTCGACCGGATGCGCGCCAGCGGCCTGTTCGGCCTAGTCATGCCCCGCAATCTCGGCGGCTCGGAACTTGGTTTTGCGGATCTGGTGCGCGTCGCCACCGAAATCGGTTCGGTATCCGGGTCTGCCGCATGGATTTTCGGCGTGCTGGCAGGCCATAGCTGGCTGATCAACCTGTTTCCCGAGCAGGCGCAGCGCGAGGTGATGGGCGATCCCACCACGCTGATCGGCACGGTGTTCCGGCTGGGCGGCGATGTGGTGGAAGAAGGAGACGGCTATCGCCTGACCGGCGGCAACGGGAAGTTCTGTTCGGGGATCGACTATGCCACATGGGTGATCATCGGCAATGCCGTCAAGAAGGCGGACGGATCGATGGAACCCCGGTTTTTCGTCGTCCCAAAGACCGATATCGAAGTGATCGACGATTGGCAGACCATGGGCATGCGTGCCACGGGCAGTCGGTCGATACGGATCGACAGCGCCTTTATCCCGGCCCACCGCAGTTGCAGCCTGGCTGATATGCTGGCCGGATCCACGCCGGGCGCGAAGCACCACAGCGGCGCCGTCTATCGGATGCCGTTTTCCAACATCGCGCCGTTTTCGATCGTCGGCGCGCCTCTGGGCATGGCCAAGGGTATGGTGACGCGCTTTGCGGGGGAACTGGGCGCCAAGCTGGACGGTGCATCGCCCCTTGAAGTCGCGGAACAGTCCGCCACGCTGGCGCGGATCGCCGAAGTCGATGCACATATCGATGCGGCGCTGGCGCTGGTTATCAGCGATGCCGAAATGATCGACCACGCGATCGAACCCGACGATATCTCGTTCCTGCAGAGCGCCCGTATTCCGCGCAACTGGGCCTGGGCGGTCCAGCAGGCGCGCCACGCGGCAAACCGCATCTTCGAGGCTTCGGGTGGCACGGCCATCTACGACGACCAGAAAATCCAGCAGTTGTTCCGCGACATAAACGCAGCGGCACAGCATTTCGCATTCACCTGGGATCGCGCCATGACGGCTTATGGCCGCGCTGCGACCGGCCTCAAGCCCGGCGAATTTGCCATTCCCAAGCGCAACTGAGCGCAGCCAGAACCGGGGAGTGAACGCAATGTGGCGAAGCATCGAGCATTACGGCGTCACCTTTTGCCGCTTCTATCTGGGCGGTTTCAACCTGGTGTCGGGCCTGAACTACTTCGTGCTGTTCTGGCCGCAACCCAAGATTGCCGAATCCGCAGGCAATGAGTTCGTGATCGCGGCAATGCAGCTCAAGCTGTTCGCCTTCGCCAAAGTGGTCGAAATGCTGGGCGGGCTGTGTCTTGTCACCAACCGTTTTGTGCCGCTGGGTCTGGTGTTGCTGATGCCGGTCACGGTCAACATCTTCCTGGTGAACGTGCCGTGGGCGCCCTTCCCGCACATCCAGCTTTCGGTGACCCGCAATCTGGTGATGCACGGCATCCTGCTCGCCGCCTATGCCAACTACTATTATCCCATGCTGAAATTTCGCAGCGCGCCCCTGCCCGTGTGGCGTGATCCTTCACGCATCGTGAAATCGCTTTGATCGCAGGTGGCGGGATGATGGCAAATTTCAATTTCGCGCTGGATGGCAAGGTTGACCTGTTCAGCCTGAACCCGCTGGAAATGACCAGTTTCGAGATGGCGGGCACGATCATCGGCATTGCCGGGGTCTTGCTGAGCATGGCCTTGCGCCGCAGCGCCCGGCACCGGCAGCGCCCGCACCTCTTCACCCCCGAACTGGCGGATGAGACAGACGCCGGACGCGCGCAATAGCGCTGCTTTCGCGCATGGGTCGAGGTATGGGCAGTTGAGGCGGTTCCTGGAACTGAAGAGCCGAAACGCCGTGCTGGTCGCCGCCTCCGCGATGTTCATGGCACAGCTGGACGGCGCGGTGCTGGTGATCGCCTTGCCCCGGATCGCCCGCGATTTTCACGTGCCGGTGATATCGTTGAGCCTCTCCATCACCATCTATCTTACCATGCTGGTGGCGATGCTGCCCATCAGCGGCTGGTGCGCGGACCGGTTCGGCGCAAAGCGTGTGTTCATGGCCGCCACGCTGGGTTTTGCGTTCTTTTCGTTGTGCTGCGCCCTGTCGACCGGCCTTTACAGCTTCGTGCTGGCACGCGCGCTGCAAGGCGCAGCGGCGGCGCTGTTCGCGCCGGTTGGCCGCCTGATTCTGCTCCGCCAGACGCCAAAGCACGAACTGGTCGATGCGCTGGCGATTACCGCCATGCCCATGTTGATCGCGCCCACGCTGGGGCCATCGCTGGGCGGGTTCATCGTCCAATATGCGCGATGGGAGTATATCTTCCTGCTCAACCTGCCCATATCAGTGCTGCTGTTTCTTGCAACGCGCGCGACGATCCCGCGCATGGAGCCGGAAGCGCCGCGCAAGCTCGATATCGTCGGCGCGATTCTGGTGAGCGGGGCGCTGACCGCGGTCCTGACCGGAATCGACCGGCTGGTTATCGGCATCGACGCCTTGCTGCCATGGGGGCTGATCCTGGGCGGACTGGTGCTGGCCGGCGCGGCCTGGCGCCATCTTCAAGCGCACCCCAGCCCGATCCTGACATTCGGCGCCATGGGGAATCCCGGCTTCCGGACCACGGCGATCGGGGCCGGCGCGGTGGTACGCCTGCCTGCACGCGCAATGCTGCTGGGACTGCCGCTGATGCTGCAACTCGGTTTCGGCTTCAGCCCTTTGTGGGCGGGGGTGATGCTGATCGCCCTCAACGGCGGCGATCTTGTTACCAAGCCCCTGATAAAGCCGGCATTTGATCGTTATGGTTATCGGCGGACCACGATCGCTGGCAGCCTCATGGGCCTTGCCGCCCTGGCTTTTATAGCGCTCGCCCGCCCCGGCGCGATGCTCGCCCCGCTGCTGCTCGCCGCGCTGACCGTGTGCGGCATTGCCCGCTCCCTGACCTTTACGGCCATGACCTCGCTGTCCTTCTCATCGCTGACCGCATCGACCATGACATCGGGCAACATCATCGCCAGCATATCGATGCAGATTTTCAACGCCCTGGGCGTTTCGATCACGGCGGTGATCCTGAGCCTGCTGGCAAAACTCGGCGGCCGCGCGGAACCAGCCATGATCGACTATCGCCATGCCATGCTGGTGATCGTGCTGATCGGACTGGCGGCCACCATCCGCTTGCGCAAACAGATACCCGAAGACCTCGCGCCCGGACGCTCAAGGCTGCGTGAAGACCCGGACGAAGCGCGAGAATGAGCGCGAGGAGACCTCGATTGACCGTGATAGATGCCCATTGCCACGCCTCGCCGCTGTGGTTCGAGCCGGTGGAAACGCTCCTGTTCCAGATGGATCGCTGCGGCGTGCACAAGGCGGTGCTTACCCAGATCCTGGGGCAGTTCGACAATGCCTATCAGGAACAATGCGTGGCCAGGCTCCCGGACCGGTTGGCGCATGTCGGTGCCGTACAGGCGGCGGCGGCCGACGCGGTCCAAAAGGTCACCGCCCTTACCCGGCGGGGCATGGCCGGGCTCCGGCTCCGCTCGGATGCCCGAAGCCCCGGAGATGACCCATTGGCGATCTGGCGCGCCGCTGCCGATGGCGGTCTGGCAATCAGTTGCGGCGGCCCCGCCGCCAGCATCGTCAGCGGGGAATTCGCCGCCATCGTCCGCGAATTTGCGGCCATGCCCTTCGTGATCGAACATCTTGGCGGCTGGACCCGACCGGACTGCGATCACAGCCCACAGGTCTGGCAAGGCATTCTGGCTCTGGCCGATTATCCCAACGTGATCCTCAAAATCCCGGCGCTGGGGCAACTGGCGCCGCGCGCGGTGGGGCAGCCTCTGCCCGCGCACGCGCCGGTGCTCGATGCGGCCAAGGGCGCGATCCTGATCGAAGCGCTCGACGCGTTCGGGGCGGAAAGGCTGATGTGGGGCAGCGATTTCCCGGTCGTGGCCTCGCGCGAGGGCTATGCCAACGCGCTGGACTGGACCCGCATGCTGTTCGCGGAGCGCAGTTCCGAAGAGCGCGAGGCGATCTTTGGCGGCACTGCGGAGCGGATCTTCTTTGCACGTGCCGCTTGAATGAGTCACACAATCGTTATACAAAACGATATATTCTATGATCGGAGTGGTTCAGATGGCCGACGCCAAGGAAACGATAATCTGCATCTCGGCGAACGGTAAAACCACTTCGTCCAGCGCGCTGGCAGCCCGCCGGATGCTGGTGGCCACGGCAGAGGGTGTGCTCGACTTCCGCCGCGACGGACCGGGAACTCCATGGCACCTGCAAGACGAGTTGCTTCTGGCCGGCCAGCATGTCAGCGCCCTGGTTTTCGACGAGAAAAGCGGATTGCTGTTCGCCGCCCTGCATTTCGAGGGCGGGCTGCAGGTCAGCGCGGATGGCGGGAAAACCTGGGAAGCGCGCAACAACGGGCTACAATCGGGCCATGCCTATTCGCTGCTGGTGCAGCATGTCGGCGACCAGATCATCCTCAATCTCGGCACCGAACCGGTGATGTTCTACCGCAGCTTTGATCTCGGCAAGAGCTGGACCGCCTATCCCAAATGCACGCAGGTGGAAGGCACCGAACACTGGTTTTTCCCGCGATCATCGCCGCATATCAAGCATATCGCCTCTCCGGCCGGCCATCCGGACACGCTCTATATCTGCATCGAACAGGGCGATCTGCTGCGCAGCGACAATGGAGGCGAAAGCTGGATCTCGATCAATTCGATGGAACAGCCGGACGACAAGTTCCGCCGCGATCAGCACCGCGTCACCTTTTTTCGGGATAGTGCCGACGAGATATTCCTGACCACCGGCATCGGCGCCTATCACACGGTGGACGCGGGCAAGACCTGGCAGCGGTTGACGGACACGTCGCATCCCTGCGCCTATCCTGATCCGTTTTTCGTGCATCCCGCCAAGGACGTGCTGTTCATGGTCGGCGCCGGAATGAACCCGAACCCCAACTGGGGCGCGCAGGGCACGGCCTATCCGAAATTCATGAAAAGCACCGATCACGGCAAGACCTGGGTGAACGCGATGGCCGGCATGGCCGATCCCATCGCCGGAAATCTGGAAGTGGCGGCGATGCACGATTCCGCCGAAGGCGGACTGGAACTCTACACCGGCTCTGCCTGTGGTGAACTCTATGCCAGCTACGACGAGGCCGGCAGCTGGACACTGGTGTCGAATAGCCTGCCCGCCATGTCGAAAGGCCCGCATTTCCGGCATTTCCTCCCGCCCGAAAAACGCCAAGCCTATGAAGAGAAACTGAAGGCCATGAACGCCTTCGCATGATCGGCAGACGATGCACAGGGACCAGACCTGGACGCGATCGTCATCGCGGCGGCGCAGCTGAAAAGGCACTATTCATGACAAACCGGGCAATCCGCGCGGCGCAGCCTGTGGTGGCCGCCGCCCTATGATCGATAGCCACGCGCACCTTATTTCGGGCGATACAGCGCGCTACCCTCCTGCGCCGCCCGGCGGCGTGATCAACGACGCGGATTTCGAAGATCCGATGACCATCGAGCGTCTCGCCGGCGAGATGGACGCGGCCTGCGTCGATAAGGCCGTGCTGGTGCAACGCGGATCGATCTATGGCTTTGACAGCAGCTACGTCTGCGATAGCGCCGCGCGGTTCCCGGATCGGTTTGCAGCGGTCTGCTCGATCGATGCCAGCCAGCCCGATGCCGCCGAGCAGGTGTGTCATTGGGTGCGCGATCGGGGCGCGGTGGGCATTCGACTGATGGAACTGGTTAAGGGTAGCGGCCTTGGCTGGCTGGATGCTTCCACCGGCCGCGATGCCTGCGCCGCGTCGCGCGATCTTGGCGTGCCGGTATGCGTGCATTTGTTCCCGTGGAATCGCGTGGACGGGCTGGCCCGGATTGCCGCGCTCTTGACCGACCTGCCCGGTCTGACAGTGGTGATCGATCATCTGGGAGCGATCAACTGCAGCGCGGCGCCGCCCGATTATGGCGTGGACGAACTGCTCGCCAGCGTCGCCCGTTTCAGCGGCGCGCACGTGAAATTCACTACCATTCCGCTGGGCCGGCTGGAACAGACCGGGATAGACGCGAAGCCGATCATCCGGCGGGTGATGGACCTGTTCGGCGCAAGCCGGATGATGTGGGGTTCCGATATCACCCAGTCTGCGGGCACTTATGCCTACATGACCGCGCTGGCGCATGCATCGGTTGCAGGGCTTTCATCGGCCGAACAGGACAGTCTGCTGGGCGGCACCGCCGGCCAGCTCTATGGGCGCAACTGGTCGGCCGGCCTCGGTAGCCCCGGATTCCCGCCCGTTTCACCGAAGGTCGAGCCAAGATGACAGCAACAGCGCGCGCCGCCGTCAAAACCGGCATCGAGAACACAGAAATTCTGGAATTTCCTGTTCCCCGCATCGGCGATAACGACGGACTGTTACGGGTGGAGGCATCGGGTGTGGGCGGCAGCGACCCCGAAATGTACCGCCGGGAAAACACCGCGCCCTGTGTCATGGGCCACGAAGTTGTGGGCACCGTCTCCGAAGTGGGCGCCGCCGCCGCCACGCGCTGGGGCGTGAAACCCGGCGACCGCATTGCTCTGCACGAATATCTCCCCTGCTGGCACTGCCACTGGTGCCGCCAAGGGGATTTCCGGCTGTGCATGGAAGCCGATTTCTTCAACGTGAAGGACCGGTTCAACACCTTGCGCTATGGCACTTGCAACGCCGACATCGCTCCGCATCTCTGGGGCGGCTTTGCCGAGCACATGTATCTTGCCCCCAACGCGGTCATCCACCGGATTCCCCCGCAGATGTCGGCGCGGCACGCCACCATGGCGGTGCCGCTGGGCAATGGCGTGCAATGGGCGGTGTTCGATGGCGGGGCGGGGATCGGCAAGACCGTGCTGGTCTTCGGACCGGGCCAGCAGGGCCTGAGCTGCACCCTGGCGGCCAAGGTGGCGGGGGCCATGACGGTGATCATCGCCGGCATGTCGCGCGACCGGGCGCGGCTCGATCTGGCGCTGGAGCTCGGCGCGGATATTTCGGTGGATGTCGAACAGGAAGACCTGGCGGGGATCGTCATGCGGGCCACCGGCGGTGCCGGAGTGGATGTGGTGGTGGACACCACCGGCGATCCCGACGGGCGCATCGCCGAACAAGCCGTATCGCTTGCCGCGAAGGGCGCCTGGCTCAGCCTGAACGGGCTTGGCGCATCGGTGCCGCTCGGCGAGATCAAGAAGCGCTATCTGACGGTCCGCGCGCCACGCGGTCACAGCTATCGCGCCGTGCAAACCGCGCTCGACATCGTGGCAAGCGGGCGCTGGCCGATCGAAAAGCTGTGTAGCCACGATTTCCCGCTGACGCAGGTGCACGATGCCATTCTTGCAACCGCCGGGCGCGGAACGGAGGGTGCCATCCACGTCACTGTAAGTCCGCACCGCGAAGGGTGAACGAAGCCACGAGAGCGGCTGGCGGACAGGAGTTGGCAGCGTGCTACATGATCCGTCTCGCGTTGGGCGCCGCGGCCGCCTAAGGTGCCGCTTGGCCTGCTTTTAGATTTTGAACTGGATGGCGGATTGATGCTGAGCGACGAATTGAGCGGATCCTTGCCAACCGCTGTTGCCGACGAACTTCGCGCCCTGATCGTGCGCGGCACCTTACTGCCCGGCGAACATCTTGGCCAAAGCCAGCTGGCCGACCGTTTCGGCCGCAGCAAGGTTCCCATCCGCGAAGCGCTCAAGCTGCTCGCGACCGAGGGCTTCCTGCTGCACGATCAAAATCGCGGATATTTCGTCGCGCCGCTGGAACTGGAAGAAGCACGCCAGCTCTACAAGCTGCGCCGCTGGCTGGAAACGCAGCTGCTCACGACGGCGGAATGGCCGGATGATGCCAAGATCTCGGAATTGCGCGCGCAGTTTGATCAAGTGGACGCCCTTGACCAGGTCCGCGATTTCAATGAGTGGGCCAAGGCACTGGAAAACATGCGTTATGCGCTGTTCGACCTGTCGCCGCAAAAGGTGTTGTTGCGCGAAGCAACCCGTCTGTGGCGGCTCACCGATCGCTATCGCGCGCTGATGCCGCGCACCTTCGGCGAAAGCCCCGAACGCAAATTGATCGATGCCCTGGCCGCCCGCGATCGCGCGGCGCTGATCTCGGACTATCTCGCCACGCGGGCATCGATCGAGGCGGCGCTGGAACTGGTGTTTCAGTCCGACGCATAGGGCTCGTGCGGCGCGAATGGGGCAGAGGCTACTCGGCCCGGCGCGTTTGCAGCGAATGGTATTTTAACTGGCGGCGGGCCTCGTCAAGCCGCATTCCACCGCGACAGGCCGCACGGATACGCTCTTCGGCCGCGGAAATCTCTTCCGCTGCATCGAGCACGGCGTCTTCGTGTGCTTGCGGCAGAACCAGCACCCCATCCGCATCGCCGCGCATGATATCGCCCGGCGCCACCCGTGCGCCGCCGATATTGACCACGCATTCCATCTGTTCCACCTGCACCCGGTCCTTCCCCGTCCGCATCCAGTGGCCCTTGCTGAACACCGGGTAACCGAGCGTGCGGCACAGCGCGACATCGCGGCTGATCCCGTCGATCACGGTGCCGGCTATCCCCCGCCGGTGCGCAATCTCGGTCAGGATATCGCCCCAGATGGTAGCATCCTCCCGGCCGCCATTGTCGATCGCCACAACACAGCCCGCAGGGATGTCATCAATATAGTCGCCGACCGTTCCCGGCGGGTTCGCCGCCGGCCCGCACCGCATGGTATAGGCGCGCCCGGCCATCTCGAACGAGGGGTCACGACCGGAAATCCGGTAGCACTGGCCCACGATGCCCAGCCGGTCGAGCGCGTCTGACAATGTGGCCGTATCAAGCGCAAGGGCCCGTGCGACGTTGCGATCCTCTGCCATGTCAGACCTTTTTCAGCATGTTTTCGTAATTGCCGGCCAGCACGTCGCTCATCCGCGTGCCGCGCTCGATTTCCGCGATCATGCCCGCTTCGCGCTGGCAGATATCCTCCGCCGCTTCCAGCACGGCGTCCAGGTTTGTAGGCTGGATGACGATCACCGCGCTGCCATCGGCGACAATATAATCGCCGGGAGCCACCACCACAGCGCCGATTTCAACGGGTACGTTGGTGCCCTTTTCCACCACGCGCGATCGCGCGGTGTAGCAGGTCAACCGGTTGGTGAAGATCGGAAAACCCAGGTCGCGCGCCTCGTCGATATCGCGCACCGGCCCGTCGGCGATCACCGCCCGCACACCCGCCTTCTGCGCACCGCGCGTCAGCAACCCGCCCCAGCAACCCGCTTCCACCCCGGTGCGCTGTTCCACGACGATGATCGAATGCACGTCCGATGCCTCGATCGCGGTGGTGCCAAGGTGGTGCGGCGGGCCTGGAGGCGGATCGCCCACGCCCAGCTTCATGGTAACGGCAACGCCCGCAATGCGCCCGGTGCCGGCTTCGCGCCGCAGCCCGGTAATCTGTCCGGACAATCCCAGCCGGTCCAGCGCGTCCGAAAGCGCGCACGTGTCTATCGCCTGCAGCCGCCGCAAGGCTTCGGCAACGCTGTTCATGCGGTGGGCACCTCAAGCCGGAACAGACGGGTGGCATTACCGAACATGATCCCGTCCTTTTCTGTATCACTGAGCCAATCGAAGCCGGTGATGAACGGGGCAATGTCATCCAGCGTCCGCCCGGTGTGCGGATCAACCGCCGAGCCGACGCCGGGGCATTCGGCCCCGAACAAGCAGCGATCAGCGCCCACGGTCTTGATCAGCAGCCGCAACGCCTCTTCGGAGTAAAGCACCGTATCGTAATAGATATTGCGCATCTTCTCGACGAAATCCTCTCCCCGGCGGATCGCCGACGCACGGAAGCGGCCAATATGATAGGGGATCGCGCCGCCACCGTGGCTGCACACGATCTTCAACTCCGGAAAATCCCGGAACACGTCGCTTTCGATCAGCCCGTAAACCGCCATGGTTTCTTCCAGCAGGAAGTTGAGCGTGTAGGGCGCGCGGGCAGAGCGCGATCCGGCCGAGTGGATATGCGCAGGCACATCCAGTTCGCACAGCTTTTCATACAGCGGATACCAGTAACGATCGCCCATCGGCGGCGGCTCGATCCCCGAATTTTCGTAAGGGTCGGGGTTGAGCAAGCAGCCCTTGAAGCCCAGCCGCTTCACGCAGCGCTCCAGTTCCGGCAGCACGTTCTCG
>MEGD01000061.1 GCA_001725355.1 Novosphingobium sp. SCN 66-18
TTGATCCAGGCCAACCTCGTGTGACACTATCCCCAACGTCACCGCTGACACATCACCATCAATGTCGCTGACCAGTCACCGACGATGTCGCGCTACACAGCAAGGATGTCGGCCAGCGCCCGCGTGAAAACGGTGCGTGAGGTTGCCAGCGAACCAGCACGGGCCGCGTCATTGAGCCGGGCGATCTCGGCACTTTGGTCGAAAGCGGCAGGCGTGGATTGAGCAAGCTGGGTCATCGGTTCTTCCTTTCAAGATTGATCCCCCGCCGAGTGCCCCCTCCCCTCCGCTGTCCGGTTGACGGGGTCTGAGCGTTCACGCTACGTTCTTTTCGAAAGGATCTCGCCATTCCCGCTCCCAGCCACCTCGACCATTTCGATCTCGACATCGGCCTGCGCGATGCGTCGTGCGATGAGAACCTGCCGCCGGTGCGCCGGGCGATCGCGGCGCTGTGCATCGGGGTCGGCGTGGACGACGCCTATCTGTCGGTCCGGGAACTGCGTGAGGCGGTGTCGCTGGTGCATGAGAACGCCCCCGGTGGGCGGGCAAAGCTCGCCGGTATCCTCAGCACGCAGTGCGACGATTTCCAGCGGGCAATCTATTACTGTCTCGCCGGGCGCGGCGTGGTCGAGATGGCCGAGGCGATGGATTGGCTGCTGACCGTCCTCAAGGCGCGCGGACGCACCGCAGCCTGGCTCAGCCGACTGCGGGTGCGGCGCAAGGACCTCATTTCGCCCTATGTCAGCGAAGCGCCCGACGGCCCGGTCGTATCGGCCAGCCCGGATTTCGAGCTCGGGCAATCATCGTTCGTCGAGCGCGGTCCGGGCCCCTACTGATCGTCCGGCTCGTCATCGTTGCAGGTCACGACCCGCGAGACGGTGCGCCCCGGCGCCGCCTTGCTCGCCAGCACCACGCGGAACGGCTGCAGAGGATTGCCGGTCTTGACCACGGCGGTGTCGCCCTGGACGTGCTCAGCGACCCGGGTTGCGATCCGATTGGCGTTCTCGATGCTGCACAGGCGTGCCCGCTTAGACGAGCGCTGAGGTGGGGCGGGATCGGTCATGGCGCTACTCGCTTGGGTGCCAGGTCACGAGGCTGAAGGGGTCGCGGGCGGCGGCACGATCGTCCAGGCACGGCTCATCAGCTTGCTGATCTTCACTCCGACCCCGTCGCGCACCCGGCGCAGGATCGTCTTGCGGCCCGACTGGACGACGCGGAAGCTGCGCTCGCTCTGCCCGTCGGTGAAGGTCAGCGGCTCGGCCAGCACCAGCATATCGCCCGGCGCCGGCTTGCGGCGCGTGGTCAGGGCAAGGCGCTGGCGGCAATTCTCGCGCCACTGCGCAGCGTATTCGTTGCCGGGCGGCCCGAGCAGATCGAGGATCGAGGCCGGACAGTCGTAGTTATACGGCCCCATCGTTTCGATCAGTCGGGTAGGATTGGTGCTGCTCATGGAGTCAGCCCTGATCCCCCCGCCGAACCGCACGTGCAGCTTTCACCGCATGCGGCTCTCCACTGTGACGAACCATCACTTTGCCGTAGATCGGGCAGGCGGCCTCTGTGAGTATCCCAGTGGCATTGCTCGCACAGGACCACCGTCCTGCGGGCGCGTGCCACCTTCATTCTCAAGACAAAACCGCGGTGCGAAACATCGGCCATCCCCCGGATATGGTGCACCTGACACGGAACATCGGATCGACCGCAAGCCTCGCATTGCTTGGCATTCTGACGATCAACCCAGTCCGTACGTGAGTGGGTGAACACCTGCGTCCAAGGCTGGATATCAATCCTGGACGAGGTGGCCGGATCACGTTTCAGATGAGCCAGTTTCCAGACTTTGACCGATCGGGGCTGGCCATCGACGTCGTAGCCGATGGTGAATTCCTGCCCCGTCCTCATGCGGGCCACGACCGCTCGCACATTGGTTTTGTGCTTGCTGGCCAAGGTCTTGAACAAGCTCCACCGCTGGAGAAACTCAAGCCTGTTCAGCTTGAAGCTCACATCCTTGGCGAGAGCATAGTAGTTCGCAAAACCCCGCAATTCGGCGTTGTAAGCTAGGACGATCTCAACGTCGCTGCAGCTGAGCAGCAGGCTACGATGACGCGGCTTCAACACCGACAGATCACCATAACCTTTTGCAGAAGCGAACGCGTGGACCTTCTCCCAAGGGACATGCAGCTGCATCACTTCCGACGGCGGCCTACGAAGGAAGCTGACGGAACCTTGTCGGCTCCGGACAACCCGTTGGCGTGTCGTATATGTGCGGACCTCATATCCAAGGAAGGCGGCTCCATCGCTCGCCTTGCGGATACCGCTTTTCTCCTCGGACACCGTGAGCGCCAGCGCCTCGGTCAGGAATGCCCTGACTTCGGCGAACACGCTTCGTGCATCCTCCTTGCTACCGATAACCCCAATCATGAAGTCGTCCGCGTAGCGACAGTAACGAAGTCGGCGATAACCGGGGTCCATCGCGTCTCTCGACGGGATGGACCGCTTTTGCGGCAGTAAGGTTTGGATTTTGGCCAAGGAGGCCGCAACCTTCACCTCGTCGACATTGTCTTTGGCCCGCAGCATGGTGACGCGCTTCCGTTGTTTCTGGATGCGCCCAGCCAGTCGCCCATATTCCGGGTTCGTGGCACGGACCTTCCCCCTCTCGAAAGCCGCGATCCGTTCCGCCATGAACATATCGAGTTCATGGAGGTAGATGTTGGCCAAGATTGGAGAGACGATACCGCCCTGCGGAGTGCCGCTGTAGGTCCGGGTGTGAACCCGGTCTTCCATAACACCCGCCTTAAGCATGCTGCCGATCAAGCCGATGAATTTCTCGTCATCGATCCTTTTCCGCAACAGCCGCAGGAGGATGTCGTGGTCGATGTTCTCGAAGAACCCCGCGACATCCACATCTACGAGCCATTTCACCCCCGTCCATACGGCTTTGACGTGTTCAAGCGCCGTATGACACGACCGGCCCGGCCGGAATCCATGGGAGGCGTTCGAGAACACCGGTTCATAGATCCGTTCGAGCAGTTGCCGCGCCACTTCCTGAACGAGGCGGTCGTCGCGCGTGGGAATGCCCAGCGGACGCCGTTTGCCCTTGCCTTTCGGGATAAACACCCGACGCACTGGTTTGGGATCATAGGTCCCTGCCGTCACGCTGGCGATAATCGGGTCGAGGTCTTCCGGTCCGAAGTCCGCGAAGGTCTCGCCGTCAATACCCGGCGTCATCGCACCCTTGTTGGATCCGATCTTCTGGAGCCCCTCCTCCCAAAGGAGGCGAGACCCCATCAGACGATAGAGTCCATTCACCCTTTTGCCCGACGCAACGAGCGCCGGAATGGCCTCCAACCGGCCTTTCACAGTTTCTGGCAGCATCAGCACACCCCATGATCGGTGGTTGAAGAATCACAGCTGCCGCCCTTCCCCCGGTCTTCCCCGCTTTCGGCCCGATCGCTCGAGACCTTATACAGTTGCACCGCCGCCTCCGAAGAGGTCGATGTCCCGGGCATTACCCCGGGCATTTGAGTAATATGGCGGCTCCGTACCCATGCAGGCCGGCAGAAGCCGCCTGTTTAGGGCATCCCGTAGTTACGCTGAATGGAGATGCGGCGCGGTTAGGTGTCCCGTTCGTCCACTAAACCCCTCGACGAGAGGCGCACCGGATGGGCTGAGAAACAGGCGGCCAAGACATGAGACCGCTGTCATCATCCGGACCTGGCGTGACAGTCGCTTTCGCCAGTATCGCTATATAGATTGCTGCAGACTGGGATTTAAGCAGTGTAGCCTTCACCATACGCACCTTGCCCTGACCGTCATCGCCTCCATTTGCGACTAAGACGCATCTGGCCTTTTCCGAACATGCTATTGTTCCCCGTCCCTTTCGGGATTTCAGACCTTGTGAGGCCCGAGGTTAGTCCGGCGAGCAGAGGCATTCTCAACTTACCTCATCATCACTGATACTCCATTTCAGCGCCGCAACGGCGCACTGTCCTTGTACCCAAACTCTTCGCCGCTCTTCGCGCCGGGGTTCCACTTGACAAGGCAGATGATCGCGAAGGTCTCGCGCGGGGCCTCGAGGTCGTAGCTCTGGCAGGCGGCGTAGTAGGCCCCCGAGCGCACGGTCGACTTCAGAACTCGCAGGCCGGTCACGCGGCCCTTTTCAGGGTCGGGCGGATAGGTGCACTGGTTGTCGAGATAGGCCTTCGGCGTGGCGAACGGGGCCATGCCGCCGCGTGACATGAACAGCCAACCCATGGGCTTGTCTCCTAGACGAGCGCCTGTTGGCGCGGATTGATGGAAAGGCCGGTCTCGCGAACAACGAGCGCGCGAAAACTCTGCGGCGCGGCAAGGACCGCGATGTCGCAGAAGTGGTTGCGATCGCCGAGGTAGTCCTGGCGCCCGTTGCAGCGGCGGAACATGACCTCACGGCCCGGACGGATGCAGGGGATCGAGACCTGAACGTAGATCTCATCGCCGTGGAGCGTGATCTCGCCCGAGACGGCGGGCCCCGCAAAGTTGCTGCGCAGATCGTACTGGTCGGGTTCGAGTCCCAGATGGCGCGCCGCCACCCGCAGCGCCGAACGCGCCTCGCGGTGGAAGGCGCGCTTGGCTTCGGGATCGTAACCGATGCCGCGGCGGGCGAGCGCCACGAGCGCGGGCTTCGATTTCAGCTCGTCGATCTTGGCGAGGCACTGCCGGCGCAGCGGCAGGTCTTCGGCAAAGGTCTCATCGGGCGCGTGTCCGAGCGCGATACGCCCGACGTGACGCGCAAGCAGGATGGTCGCAGGATCGCGGGCCGGGTCGATCCCGGCGTTGCGCGCGTCCTGCATCGCATCGACCACGGCCTGGGTGGCGGTGGCAATGGTCGCGAGCGCGTCCGGCTGCAGGGCACGGCGATAGCGGAAGTCGAGATCGTAGTTCATCGGTGAAATCTCCCTTTGCGCCCCCTGGCGCATCGGGCTCCCACCCCCTCCCCTTCCTGCTCGCTCTGCGAGCGGCCGCAGTGCCCCGACTTCCCGGCCGCCGTCAGGCCGCCTCCTTGAGTTCGTCCGGCAGGGTCGAACCGAGCGCCGGATCGAACTGGCGAAGCCACTTCACCGCCTGCTCGGCCTTGGCCGCCGCGTGGAGGATCGCAGTCTTGTCGCCGCGCAGGATCTTCATCCAGTGGTGGATGTAGGAGGCGTGGCTGTCGTGAAGCTCATTGGGGAGGCCGTATTCGGCGCAGAGGGTGGCCTGGCAGAGCGACGCGACGATCTCTTCGAAAGCATAGGCATCGTCCCCGAAGCGCTTGCCGAACTGGCGATTGAGCCGCTTGGCCGACCCTGTGGCGTGGCCGAGCTCGTGGCACCTGGTCGAGAAATACGCCTCGATCGAATGGAACGCGTTTGGCGACGGCAAGGTGACCGTGTCGGTGCTCGGTGTGTAATGCGCGCTGTCGCCGCCGTGGACGACCCGGATCGGGATCGCGTCGAGGAAGGCCTGCACACCGGCCGAAAGCTCGCCGATCGCCTTGGGATCGGGCGGCTCGGGGTAGTAGTGCGCCGGCAAGCCCTCGATTTGCGAGGCGTTGAAGACGTGGTTCCACTTCATGAACCGGATGGTCTTCTCGGTCGATTCACCGGTCTCGCGATCGGTGTCGGTCTTGCGCGCCGAGGAGTAGAACACGCTGAACGAGCCGCTTTCGCCCTTGCGGACATGGGCGCCGAGTTCGAGCGCCTGGCGGAAGGTCATCCAGTAGGGGCTGGCGTAGCCCCGGCTCTCGGCGACCGCCCAAAGAAAGAACGTGTTTATCCCCGAATAAGGGACACCGTTGTGGCGCAGCGGCCGCGTGCTGGTCGAGGTCCAGGGCTTGAGCCACGGGGCGGTGCCGGCGGCAATCTTCTCGAGGATCAGGTCGGTGATGACCTGCGCGACGTCGGGTTTTGGGTGACGGGTCATTGGCTCAGGCCCTCCTGAGCAGGATCGAGCGAGAGGTCGGAGGCGGCGCCCGACCAGGAGAGGCGCAGCGTGCGCCCGTGCGGGATGCGCCAAGCGACCCGGTCGCTGAAGGCCATGCGGATGCCGGCAAGGATCGCCGCGTCCTCGCCTTCGAGGATGGCGTGGGCGCGCACCGCGGCATCATGGCGGAAGCGGGTCTCCTGGGTGTCGTAGCTGTCTGCATCGGAATCGTCCGATGGCGAGAACACCGCATCGATGATGAGATCGGTGAGATCGTCGGGACCAAGCGAAGTGGTCCGGGTCAGCGCAATCCGCGCGCAGTCGGGATCGCCCCAGGAGTCGGCATCGTCCAGAATCGCAAAGTCGGTTTCGAGATCGAGGCGCCGGTCGTGCTGGTCGGTGAGTTCGATCGTGATCGCGTCGGGGCGCAGGGTGACGGCCTCGGCTTCGCCCGCAGGCATGCCGCCGTCGAAGGTGAAGCGCTCGCCGGTGCGCACGAAGGCCGGGAGGGCGTCGTACCAGGGATAGCCGATGAAATTGGCGATCGGCTCGTAGAAGGCGCGCGGCTCGGGTCCGCCGAGGCGGTGCATCTCGCCGCCGTTCGAACGGCGTAAGGCGCGGCCGAAGGTGACGGCATCGAAGGAGTCGGTATCATCGTAGATCGCCGCACCCGGCTCAAGGTCGGCAAACCGTGGCACCTCGCGGTAGCTGTCGCGGGCGAGCGTCGGGTACCAAAGCGGCAATTGCCGCGCCGCCTGCGGGTAGTCGTCGTGATACAAGCTCGCCTCGAGCCAGTTCTCGAAGCTCAGGCGGTGGAACGGTTCCTCG
Source organism: Novosphingobium sp. SCN 66-18 (assembly GCA_001725355.1). Taxonomy (GTDB): domain Bacteria; phylum Pseudomonadota; class Alphaproteobacteria; order Sphingomonadales; family Sphingomonadaceae; genus Novosphingobium. The sequence continues at coordinate 6,757 of MEGD01000061.1, forward strand.
CGGATGACCGTAAAGATCGCCTCGCGGCAGAGCGCCAAGAGACGGTCGAGTGCGGCGTTGCGGTAAATTTCCTTGCGGGCGGGCAGCACCAGGACGAGATCAGGCGCGTCGATCACGTCGACCTGCACCGACCACTGGGTGTGGTGGACTTCCTTCACGACCGGGAAGGCGTGTTTGAGGGTAAGCCCGTGGAAATTGAGCGTCGCGATATGCGGTGAATGCCGGTCGCGGAACACGCCAATCCGAAAGCCGTCCCGATCGATCACCTTGTGCGCATCGGCGAGGAAATCAGCGCGGGCGAGGTCCTTGCCATTGTAGCTGACTGCAAGCGGCAGAAACCGCGCCGCCGCCTCGACGCAGCGTTCGAGCTTGCCATCGGGCTGCGGATCGAACCGGAAGGCGATGGCCGTGCCGCGCGGGCCGTCGAAAGGCAGCACATCGATGTCGGCCTCGCCGGTCCAGGCATCCCCCGCAATCGCCAGCGAGAACGCAGCCGCCGAGCTCCGCGAACTGATCACGGTGTCGAGGCCAGCAAGGCTGAAGAAGCCCATGCCTGCCGGGTCTTCGCGGGCGCGGCACTCGTCGGGCCAATCGGATGCCCCGAGCGAGAGGAGGTCAACCGGGTCGGCGATTCCGGCGCCGTCATCGCACACCGTGATGAGGCAGGCATCGCCCATGTGCTCGGCGGTGACGGTAATGCGGGTCGCGCCCGCGCGGCGGGCATTCTGGAAGAGCTCGTTGAAGATGTCATCGAGGGTCCCGTTGAAGATCCGGGTGACCTTGGAAATCGCGTGCGGAGAGACCCGGGCGCGCAGCTTGGTGATCATGGTCATGGGGGTAGTTCCTGGATGGACCGGCACGCTGTCGCAGATCGCAGCGGATGCGCGGGCAGCGTGCCGGCAAGGTTGGTTCAGGCGTCGACGGTCTCGCTGGCGTGGGCGTCCTGCTCCTCGGCAGGTTCGAGATCGCCCGCATCGCTGTCCGGTGCGTGCTCGACCGGCGCTTCATCATCGGGCTCGCTCGCAGTGAGCACCCTGAACCGCATGGCCTCGGGCACCCAGGCAAGCGCGGCTTCCTTGACCTCAGGGGCGACGATGGTCTCACCGGCGAACAGCTTCTCGCAGGAGGCCGAGAGGTCGCCCTTCTTCGAGCCCATGAAGCTCGCCGCCATGGTCGGTCCGCCAACATCGCTGACGTGGGCGAGCAGCGCCTGCTTGCTGACGCGGTCGAAGTAATTGGCCGAGGTCGGCCGCCAGTGGCTGGCGACGTTGATCCCCATCAGGGCGGCGAGATGGTCGTGAAGGTCGATCGGCTCAGGGCCGGACTGGCCCGCCTTCTTGTCGATGCCCATGCTGGCCTCGAGGGTCTTCGCCATGCACCAGGCGAGCCAGCTTGCCTTGGCATCGTCGTCGAGCGCGCTGAATGAGGAGAACCGGTCGACCGTGCGGCGATGCTCGGTCCATGACAGGTCGAGCGTCTCGCGCATGTCGGCCATCAGCGTATGCGCCGGGCTTTCAGGGTAATTGGCAAGGTAAAGCGAGGGCGACGGCGCGCGGAGCGTCGTGCCCAAGGCCTGCGCGCTGTAGAGCGCGCGGGAGTCAGCGATGGCGAAGATCAGGTAGTCGAGCGCGATCGCCGGGTTCGAGGCAAGGTTGATGGCGAGAATGTCGCGACGCTGCACAGCGAGTTCCTCGACCAGCTTCTGCGAAAGCGGCTTGGGGGCGGACGAGGCGCTAGTGCCCTCGGCTGCGGCCCCGCTGGCGCCCTCGCCCACGTCACCGCCACGCGCCTTGCGGCGTTCGAGCGGCTTGTCGCTGTAGAGGCCGCTCGCAACCGCGGGTTGGCCATCAGTGCCGATGATCACGAAGCAGCCAACATTGGCTTTCATCTCCTCGGGGATCACCGGGGGTTTGTCGTGGAGCGCATCGTAGGCGCTGCTTGCGGCATCCCATCGTGCCTGGAACTCGGCGGCGGCAGCCTCGTCGTCTTCGTCGAGGGTTTCGCTTTCGGCTTCGAGCGCCGAGATCGTCTCGAGCAGCTTGTCGGCCTCGACCTGTTCCGCTTCGGTGAGCGGTGCTGGTTCGAGGTGGACCTGGTGGAGGTCTTCGGTCGCGTTGTAGGTGACGCGGGTCTCGAGGATCGGGCGTACCCAGGCGTAGCCCGAAGTCGCGGCGACCTTGGCCGCAAAGGCCTGGAGCTTCTCGCCGGCGATGCGCTGGGCGATTTCGGCATCGATCCAGGTCTCGCCGCCGTCTTCGGTGAAGAGGTCGCGCTCGATCTTGCCGCCGGCCGCGAGGTAGTCGGCTTCGCTGGCGAGCTTGGCCATTGGCGAGGACGAACGGATCGCGCTGTGCGTGACCATGCGGCGGATCGAGTCAGGGTTGTTGCCCTGCCAGGAGTTCGACAGCTCGTTCCAGACCATCATCTGTCGATCATGGTTGGGCGTCGTCGCATAGGCCTTGGCGACATCGAGCGTGATCTTGCCTTCCTCGAGCGCGGTGAAGATCGGATCGGCGAGGTCCGCAAGCCGCAGGCGGCCTTCGATGAACCGGCGCGTGCGGCCGAACCGCTTGGCGATCGCGTCGAGGTCGCTGCCCTCATTGACGAAGTGCTTGTAGGCTCGGATCTCGTCGGTCGGGGTCATGTCGAGGCGGATGACGTTCTCGATCAGCGAGAGCTCGGACTGCTCGGCGGCATCGATATCGAGGACGCGGCAGGCGACGGGGTGATCCTTGGGGAGCTTGCCTGCGCCGAGGAGATAGTTGAGCGCGCGCAGGCGGCGTCCGCCTGCGGTGACGTCAAACATGCCGCGCTTCTTGGCGGGCACGACGATCAGGTTCTGGAGGAGGCCCTTGGCCTCGATATTGGCGGCGAGTTCCTCAATGAAGAGGTTGCTGTCGTTTTTGCGGACGTTGGCTTCGGACAAGCGCAGCTTGCCGAGCGGAATCAACTCGATGTCGTTCATGGGGGTGCTCCTGAAAGCCGGATTTGGCCGAGCCCTTCGGCTCACCCCTTCCAGCCCCCCTCCCCTCATGGTTTCAGGAATGCCCGATTTCGCGGGAAAGACTGCGCGTCCCAAGGTGGCTCGCTCGATGCCGTGAGGCATAAATTTTAGATTTATGCCTCACGGCCCGGATCGTCCGCGGAACCCAGATTGCACAACTTGGTTGCGTTTATTGCGAATATGCGCTAGGGAATATCGCCATCAGCGGAGAGAAACGATGACACTGCCAGCCAATGCCTTGCCCTTCGGCAACAGGCTGCCCTCTGCCGACGATCGCCAGATCGCCAACCAGCTTCGGCGCATCCTTGCCTCGCAGAAGGCCGGCGAGGCCAAGCTGCACATACCGGATCCCAAGACCAGGAAGCCGGTAGAAATCTCGCTGACACCGGCGATGTCGGACCTGTTCCTCGAGTTGCTGCGTCACATCGGGAGCGGAGATGCCGTCACGCTCGTGCCGATCCAGCAGATGTTGACGACGCAGCAGGCAGCAGATCTGCTCAACATTTCCCGCCCTTACCTGATCCGGTTGATCGAGAAGGGTGACATCCCGCACAGCATGGTAGGACGGCATCGGCGGCTCAAGGCCGAGGACGTGTTTGCGTACAAGGCAGCGCGCGACAAGATTCGTTCGAAGGCGATGGACGAACTGATTGCGGACGGCTCGGACCTGTATTGATCTGACCCTGCCATGTTCGCCAATCGCTACACCGCTCTGGTCGATGCCTGCACACTGGTCAGCGCGCCGCGTCGTGACCTGCTGCTGACCCTCGCCGAGGCGGAATTCTTCCGTGTGCGCTGGTCGCAGCGCATCCTTGATGAGACCGGCGCGGCCTTGGACAAGATCTTTGCCGAGCGTGGGTTCGAGGACGCGTCCGCCAGGGCTGGGCGATCGGTCGAGGCGATGCACCGGGCCTTTCCCGAGGCACTCGTTGAGGCGCACGCTTCGGTCGAGGCTCTGAAATTCGGACTTCCCGACGCCAATGACGAGCATGTCCTCGCCGCCGCGGTCCAGACCCAAGCACAGGCTGTCGTGACTGAAAACATCAGCGATTTCCCGGCGGCAATTCTCGCGCCGCTCAACATCGAAGCGCGAACCGCCGACGAGTTCATCGCAGACACCATCGCGCTCGATGAGGGCAAGGCAGTTGCCGCCATCCGCACTCTGCGTATTCGGCTAAAGCGGCCGGAAATGTCCGCTGAGGATTACCTGCGATCACTTGAGGCGCATGGCCTGTTCGTCACCGCCTCGATCCTCAGTGGCCACGCCGAATCCATCTGACCGGCAATGACGCAAGCAGAACCCTAGGCGATGATCCTCGAAAGGATTTCGCTTGCTCCGTCCACCGGCACGAACACGCGCGTCTTGTAGGCGATGATCTCGGTGAAGCAGCCCTTGGCCTTGAGCTCGGGGATGCGCGCAGCTTCGGCATCGACGATCTCGATCCTTCGGGAGCCGTTCACGCGGGCCGTGCGGATCGTGAAATTGAGCGGATGCGGGGCCTTCCATGTCCCACCGCCGAGAATGGCGGCGGCAATCTTGGCAGGATCGGTCTGCGCCTTGCGGGCAACCCCAAGCTTCTCGAGGGTCGCATCGACGTAGAGGTCGTGGACATGGCGGCCGAGCCAAGAAGCACCTGACTTGTCGACGATGCGGTTGACGGTGAGGTCCTCCTTGGGAAGCGCGCCCCAGATCGGCAGCAGCAGCCCCGTTGCGAGATAGACGGTCTCGGTCACGAGCTGGCTCTCATCGGCGGCGTATTCCTCGTCCCACAATGCGCTGAACCGGGACTTGGTAACAGGCTCCCAAGCGGACTCGTCGAGCCGGTCAGCGCGCAGGTACTCGCTGCGCAGCGGCCGCACGAGCTCGTAGCGGCGGATCATCTGGCCTTCCTCGTCCATGTGCGAGGGCGCCGGAACCGCGAGCGCGACCTTGCCCGACTTGTCATTGCGCAGGAACAGCGGCTGTTCCTCGTAAGATGCCAACTTGAGCACCCGTTCGAGCGAGAGGACCTTGCGCCGCTGGGTCAGCGACAACTCCAGCAGGTGCGAGGTCGCGCCCGTCACGGGATCGGTTCGGATCACCGTGTCGGACAGCACCTCGCAGGCCTCGACCGCCACCGTCTCGACGCCAATGTCGAAGGTCCCGGCTTCCTTGGCGGCCGAGACGCGGGTTTCGACAAGGGTCAGGAACTCGTCGAAGATGGCGTTCTGGACGGCAATCTTCATCGCGAGGATGCGGTTGAGCCAGCGCTGGATCGGCGGCAGGTCCTCGCGCAGGACCCCGTCCTGATCGGTGAGTTCGAGCCCGCTCATCCGCTGGAACTCGGACAAGGTCGTGCTTTTGAGCTTGGCCGTCGCCAGCAGGCCGTACCAGTCGTGGAGCGCGTGCTTGGCGTAGATGCTCTCGAGGTTGTCGGACGCATCGAACATCCCCTGCCCGCCGGTCTGGCGCTGGCCGCGGGTCAGCGCTCCCAGTGCGTCGAGGCGCCGCGCGATCGTGCTGGTGAACCGCGCCTCGCCCTTGCAGTCGGTGGTGACTGGGCGGAACAGAGGCGAACAGGCCTGGTGCGTACGGTGGGTGCGCCCCAGGCCCTGAATTGCTCGGTCTGCGCGCCATCCGGGCTCGAGCAGGAAATGGACCCGGCGCTGCTGGTTCTTGGCATCAAGACTGGCGTGGTAGCTGCGGCCTGTGCCGCCCGCATCGGAGAACACGAGGATGCGCTTGGCCCCGGTCATGAAGGCAGTCGTCTCGGCAAGATTGGTCCGAGGTGAACGGCTTTCGAGCCGCTGCTGGCCCGAGCCATCACGGACCAGGCGTTTGCTGCGTCCCGTGACCTCGGCCACCGCGCTCACACCATAGTGTTCAAGCAGCGCGTCGAGCGCGGTCGGGATCGGCGGCATGGCGCAGATGTGCTCGATCAAGTCGGCGCGGGCAGCCTCGGCCTGCGGGTTGTGGACCGGATTGCCCGCCTCGTCCCACATCGGCCGCGAGCGCACGTCGCCGAGTTCGTCCGTGTATTCCTCCATCTGCCGGGTCGGGAAGGCCCGGGTCAGATAGTCGACGACGTACTCCTTGCAGTCATAGGCTATGTCGAGCGCCTCACGCTCAGCCGGTTCGAGTTCATCGAGCCGCCGGTTGAGGATGGATTCCGCCGTGCTAACAAGTTGGACGACCACGCTGTCGCCCTCGCCCAGATGCTCCTCGATCGCGGGATATATCGAAGGCAGCTTCAGCGAGAGCAGCACCTGCGCAAAGAAGCGCTGCTTGGTCCCCTCGAACCGGCTGCGCGCGGCCGCCTTGGCGCCGCTGTTGAGTGTCTTGTTCTCAAGCCCATCGACGATGCCGGTGAGTTCGAGCGCGGCTTCGAGGTTCTGGTGGATGATCGTTTATCGCGAGGAAGCGGTAATGCGAAGGAACGCGGCGTAGGCGCGGGATTCCAGGGGTGCGGCACGAAGTTGCTGCGCATTATTTTGATTGCGAACCTCGGCGGTCTCTGGACCAGCTGAGGATAAAAGCATGTTGAAATTGCACGACGAGTTGATCGCCGAACTCTCGAATTTGCTCACGACGCAGAATTATAACCCGGTGGTCGTAGCGAACCATCGCCTCTACGCACGCGCGTTTCTCGATTATCTGGCCGAGTGCGATATCCAAGTCGCCACTGTGACGCCGGCGCAGGTTGCTCAATATTTTGCCTATGCAGCGCGGGACTTTGCGGCCGAGTATGGTCGGCTGCCCAGCGTGCGCTGGCATATGTTGCCGCGCACTGCGATCGCCAAGCTCCTTCGCCTTGCCCAAGGCAAATGGCCCCCTGAGGCGGAGCTGATCGGTCCGGATGCCGCAGTCCGACAGGCGATCTGCTGCGAGTACGAGGCATGGCTGCGCGAGG
>MEGD01000062.1 GCA_001725355.1 Novosphingobium sp. SCN 66-18
CCCGCAGGCCGCGCCCGCCCGCGCCGGTGACGACCGTCCGCGCCGCCGCCCCGATGCGCCGGCGGGCGGCAGCTTCGTCGGCAGCGATTTCCTCAAGGGCGTGGCCGGCGCGACCACGCCCGGCACCGCGCACACGCCGCCCGCCGCCACGATCGGGCCGGAGGTGAAGGCGTCGCTCTCCAGCGCGATCTCGCGCCAGGTCAAGCCACACTGGACCGCGCCGCAGGGGGCCGACGCGGACCAACTCGTCACGGTCCTGGCCTGGGATCTCAATCCCGATGGCTCGCTGGCCGGGCGTCCGCGCGTCGTCCAGCAATCCGGCATCACCGATGCCAACCGCCCGCAGGCGCAGCGCCATGCCGAAATGGCGATCCGCGCGGTGCAGCTTGCGGCGCCTTTCAACCTCCCCGCACAATACTACAATGGCTGGAAGCGCATCGCGCAGTTCCGCTTCGACAGGAAATTGTCCCAATGACCTCGCGCCAGACCGTCCTTCTGTTCAGCCTTGCCCTGCTGCCGCTCGGCATCGCCGCGCCGGCTTTCGCGCAGGCGCAATTGCTGCCCCCCTCGGCTGCCCCGACTCCGGCGACCCCCGCCGCGCCGCATGACGATGGCGGCCTGACCGGCTCGGTCACCGATGACAATGCCTGGCAGGACCTTGGCATCGCCATCCCCACCTTCGCCACCGACCAGGCGGTGCCGACCTCGGCCGATGGCGGGAACACCGCCGCGCTGGGCAAGAACCTGGCGCGGGTGATCTACAACGATCTCAAGAACAACGGCCTGTTCAAGCCGGTGGGGCCGGACGCGCTGCCGGCGATCGAGTTCGCGCAAGTGACCGCGCCCGCGTTCGACGGCTGGCGCGGGCGTTCGGCCGAAATGCTGGTACAGGGCTTCGTCAAGGGCAACCCGGACGGCCGCCTGACCGTGGGCTGCTATCTCTATGACGTGCAGCTGGGCAGCGAGCTGGGCCGGCAGGGCTATATCGTGAAGCCCGAGGAATGGCGCCGCGCCGCGCACAAGTGCGCCGACATGGTCTATTCGCGGCTGTCCGGCGAAAGCCCGTTCTTCGACAGCAAGATCGCCTATATCGCCGAAACCGGGCCGAAGGACCATCGCCGCAAGCAGCTGGCGATCATGGATTCGGACGGTGCGAACCACCGCTTCATCACCAACGGGCAGGCCACCGCGCTGACCCCGCGCTATTCGCCCGATTACCGCCAGATCGTCTATCTCAGCTATCTGAACGGCGCGCCGCGCATCTACATCTACGATATCGGCACCGGGCAGCAGCGGCTGGTGACGCAGAGCACCAATCCCACCTTCGCGCCGCGCTGGTCGCCCGATGGCAAGTGGATCCTCTATTCGATGGCCACGGGCGGCAACACCAACATCTATCGCGTCTCGGCGAACGGCGGCCCATCGCAGCAGCTGACCAACACCCCCGGCATCAACGTGGGCGGCAGCTATTCGCCCGATGGCAGCAAGATCGTGTTCGAAAGCGACCGTTCGGGCGGCCAGCAGATCTATGTGATGAACGCGGACGGATCGAACCAGAAGCGCATCAGTTTCTTCGGGGGCCGGGCGGCGACGCCCGAATGGAGCCCGCGCGGCGATCAGATCGCCTTCACGCACATCGCGGGGAACTTCCGCATCGCGGTGATGAGCCCCAACGGCACCGGCCTGCGCGACCTGACCGACAGCTGGCAGGACGAGGCGCCCACCTGGTCGCCCAATGGCCGCATCATCCAGTTCTTCCGCACCGAGCGGAACAGTGGCCGTACCGGCATCTGGCAGGTCGACCTGACCGGCCGCAACGAGCGCAAGCTCAACACCCCTGTTGACGGATCGGACCCGGCCTGGGGGCCGGTGCTGCCGTAACGGAACGCAACGGGCCGCAGGGGGTTGTATCAAGGCGCTTTCCGTCGCACTTTTCTCTCGCTCCATCGTACCTACTGCCAAACATTTGCGTTCGTCCCGCTTTTCCTCCCCCGTACCCTCTCTTGCACAAGGAGAATGCTGTGCATCGCAAGATCCTGCTCACCAGCGCCCTGGTCACCAGCCTGACGCTCGCCGCCTGCGCGCCCAAGGCGCCGAAGGAACTGCCGCCGGCCCCGACCACGACGACCACCACCACCACGCCCCCGGTAACGACGCCGGCTGGCCCGACGCCGGGCAGCCAGGAGGATTTCGTGGCCTCGGTGACGTCCGACACGATCCATTTCGACACCGATCGCTACAACGTCGACGTGCAGTCGCAGGCCATTCTGCAAAGCCAGGCGCAGTGGCTGGCGCGCTATCCCGACAAGAAGATCACCATCGAAGGGCATTGCGACGAACGGGGCACGCGCGATTACAACATCGCGCTGGGCGAACGCCGCGCCAATGCCGCCAAGAACTACCTGACCAGCGTGGGCATCGATGCTTCGCGCATCACCACGGTCAGCTATGGCAAGGAACGCCCGATCGCGCTGGGTTCGGACGAGGAAAGCTGGGCCAAGAACCGTCGCGCGGTGACCGTGACGGTGCAGTAAGCCGTTTCCTGCGTGTGCTGCCGCGACCCATCGCGGCGGCGGCATAAAATGGCTTCCCAACAACGGCTGTCCCGGGGCATGGCTTGACAAGCCTTGCCCCGGGACGTTGCTTTTGGAGGGGGCGCGGCAAGCGGGAGGCCGTGGCGTGCGTGGAGATGCAGGTATGATCCGGAAGCTTCTGGCATTTGCCCTGTTCCTGCTGGCGCCATCGCTGGCGGGGCCGGCCGTGGCGGCCGCGCCGCCGCCGCGCTGCGATGCCGACGTCGCCAGCGACCGGGTGGCGCTCGTGGTCGGCAACCGTCGCTACCTCGATCAGCGCTGGGAGCAGCTCGACAATGCCCGATCGGATTCGCGGCAGGTCTGCGCCGCTTTTGCCGCCAGCGGCTTCCGCGTGATCCTGCTGGAGGACGCCTCGCGCGATGATCTTGCCGCTGCCGTCGCCCTGTTCGGCGATCTGGCGGCGAAGGCCGAAACCGCGGTCTTCTATTTCGCCGGGCACGGCTTCGAATATGCGGGCGACAACTACCTTGTGCCGTCCGATGCGCCCACCGAGACCAGCCGCGCCAACTTGCGCGGCCTGTTCGTCAATCTGGCCGAGCCGTTGGCCGCCGCCAACCGCGCGAAGCATCCCGTCGCCTTCCTCGATGCCTGCCGCAGCCGCGCCGCGATCGTGCGCGTCGTCGACGCGGACGAAAAGGGGCCAGACGGACCGCCCGGCTTTATCGGCCTGCCCGACCGGTTCGGCGGGGTGGTGTTCTATTCCACCGCGCGCGGCAGCGTCGCCTATGACGCGCGGCCCTTTCCCACGGGCACCAACAGCCCCTTCGCCAGCGCCGTGGTCGAATGGCTGGCCACGCCCGGCGTGAACCTGACGGACTACATCGGCTTCGTGATGGAAGACGTGAAGTCCGGCACCGAGCGGTTCCCTTACGGGGTGCAGAGCCCGATTCCCTATGGCCAGTTGCCGGACCAGAACCGGTTCTACCTGCGCCGCGCGGCGGCGGTCGCGCCCGCGCCGGCCGCCGCCCTGCCCACCGCCGCGCCCGCCGCCCCGTCCGCGATGGCCGAGGCCCGCGCGGCGATCGCGGCCATTACGCCCGACGATCTGGCGCGCGAGGACGGACCGATCCTGGCAGCCCGCGTCCTCAAGCGGGCGCGCCCCGAACAGATTGCCGCGCTGGCCGGCAGCGGCGACGAGCTGGCGCAGTATGTCTATGGCACGATGCTCTACCTCGGTCTGGGCGTGCCGCGCGATCCCGTTGCCGCGCGGGGCTTTCTGGCCGATGCGGCGCGCAGCGGAAATCCGGCGGTGCTGACCGTCTATGCCTATTTCCTGCAATTCCTGGGCGATCGCCCGGGGGACCGCGCGGAAGCCCTGCGCGTCTATGCCCAGGCGGCGGAGGCGGGCTATGCCAAGGCGCAGTCGAACCTCGCCTACATGCTCTATACCGCTCCCCCGCCCGAACAGGACCGGGCGCGGGCGATGGCCCTGTGGCGGGCCGCGGCCGGGGCGGACTATCCCTATGCCGCCTATGCGCTGGGGTACTACGGCGGCGAACGCGATGCGGCGCGGACGCGGCTGGCGGCGCTGGCCGCCGCCGGCTATGCCAGCTTGAAGCCGGCACCGCGCCCGAGCAGAAGCCAGAGACGGTCTTCGCCAACTGCCTGCGCGCGGCACAGGACAACCGGCCGGTGGCCATGGCCGCCACGGCCTGGCTCTATGCCACCGGGAAGGGGGTTGCCGTATCGGCAAAGGAAGCCAAATACTGGGCGCGGCTGGCGCGCAATTCGCTGAGCCCTTCCGATGCCCAGCTGGGCACCTATCTGGACTGGTACGAAAAGAAGAAGTGATGGCCCGTCAACGACGATCGGTGGATTGGGGTTTCCCGCGCTGGCGCGGGTATGGCGCCGCGAGCGAGGCGGCGACCGTGCGCCTTTGCGACCGCGCCGGGTGCGAGGAAAAGGGCGATTGCCCCGCGCCCAAATCGCCCAACAGCCCGGATCGCTGGTATTTCTGCGAAAAGCACGCGGCCGAATACAACGCCGGCTGGAACTATTTCGAAGGGCTGGACAAGGAAGAGGCCGAACAGCGCGAGCAGTCCGAGCGCGCCACGGGCGAGGCCTATCGCCAGTCCGCGTGGAGCCAGTGGGGCGGATCGGGCGACGGCACCCGCAGCCGCGACGAATTGCGCGCACTGGAAGTGCTGGGGCTGGACCCGGACGCCGATTTCGAAACGGTGAAGAAGGCCTGGCGCGCCAAGGCCAAGGAAGTCCACCCCGACGTGCGGCCGGGCGATGCCGAAGCCGCCAAGGCTTTCCACGCCCTGCAACTCTCCTACGAAGTGCTGCGCGCGGCCGAGGAACGGCGGGAGTGGCGGGGGTAGGGGCCTCTCGTTTCACGCTTCCGCGCGAACCCGAAAGCTCCGGTCAGCCCAGTTCCGCGTCCAGCAGTTCGCCCACGCGCGCCGCGTCGGGGAAGCCTTCCGCGATCCAGCGCGCTTCCACGGCGCGCAGGATGCGCGCCACGTCCGGCCCCTTGCCGACGCCGCGCGCCACGATCTCGCCGCCCTTGAGCGGGAAGCGGGGCACCTCCCAGCCGGTGAGTGGCGTGGTGGTGGCGCCCGCCAGCAGCAGCCGGTCCAGCGCTTCCTCACGCCCCAGGCGATAGGCAAGGCCGCGCGGATCGGACACCGCGCCGTCGCGCGCCGCCGCCGTGGCCAGCCGCTTGCGCTGGGCGATCGACAGGCGCAGCCGTGCCGCCACCTGTTCGGCCATGGGCGGATCGGCGGGGAGGAGCGCGGCCAGCCGGCGCAGGGCGTCGGGAGCCAGCCCTTCGCGCCGTTCGCTGGCGATCAGCGCTTCGAGACTGTCGAGGCCGGCCATGGTCGCTTCCGGCAACACTTGCGCCAGCACGCCCAGCTCCGCCATGCGCCGCACTGTGGGCGCGGGATCGGGCAGGCCGAGCAGGGTGAGCAGTTCCCAGCCGATGCGCTCGCGCGAAAGGCCCTTCATCCCCGCCGCCAGCGCCGCGCAGGCGCGTTCCGCCTCGGCATCGGCGGGCAGCGTACCGAAGCGCGCCTGGAAGCGGAAATAGCGCAGGATGCGCAGGTAATCCTCGCGGATGCGCTGCTCCGCCTCCCCGATGAAGCGGACGTGGCGCGCGGCCAGATCGTCGAGCCCGCCGAAGAAATCGGTGACGGCCAGCGTGCGCGGATCGGCATAGAGCGCGTTGATCGTGAAATCGCGCCGTGCCGCGTCCTCGCGCCATGCGGTGGAGAAGGCGACCGTGGCGTGGCGGCCGTCGGTGGAAACGTCGCGCCGCAGCGTGGTGATCTCCACCCCGCCTTCGGGCAGCAGCGCGGTGACGGTGCCATGGGCGATGCCGGTGGGAATGGTGCGGATGCCGGCCGCTTCCAGCCGCGCCACGGTTTCCTGCGGCACGAGCTGGGTCGCCATGTCGATGTCCTTGACCGGCGCGCCCAGCAGCGTGTCGCGTACCGCGCCGCCGACATAGCGGCAGTTGCCCTGCTCCAGCGGATCGAGCGCGGCGACCAGCGCGGCGAGATCCGCGCGCTGCGTCCACGGGGCGGCGGGCAGGTGGCCGGTCATGACCCCCACGCGATCCGGCGCGAGAGGTTGGCGATGATCCCGGCGGTCACGCCCCAGATGCGATGCTGGTGCCACATGATTTCAAGGTAGGCGCGTTCGATGCCTTCGTGGAAGGCGGTCTTGCGGACCTGGTTGGCGGGATCGAGCACGTAGCCGAACGGCGGCTCGAACCACTCGGCCACTTCGTTGGGGTTGGGCTCCAGCGCCAGCCCTTCGGGCACGACCGCGAGGACGGGCGTGATGTGGTACCCGGTGCCGGTGCGGAAGGTATCGGTGGCGCCGATCACGGTCACGTGGCGGCGGTGCAGGCCCAGCTCCTCCTCCGCCTCGCGCAGCGCGGCCTCGATCGGGGTTTCGCCCGGTTCCAGCTTGCCGCCCGGAAACGCCGCCTGCCCCGGGTGCGCGCGCATGTGCGAGGGGCGGTGGGTAACCAGCACACCAGGCCCATCGGGATGGTCCCGCCGGTCTGTCACGGCGATCAGCACGGCGGCGTCGCGCAGCGCGCGGTCACTGGGCGCGCGCCAGTCGCTGTAGAGGTCGTCGAGCGCGCGGCTATGGCCGTCGGCGTAGAGCGCGGTCAGCCGGTCGAGCAGCGGTGCGTTCATGCGGCGGGCACCAGCGGGAAACGCGCGCCCATGCTTTCTACCGCGAGTGCGCCGTCTCCGGAGACCGCCAGCGCGTGGTCGATCAGCTGGCCATACGTGCTGCGGTTGAGCCGCGCTTCCGCGCCGTGGCGCACCGTGAGGTAGAACGCGGGGACATCGGCGGTGCCCGCCACGCGCAGCGGATGCTCCGGCCCCGCCAGCACCACGTCGTCGGTGTTGAGCCGGAAGGCCAGCACCGGCCGGTTTCCATCGTCCTCGTGCCGTACCTGCATGTCGGTGGCGACGAACGCCGCGTCCTCGATTTCAATGGACAGCTTCTCGAACGGGGTGACCAGCCAGTGCCCGCCGTCCGCTTCCCGCCGCAGCAGGCCGGAAAAGGCGCGGACCATGGCCGGGCGGCGGATCGGCGATCCTTCGTGGAACCACGTCCCGTCCGCCGCGATCCGCATGTGGCTGTCGCCCGTGCGTTCGGGTGCCCACTGGTCGAGCGGGGGCAACCGGCGTTCGGCGTGGGCCTCGGCCAGTTCCGCGAGCGACATGGCCGCGAGTTCGGGGGGCGGGGTATAGGGCATCGCGATTCCGATGCCAGATCGGATCAGCCGCGCCAAGGCCCCAGCATGCCTTCCGCCGGCAGCACGGCCGGATTGGCGGTGCGGCACAGCAGGCGGTGCTGCTCGTAGGGGCCGGGCAGGCGCCAGCCGCCGGTGTGGGCGTTGGCGAAGCCGAAGAACCGGCCGTAGTATTCCGGGTCGCCGATCATTACCTGCGGCAGCGGCGCGCGCGGATCGATCGCGGTCAGGCTGGCGGTGACGAGCGCCTGGCCATAGCCCTTGCCCTGCAGCGCGGGCATGACCGCCACCGGGCCGACCATGATCATCGGATGCGCGCGGCCGGCGGCATCGTTCAACGCCACCGGCCAGCACTGGATCGTGCCCGCCAGCATGTCGTCATCGTCGAGCGCGGCGAACGACAGGCCCGGCAGCCATTCGGTGCCCTCGCGCACCTTGTACGCGGTGCGCTGGCGGCGTTCCGGCTCGAAGGCGGCATCGAGCAACTGCTCGACCAGAGCGGGATCGACGTCGGCAAGAGGAATGATCTTGGACACGGGATGGTGGTGCCTTTGCGGCGGAACGGACAGGGAAGCGGCCGATAGCCCCCCGTTGCCCCCGCTGCAAGCACTGGCGGGGCCTGCCACGCGGGGGCCGGCCCTCAGCTTTCCGCGAAGGCGAACGGTTCGGCCGCGCGGCGATAGTCGTCGGGCAGGATCTCGCGGCCGATCGGCGGTTCGGCGCGCGCGGTGCACAGCGCGCGGTTGCACAGGCGGCAGGTGACGCCGATGGGCGTGGCGGCTACACCCTGCGGATCGGCGCCGGCGCCATAGACCAGTTTCGCGGCGTGTTCGGCGGCGCAGGCGAGCGCGATGGCGCGGGTGGTCCGGGGCCGTTCGTGCCCGCCGCCGCCCGAAACCACCGTCCGCGCGATCGAGAAGAAGCGCTGGCCGTCGGGCAGTTCCAGCCATTGCGTGACGATCTCGCCCGGCGTGCGGAACGCGGTATGGACGTTCCACAGCGGGCAGCCGCCGCCATGCGCGGCAAAGGGAAAGCCCGCGCCGTCCAGCCGTTTGGAAACGTTGCCCGCCGCGTCCACGCGCAGGAAGAAGAACGGCACGCGTTCCTGCCCCGGCCGGCCCAGCGTGGTCAGGCGGTGCGCGACCTGTTCGAAGCTGGCCCCGAACAGGCCGGACAGCGCCTCGATGTCGTAGCGCCGGGCCTCCACCGCGCGGGCGAACCGGTCATAGGGCATGACCAGCGCGGCGGCGGCATAGCCCGCTAGGGCGCGCCGCACGAGGTTGGCGGCGGTGGGGCTGGCGAAGCTTTCGCCCCGGATGATCGCCGCAATCTCGGGCCGCAGCGCGGTATAGGCGATGTGCAGCGCGATGTTGTAGGCGCGGCTGGCCGGCGGCAGCGTATCGTCGAGCAGCAACTGTTCGTTGTGCCGATCATAGCGGCGGATCGCGTCCATCATCACGTCGGGCGGAAGGAGGCGCACGCGCACGCCCTGCTGGCGCAGCCATTCCGCGCCGCCGCCGGCACGCTCGATCTCGGCGGCGAGTTCCTCCGCCTTCGAATCGAGCGTGGGGAAGTAGTTGCGCCGCGCGGCCACGAAGCGCCGCGCCTCGCCCACCGGGTCCGCCGCCGGATCGCTGCTGCCCTGGCCGCGCTGCGCCGCCAGCGCCTGTTGCTCGCGCAGGTAGGCGCCGTGCAAGCGCAGCATGGCCTCGGTCACGCCGGGGAAGTTGGTGGCGACATCGGCTACTTCCAGCGCGGGCAGGTCGATATCGGCGAAGATCGGATCGCGCAGCGCATCGCCCAGCCGCCGCGCGTAATCGTCGCGCTCGTCGGCGGCGAGGTCCGCCATGTCGAGCTTGTAGGCGCGGGCGAGGCGCAGCAGCAGGTCGGCGGTCAGCGGGCGCTGGTTGCGTTCCAGCAGGGCGATGTAGCTGGGGGAAATGCCCAGTTCCTCGGCCATGGCCTGCTGGGTGAGGCCCAGTTCGCGGCGCAGGCGCTTGATGCGCGGCCCCAGGTAGAGCGGGCGGGCGGGGGATTTGGCGGAAGGGGGCATGCTGGCCATGCGTGGCATCCTGTCATGCCTGTACAACTTTACAACTGAAATCTGTAAAGTTTGACAAAAAGACCGCGCGCGCGGTTCCGCGGGCCGATTCGGCCGCCTATCCCGGCCTCAAGCACAGACGCATGACGCGGAAGGGAATCGGATACCATGACCTACCACCAGACCATCGTCGAAGCCGGCAAGGCGATCGGCCCGTTTCAGCAGACCTGGGATGGCATCGAACCGGAATCGGTCGCGCGGATGCGCCTCCAGAACCGCTTCCACACCGGTCTCGACATCGCCCGCTATACCGCGAAGATCATGCGCCGCGACATGGCCGCCTATGACGCCGATCCCGCGAACTACACGCAGTCGCTGGGGTGCTGGCACGGCTTCATCGGCCAGCAGAAGATGATCTCCATCAAGAAGCACTTCGGCACCACCAAGGGCCGCTACCTCTACCTCTCGGGCTGGATGGTCGCCGCGTTGCGCAGCGAGTTCGGCCCGCTGCCCGATCAGTCGATGCACGAGAAGACCAGCGTTCCCGCGCTGATCGAGGAACTCTACACCTTCCTGAAGCAGGCGGACGCGCGCGAGCTGGGCATGCTGTTCCGCGATCTGGATGCGGCGAAGGCCGCGGGCGACGCGGTCAACACCCACCGCCTGCTGCACAAGATCGACGATTTCGAAACCCACGTCGTGCCGATCATCGCCGATATCGACGCCGGCTTCGGCAATGCCGAGGCGACCTACCTGCTGGCCAAGAAGTTCATCGAGGCGGGCGCCTGCTGCATCCAGATCGAGAACCAGGTTTCGGACGAGAAGCAGTGCGGCCACCAGGACGGCAAGGTCACCGTTCCGCACGAGGACTTCCTCGCGAAGATCCGCGCCGTCCGCTACGCCTTCATGGAACTGGGCGTCGATGACGGGATCATCGTGGCGCGCACCGATTCGCTGGGCGCGGGCCTGACCAAGCAGATCGCCTTCGTCCGCGAACCGGGCGACATCGCCGACCAGTACAACAGCTTCCTCGATTGCGAGGAGGTCGATACCGCCAACCTCGGCCACGGCGATGTCCTCATCACCCGCGATGGCAAGCTGATGAAGCCGAAGCGCCTGCCTTCCAACCTTTACCAGTTCCGTCCGGGAACCGGCGAGGATCGCTGCGTGCTCGATTGCATCACCTCGCTCCAGAACGGCGCGGACCTGCTGTGGATCGAAACCGAAAAGCCGCACATCGGCCAGATCGGCGGCATGGTCAGCCGTATCCGCGAGGTGATCCCCAACGCCAAGCTGGTCTATAACAACTCGCCCAGCTTCAACTGGACGCTGAACTTCCGCCAGCAGGTGTTCGATGCCTGGGAAGCGGCCGGCAAGGACGTTTCCGCCTATGACCGGGCGCGGCTGATGAGCGTGGACTATGACGGCACCGAGCTGGGCGTCGAGGCCGACGAGCGCATCCGCACCTTCCAGAAGGACGCGGCGCGCGAGGCGGGCATCTTCCACCACCTGATCACGCTGCCGACCTATCACACGGCCGCGCTCAGCACCGACAACCTTGCCAAGCGCTATTTCGGCGAAGAGGGCATGCTGGGCTACGTCAAGCAGGTCCAGCGCGAGGAAATCCGCCAGGGCATCGCCTGCGTGAAGCACCAGAACATGGCCGGCTCCGACATCGGCGACGACCACAAGGAATACTTCGCCGGGGAAGCCGCGCTCAAGGCCGGCGGCGCCCACAACACGATGAACCAGTTCGCCGCCTGACGCGGCGGAGGGAAGCAGTTCGCCGCCTGAGCGGCGGCGAAGACAAAGCAATCCTCGCGGCAATCACGCCCCGAAGATCCAAGAAGGAGACCCACCATGGCTGAACCTGCACGTGCCCGCGCGGTCCTCTCGACCGAGGACTTCAAGCTGATCCGCGAAGCCGTACTGCACTACCTGAAGGCGATCGAGGACCAGCCGGAATCGGTGAAGTTCTCGAACCTCTACCACCGGCTCGGCAGCGCGATGGGGCGCTGATCCCGCAAGGAACTTTCCTGGGGAGGAAAGCTGGCCCGCCACGCCGCCCGCGTGGCGGGCCTTCCCGTTTCTGGCCCCGTTTCTAGCCCCGTTTCTGGCGCGTTCTCCGCCCGTTTGTGGCGATCGCCATGCAAAAACCCCTCCGGACGGTGATCCGGAGGGGTCTCGGGAGGAAGCTCGGGAAGGGAAGGCGTCAATGCGCGTGGGCGCGGCCTTGCGGGAGGATGCCGAAAACGGCTTCCAGCAGGTCCTCGGCGATGGGCTTGAGGAACTGGCAGCCGGAAACATAGCCGTTCGTCCACACCACCTTGGCGTCGACCAGGATATTGGGCGGAATGCGCAGGCAGATGTCCGCGTTGGGGCTGAGTTCGGAATAGGTTTCGATCCGCGAACCGTGCGTGGAAATGTCCACGATCTTGCACAGCGCGCTGCCCAGCATGTCGCCGCTCACCTTGGCGTCGGCAGCCACCTGGGTGCGGCGCGCCTTGCGGCGCTGGCTCAAATCGACCTGTTGATATTCGGCAGAGACCATCGGTGTTGTTCCGCAAGATTGTGTTTAATGGGGATACACCAGGTCTGGCTAAGAAGTGGTTAAGAGCAGGCCGCGCGACGGCCTCGGAAAAGGCCTTTGTTTACCATTGCTTGCCCTGCCAGAGCGCCGCAAAGCCCGGTCGCTCGCGCTGGCGCCTGAACCATGTTCCGCAGGAATCGGCGTGGGCAAAGCCAGGCTTTGCCCGGCCCAAGCAAGCCTGCCCTTGATAAACTCAACTGATTAGGTAGATATAAGGCGTCCGGGCGACGCTTCCCTCTCCCTTCGCCGCCCGGACCGCGGCTTTTGATGGATGTCAGCTTGCTCCGCGTCACCAACGGCTAAAGCGCACGAACCCGGGCGACCTCGCCAGCTTCGTGTTCCGTGAACAGGAGAATGCGAATGTCGAGAGCAGCCCCGTCGTCACCATCCCCGTCCCGGTCCGCCCCCCTGGCGCGCATTCCGCGCCGCCGCGCCGTGCCGCCATTGCCCCATCCCTCATGGGCGCGTGGCGACAGCGGCGAAGGGCGTCCCCGACCGGCGGCGGTCACGGCGACCGACTTCTGGGACCGGCTCGGCCTGTGAGCCGTCCGGTCCCGGAAACGGGGTTTTGACACCAGATTGCGGATGGGTGACCAAAGGCAAGATGAAGACAGCGCTGATCATTCGCCACGTTCCCCACGAGGGGGTGGCGGGCTATCGAGACCCGATCGAGCAGGCGGGATACGCGGTCGACCGCATCGACGTGTCGGACCCGGCCTTTGGCTCGCTCGATCTGCGCGAACCCGACCTGCTCATCATGATGGGCGGCCCGATGGGTGTCTATGAACACGAAGCCCACCCCTGGATCCGCTGCCAGATGCGCCGGCTGGCGCTGCGGCTGGAAGCGGACCGGCCCACGCTGGGCGTTTGCTTCGGCGCGCAGATGATCGCCGCCGCCATGGGCTCGGACGTCTATCCCGGCGGCGCCAGGGAGGTGGGCTTCCACCCCGTCAGCGTCCATGCCGGGGACAGCCCGTTGCGCCATGTCGCAGGCGTGCCGGTGCTGCACTGGCACGGCGATACGTTCGATCTGCCCGAAGGCGTGGAACTGCTGGCGTCGAGCCACGTCTATCGCCACCAGGCGTTCCGGCGCGGGCGCAATCTGCTGGCGCTGCAATTCCACGCGGAAATGGGCGAAGACCCCCGCTTCGACGCCTGGATCGAACAGTCCCCGGACGATGTCGCGGCAGCCGGCCACAGCCCGGAAACGCTGCGCGCGGCGCACGAGGCGCACGGGCCGGACGCGGTTTCCGCCGGGCGCCGCATGATCGCGGAATGGCTGGACGCGCTCGATTGAGCGCCGCCCGGGGCCTTGCAGGGCCTCAGAAGATCGGATCGTATCCCGGCGGCACGTCGTCGATGCCGGAACCGCTGTCGGTCGATCCCGGCACGTGGATGCCGCATTCGGTCTTGTCCCAGCCCTTCCAGCGGCCCGATCGCGGGTCTTCGCCGGGCGCGACCTTGCTGGTGCAGGGCGCGCAGCCGATCGAGGGGTAGCCCAGCGCCACCAGCGGATGGCGTGGCAGGCCATGCCGGTCCATCCAGCCTTCGAGGTCGTCCTTGGTCCAGCTCGCCAGCGGATTGATCTTCAGGCGGCCCTGCGCGTCGGAATGATCGATCTCGAAGCGGGGCAGCCCCGCGCGCGTGGCGGACTGGAAGCCCTTGCGGCCGGTGATGGAGGCATCGAAGTGCAGCAGCGCCTTCGCCAGCGGCTGCACCTTGCGGATTTCGCAGCAGCCGTCCGGGTCCCACGACCAGCGCAGGCCGTTGTCGTCCTTCTTGGCGAGCACCTCGGCGTCCGGCTCCACGATCTGCAGCCCGGTCAGCCCCAGGTGCGCCACCAGTTCGTCGCGGTAGGCGACCGTTTCCGGGAAATGCTTGTGCGTTTCGAGGAACAGCACCGGCGTCGCCGGATCGATCTGCGCGATCAGGTGCAGCAGCACCGCGCTTTCCGCGCCGAAGCTGGACACGACGGCAAGATCGCCAGCCAGCCGGTCGCGCAGCACGCCCCGCAGCATGTCCTGCGTGTCGCTGCCGCGGAACAGGTTGTTCAGCCGGATCGCGTCGGTTTCGGTAAAGCGCGGCGCG
Organism: Novosphingobium sp. SCN 66-18; assembly: GCA_001725355.1. Taxonomy (GTDB): domain Bacteria; phylum Pseudomonadota; class Alphaproteobacteria; order Sphingomonadales; family Sphingomonadaceae; genus Novosphingobium. Next base: position 14,037 of record MEGD01000062.1, read on the forward strand.
GTGTCGATCAGATCGACGCGCCGGCCCTGCGCCCGGGAATCCTGCTTGCGCGCCGCCGTTTCCGCCATGTCAGGCCAGCCCGTGCCGCTTGGCCCAGATCGCCGCCCGGCCATCGACCGTTTTCTGGTAAACCTCGGGCCAGGTGGCCAGCGCCTTGTCCGCCGCTGCGCGATCGATCGCCTGGTTGGGCGCGAAGCTGTCGAAGCCGCAGCGGCGCATGTGCGAAAGCTGGTCCAGCAGGACGTCGCCCACCGCGCGCAGTTCGCCGGCATAGCCGTGTTCGCGCAGGATTCGCGCCGCCGAATAGCCACGCCCGTCGGTGTAGGCGGGGAAGTTCACTTCGACGAGGCTGAGCCGGCCAAGGTGCGGCAGCAGGATGCGCGCATCGTCGCCCGGTTCGATCCGCACGGCCGAGGCGTTGGTCTGTTCGGCGAAGGCGTCCACGGTCACGGCCGGATCGGCCACGGGTTCATCGTCGCGATAGCGCAGCGCGTTCTCAACCATAGATCGCCTCCTTGAACGGGGCCATGCCGATGCGGCGGTAGGTATCGAGGAAACGCTCCCCGTCGGTGCGCTGCGCGAGATAGACGTCGGTCGCCTTCTCCACCGCATCGACGATGCCGTCCTCGTTGAAGCCGGGGCCGGTGATCGTGCCGAGCGAGGTGTCCGCGCCTTCCGATCCGCCGAGCAGCAGCTGGTAGTTCTCCACGCCCTTGCGGTCCACGCCCAGGATGCCGATGTGGCCGGCGTGGTGGTGCCCGCAGGCGTTGATGCAGCCCGAAATCTTCAGCTTCAGCTCGCCCAGTTCGCGCTGGCGGCCCAGATCGGCGAAGCGTTCGCTGATCTTCTGCGCCACCGGGATCGAGCGGGCGTTGGCGAGGCTGCAATAATCGAGGCCGGGACAGGCGATGATGTCGCTGATCAGGTCCAGGTTGGCGCTGGCGAGGCCCGCCGCGTCCAGCTTCTGCCACAGCGCGTAGAGATCCGCCTTCTTCACGTGGGGCAGCACGATGTTCTGCGCGTGGGTCACGCGCAGTTCGTCGAACGAATGGGCCTTGGCGAGATCGGCCATCAGGCGGATCTGGTCGGCGCTGGCATCGCCCGGAATGCCGCCGGTGGGCTTCAGGCTGATGGTGACGATGGCATAGCCCGGCTGCTTGTGGGCGTGGACGTTCTGGTCCAGCCACAGCGCGAAATCGGGATCGCTGCGGTCGATGTCCCCGGACAGGCCCGTCTCGAAGCCAGGATCGGCGAAATAGCCCTTGTCGAGGGCCACCCAGTAGGCGGCGTGGTCGCCGACCGGGAACCAGTTGAGCGCGAACTTGAACTTCTCCTGCGCCAGGGCCGGCGAGGCCATCAGGCCGGCCAGCGCGACGGTAGCCACCAGTCTCTTCAACATCTTTCTGCTCCCATTTTGGCCCGTTCCCGGGCGGTTACTTTGCTTCCTGGCCCTCGGCCCAGGGGGCCGCCACACGCGACAGGACCGCGACGGCGCCGAAAAGCACGAGCCCGATGATCGAGATCCAGACGAGCGCGCCGAAGGCCAGCGGTGTGTTCATGCTGCTCTGGGAGGTGATGATCACGTAGCCGAGGCCACGCTGCGAGGCGACGAACTCGCCGACGATCGCGCCGACAACGGCCGAGGTCGCGGTCACCTTCAGGGCAGACAGAATGTAGGGGTAGGCGTTGGGTATGCGGATCTTGGCGAAGACCTTCCACTTCGGCGCGTTGAAGACGCGGCCGAGGTCGAGCATGTCGTCGTCGATCTGCGACAGGCCGACCGCCGTGTTGATGACGACCGGGAAGAAGCCGATCAGCGCGCCGATCAGCATGTTGGGCACCACGCCGTAGCCGAGCCACAGCAGGAACAGCGGCGCGACGGCGACCTTGGGCAGCGTGTTGACGAAGACGAGGAAGGGCATGAGCGCCCGGCTCATCACGCCCGACCAGGCGATGATCGTGCCGAGCACGATGCCGCCCAGCGCGGCGATCAGGAAGGCGCCGAAGATGGCGGTGGCCGTCACCGCGATGTGGGCGGCCCAGTTGATCTCGCCCGAGGTCATCGCCAGCCACACCGAATGCGGGCTGGGCAACAGGTATTCGCGGATGCCGAACACGGTGGAGGAGAGCTGCCAGAGCACGAACAGCGCGGCGAACAGCAGGACGGCCGGGGCCCAGTCGAGGATCTTGCGTGCAACCAGGTTCACAGCTTGACCTCCACCGCGTTGGCGCGGACCCAGGCCTCATCGACCTCGACGCCCAACCCTGGGCCGTTTGGCAGCTCGACGCGCCCGCCGCCACGCCAGACACGCTCTGCGAGGAACGGCGTCTCGATATAT
>MEGD01000063.1 GCA_001725355.1 Novosphingobium sp. SCN 66-18
CCGAGCTCGTCGAGAACGATCAGGTCGAGCCGCGACAGCTGCGCCGCCAGGGTCCCGCCTTTGCCGATCCGGGTCTCCTCTTCGAGGCGTGTCACCAGATCGACGGTGTTGAAGTAGCGGGCGCGAGCGCCCCTTCGCACGACATTGGCGGTGATCGCGATGGCGAGGTGGGTCTTGCCTGTCCCCGTGCCGCCGACCAGCACGATATTGCGGCGAGGCGGGAGGAAGGAGCCATCGTGAAGGGAGCGGATCATCTCCTCATTGATCGGTGTGCCCTCGAAGCTGAACCGCTCCAGGTCCTTCACCACGGGCAGCCTCGCAGCCGTCATCCGATAGCGGATGGAGGCTGCATCCCGGTGGGTCGCCTCAGCACGGAGCAGGTCGGTCAGTATCTCCATGGTGGTGCGCTTGCGCTGGAGGCCGGTGGTGACCGCCTCGTCGAACGCCGCCGCCATGCCCTTGAGTCCGAGGCCGCGCATCGTGTCGATCATATCATGCCGCTGCATCATAGCCTCGCAGCAGATCATAGCGGGCACAGTCGGCGAGCGGAGGATGCTGCAGCATCCGGTCTTCCGAAGTGACGATGCTGTGGGGTGTCGCCGGCTCGCGGCGCCGGGAGAGGATGTTGAGGATCAGCTCGTCGCTGGCCGTTCCGTTCGCCAACGCTTCGCGCACGGCAGCCTCTACCGGCTCCAGGCCATCGGTGAGCACCGCCGAGAGGACCCGCACGAACCTGCGATCGGCCTCGTCCCCGGTGCCGAGCCTTCGCCGTAATCGGTGCAGGGCGGGCGGCAGATCCCAGTCCTGGAACGGTGCGCCGTTACGCAGCGCGCCGGGCTTGTGCGCGAGGACCGGCAGATAATGCCAGGGATCGTATATCGTGCGGTTCCGACCGAAGTGGCGCTCATGCTCCCCGACGATCGCATCGCCGCAGCGTATGACGATGCGATCGGCATAGGAGCGCACCTGAACGGTCCGGCGTGCGGCCGTCGACATGACCGAGTAGCGGTTGCGATCGAAGCTGATGAGGCAGGTGCCGGTGACGGCATGCTCGCTCTCATGGAAGCCGTCGAACGGTGCCAGGATCGGCTGCAGGGCCGGTCGCTCCATATCCAGCGCCTCGGCGACGGTAATATCCCCGCGTTCGGGATGGGCATGATGCTCGGCCCAGCGCCGGCACTCGGCCTCCAGCCACCCGTTGAGCTCGGCCAGGCTGGCGAACCGGAGCCGCGGCTGGAAGAAGCGGCCTCGGATTGTCTGGACCTGCTGCTCGACCTGGCCCTTCTCCCATCCCGCCGCCGGCGAGCAGGCGGTCGGCTCGACCATGTAATGATCGGTCATGATCAGGAAGCGGCGGTTGAACACACGCTCCTTGCCGGTGAACACGGCCGTCACCGCCGTCTTCATATTATGGGATGGACGCCTCCCGTCTTCCGACCAACATGTCGGTCAACAAGAAGGAGGAAGGCAATGACAATGGAGATGCTCGCGATCGATCTGGGCAAGCAGTCGTTCCACCTGCACGGGATCGACGCCGATGGGGTAGTTATCTCGCGCAAGGTAAGTCGTGCCAAGCTCGAGAACGCAGTCACCGAACTTGATCCCGCGATTGTTGCTATGGAGGCTTGTGCGAGCGCCCACCACTGGGGTCGACGGTTCTCATCGGCCGGTCGCCAAGTGCGCCTGGTCAACCCAAGGTTCGTCAAGGCGTTCGTGCGCGGGTCCAAGAACGATGCCATCGACGCAGAGGCGATCTTCGATGCGGCCTCGAGGCCGACGATGCGCTTCGTCCCGGTGAAGACGACCGAGCAGCAGGATCTTCAAAGCCTGCACCGCGTGCGAGAGCGGCTGGTCGTCCAACGCACCTCGCTCATCAACCACGCCCGGGGGCTTCTCGCCGAGTACGGCGTAGTTTTACCTAAAGGCCCGTGGCGCTTTCGTCAGCAAGTCCCGTCAGCCGTGGCCGAGGCTGATTTGTCCAACCTTGCCCGCGAGTTGTTTACTGAGCTGATGGATCAGCTCACCGACGTAGAAGCCCGACTTGCGAAGCTCGACGCCAAGCTCGTTAGCATCTGCCGCGAGCATGAAGCCTGTCGCCGGCTTGCAGCGTTGCCGGGCGTCGGGCCGGTTATTGCGACCGCACTTGTTGCCGCGGTAGATGACGGTCGGCATTTCCGCTCAGGCCGGGAGCTCGCCGCGTGGATCGGGTTAGTGCCAAGACAGTACACGACCGGCGGCAAGCCCAGGCTCGGCGGCATCGGGCGACGCGCCAACCATTATCTGCGGCGCCAGCTTATTCATGGGGCCCGGGCGGTGATCAGCCGACTTGCTGCAAAAGACGATGGGCGATCAGTCTGGCTGAAGGGCATTGTCGCTCGAGCAGGCTTCAACAAGGCGCTCGTGGCGCTTGCCAACAAGACCGCTCGCCTGGCCTGGGTGCTGCTGGCCCGGAAGGAAGATTACCTGCCAGCGTAACGCATTGGCTGAACGGGGCTAGGTCCCCGAAGAATTGCGAGGTGGATGTTGATGGTGCAACGGCAAGGGCCGCCGCTTCGAAGCCTGATCTACGACAAGGCCATCGAGGCCGATCATGTTATGAGGCAAGAAGTAGCGGACTCCCATCAAGGCCAGGAGCGTGACCGCTCCGACCACAGGCCGGATAGATTCACGCAACCCAAGCCGGATGCAACGATCAGAACTACCTTGCGGCGGGAGGCGTCCATAGATTATCGTAGATACCGCGTCGCGGCACACCGCCGAAGAACGCGAACGCCCGGGCATGGGCATCGAACAGCATCTCCTGGCCCTCGCGCGGATAGGCCCGGACATAGGGTGCGCGCGAGTCGCAGAGACGCATATGCGCCACCTTCACCCGCATCGGCTTGCCGGCGATCTCCACATCCTCGTGGCTCCAGTCGAACTGGTAGGCCTCACCCGGCTGGAAGGTCATCGGGATGAACGCCGGTGCGCCTTCGCCAGCATCCTTCCGCCGCGCAGCACGCCAGCGCGCCGCATAGCGGCGCACCGCATCATAGGATCCATCGAACCCCTCGCGCACCAGCAGGTCATGGATACGCGTCATCCGTAGCCGATCGCGGCGGCCGCGACCTTCGTTCTCCTCAAGCAGCGCATCGAGACGATCCTGATAAGGACCGATCCGCGGCAGCGGCTGGACTTTGCGCTGATAGTTGAACGCCGCCTCCGGCGACCGGATCGCTTTGCGGACGACCTTCCGCGACAAACGAAGGTCACGAGCGATCGCCTTGATCGCCTTACCCGCTGCATGCTCACGCCGAATCCGAACCACTGTCTCCACGATCAACATCCCGTTCTCGCCAACTGATCAAAACCAGTCGGCCGACTAAATCCCCGGGATGAAGGGGTCCTTTTTGCACGCCGATCACCCCACGAAGGGGGTGCCTATTGCACGCTGATCCTCAATCATGATGCCGACGATGAGCGCAGCAATGGGATCGAGATACGGATAGCCCATCAGGTTCCCGGCAATGCCGAAACCCACAACCAGCGAGGAAGCCGCATCCGAACGAGCATGCCAGGCATTGGCGACGAGCATGCTCGATTTGACCCGCTTGGCGGCCGCCAGCATGTAGCGGAACAGCAGCTCCTTCGCGACAAGCGCGCTGGCTGCGACATAGAGTGCCGTCACCTCGACCTTTGCGATGGTCTCGGGATGTTCGATCTTGAGCACTGCCGACCACAGCATTCCCGCGCCGACAACGGCCAGCAGCAAGCCCAGCACCAGCGATGCGGCATTCTCGAAACGGTGGTGGCCATACTGGTGCTGGTCATCGGCTTCCTGCTTCGAGTGGTGACTGACAAAAAGCACGAGGAAATCAGCGATGAGGTCGGACAGGGAATGGATGCCGTCAGCTACCAGACCCTGTGACTTGCTCAGCAGTCCGACCGCAATCTGGAGCACGGAAAGGCCGGTGTTCACCACCACACTGACCCAGGTGCTGCGTGCGGCAACAGCGGCCTTTGCCGCAGCGTCGAAATCTTCCTCGCCAGGGTCCGGCTGGTTCGTAGGATCGATCATCGCCTCAAGCACTTTCTGGATGTCCTGGCCATTTGACCGGATCGGGGAATTCAAGGCGAAGCTCGCATCGTTCGGGATCGGTCGCGAGCACGCCGCCGTGGGCGCGCATGATCTGGTCAACGATCGCCAATCCGAGGCCAGCCCCTGACCGGCTGGCGTTTTCTGCCCGAGCATGGCGCTCGACGAGAATGTCGAGTTGTTCGCGCGTCAGCCCAGAGCCACCGTCGCGCACCCGCAGACTGGCCCCTGGACCAGCAATGACATGCACTGTGCCACCAGCGGGCGTTACGCGAAGAGCATTCTCGACAAGGTTGCGCAGGCCTGCCTGGATCGCTTCACGCCAGCCCGTGGCCGCCGCCACGCCGTCCACGCAATCGAACTCCAGTTCCTTGCCGGCAAGGATCGCCGAGGGCGCAAGCGCTGCGACGCTCTCCCGGCCGATTTGGACAAGATCCTGCGTCTCGTGCGGGATGTCGCTCGTCTCTGCAGCCTTGACCTGCGCGAGCAACAAAAGCTGGTCGATCAGCCGCTGCATGGATTGCAAGTCGCCCGACAGGCGCTCCTTGGCCTCACCGCCGATCTCCGCAAGTTCCAGGCGGGCAAGCGCCAGCGGCGTGCGCAGTTCATGGGCAACGTCGGCGGCGAAGGCTTCCTGCTGGGCTGCCGATTGCTCGATCCGTGCGAGCAGATCATTGAGCGCTTCGGCGAAAGGCCTGACTTCGTCTGGAAAGTGCCCGACTTCGAGACGGAAGCCACGTTCCTTGCCGCGGGCGGCCTCGATCTCGCGTGCAGCGTTCTCCAGGGGCTGCAGGGCATGGCGCACAACCACAATCACGGCGAGACCAATCGGAATGACGAACAAGAGCGTGGGAAGGACCACGTGTTCGAAGACTTCGTGCCAGGCCTTGCGGGCAGCTTCAGCGTTGGCGAGGTCGCCGTAACCGAGGTGGTAGTCGATGAAGACCGCGCCCAGAAGGAGGAGGCTGCTGAGCAGCCCAACGGCGGTGAGGCCCAGAAGAAGGCGTTTATAGACCGACCGGCTACCGGTCACGACTGTGAGCCGGTCAGCATATAACCGACCCCCCGCACGGTGTGCAGCCTGCCGGTCTGCCCACATTCTTCAAGTTTACGGCGTAACCGCGAGACCACTGCTTCGATGGCGTTCGGGGTCACCGGGTCGTTGAAACTGTAGAGCGCCTCTTCGATCGCTCCGCGCTGGACCACGCTGCCTTCGCGCCGCATCAGCAGTTCGAGCAGATCAGCCTCGCGCCGCGATAAGTCGAGGGCGGTGCCGTCAATCGTGCCCATGCGAGAAGCTGTGTCGAAGACAATCGCCCCACTCGTCATCACAGTTGGAGCACGGTTGCCAGGGCGGCGCAGCAAGGCGCGCAGGCGCGCGGCAATCTCATCGACTTCGGCGGGCTTTACCAGATAGTCGTCAGCGCCAGCATCAAGGCCGGCAATGCGGTCGCCCAGGGCTCCGCGCGCTGTAAGAATGAGCGCGGGGACCATGCGTCCAGCGCGGCGCGCGCGCGCCAGCCAATCAAGTCCATCGCCGTCAGGCATACCGAGATCGAGGATGACCGCATCATAGTCTGCCGCGCCGATGCAATCGTCAGCGCCTTCAAGCGATGCCGCCGTATCACAAGCGTAACCCTGCCGAACGAGGCCATTGGCGATTAGGCTCGCCAGTCGTTCATTGTCCTCGATGATCAGCAGGCGCATAGAAAACCGTTACCAAAATGGGAGTAGCTACGAAGTGTAACGACAATTGGTCGCAGGGCCAATTTGTCCAGCTCAGTCGCGATCCGGTTTGCCTTCATGCTCGGCAGTCCCGCTCTTTTCTGATGCCTCGCCGCCTTCGCGTTCCCCACCTTCACGTTCCACGCCTTCGCGCTGTTGAAGGCTGAAGGCCTGGGGATCAATGCTGCGAATGCCAGCGACTGCGGCAGCCGACACCGCAATGGCAACAATGAATGCAGCAGGGCTCGCGGTACGCACCCGCCTGACCTCGGGGTGATCGGCCGCTTTCTTGCGGCCCGTTACCATGGCGCGGACAAGGTTTTCGCGCGACAGGATCGAGGTTGTAATCACTGCCGCGACGTGCACACCGATGAGGCCAAGCAGGGCCCAGGCGATAGCTTCATGGAGATCCTCTTCACCTCCTTGCAGCGCGATCCAGCCTGTGGCCAGCACTGCGGCAATGCAGCCGAGCAGCAGCAGCACCGCCAAGCCCCCAGCTGGGTTGTGTCCGACCGTGCGTTCGGCTTTCCCGCATGCGAGGTCCTTGAGATGGGCGAAGGCTCGCGAAGGCCGGATAAAGTTGACGAAACGCGCATGCTCGCCACCCATGATCCCCCAAACGAGCCGGAAGACTATAAGGACCGCCGCGACCCAGCCCGAAGCGATGTGCCACCCCGCCAGTGCGCTATCCTCTTCCGAGGACAGGAAAGCGACTGCGATCGATGCGACGAGCAGCCAGTGGAACAGCCTCAAGGGCAAATCCCAGACGGTGAAGGTGCTGCGAGGTGCCGTAGCGTTCATGACAAATGTCCTTTCAAGAAGTCGGGGGCGGGCCGGGGGGCAAATGGCCCGCCCCCGAGGATCCGGCTGCCGTCAGTCGACGGGCCGGACAGAGGTTCCGGCTACAGGGGGAAGGACCGGAACACTTGTTTTGGGCTGATCGCCGGTCAGGGACTTCAGGAAGGCGACGATATCGGAGACTTCCTGTTGAGGCAGCGTCTTGCCGAGCTGGGTCTTGGCCATGACCGTCACCGCCTCGTCGAGGTTCCAGACCTTGCCGGTGTGGAAATAAGGGGCGGTCAGCGCAATGTTGCGCAGGGTCGGCACCTTGTAGGAATAGCGGTCAGCCTCGTCCTTGGTCACGGCGAAACGACCAACGTCCCCTGGGGGCAGCAGGTCGGCCGGCGGTGGTGAAGCAACGCCGAACTTTGCATACATGCCGCCGCCCATGTTCACGCCGCTGTGGCAGGCGGCGCAGCCGTTATCCATGAAGGACTTCAGACCCCGGCGTTCTGCTTGGCCCAGGGCCTGGGCGTCCCCCTTGAGGAAACGGTCAAAGGGCGCATTGGGCGTGACCAGCGTGGCCTCATAGGCTGCAATCGCTGTCTGGACATTGGCTATGCGGATCGGATCCTTGTCGCCAGGAAAGGCCTTGGCGAAAGCATCGGCGTAGCCGGGTATGCTCTTGAGAGTCGGGATGACCTGATCGGCAGGCATGGCCATTTCGATGGGGTTCGAGATCGGGCCGCCTGCCTGCTCGGTCAGGTCCTTGGCCCGGCCGTCCCAAAACTGCGCGGTGTTGTAGACCGCGTTGAGCACGGTCGGCGCATTGCGGCCGCCATGTTGCCAGCGATGCCCAAGCGAGGTGGACCGCGCATCTGCTCCGCCAAGGCCCATGGAATGGCAGGCTGCGCAGGCGATCGTGTGGCTCGCGGACAGGCGCGGATCGGAATAGAGCATGTTGCCAAGGGCGACGAGTTCAGGAGTGGCATTGATGCCGGCGATCTCACCCGGGCCATCCGGCAACGGCTTGAACTGCTCGCGGGCGGCTAAAATTAGAGCATCGTTCGTTGAAGCGATGGCCTCGCCTTTTTCATTTTGGTTGGACGACTGGCAGCCCGCGAGCGCTAAAATTGCCATCGAAACTACACCAAGTGCAAACTTGTTCATCGAACTTCCCCGCAGACAATGCAGGATCGACTACAAGCGTTCGCTGACCAGTTTCTGACGTGACGATTTGTAGCTGGAGGCCGTGGCAGATTGCGCGCGTGTCATATGTGATGTGAGATAAAGCGGGACGACTTGGAACATTCCATGAACGATTTTCTGCGGGCCTTTCGGTCCCTGCAAGGCCGGATTTTCCGCTTTTGTTCACGGTTCAGAAATGGCGGAAATCCGCCATTTTCTGAAGATTCGAGTCCCATGAAAAGACTCGAACCTCTAGACCACATTGATATGCGGGCTTTTCAGCGGGCCTTCGTAAAAACCACATCGCCTATGTTGCTGTTTTACAACACGAATTATAATACGATGCGAGTCCTCTTCTGGCACCAACTACTCTCAAAGCATTGAAAATGCTTGGGGAACGTCGGAAAGACGGTCCCCGGAGAGCGTTCGCTGCGGCAAACTGCTACGAGATTTGCCTCGTGGCGTGCTTCGACGGGGGCACAAGCTCTACTAACGCCACAGCATATTGCGGTTGATGCTCAACGCCTGCTGCATCGGTCCGAAATCTGGCGGTGCGCCCCTGTTCCCAGCTTTTGACGTCGCCGCCTGAATTCAATCCCCTCTTGAATGACCATCATGGCATCCACTCCGGCAGGGAAGTGCGGCCAGCGCCTTTCGAGCGAATTAACCCGTGGCGTCCGGCTTCAAGCAAGCGCGCCATCGGGGAGCGGTTATGGGAACCAAGGGCCTTGCTTGAATTTTATTAAGCAAAAGCAATATCAGGTGGCGGAGCGGGAGGGATTCGAACCCTCGATACGCTTTTGACGTATACTCACTTTCCAGGCGAGCGCCTTCGACCACTCGGCCACCGCTCCGCATGCCTTGGAGCCACGCGCCCTAGCGGGATGAAGCGGCTTTCGCAAGGCGCGGATGCCTGCCACAAGAGACAAATGTTGCACCCGCCCGCCCGCGCCCTTCTCGCCCTCATCTCGCTGGTCTCGCTTGCTGGTATGCCCGCGCGCGGCGCCAACCCCGCTCCTGCCCGGCCGCCTGCCATGGCGCCCGCCGAGATCGTTGCGACAGCGCCGGATGGGGACTGGACACGAATCGACCCGGCCGACCTGGTCGTGATGGATCTTGCCCCGGACGCCCAAGGGCGCCCGCGCCGCGTGGTTATCCAGTTGCTGCCCGCCCCGTTCTCGCAAGGGTGGATCGGCAATATCCGCACACTCGCCGCCGCGCACTGGTGGGATGGAACAAGCATCAACCGCGTGCAGGACAACTATGTGGTCCAGTGGGGTGATCCCGACGGGGAGGACAAGGCGCGGGCGAAACCCCTTCCCCCCGGCCTCGCCCGCGTGCCGCAGGAAGATTACACGTCGAAAGTGTTCGCCGCCCCGGAAATGATCAGCCGGAAACCGGATGCCTACGCCCCGGGAACGGGCATCGACACCGGCTGGCCGGTAGGGTTCGACAAGGACCGCATGTGGCCGCTCCACTGTTACGGGATGGTGGGCGTAGGCCGCGACATGCCGCCGGATACCGGTTCGGGCGCGGAACTCTATGCCGTGATCGGCCATGCCCCGCGCCAGCTTGATCGCAACATCGCGCTGGTGGGCCGCGTCATCGATGGCATGGAGCACTTGTCTTCGCTGCCGAGGGGAACCGGCGAGATCGGCTTTTACAAGACCGCTGCCGAACGCACGCCGATCCTGTCCGTCCGCCAGGGCTCCGGCGTGCCCGGCCTGCCCGCCTACCAGTATCTTGCCACGATCAGCGACAGTTTCCGGCGCTATGCCGACGCACGCGCCAACCGGCGCGATCCGTTTTATGTCCGGCCGGCCGGCGGCGTCGACATCTGCAACCTGCCCGTCCCGGTCCGGCGCGCGAAGTGAGCGGCGAAACCTATCGCCTGACAATCCCGCTATGGCGCTGGTCCGGCCCCAGTGCCGCGAACTGGTATTTCCTGACAATCGATGGCGGCGTCGGCGAAGCGCTATCCGCCACGGCGCTGATGGACCGGCTCGAACACGGCAAGAAACATGGCTGGGGGTCCGTCCGCCTTCGCATCCGGATTGGCGCCAGCGAATGGCAGACCTCGGCCTTCCCGAGCAAGGAACAAGGCTGGATCGTGCCGGTGAAGGCCGCCGTCCGCCGCGCGGAAGGCCTGACCGAAGGCGACGCGGTAACCGTGGAGCTTCAGTTCTGAACGTTTCCGCGCTGCCGGACACTCCGTGACGGTGGATAAGCCACACAGAATTCGTCCACCCCGCGCACGAAGACGCGGTGTCAAGCTGGCACAATTTCCAGGTCGGAAATTATCACCATTTTGATTGTATGCCTGTAAACCCGCAGATATAGAAAAACCGGGCATGAAGTCTTCGTGACTGGCAATTTCAGCACAAATGAGAAGATTGCCCGATCAGAAAAGGGGGTAAGCGGTGCAGGAAATGGATAAATCAGATCTGACGGCTTTAACGGTGCAACTGTTAAGTGCCTATGTCGCCAACAACAGCCTCCCCAGTAACGAGCTGGCATCGCTTATCGAAACGACGCGCAATGCACTTGCCGGAAAGGTCGAGGCACCGGCTCCGGAAGCACCTGAATTCGTGCCCGCGGTCTCGGTCCGCAAAAGCACGGCCTCGCGCGATCATCTGATCAGCCTGATCGACGGGAAACCTTATCGCAGCCTGAAGCGGCACTTGACCAGCCACGGCCTTACTCCTGACGAATACCGTGAACGCTACAAGCTGCCAAAAGACTATCCGATGGTGGCGCCGAGCTATTCGGAACAGCGGCGCGCGGTCGCGCAAAGGCTGGGTCTGGGTCGCAAGCCCAAGGTGGCCAAGCTGGCTGCGGACCCCGTCGCCACCAAACCGGCCGCGCCCGCGAAGAAGGCGGCAAGTACCCGGAAACCACGCAAGGCAGCCGCTGAAACCGCTTGAAGCTTTCAGGAGCCGTGCGCCTGTTCAAAAGCACGCGCACGGCCGTTCCATGCTCCCTGGTCTGTCACGACTTGTAATCATTTGCACCCGGTTCGCGACGTTCTGTGACTTGCAGCCGGCCCGATGATCCCCGACATACCGGCAACTCGGTTGGGGCCATCGAGTCGATAATCTGGCGCGGACACCCGTCTTGCGCAGATTGAGGCAGGACCGGTTTGGAATGACTTCAGTCGAAGAAAAATCTGCGCGTGATGATCAGGCGTCGGCATCCGGGCCGTCGCCCCACCCGGCCGGATCGAGCCGGACGAAAACATGGCTCATGGCCGGTGCCGTCGTCCTCGGTCTGGTTCTGACCGGCTTGGGCGCACGCTGGCTTTCCCAACGCGGCGGCGGAGAATCGCGCGTACGGCCCGCCGCGGCGGTCAACGTCGAAAAGGCGACACGGCAGGACATGCCCGTCAGCGTCACCGCGCTGGGCACGGTCCAGCCGATCGTGACGGCCACCGTGCGGCCGCAGCTTTCGGGCGTGCTGTTCAAGCTGTTCTTCCAGGAAGGGCAGATCGTGCGGCAGGGACAGGTGCTTGCCCAGATCGATCCGCGCCCCTACCAGCTCGCGCTGGCCCAGGCGCGCGCAAATCTCGCGCGGGACGAGGCGCAACTGCGCTCCGCCCGGCTGGACCTGACGCGCTACGAAACGTTGCTCAAGCAGGATTCGATCGCACGACAGCAGGTGGACACGCAGCGCGCTACGGTGGGGCAGTTGACCGGCACGGTCGCGGCCGATCGCGCGGCGATCGGTTCGGCGGCGCTGAACCTCGATTATACCGCGATCAAGTCCCCCATTACGGGCCGTGTCGGCATCCGCCAGGTGGACATCGGCAATTATCTGACGCCGTCGGACACCAACGGCATCGTGGTGGTGACGCAGGTCGATCCCATCGACGTCAGCTTTGCGCTGCCGCAAGTGCAGCTCTCGCAGATCGGGCAGGCATCGGGCAGCGGCGCCGGCCTTCCCGTCGAGGCGCGCGACCAGAACAGCAACAGCAAGATCGCGAGCGGCCGGTTCCTGACCTTCGACAACCAGGTCGATTCCTCCACCGGCACCGTCAAGGCCAAGGCGCGGTTCGACAATCCCGGAAGCGCCTTGTTCCCCGGCGGCTTCGTCAACATCGCGATGCTCGTCCAGACGCTGCACGGCGCCGTGACCGTGCCGGTAAGCGCCGTGCGCCATGGCACGCAGGGCGATTTCGTATTCACGCTCCAGCATGACAGCAAAGTGAAGCTGACGCCGGTGAAGATCGGCCCCAGCGCGAACAACCGCGTCGCCATCCTGTCGGGGCTTGCGGCCGGCACCACGGTCGTCACCGAAGGCGCGGACGGGTTGGAGGATGGCTCCGCCGTGCGCCTGCCGGGAGCCGGCAAGGGCGGCGGCGGAGCGGCAGGCAGCCACAAGCGCGGCGCTTCCGCCAAGAGCGGCGGGAACTGATGGCGTCCGAAGACGCGCTCGACGCGCCTGCGCCCGCCTGTTCATCCTGCGCCCGGTCGCCACCACGCTGCTGATGATCGCCGTGCTGCTAGCAGGCCTGGTCGCCTATCGCGTGCTGCCGCTGTCGGCCTTGCCGGAGGTCGATTATCCGACGATCCAGGTGTCCACGCTTTATCCCGGCGCCAGCCCCGACGTGATGGCGCTGACCGTCACCTCGCCGCTGGAACGCCAGTTCGGGCAGATGCCGGGCCTCACCCGCATGACATCGGCATCGTCCTCGGGCGCCTCGGTCATCACCATGCAGTTCCGGCTCGACCTGTCGCTCGACGTGGCCGAGCAGGAAGTGCAGGCGGCGATCAACGCGGCCAACACGCTGCTGCCCAGCGACCTGCCCGCCCCGCCGATCTACGCCAAGGTCAATCCCGCCGACGCGCCGATCATCAGCCTGGGCATCACGTCGAAGTCGCGTCCTCTGGGCGAAGTGCAGGGCATCGTCGAGCGGCAGTTTTCGAACAAGATCGCGCAGGTTTCGGGCGTGGGCCTCGTTTCGATGTCCGCCGGGCAGCGCCCCGCCGTGCGCATCCAGGCCAACGTGCCCGCCCTTGCCGCGCGCGGGCTTTCGCTGGAAACGATCCGCAGCGCGATCGGCAACGCCAATGCCAACGCCGCCAAGGGCAGCTTCGACGGCCCGACCCGAAGCTGGACGATCGACGCCAACGATCAGCTTGCCGATGTCGCCAGCTATCGCAACCTCGTGGTCGCCTATGCCGGCGGCGCGCCGGTGCGCCTGTCCGATGTCGCCACGGTGGTGCAGGGAACCGAGAACGTTCGCCTCGGCTCGTGGATGAACGGATCACCCGCCGTGGTCATCGACGTGCAGCGCCAGCCCGGGGCCAACGTCATCGGCACGGTGGATGCGATCAAGGCCGCGCTGCCCGAACTGGAAGCGCAGTTGCCGGCGGACGTCCATGTCACGCTGCTGACCGATCGCACCGCCGGCATCCGCGCCTCGGTATCCGACGTGCAGTTCGAACTGGTGCTGGCGGTGCTGCTGGTCACGCTGGTGATCTTCCTGTTCCTCGGTTCCGTCCGCGCCACCGTTGTCGCCAGCATCGCCGTGCCACTCTCGCTGGTGGGCGCGTTCGCGGCGATGTATTTCCTCGATTTCTCGATCAACAACCTCACGCTGATGGCGCTGACCATCGCCTCGGGCTTCGTCGTGGACGATGCGATCGTGGTGCTGGAAAACATCGCCCGGCATATCGAGGACGGGATGAAGCCGTTCGACGCCGCGCTGAAAGGCGCGAGCGAGATCGGCTTCACCATCATCTCGCTCACCGTCAGCCTGATCGCGGTGCTGATCCCGCTGCTGTTCATGGGCGATGTGGTCGGCCGTCTGTTCCGCGAATTCGCGGTGACGCTCGCGGTCACCATCCTGATTTCGGCGGTGGTCGCGCTGACGCTGGTGCCCATGCTCTCGGCCCGCTGGCTGCGCCCCGAACACGAGGAGCGCGAATACCGCGTGACCGCGTGGACGCGTGGGCAGTTCGACCGGCTGGCCGATCGCTATGCCCGTTCGCTCGACTGGGTCATGGCGCGCGGGCGGATGACCATGGTGGTTTTCGCCAGCACGCTGGTGGCCACCGGGCTGCTGTTCATGGTCATTCCCAAGAACCTGTTTCCCGAACAGGACACCGGGCAGATCGCGGTGACGACATCGGCCGGGCAGGATGTCAGCTATGCCCGCATGGCGGCGCTTCAGCAGCAAGTGGCGCAAGCCCTGCTCGCCGATCCCGCCGTGGGCAGCCTCAGTTCCTCGATCGGCGTCGATGGCCAGAACGCCACGCTCTCGCAGGGGCGGATGCTGGTGAACCTGAAGGGCGAAGGGCAGCGCGGCGATCTCGACACGGTGCTGGGCGGACTGGAGAAAGCGGTAGCCGATATTCCCGGCGTCCGCGTCTATTTCCGCCCGGTGCAGGACCTGACGATCGACACCACGACCGGCGTCAACGCCTATCGCTTTTCGGTTCAGGGCGCCGATCAGGATCTGGTCGATCAATGGGGCGCGAAGCTGGCCACCGCGCTCAAGGCCGACAGCCATCTGCGCAACGTGACCACCAACGTGCTGGCCGACGGGCGCGCGGTGGTGGTGGACATCAACCGCGATACCGCCGGGCGGCTCGGCCTCAGCGCGCTGACGATCGACAACGCGCTATACGACGCGTTCGGGCAGCGCATCGTCTCGACCATCTACACCCAGTCCAGCCAGAACCGCGTGATCCTGGAAGCGCAACCCGGTTCCATCACCGATCCGCAAGCGCTGGGCGCCCTGCGCATCCCGCTGGCGGGCGGGGCCAGTATTCCGCTGTCCACCGTCGCCACGATCCGCACCGAGGCAACGCCGCTCGTCGTGGCGCGCGAGGCGCAGTTCCCCGCCGCGACGATCGGGTTCGACCTGGCCCCTGGCGTGTCGCTCGGCTCGGCCGTGCAGGCGATCGAGAGGACCGAACAGGCCATCGGCATGCCGCCCGCGCTTTCGACCAACTTCTCCGGCGCGGCGAGCGCGTTCAAATCCTCGCTCGGCAACGAGCTGTGGCTGATCCTCGCGGCGATCGTGGTGGTCTATATTGTGCTGGGCGTGCTCTACGAAAGCTTCGTCCACCCGGTGACCATCCTCTCCACCCTGCCCTCCGCGGGCATTGGCGCGCTGCTGGGCCTGTGGCTGACCGGTTCGGGCCTGGGCGTGATCGGCATCATCGGCATCGTGCTGCTGATCGGCATCGTGAAGAAGAACGCGATCATGATGATCGATTTCGCGCTGGAAGCGATGCGCAACGAAGGCGCCAACGCGCGCGAAGCGATCCGGCAGGCCGCCCACTTGCGTTTCCGGCCGATCATGATGACCACCTTCGCTGCGCTGTTCGCCGCGATCCCGCTGATCTTCGGCGGCGGCATGGGCCATGAACTGCGCCAGCCGCTGGGCATCGCCATCGCCGGCGGGCTGATCTTCAGCCAGGTGCTGACGCTGTTCACCACACCGGTCATCTTCCTGGCGCTGGAGGACTGGCGCGAACGCCGGGAAGCCCGCCGCGCCCCCGCGCCGGCACCAATGGCGGGAACGGCTCCGACCGCATGAACATTTCCGCGCCTTTCATCCGCCGGCCCGTCGGCACGATCCTGTTGATGATCGGACTGATGCTGGCCGGTATCGGCGCGTTCTTCAGCCTGCCGGTCGCACCGCTGCCGGCGGTCGATTTCCCGACGATCATGGTGCAGGCGAACCTGCCCGGCGCCAGCCCCTCGACCATGGCGGGCAGCGTCGCTGCGCCGCTCGAACGGCACCTCGGCACGATCGCCGGGGTCAGCGAGATGACGTCCCGCTCCGGGGTCGGATCGTCGCAGATCGTGCTCCAGTTCGATCTTTCGCGCGACATCGATGGGGCGGCGCGCGATGTGCAGGCGGCGATCAACGCCTCGCGCGCGGACTTGCCCGCCACGCTCAAGACCAATCCCAGCTACCGCAAGGCGAACCCCGCCGAAGCGCCGGTGCTGATCCTCGCCCTGACCTCTCCCACGCGCAGCGCTTCGGAAATCTACGACGCGGTTTCCACGGTGGTGCAGCAGAAGCTGCTCCAGGTGCAGGGCGTGGGCAACGTGGAACTGGGCGGCGCGGCGCTGCCGTCCGTGCGGGTGGAGGTCAATCCGCTGGCGCTGTCGCGCTTCGGCATCGCGCTGGAAGACGTGCGCACCGCGCTCCAGTCCGAAAGCGCCAATCGCCCGCGCGGCGTGATGGATACCGGCACCTACAGTTGGCAGGTCTATTCCAATAAGGCCGGCCGCTATGCCGCGGATTACCGCAACACCATCATCGCCTGGCGCAACGGCGCGGCGGTGCGCCTTGCCGACATCGCCGAAGTTTCCGACGGCCCCGAAGACATCCGCACGATGGGGCTGTTCAACGGCGAACGCGCGGTGCCGATCCTCGTCAGCCGCCAGCCGGGCGCCAACATCGTCGCCACAGTGGACGCGCTCAAGGCGCAACTGCCCGCCCTGCAGGCCGCGCTGCCGCCCGACATCCACCTGTCGATCGCGTCGGACCGGACGCTGACGATCCGCGCCTCGCTGCACGAGGTGGAAATCACGCTGCTGATCTCGATCCTGCTGGTGGTGCTGGTGGTCAGCCTGTTCCTGCGCAGTTGGCGCGCCACGCTGATTCCGGCGGCAGCGGTCATCGCCTCGCTGCTGGGCACGCTGGGCGTGATGTATCTGGCCGGGTTCTCGCTCGACAACCTCTCGCTCATGGCGCTGACCGTGGCGACGGGCTTCGTCGTCGATGACGCGATCGTGGTCGTGGAAAACGTCAGCCGCCACATCGAGGAAGGCATGCAGCCGATGGAAGCCGCGCTGAAGGGCGCGCGCGAGGTGGGCTTCACCGTGATCTCGATCTCGGTCAGCCTGATCGCGGTGTTCGTGCCGCTGATCTTCATGGGCGGCCTGGTCGGCCGCCTCTTCCGCGAATTTGCGCTGACGATGGCGGTCGCGGTGGGGATCAGCCTGATCGTCTCGCTGACCACCACGCCAATGCTGGCGGCCCGGCTGCTCCGCAACGAAGAACGCGAAAGCCGGCTGATGCGCACCGCCCGCCACGCGTTCGACTGGGCGCAGGCGCGCTATACGCGCAACCTCGACTGGGCGCTGGCGCATCGCGGAATCGTGCTGCTGATCCTCCTCGGCACGGTGGTGCTCAACATCTACCTGATCGGCGTCTCGCCCAAGGGCTTCTTTCCGCAACAGGATACCGGCGGTCTGATGGGCGGCGTGCGCGCCGACCAGAGCATTTCCTTCACCGACCTGCAGGACAAGATGACGCGGATCACCCGGATCGTGAAAAGCGATCCGGCGGTGGCCACGGTGGTCGCCTTCGCCGGCGGATCGCGCGCGGGCGGCGGCTTCCTGTTCGCCACACTCAAGCCGCGCAGCCAGCGCCCGCCCGCGCAGGAAGTGATCGCCCGGCTGCGGCCGAAGCTCGCCCGCGTGCGCGGCGTCAGCCTGTTCCTCAATCCGGTGCAGGATCTCCAGGCCGGCGGCCGGCAGACCAACAGCACCTATCAATACGTTCTGAAGGCGGACAGCCCCGATACCCTGAAGGCGGCCGGGCAGAAGCTGGTCGATGCGCTCAAGACGCATCCGGACCTAATCACCGATGTCGATATCGACCAGCAGGATGCCGGCGCCAACGCCTTCGTCGAAGTGGACCGCGATGCCGCCGCGCGGCTGGGCATCCTGATGCAGACCGTCGATGCCACGCTCTATGACGCCTTCGGCCAGCGGCAGGTGGCGAACATCTATTCGGGGCTGAACCAGTACCATGTGGTGATGGAAGCGGCGCGCCAGTTCAACGGTTCGCCCGATGCCCTGGCCAACATCTATCTGCCCGCCGGCACCGCCCCCGGAACCGTCACGGCGGCGGCGGGAACCGGTGGCACCGGATCGGGCGGTTCGGCTACCGCCTCCGGCACCGCCGTCAGCACCTCGGCCCGCACCATGGCGCCGCTTTCGGCGATCGCCCGCTGGTCCACCGGATCGACCAACGCGCAGGTCAGCCATTCGGACGGCGAACCTTCGGCCACGATCTCGTTCAACCTTCCGCGCGGCGTCTCGCTGGGGATGACGGCGCAGATGATCGCGCAAGTGCAGGCATCGCTCGCCCTGCCCGCCACCGTCCACGGCGAATTCGGCGGCACCGCCAAGGTCTTCGCGCAATCGACATCATCGATGCCGCTGCTGATCCTGGCCGCGCTGGTCGCCATCTACATCGTGCTGGGCATCCTCTACGAAAGCGCGATCCACCCGCTGACCGCGCTGTCCACGCTGCCCTCGGCCGGCGTCGGCGCGATGATCGCGCTGATTGCCACGGGCGGCGAATTCGACCTGATCGCGCTGATCGGCATCATCCTGCTGATCGGCATCGTGAAGAAGAACGCGATCATGATCATCGATTTCGCGCTGGAGGCCGAACGCAACCATGGCCTTAAGCCCGCGCAGGCCGTGCGCGAAGCCTGCATCCTGCGCTTCCGCCCGATCCTGATGACGACGCTGGCTGCCGCGCTCGGCGCGCTGCCGCTGGCGATCGGGTTTGGCGATGGCGCGGAACTGCGCCGGCCGCTGGGCGTGGCGATTTTCGGCGGTCTGGTCGCCAGCCAGGTGCTCACGCTGCTGACCACCCCGGTCGTCTATCTCGCGCTCGATCGCTTCCGCCGCCGCAAGCCCGCGCCCGCCCTCACGCTTTCCACCGGAGCCCCGGCATGAACCGCGCCATCCTCGCCACCTTCCCCGCGCTGTTGCTTGCCGGGTGCAACATGGCCCCGGCCTATCGCCCGCCCGCGACCGTGGCGATCCCCGCCTCGTTCAAGGAAGACCCGCAATGGGCGCCCGCCACCCCGGCCGATGCCGCCGCGCGCGGCGACTGGTGGGCCTTGTTCGCCGATCCGGTGCTGGATGAGCTGGAACGCAAGGTCAGCGTCACCAACCAGAACGTCGCCGCATCGCGCGCCGCCTATGACGCCGCGCGCGCGCTGGTGCAGGTCCAGCGATCGGGCCTGTTCCCCAGCCTGACAGCATCGGCCAGCGGCACCCATTCGGAAACCTTCGCCGGCCAGAAGATCACGGGCGCCAACGGCGGCACCACCACTACGCCCGGCGGCATTTCCAGCACGACGACGACATCCCGCTACGCGCTCAGCATCGGGGCAAGCTGGGAACCCGATCTCTGGGGCCGGCTCGGCAACGCGGTGACGCAAGCCAGGGCGAATGCCGAGGCCAGCGCGGGCGATCTCGCCAACGCCACGCTTTCGGCGCAGGGCGAGCTTGCCACCAACTACATCCAGTTGCGCGGGATCGATGCGCAGATCGACCTGCTCGATCGCACGATCGGCGATTACCAGCGCGCGCTGTCCATTGCGACCAACAAGTATAACGCCGGCACCGTCGCCAGGTCGGACGTCTATCAGGCGCAGACCACGCTCAGCAACGCGGTGGCCTCGCGGCAGGACTTGGGACGGCAGCGCGCAGTGCTGGAGCACGCCGTGGCCGTGCTCGTCGGCGAGAACCCGTCGACGTTCGCCATCACCAAGGCGGACTGGCGGCCCGTGGTGCCCACCGTCCCCGGCGTCCTGCCCGGCGCGCTGCTCCAGCGCCGCCCGGACGTAGCCGCCGCCGAACGCCGCGTCGCCGCCGCCAATGCCAACGTGGGCATCCAGCGCGCCGCCTATTTCCCCCAGATTTCGCTGTCGGGCAGCGCCGGCACCAACGGCAGCTCGCTCGGCCAGCTGTTCACCGCGGCGACAAGCCTGTGGTCGCTGGGGCTCAGCGGCGCGATGACGTTGCTCGATTTCGGCGCACGCCACGGGCAGGTCGTGCAGGCCCGCGCGCAGTACGAACAGACCGCCGCGCAGTACCGCCAGACCGTGCTGAACGCGTTCCAGCAGGTGGAAGACAACCTCGCCGCCACGCGCTTCCTCGCGGACGTAACGCGCAGCCGTGCCGAAGCGAGCGAATCCGCGACCAAGGCCGAAGCGATCGTCACCAACCAGTACCGCAGCGGCACAGTGGACTATGCCCAGGTGATCGTCGCCGAAACCTCCTCGCTCAGCGCCCGGCAGACGCAGATCCAGGCCACAGTCGACCAGCAGACCGCCGCGATCGCTCTTGTCCAGGCCATCGGCGGGCGATGGAACGACGCGCCCTGACACGCTAAGGCGGGCGGATGGCTGACACGCTCTCCATCCGCCGCATCGGAATCATCGGCACCGGCCGCGTGGCGCGCGCCCTGGCGCTGGGCTTTTCGCGCCACGCGCCGGTGACGCTGTGGGGCCGTTCGCCGGACAAGCTCGCGGCGATCGAGGGTGTCGAAGCGGCAGAGACATGCGCCGCGCTGGCGGCGCGGGCGGACGTGATCGCCATCTGTGTGGCGGACGATGCCATCGCGACGGTTGCGGACGGACTGGCTCGGACCGCTTCGTTCGCCCACGCGCCCCTTGTCTTCCATGTCAGCGGACGCAGCGGCGCGGCGCTGCTGGCGCCCTTGCGTGACAAAGGCGCGCTGACGGCGGCGATCCATCCCGCGATGACCTTCACCGGCGATCCCGCGCAGGAAGTCCAGCGCATGGCCGGTGCGCGCTTTGCGATCACCGCAGCCGATCCACGAGTGGACGCAAAGGCCAAGGAGATCGTAGCCATGCTGGGCGGTGAGGCGGTCCGGATCACCGAGGAGCACCGGACGCTCTACCACGCCGCCCTGTCGCACGCAGCCAACCACCTCGTCACGTTGATCGCGGGCGCATCCGACGCGTTGCGCGCCGCCGGCGTAGGCGACCCCGGCGCCTTTCTCACCCCTCTGGTTCAAGCATCACTGAATAATAGCCTAATCGGCGGATTTTCAGCGCTGTCCGGTCCGCTGCTGCGCGGCGATGCCAACACGGTGCGGGGCCACATCGCCGCTCTGAACAGCGCCTGCCCCACTGTGCTGCCCGCCTACCGCACGATGGCGCTCGCCACGCTGGACGAACTCGAACGGCAAGGCGCGATGCCGCAGGATGCGCTGCGCGAAGACCTCAGCCGCTGAGCCGCTCCGTCACAGCGTCTTGACGTCCCCGTCCTCGTCAATCTCGCGCGCCAGATCTTTCTCGACGCTCGCCTGGTCGGCGGCGCGCGGTGCCAGGCGCAGGATCGCGAAGCCCAGCAATCCGGACAGCACCGATCCGGCCAGCACGCCCAGCTTCGCTTCGTCGATCAACGCCGCTGCCCCGGGAAAGGCCAGCATGGCGATGAACAGGCTCATCGTGAACCCGATGCCGCACAACACGGCAAGGCCATAGACCTGCAACCAGGTCGCCCCGCGCGGACGCTGCGCGATCCCTGCCTTCACCGAAAGCCAGATCGCCGAAAAGATGCCCGCCTGCTTGCCCAGGAAAAGCCCGGCGATAATGCCCAGCGGCAGCGCATCGCCCAGCGCATGGAGGCCGCTTCCGTCCAGCGCGATCCCGGCGTTGGCCAGCCCGAACACCGGCACCACGAACCAGGCCGAAACCGGATGCAGCGCGTGTTCCAGCCGGTGCAGCGGCGAATCCTCCGCGTCGGGCGCGCCGGGCGTCGCAACAATCGGTACGGTCAGCGCCGCCAGAACGCCGGCGATCGTCGCGTGGACGCCCGAAATCAGGATTGCCAGCCACAGCGCCGCAAAGCCGGCCAGATAGACGCCAAGATGGCGCACGCCCATGCGGTTGAGCGCCATCAGCGCGGCGAATATCCCGCCCGCCGCCGCCAGCGCCAGCCACGAAATGCTGGCCGTATAGGCCACGGCGATGATCACCACCGCGCCCATGTCGTCCACGATCGCGACCGTGGTGAGGAACAGCTTGAGCGACGTCGGCACCCGGTTGCCGAGCAGCGCCATGACACCGATGGCGAAGGCGATGTCCGTCGCCGCCGGGATCGCCCAGCCGGCCCGCAGATCGGGATGGCCGCCGGAAACCAGCAGGTAGAACGCCGCCGGCACCGCCATGCCGCCCGCCGCTGCTTCCAGGTGACCAGCCGCCCGTCGACGAACTCGCGCTTGATCTCCAGCCCCACCAGCAGGAAGAAGATCGCCATCAGTCCGTCGTTGATCCACAAGTGGACGGTCATCGGCCCCAGCTTGTCGCTCAGCACCGGCCCGGTTTCGGCATGAAGCAGGTGGAAATAGGCTTCGGCCAGCGACCCGTTCGCAATAATCATCGCCAGTGCGGCCGCCAGCATCAGCACCACGCCACCAGCTGCCTCACTCTGCAGGAAACGCAACAGCAACGATGGGGTACGCCCCGCAGATTTCATGGCAACTCCTTGGACCTCGCAGAACCTTTCGCGAAGAGGCAAGGCCATGCAGCAGTGGATGCTGGCAGAAGGGTGTGGTGCCGCTTAGGTGACTCGAACACCTGACCCCATCATTACGAATGATGTGCTCTACCGGCTGAGCTAAAGCGGCCCTACCCCATGGGCAGGGGCGCCGTTTACAGAGGGCGCGCGGGGAACGCAATGGGTTTTGCGCAATTTCTTGCCTCCCATCGTTCCGGAGTGGAAACGCGGCGAAATCGGTGGCGATTGGCGCTCCCTGCCCGATCGCGCAGCCTTGCCGCTTTGCCTTACCGCGACGAATCTCCTACTCTCGCAGCCGCTGCTGGGGAGTGTGGACATGCGGGACAAGAGGCGGATCGCGATCTGGGCCGGGGTGGCGGGGTTGGCTCTGCTGGCGGGTGCGGGGCCGGCCGGCGCCAGTTCGGACTATTCGTGCGATCCGGTCTGGGCGCTTTCCGACAGCGGTTTCAGTTGCGGCAATCGCGCCTTGCTGGCGCCGGGCAACGATACGCGCGTCAACCTGTTCCTTTTGCGCCGGACAGCACCGGTGGGCAAGACCATCGCCTATGCCAAGCCGGCGTGGGAGGAGCGCGGCTTCGGCCACAGCTTCTTCGGCTGGGGCACCCTGCGCGACACATACGCGGGCCGTTCCGGCACGGACGAAGCCACGTTCGTCGATCAGCCGGCCAATTCCCGCTGCAGCAGCGCCGCTTCCGGGCAGACCGCGTTCGAAGCCGCGCTCGTCGCCGCCAAGGGCATTCCGGAAGGCGAACGGGCCGCGTTACGCGGCGCGCGGGCGACGCTGGCGGAAAAGTGCTCCGAGATAAACGATCACCCCGATGCCACGCTCGATACGGCCTGGCGCGCGCAGGTGAGCAGCCCATCGGGGCGTGAATTTGCCGGGTATCTGGACGCGGCCACCGCGTTCTACATTGGCCAGTGGGACAAGGCGCGCGGCGGCTTCGCCACGCTGGCCGGCGCGCGCGATCCGTGGATCGCCGAAGCGGCGGCCTATATGGCGCTGCGCGTGGAGCTGAACGCGGCGCAGGCCGCCAGCTTCGACGAATACGGCGATTTCGCGGGGCCGGACAAGGTGGACAAGCCGGCGATCCAGCGCGCGCGCGCCGCCATCGCCACTTATCTCAAGCGCTATCCGAAAGGCCGCTATGCGGTTTCGGCCCGCGGTCTCGACCGGCGCGCGCTGTGGCTGTCGGGCGATCTGGCGGGCCTGGGCCGCGAATACGAACGGCTGCTGCAAGCGCTGCCGCCAGACAGCCCGGAACTCGCCACGCTGATCCAGGAGATCGACAACAAGTTGATCCTGCAGAAGAACGCGGAAGCCGCAGTCGACAGCCCGATGCTGCTGGCCGTGATCGATCTGATGCGGATGCGGCAGTTCGATGGCGAGGAGCAGCCCCCGTTGAGCGCCGCCACGCTGGCGGGCCAGAAAGGCCGCTTCGCCGCGCGCCCCGATCTCTATGCCTATCTTCAGGCCGCCCATGCCTTCTACATCGCGAAAGACAACGCCCGGGCGGCATCGCTGCTGCCCGATCGCGTGCAGCAGCCGGCAAGCGTGCCGCTGGCGTTCAGCGCGCGGATGCTGCGGGGCATGGCGCTGGCGGGCGGCAGTGGCGAGACCGGGTACTGGCAGGGGCTGATCGGGGCGGCGTCCGATCCCTATCAGCGCCCGCTGGCGGAACTGGCGCTGGCGCTGGCATGGCAGAAGGCGGGCCGGTTCGAGGCCGTGTTCGATGCGGGTTCGCCCGTGCGTGACGACCGCATCCGCGAACTGCTGCTGATGCGGCTGGCCGGCGCCGATCTGCTGCGCCGCTTCGCTGCCGATCCGGCATCGGCCTCGCATCCGCGCCAGATTGCGCTGTTCACGCTGCTGCACAAGGATCTGACCCACGGCCGCTATGCCGATTTCGCCCGCGATCGGGCGCTGGTGCCGGCCGACGCGGGCACCGAGCTTTCGATCTGGGACTTCGGCACGGGGGACACGGTGCCGATCGGCGTGTTCACCAAGGGCAAGTGGTCCGGTGATCTGGCCTGCCCCGCGCTGGACGTTACTGCCGGACAACTCGCGCAGAATCCGGCCAATGTCCGCGCGCGGCTGTGCCTGGGCGAGTTCTGGCGGCTGAACGGCTTCGATCGCTTCACCACGCTTGATCCGGTGCAAGCCGACGGCACGCTGGCCTCCGGTCCCGGCCGCTTTGCCGGCACAGTGCTGACGCGCGGCGCGATCTACGCGGCGGTCATCGCCGACCGGCAGGCGGCGGCGGACGAGCGCTCCTACGCGCTGTACCGCGCGATCCGCTGCTACGCGCCAGCGGGCATCAGCGACTGCGGTGGCGAGGAGGTTCCGATCGCCCAACGGAAGGCCTGGTTCGACCAGTTGAAGCGCGAATACCCGAACAGCCAGTGGGCCCGCAGCCTGCGCGTCTATTGGTGAGCCGCACCATTGCCGCACTGTTGCTGTGCCTTGGCTTTCTGACTGGTTGCGGCAGGCGGCCGGCGGAACAGAAGACGCAGGCCGGGCATGTGGACGCGGCACAACACGATGCCTTCTTCCTGTGGGCGGGCGTGAAGGCGCCGGAAGTGCTGGCGAAGGCGAAGATGATCTACCTGCTCGACGGCGAAGTGCGCGCCAGCCGCGCCGCGGGTTTCGTGCCGCTGCGGCCGGCGGTGCCGCATGTCCGCCACGCCGAAGTCTGGCTGGTGGTCCGGCTCGAACGGCTGGACTGGGAGGAGCCGGTGTGGCGGCGGGTGCTCGCCGAACTCGACCGATGGCAGGCGGCGGGCAACCGGTTGGCCGGGCTGCAACTCGATTTCGATGCGCGCACGCGCGGGCTGGACCGCTACGCCGCCTTCCTCGCCGAAGCGCGCCGACGCCTGCCAAGGCGCTACAAGCTGTCGATCACCGGCCTGATGGACTGGAGCGCCGGCGGCGATCCGGCGGCGCTGGCCGCGCTAGGCAGCGTGGTCGATGACGTGGTGCTCCAGACCTACCAGGGGCGACGGACGGTGCCGGGGTACGAAGCCTATCTCCGCTCGCTGGCGCGCCTGCCCTTCCCCTATCGGCTGGGGCTGGTGGAAGGCGGCGAATGGCGCGCGCCGCCCGAACTGGCGCGCGATCCCCATTTCCGGGGCTATGTGGTGGCCTCGCTTGCCGGGAACGCGGCGATCGCATCGATCGCGCGCTGGGCATAGTGCCGGGCGCGTTCGCGCGTGGCGAGCACCGCGTCATGCTTGCGGATCAGCGCGATGGCGTGGGCGAGATCGGCATCGCCCGCGCGGTTGCCGGCAATCGCATCGCGCCAGAAGGCCCGTTCCTCGTCCGAACCGCGCGCATAGGCGAGGATCACCGGCAGCGTCATCTTGCCGTCGCGGAAATCGTCGCCCTGGTCCTTGCCCATCTCCGCCGCGTCGGAATCGTAGTCGATCGCGTCGTCGGTCAGCTGGAACGCGATGCCGAGGTAGCGGCCATAGGCTTCGAGCGCGAGTTCGTCCGCCTCGGGCCGTTCGGCGACCACGGCGGCGATGCGGCAGGCGGCGGCGAACAGCGCGGCCGTCTTGGCGCTGATGATCGCGAGATAGCGTTCCTCGGTCGTTTCGACCTGCCGCTGCGCGGTCAACTGGTCGACCTCGCCTTCCGCGATCACCGCAGAGGCGTTGGACAGGATGCGCAGCACCCGGATCGATCCGTCCTCGACCATCAGTTCGAACGAGCGGCTGAACAGGAAATCGCCGACCAGCACCGTGGCCGGATTGCCGAACACGATGTTCGCGGTCTTCTTGCCGCGCCGCAGGTCCGACCCGTCGACGACATCATCGTGCAGCAGCGTGGCGGTGTGGATGAATTCCACCGCCGCCGCCAGCTTGAAATGCCGCGCTCCGCCATACCCCAGCAGCGCCGCGCTAGCGAGCGTGAGCATCGGGCGCATCCGCTTGCCGCCGCCCGCGATCAGGTGGCCCGCCAGTGCCGGGATCAGCGGAATGCGCGACTGCATCCGATCGAGGATCACGGCGTTGACGCTGTTCATGCCTTCGGCGACCAGCGACATCATCGGGGCGAGCGAAGGCTCCGCCTTGCGGGGAAGCGTATGGACGGTTGCAGTCATCGCCGTCCGATTGGCCGAGGGGCGGCGGCTTGGCAAGACGCAAGTTGCGCGTTAGCGCACGAACCGCGCGGTTTCGCCGCGTGGGTTGAGCCGACAAACGACGAGGTAAGGGAATGAGCGACGATCCGGTGCTGGCAGGATTCCGCCAGAGCATCGACAACATCGACGCGGCGATGATCCACATTCTCGCCGAACGGTTCCGCATCACCCAGGCGGTCGGCGCGTACAAGGCGGAAAAGAAGCTGCCGGCCAGTGACCCCGGGCGCGAGGAACGCCAGATCGCGCGCCTGCGCGCCCTGGCGACGGACGCCAAGCTCGATCCCGAATTCTCGGAAAAGTTCCTGCGCTTCATCATCGACGAAGTGATCCGCCATCACGAACAGGCGGCCGCGGCGGGCTGAAGCCGGCGAATTTGACAAAGTCGCAGGCACTTCGGCGGTCCGCTACCCTCCCGCCTCCGGAAACAGCACCACCAGCTTGTAATCCACCCGCTCCGCCGGGATGAAGGTATGCTGTTCGTAAGCGAGCGGCCCGTCGAGCGGATGGAGGAACGTGCGCTGCCCGCCTTCGCGCACGCTGACCGACTGGGCATCCCATAGCCGCGCGAACAGGGCGGATTCCGCCTTCATCTCCGCCACCAGGTGCGCCATCGCCGCATCGTCCAGCGCGCGGGCATAGTCGGCACGGAATTCGGCCAGCAGCCGGGCGGCGCGGTCCTCCCAGTCGGGCAGGAGGACGCGCGCCGAAGGTTCGGTGAAGGCATAGCGCAGCAGGTTCTTCTGCTTGTCCGGCCCCAGCCAGCCGCCGAACAGATGCTCCGCCGCCGCGTTCCAGCAGCAGGCGTTCCAAACCCGGTCGAGCCCGTAGGCTGGATGGGCCTGCGCCTCCACCAGCGCGCGGACCGATCGCGGCGCCTGCGGCATCGGCTCCGAGCGCGGCGCGTCGGGATCGCGCCGGCCCGCCAGCTCGAACAGATAGCCGCGTTCCGCCGGGGTGAGCGCCAGCGCGGTGGCCAGACGAGCCAGCGCTTCCGGCGAGACGCGGATGTCGCGCCCCTGCTCGATCCACGCGCACCACGTCACGCCGATTCCCGCCAGCGCGGCCAGTTCCTCGCGCCGCAAGCCCGGCGTCCGCCGCCGCCGCGTGGGCACGGACGGCGTTACCCGTTCGCGGTGCGACCGAATGAACCGTCCGAGCAGGCGGCGTTGTTCCTCGCTCAACATGGGTCACCTTATAACAGGATAAATGCATCCATTGTAACAGGGTAAAATGCATGCATTCTTGCGGGACAAGGAGAGCAAGAGATGACCCGTTCCCACGATGATCTGGTGCAGGACCAGTTCGGTCCCCGTGCCGAGGCCTATGTGCAAAGCCCCGTCCACGCCGCCGGCGAGGATCTCGACGCGCTGGAAGCGCTGGCGGAACACGCACGCCCGCGCCGCGCGCTCGATCTCGGCGCGGGCGGCGGTCATGTCGCCTATCGGCTGGCGCGCCATGCCGGCAAGGTCATCGCCGCGGACCTGTCGACCGACATGATGGCCGCCGTGGCGGAAACCGCGCGCGGACGTGGCCTGTCGAACCTGGAGACCTGCGTCACGCCGGCCGAAGCCCTGCCGTTCGCCAACGCCGCGTTCGACTTCCTGGGCTGCCGCTTTTCCGCCCACCACTGGCGGGATTTCCACGCCGGGCTGCGCGAGGCGCGCCGCGTGCTGGAGCCCGGCGCGACCGCCGTGTTCATCGATGTGGTTTCCCCCGGCCCCGCCGCGCTCGACACGCATCTGCAGGCCGTGGAACTGCTGCGCGATCCTTCGCATATCCGCGACTATTCGGTGACCGAATGGGGCGAAGCGCTGACCGCGGCCGGCTTCCTGCTGCGCGCGGTGCAGACACGGCGGCTGCGCATGGACTATCCATCGTGGGTCGAACGGATGCGCACGCCGGAGCACCACCGCGCGGCTATCCGATCGTTGCAGGCAGGCGCATCACGCGAACTGGCAGCCTATTTCGAGATCGAACCGGACGGTTCGTTCACACTGGACACCGCGCAGATCGAGGTGGTGGCAGGGTAAGCCCTCCACCGCACCGCAGGCTTCCCCTCCCCCTTCCGGGAAGAAGGGAGCCTACTCGTCCATCGGCACGCCAGGCAGCTGCTTGGCGGTGCGGATCGTCAGCGAGGTCTTCACGCTCGCCACGTTGGGCGCGGGCGTGAGCTTGCTGGTGAGGAATTCCTGGAAGCTTTGCAGATCGCGGCTGACGATCTTGAGAATGAAATCGATCTCGCCGTTGAGCATGTGGCATTCGCGCACTTCGGCAAGGCCGCGCATATGCTCCTCGAACTGGCGAAGCGATTCCTCGGCCTGGCTCTTGAGGCTGACCAGCGCGAAAACGGTGATCGAGAAACCCAGCTTGGACGCATCGAGATCGGCGTGGTAGCCGCGGATCACCCCCGCCTCTTCCAGCGCGCGCACGCGGCGCAGGCACGGCGGAGCGGTAAGGCCCACGCGCTGCGCCAGTTCGACGTTGGTTACCCTGCCTTCATCCTGCAGTTCGGCGAGAAGCCGGCGGTCAATCGCATCCAAAGTTGCCATGCCTATAGCATCCCGATCGTCACCACATGAATCCATGCCAGGTGCGGTAATTTTCCACACCTAATCCAGGGGCGGGCGATAATTTTATTGTTTCATATCGCAATCGTCCCACAATGCAACGCGGTCGATGATGCCGCTTCCCGATCCGCCACGATTTGTTAGGGTCTGACGCTGTAGCTGGCCGTTCTCCGGTCCGCGGGGGGCCAATCGGAGCAGGAATGATCGTCGATGACCGCCTTGATACCGTGCTGCGTACCGTCGCGGCCGGGCCGACGGCGGCGCGAACGCAGTTCCTGCAGCTGGTGGACCTGCTGCGGCGCGAGGACGCACGCGGCGCGAAGCGGCATGATTCCGCGCTGGAACGCCTGGATTCGCTGGCCAACCTGCTCGACGAGGACGAACGCGCCGCACTGCTGCGCCAAACCCGCCTGACCGATGCCGCGCTGGTCGCCCGCTTCGCCGCGCAGGAACCGCGCGTGGCGCTGGCCGCGATCGGATCGGCGCGCCTGCCCGAACAGGCCTGGCTGGCCCTGATCCCTGCGCTGCCCGTGCAGGCGCGCGGATTTCTGCGCCACCGGCGCGATCTGGGCGCGAACGTGGAAGCGCTGCTGGCGCGGCTGGGAATCGACGATTTCGGCCTGCCGCTGCCCGATGGCTATCAGGAGATTCCCGCCGCGCCCGCGCAGACCAGCGAGTCCGGCGCTTGGCCGATCGACGAGGCCGCCGACGGACGGATCGCCGTCCTGACGCCGGCGGCGCGCACTCCGCCGCCGGAAACGGACGGGCAGCCCGGTCGCAACGAAGGCATCGGCGCGATCGTCCGACGGATCGAGGCATTCCGCCGCAACCGCGATGCCGCCGCAGGGCCGGCCGATCCCACGGCGCCGCATCTGCCCTTCAGCGACGAGGCGCGCGCTACGGCGCCCCCCCGCATCACCGCCATCGACCTGCGCTGCGATGCCTCGGGCGGGATCATCCAGGCGGGGCTGCAAGCGGGCGCCGGGCTTGGCCCGATGCTGGTGGGCTTTCGTCCGTTCACGACCGAACCGGGCGCACCGGCGCGCTGCGATGCCGCCACCGTCCGCGCGGCGGAAAGGCATGTGCCGATCATCGCGGGGCGGATGGAACTGACAGGTTCGCCGCTGATCTCCGGGGCCTGGCGAATCGATGCCGCGCCACTGTTTTCCGCCGATGGCGGGCGCTTCACCGGCTATCACGCGCTGCTGCGCCGGCCGGCCGCGCATCAAACCGCTGGTGCGGATACGGCGTCCGGCCGGCCCGCCAACGACGATGTGCCCGATGGCAGCGCCGACCGGCTGCGGCAGGTGCTGCACGAGCTGCGCACGCCGATCAATGCGATCCAGGGCTTTGCCGAGCTGATCCAGCAACAGCTTTTCGGCGAAACCCCGCACCAGTACCGGGGGCTGGCCGCTAGCATCGCCGCCGACGCGGCCCGGATGCTGGCGGGCTTCGAGGAAATCGAACGGCTGGTGAAGCTGGAAAGTGGCAGGCTGGAAAGCGAACCGGGCGACACCGACCTTGCCGAGCTGGTCGGCCGGCTACTGAAGCAACTGGAGCCGGCAACCGTTTCCCGGCAGATACGGCTGAGTTACTCCCGGCCGGACGCGCCGGTCCCCGTGGGCGTGGCGAAGATCGAGCTTGAACGCATGATCTGGCGCGTGTTCTCGGTCATGGCCGCCTCCGCCGCGCCGGGCGAACGGCTTGCCACCGCGCTGAGCGAGGAAAACGGCGCGGCGGTGCTGGCCCTGCCGCTGACAGCCTCGCTGGCGCTGCACGACGACGAGACGCTGTTCGCACCGGATCAGGGGCGCGGCGGCGTCCAGCCCGTTTCGGCGATGCTGGGCCACGGCTTCGCGCTGCGCCTGGCCATGGCGGAAGCCCGCGCAGCGGGCGGACGACTGGAACGGCGCGGCTCCAAGATTATTGTTACCCTGCCCATCTTGACCCAGCCCGAACATGCACTTAGCGAACTGGGGGGTCCCGCTGCCGGCGCGGGTTAAAGCAGTCCGGTTCCCTCGGGGGGAAGCGTGGGCATGAAGACGATCCTGGACTTGCCGACAGAGGCGGACATGGTCCGCTTTGCGGCCGACTTCGGGCAACGCTTCATCGTCACCGTCGATACCGAGGAAGAATTCGACTGGGGACAGCCGTTCAGCCGCACCGGGTTCGGCCTGGACCACGTGCCCCATATCGCCGAATTCCAGACGTTCTGCGAAAGCTTCGGCGTCAGCCCGATCTATCTGGTCGACTACCCCATCGCCACCGACCCGCGCGCGGCCGAAGTGATGGGTGGCCCGATCGCGGCGGGCAAGGCAGAGGCCGGGGTGCAGCTTCACCCCTGGGTAAGCCCGCCCTTCGAGGAAACCGTCAGCGTTCACAACAGCTTCTCGGGCAATCTTCCGCGCGAGCTGGAACGCGCCAAGTTCAACACCCTGCGCGATGCGATCGAAACCGGATTGGGTTCCACGCCGCGCATCTACCGTGCCGGGCGCTATGGCGTGGGGACCGAAAGCGCGCGCATCCTGGCGGACGCCGGAATCGCCATCGACACCTCGGTCCGCGCGCTGTTCGATTACAGTTCCGGCGGCGGCCCCAACTTCCGCGATCACCCGCTGACGCCCTACTGGATCGATCGCGACGCGAACCTGATGGAACTGCCACTGACCACGGTGTTCTGGGGCATGTTGCGCAAGCAGGGCCGCACGCTCTACCCGATGCTGTGGCGCGTGCCGCGCCTGCGCGGACTGCTCGCGCGGGTGGGCATGCTGGAACGCATCCCGCTGACGCCCGAAGGCGTGAGCGTGGACGAGGCGCTGAAAGGCGTGGACATCGCCATCGACGATGGACTCCCAATCCTGGTGTTCTCGTTCCACAGCCCGTCGCTATGCCCCGGCTACACGCCCTATGTCCGCGATGCCGACGATCTGACGCAGTTCTACGATTGGTGGCGCACCATCCTGACCTACCTCGCCCAGCGCGGGATCAGGCCCACGACGGTTCGCGAGATCACCGCCGCCGCCGGCTGATCCTGCCGTGGCCCATGGCTGACGCCGCATCCTGCCAAGCCTGCCTTGCCAAGACCGCGCCTCCCCTCTAACGCCTCCACCGGGGTCGGGCCTGTAGCTCAGCGGTTAGAGCTGGCCGCTCATAACGGCTAGGTCGCGGGTTCGAATCCTGCCGGGCCCACCACCCCACCCGCGCGCGCGCCCTGGTCGCTGCCGCGCGGGGAATGGACGCGGCATTCCCGCTTGCGTCCACCGGCCGCCATCCCTAAGGGCAACCCGGTGTCGGGGAGTAGCGCAGCCTGGTAGCGCATCTGGTTTGGGACCAGACATCCGATCATCCGTCATTGGCGGCTTTCCTTGGTTTTTCGACGCTGGTCGATGATGGTTCGGGAATAGTCCGGGACTCGGCCGCAATCATGGCCTCGCGGACCTTCTCCTCGGCCGTGTGGAAGTACCGCTTCGTCGTGCGGATGTCCGAGTGCCCGGCAAGGTCGAAAGCAACCTCGATGCTGCCCGTGCGGGTGAGTGCGGTGTGCCGGGTGTCGTGGAAGCGGAACCCTTCGATCCCCGCATCCTTGAGCGCCCGGCGCCACTTGCGATCCCATCCCTGCTTGCTGAACGGATAGCGCTCGCCCTTCTTGCGCGCGACGCGATCCTTGCGCGGCGGGCTGTCGCGCTCGGCAACATAGGTGAAGACCTGGGGGCAGACCTTCGGCTGGTTGGCGATGATCGCGGTGAGGCGCGGCGTCAGCGGGAACGTGTGCGGCTTCTGCCCCTTGGCCCACACCGTCGCCCGACCGCCGCCGAGATCCACGTCCGCCCAGCGCAGGGCGACGATCTCCGCCTTCCTCTGACCGGAGATGAGGGCGAACTCGACGATCGGCTTTAGGCTTTCGGGCAGCTTGGCGAACAAGGCATCTTCCTCGTCATCGCCGAGTACCCGCGTCTTGACCGCGGCCTCCCGGAGCATCGCCTCTTTCCAGACCACCTCGGGCGTGCTGAACCCCCTCGCCTTGTGCCAGTTGATGACGCTGCGGAGCAACTCCAGTTCGCGGTTGACGCTGGCATTCGAGACCTGGGCGCGCCGGCGGGCCACGTAGGCATCGATCGATGCCAGCACCACGTCCTGCAAGGGCACGTTCGGCCCAAGACCCTCGGCGAGATTGACCAGCTGAAACTTCGCGGTCTTTGCGCTCCGCATGAACTTGCCCTTGGCTTCCCACCATGCATCGCACGCGGCCAGCAGGGTGACCGAAGGCTTGACCTTCTCGCCCAGCACGGCCTTGCGGCGGACCTCATCCTCTACCGCCTTCGCATCGCGCTTTGACGCAACATGAGTGCTTCCGTGATACCGGACACCTTCGATGACGAAGTCGTAGTGCCAGTGCTGGCTTTTCTTCGGCTTGTAGAGCGACATGGCGGCTGGTCCTGGATAGTCTGCTTCGCGAGGTAATCGTCCAGATCCTCGGGCGCATAGAACACCTTGCGGGGACTCGGGCGAATGTAGCGGATCATCCCCTTCGACCGGATGCCGCGCAAGGTCCGCGCGCTCATGCCCAGCGACTTCGCCGCCTGCTCTTCGGTAAGAAGCTCCCGGATCATGCCGCCTCCATGGTGAACTTATCTGTTTCGTTGCCCCACGAATCCCAGCGCCCTCCCCGCCTTTGCCGGGCAAAGAGTTCGGCAAAGCGGACGGCGTGGGGCGCGAGACGTTCGCAGAAATCGTACTGACAATCGGGCTTGCGCGAGTGGCCGCGGGCCTCGGCATCGAGGATGTTGCGGACGTTGGTCGCCGTCCTGGGCGATCCGATCTTGCCGATCAGGATAGGCTCGCAAGCGCTTCTGACGACGTAGCCGCCGCCGAATGCCGTCTTCCCGGTTTTGGTGCGCTTGTGCCAGGCGCCACCGGTCACATATTCGAAGCCCCAATCGCCCATGAGCTTGATCGATTCCCGGATGGTGGGCCAGCAGGCCCAGAGCACCAGGAAGGCGTCATCGCGCGCGAGCTGGTTGACCTGCAGCGCCCCGAGTTCCTCCCACGTCATCGTCTCGTAGTGGGCCTGCGGGCTCTTGCCTTCGCCGGCGGCCGACCATGTTTCGAACCGGGTTGGCGGGTCGATCAGGAGCAGATCGTAGGAGAGCGGGACGAGGTTTCCGAAGGGCCATGTCATAGACAGGCCCCCCGAATGGCTTCCCGCTTAGCGGCGGCCATCGTGGTCACCGTTTCAGGTGCCCATCCGTCGTAGGCGTAGCTGCCCGAAAACGATTTGACGATGATGTAGAAACGTCCATCGCGCTCGCGCTCGATCTCGATCGAATGGCCTTTGTGGGTGCCGTGAAAATGCGTGCGGGACTTGCTCACAATCCTCATGACGCCCTCCAGAGGATCGGCTTCTGATCTTTCGGGATGCGATGCTTTCCACGCGCCATAGGATGCTTCGGCGCACCGCTCGCCGTCTTTCCCCAGCACCAAAGATCAGGGTATGGCGATTCTCCGGACTGGATTTCCTCAATGACGTGTTCCAGCCAAAGGCAATCGCGCGCAATGGCGCCCCAGCAGACAAATACCTGATCCGCCTTCTTAGCCTCTGCCACTACGGCAGGGAGGTTGACGAAATGCAGTTCATCTCGGGCAGACCAGTCACCGCGATCAATGCCATCAACCCGTGCATAGACATCGGCTGGCTTGGCGCTGCACCAAGGGTACAGGTTCACCCCGACATACCCACCAAAGCCGAAAAGCTGGAACCAGTTATTCCACCAGCGAGAGGTTGGATCATCCTTCGTGCCATCTGCATCGGAAGGGTTGTGCCCGATCACGCACGCGATCGGGCCAGGCCCCCAACGCCTGATCAGCTTGAGGCGGTTCTTGCCGTCGAAATCGGCACGACGCTGGATCACCGGCTGGCCGAATAGATCGAGAGGTTCGGTTGCGCTCATGGCCAGAGCACCTTCTGAATGTGGTCCTGCTGCTCCTCGGTCAGAGCAGGCGGAAGCAGGACCTGGCCGTTCAGCACGTGCGCCAGCGCCGCCGCGATCTCGGGCGACACGGCATCGGCGAAATGCTCGCCATCGCGCAGGACCTGCTTGCCACACTGTGAGTATTCGGGGGCATCAGCCATGGGCGGCATCCTTGCGCTGGGGCCAATCTGCACCGGGTGCGATGTTGAATCTCGCAGAGCAGCAACCCGGTGTTGAGCAGGAAATCTCGGCTCCGCGATGCCAGCGGGCGTAATTGAGATCACCTAGGCAGTTGGGGCACTCGATCTTGCCGGAAGTGCGCAATGGGATCGGCGCAGGCAATGCCGCGATCGCAGCGCCAAGCCTGCTGGTGCCCTCGGCGACCGACTGCTGCCATGCATGGCGCTCAGCGTCGGTGTATTCTTCACGCATCAAGCAATCGCCAGCTGCTTTGGGCATGCATTTCCGACTTGAGCCACGCTCGGCCATATCGACGCCCAGAGCGCAGCGAGGTCCACTCAGACTCCAATCCGAGCTTCGCTGGAAGCTGTAGTGCCTGCAGTGCTCTGTTGCGTGTATGGGGCGCTCAAAGGCAAAAATGCGCTCAGCCATGGCCGGCGCCTCCCGGCATCCCGTTGTGCTCGACGCCATCGAGCAGGCGGCCAGCGCGCTTCTTGCCGATGCGCTGAAAAGCGAAGTGGGTGTGTTCCGGCACGGCCCAAATCCCATCATCCCAGCGCGGATCACTATCGATGTCGGCGGGGAAAAGTGCGTGATGATCCTCGCGCTGACCATTTTGGCTTTCCCACTCGGGCGGGCTCCCCGCCTCCCAAGGCAACCACTCCCCCCACTGCTTGAAGAAGTAGGCAATTCCGTGTGCGGAGCAGTAATCGCGCGTCGCGCGCTGCCAGTCGGGGTGCATGGGCCGCGCCTTCGGGCCGCTTTCGCCGCCGCCGATGATCTGCTGGACGAACTCCCACCCCGACCAATCGACCGGGCCAAGCGCGGGCTCGTAGCTGACGAACTTCACGGCGGCCGGGGTGGCGCGGAAGTCCTCGCGGCGTTCGTCGGCGCGGGTCTGATCCTCGACGCTGACGCCGAGCCGGACGTTGGGGAGAGGTTTCGGAAAGGGTAGTGGCGCTGTCCGCCACCAATGTTCAGTCCACTTCGAGCCGAATTCCCGTTCCGCCATATCAAGCGCGGTATCGACAATCCTCCAACTATGGTCGTCATCACGCGCCGCAAGATAATCCCGCATCCGCGCCGACCGCTTCGTCAGGATCATGTGCGTGTGCTGCGGCGTCAGGGTGCAGACCGCAAACACGCGATCAATCCATTCGTCGGGCACCGCTTCATGGAAGGTATCGCCGTGCGCGTTCCAGAAGATGCGGCGCGGGCGCTTCCACGACAGTGGTTGCAGCAGCGCCTTTTCGTTGAGCCGAACCTCGCCGGTCCAGACCATGCCGCCCTTGCTGGGCTTGGTCAGGCCGCGCCGGACATCGAAGCGGTGGGCCTGCTTCATCGCGTAGCAGTGCGTGCATCCCGGGCTGTAGACGGTACAGCCGTTGATGGCGTTAACCGTGGCATCTGCCCATTCGATCTTGGTCTTGTCAGCCATCTTGTTTTCCTCAAAACGGAATGCCGTCATCGGTCAGGTCGAAGTGCTCGACCTTCAGACGGGTTTCGGTGACGCGGGCAATCGGGCACAGGACCACGAACGACTTGCCGGGATGGGCGCGGGCAAGGCGCTCGGCCTCTCGCTGCGCATCCATTGGTCCGGGGTGCTTGTAGGT
>MEGD01000064.1 GCA_001725355.1 Novosphingobium sp. SCN 66-18
GTCAAGACCGTCCGCTTCACCCTCAACCGGGCACTGGGCAAGCGCGCAGGCTTCGTCCGCAACGAGCAACTGATGAACCTCAAGCCGGTCCACGCCATCATCTGCGAAGGCTCGGGACTCCAGTCCAACCTCTTGAGCCGCGTGCGTGAGGCGAACCTGCCCCACCACGCCTTCGCCCAGCGTCACCAGCGCATCGCTGCCTGACGTTTCGCCAGTAATTCGGGGGAGGGCGCCGCATCCGCGGCGTCCTCCTTCTGTTTTTCCGATGGCAGGAGGCACGCGGACGTAGGGGTGGGACAAGCCCACCCCATGCCGCGCACCTGTTGGTTCCTGTTAGGGAATGGTCACCGGAATGGTCGCCAGCGCTTTGGCCCGCTTGGCAAACTTCTGGTCGAAGGTCACCAAGTCGCGGCAATGGCTGGAACGCGCCAAATACAGCGCATCAGCGAAATCCATCCCACCTTCCAGCCAATCGAGCGCTGTCGCCAGTTGCACGGGCGCTTCGACTGTTACGCCGGGCAGCCCCGCCATACCTCGAAATGCCGCGACAATCTGCTGAGGCTGGAATTTGTATCCGGCGCGTAGCACCCATTCCGCCTCGAGCAGCACGGTCACCCCTAGAAAGATGTCTCCGGCTTCAACGACACGGCGAGCCGCCTCAGCCTGCTCGGCATCATCGGCGGTCAGCAGTCTGACGACGATGTTGGTATCAATCGCGCGCACGGCGCTTGGCTTCCACGTCAATCACTGTGTTCATATCCTCGATCGACAAGGATGGTCCGTTCGGCCGCAGAGATCCGAACACGGCGTCCATATCGGTGGCAGCAAAGGCCGGCATGGACTTCAGGAGCACGCCTTCGGGCCTCTCCTCGACAATCAGTCTGGTCCCGGCAGGCCAATGCCGTTGGTCACGGATCGCCTTGGGCAGAATAACCTGTCCTTTGGTCGACACCGTGGTCGTCACCCGTTCCTGAATGCTCATCGCCTGCTCCACTGGTAAGACAAAAGTAAGATAATCTCTGCTTGGACTTTGCACAACTGTTTTGCGAGGGGCACCAGATTACCGCAACCGAGATGCAAATTTTTCGCGTTCGGCAGTTATGACCTCGCTTATCTATGTCGGCGTTCAAGCAGGCGGGGTTGCGCCCCCGAATGTGGTGAAGCTCGCTGTGGTAGCGCTGCTGGCGGGATACACGCTTTTTGGGGCAGCAGATTTCGGGCTCTGGCCACAAACCCACATTTGCGGTAATGATGGTTTGTTGTAATCACCAAGAGGTCGACATGAGCCGCCTGACCATCGACATTACCAGCCAGCAGCACCAAAGCCTGAAGGCACTGGCCGCCCTTCAAGGTAAGACGATCAAGCAATATGCGCTCGAACGCCTGTTCCCCGCTGATGCCAGCGGCGATCAGGCTTGGCGCGAATTGCAGGTGCTGCTGGGCGAACGCATCGAGCAGGGCTTGGCTGGACAGAACTCGGCGCGGAGCATCAGTGCCATCGTTGACGAGGAATTGGGCGCGGGCCAAGCCTCTTGAGCCACGCCTATGTTCTGACTGCGGCGGCCGAGGCTGATGTCCGGTCGATCATCCGTTACGCGCGCCAGCAATGGGGCGAGGCGCAAGTCCGCGCCTATATGGCCAAGCTCGAGCAAGGCATCGCGGGTCTCGCCCAGGGCTTGGGTTCCCATCGAGATATGAGCGATATGCACCCCGGCTTACGGATGGCCCGCATTGAGCATCACTATGTTTTCTGCCTTCTCCGTGACAATGATTCACCACTGATTGTCGCCATCCTGCACGAGCGGATGGATCTCATTCAGCGGCTCGGCGACCGGTTGTCCTTGGACTGAACTGCCGTGATCTCAGCGCCTGTTGGCAACTGGACCGTGCACAGGAACCCGGTGATCGGCAGACATCCCCACCGTGCTCACTCGACATCAGGCAACGATAGTGGCGCGGCGCGTCATCGCTCATGCCCGTGTCGGTCATGATCCTGCCACGATCCGCGAGCGCATCCGCAGCGCGCCGCGCGTGGATGATTTCCTGAAGGAATATTGGCAAAAATGCGCGCCGACTTGGAAACAGTCGACGCGCACCACCGCCACCGATTACCGCCGTTGCCATATCGATGGGGCGTTCAAGGACATCTATGTCGACAGCCTGACCAAGGCAGACGTTGCCAAATGGTTTGCAGCCCTGACTGACAATGCCGGGCCGGGCGCGGCCAACCGCTGCATGGACATCCTGCGCGCCACGCTCAACAAGGCGGAGGCTTGGGGCTATCGCGTTGAGAACACCAACCCCTGTTATGCTGTGCGCTGCAATCGCAAGGTGATGCGCACGAGACATTTGTCCGTGGCAGAGATGGCCCGTTTGGGCGCTGAGCTGGCGGATATGCGCGACCATTCCGATCAGAGCCTGCGCTCGCAGGCGGCGGCGATCACGCTGCTGCTGCTGACCGGGTGCCGTCGCGGTGAAATCCTCTCGCTGA
Source organism: Novosphingobium sp. SCN 66-18 (assembly GCA_001725355.1). Classification (GTDB taxonomy): domain Bacteria; phylum Pseudomonadota; class Alphaproteobacteria; order Sphingomonadales; family Sphingomonadaceae; genus Novosphingobium. The sequence goes on from MEGD01000064.1 coordinate 2,492, forward strand.
AATGGGGTGACCTTCGGCCACACGGGCTTCGGTACCCCTGATCCGTCCTATGGCTTTGATGGCCCACTTGATGCCCGCAAAACGACCTTGGCTCAGGCACTTGAGGGCATGTGGGGCAAGACCTTCCGTTACCTCTATGACTTTGGCGATGCGTGGGAGCACAGCGTCAAAATCCAAGGCATCGCCCCTGCCGATCCCAATATCGGCTATCCACGCCTGCTCGACGCCACCGTCATGCAGCCACCAGAGGATTCAGGCGGGCCTTGGGGTTACGCCGAGAAACTCGAAGCGCTCGCAGATCCGGCCCATGAGTATCACGAAGAGGCTCTTGATGCCCTAGGCGACGACCATGATCCCAATGCCCAGCCCAACATCGATATGATCCACGCCAGCTTTGCCGCACTGGCAAAGAAATGGGCGCCGCGTACACGAAAGGCCAATTAGGCCGCGTCAACACCGCATTCCGTCGGCGCTTACGGACTTGTGGCACCGATCAGCGTGCTGGGACGATCTGTCAAAAAAGTGTCAACCAACGTAGCTAGGGCGGATCCCAGAATTGAGCAACCGACTCCACGGCCTCAGGGGGAATCACTATGAAGTCCGTTCCTTATTATACGATCAGCTGTTTTGCTTTGCTGGCGCTCGCTGGCTGTGGCGCCAATGACATCGCTTCGCCTGGTGAGGGCACTTTGGTCGGCGGGACCGCCACGGCGACTGCTACGGCAACAGCTACCGCCACTTCGGGCACAGTCACGGCTGCTGCAAGCTGCCCTACGCGCCTGACTGATGCTGGGACCATCAGTAATTCGAATGGTTCCTATCGTGTGTGCCAGTTACCGAGCACAATTGATAGCGATCTGGCTTTGGCCAAAATGACGGGCGTGATTTATTCGCTTTCCGGTCGCGTGAATGTTGGTACTGACAAAGGTGGTTCGAGCACCGGGAACAATGTGACGCTGACAATCGATCCGGGTGTCGTGGTCTTTGGTTCTAATGGTCTTGACTATCTCGTGGTTAATCGCGGCAACCGTATCAATGCGGTTGGCACAGCCAGTTCGCCGATCATCTTCACCTCGCGTGCCAACGTACTCGGAACTGCTACGGACACCAGCAGTGGTCAGTGGGGCGGTGTGGTTCTTTTGGGTCGCGCGCCTATCAGCGACTGTTTGACAGGTGAATCGGCGGGCGGCTTCGCGTCGTGCGAGCGTATCCTTGAAGGCACATCGGATGTGCGCTTTGGAGGCGCTACCGCAGCCGACAATAGCGGTACCATGCAATATGTGCAGATTCGTTATTCCGGTTTTGAACTGGCTGCTGGTAGCGAACTGCAGGGCTTGACGCTGGGCGGCACCGGTTCCGGTACGACATTGAGCCACATTCAGGTGCATAACAGCTCGGATGACGGCATCGAAGTCTTCGGTGGCCGCACCAACATGAAGAATCTTGTTATCACGGGTGCGGAAGATGACAGCTTTGATACAGACGTTGGTTACAAGGGCTTCGTTCAGTATCTGATTGCGGTCCAGCGTTCGACGGGTGATCGCCTGCTGGAAATCGACTCTGCCAACTCCAACGTGAACTATACGCCGCGTCAGAATGTGCGCCTGGCCAACTTCACGCTGGTGGGCAATGGCAACACCGTTCCTGCTGTGACGTTGCATGGCGGTGCTGACTACAGCTTCTTTAACGGCGTGATCACCGGCAAGACCAACTGCCTTGACGTTGACGGTGCGGCTACGGTTCAGGCTGCCGACACCACGTTGGACGAGGCTGGCGCTCCTGTGTTCCACTCGGTTCACATGTCCTGCGCCACGTCTTTCGTGAACGACACCGACGTGACCGCAACCGAAATTCAGACCTTGTTTAACGCAGGCACGAACAACACCGCTGGTGGTACCTCGACCTTGGCTTCGGTGTTTGTGAATGGTGCCAATGAAACCGCCGTTGCGGCCTACAGCCTGTTGACCAGCATCAGCAGCTATTTCACATCGACTGCCTATATTGGCGCGGTGCGCAATTCGTCGGATACTTGGTATCGTGGTTGGACTTGCGACTCTTCCTTTGCGAGCTTCGGTTCGGGTAGCGCTTGCACCAGCCTGCCCGCCTAACCACCGCCATGACGATGGGGCAGCGGGCTTTTGAGCCTGCTGCCCTTTTGCGCGCCTGATAGTATAAGGAAAAACCATGGCTCACCGCCTCCCGCTTGGAGGGCTCTTGCTGCTCTCCACCGCCTTGTCCTCTCCCGCTCTTGCGCAAAATGCGCAACCAGCCCAACCCGCCGAAGCGCCGACCGAGGAAAAGGTCGAAGTGTCGATGTCGGGCGCCAGCCTCGCACCGGAAATTGTGGTGCGCGGGCGGTCTGTTTCCAACCCTGCTCGTGCCACGCCGCAGGTTGTGGCTGTGCTTTCCACGGCCGATATTGCCCGCGCTGGTGATGGCGATGTGGCTGGAGCCCTGACCCGCGTAACCGGCCTCAGTGTGGTGGGCGGCGGCTTTGTTTATGTACGTGGTCTTGGTGACCGCTACTCAATGGCTTTGCTCAACGGCTCCCCTCTTCCCTCGCCAGAACCGCTCAAGCGTGTGGTTCCGTTAGACATGTTCCCCACCAATGTGGTGGCGAGCGTAGTGGTTCAGAAGAGCTTTTCGCCCAATTACCCGGGCGAGTTTGGCGGTGGCGTGATTAATCTCACCACCAAGGCGATTCCGGAAAAGCCGTATTTCGAAGTGGGCTTTTCAACTTCGGGCGATACTTTTACCACGGGTAAGGTGGGCTATACCCATTATGGCAGCAAGTGGGATTGGACCGGCGCTAATTGGGGCGCGCGCGATGTGCCTAAGCTTTTGCAATCGGCCTTGACCAGCGGGAGCTTGATCACCCCAGGTGCCAATTTCTCGTCCGCCCAATTGCAGGCTCTGGGTATGGGGCTCAATAATTCGGCCACCTCGGTTGTGCAGCGCAACAGCAGCTTGCCGGTCAACATGGCGGGTGACATCAACTGGGGGACCGTATTTGACGTGGGCGAAACCCGCCTCGGCGTTATCGCCACCATGAGCTATTCCAATAGCTGGCATACGCGCGAGGCGACCCAGCAATTCTCTGGCGGCGCCAAACTGAACCCTGATGTGTCCTATACCGCAGTTCGTAGCGACAACCAGATCGTGCTGAATGGCATGTTGGGGGTTGGCGCGGAATTTGGCCGCCACAAGGTTCGTATCACCAACCTGATTATCCGCGATACACTGAAGCTTTCCAAGCTGGCCAAGGGCTACGATGCCCTGTCCGATAGCGCGGAAAACTCTGTGATGAAGCAGGAAACAGCTTGGTATGAAAAGCAGCTGATCAATTCGCAAGCTGTGGCTGAATTGCGTTTTGGTGATGTCAGTCTGGACCTGCGTGGCTCAGCTGCAAGCTCGTCACGTAAGGCGCCGTATGAACGCAGCTTTAGTTATGCTTATGACAAGACTGTCGGCGATTACATTAATGACCTGCGGTCGGTGAACCAAAGTGCGCGTATTTCCTTCAGCGATCTTTCGGAGAAGGTTTATTCTGGGGCGATCGATCTGGCGTGGAAGGTCCCTTCGGCTACCCCGCTATCCTTGTCTGCCGGTTATGCCTATAGCGACACGAAGCGTAATTCCAGCCGTCGTGATTTCCGCTTTTTGCCTGACGGGTCGCTCAACTCCGCTGCAGCCCAGATGCGGCCGGACTATTTGCTGTCGGATTACAGCATTCAAACCAATAATATCTTCCTGACAGAAACTTCGGGTCAGGCCGGTGCCGCCGCGTTCGAAGCTGGCCTTCGCGTGCATGGCGCCTATGCACAGGCTGAGGTGCAGGCTTTGGACACCGTGCGCATCAATGGCGGTGTGCGCTTTGAAAAGGGCGAGCAGTACGTTCAGCCGTTGAACTTGTTCAACTCCACTGACCTGACGTTCTTGACGCCCACCCGTATCAACAAATCCTACTGGTTGCCGGCGCTAACGGTGACTTGGAATGTGACGGACAAGGTTCAATGGCGTGTGGCCGGCTCCAAGACCGTTGCGCGTCCGCAATTCCGTGAATTGGCCCGTCAGGTCTATCAGGATACGGATTCGGATCGTCAATTTTTCGGCAATCCCTTCCTGAAAGACAGTGTGCTCTATAACGCTGAAACACGCCTGGAATATTACATGCCTCGTGGGCAGCGTATGTCGGCGGCCGGTTTCTACAAGCGTATTGACAATCCTATTGAAACCTTTGCCTTCATTCCTTCGGGTTCTTTGGTGGCAAGCTTTGCCAATGCACCCAAGGCTCAATTGTATGGCGTTGAACTGGATGCCGTGCGCAACATCTCGCTGGAAAGCTTGGGGCAGGCATTTTCTGCGCGCAAGCTGGTTGTTTCGGCCAATTACACCTATTCGAAGTCAAAAATTCAAGTGGGTGCTGCTGAAACGATCATTCTTCCGTTCGGCGTGAATGGCGAAGTGGCGCAGGCGACCGCCTATTTCCGCAACGGTGCCCGGATGACCGGTCAGTCTGATCATCTGGTCAACCTGCAACTGGGCGTGGAGAGCTCTGATAAGCTTTCGCAGCAGACTCTGATGCTCACCTATGCCAGCGATCGTGTGACCAATCGCGGTCCGTTGGGGCAGGTGGATATTATGGAACGTCCTGGCGTGAAGCTAGACTTTGTTGCGCGCGAGGAAGTTCGGATCGCTCGTTTGCCGGTCAAGCTCAAGTTTGAAGCCCGCAATATTCTTGGTACGGCCCACCAAGAATACCAGAATGATGGCTCCAAGCGGATTGACATCAACACCTATAAGCTGGGTACCAGCTTCTCATTGGGCGCAAACATCGCTTTTTAACGCGGAAGGATCAGCCGATCCTCTCCTTGATTGGTTACAAGGCATGGGACGCGTAGGTTTGGCCTGCGCGTCCTTTTTTGTCATATAAGTTGTCACATTTTTTGGGGACGACAGATGCTTGTGGCAGATCAGACCGCTATGTAGTGGCTTTGGCGCGTATGGCACCGGCACTTTGTCACGCGCTTGTCATTTTGCAGAGGCAAGGGTTGAACAGGAGATATCATGATTCCGTCACACTTGCCCCTATCCATCCATCTGCTGCTGATTTGGGCCTTGTTTGCGCCCCAGTCCGCATGGGCGGATGTGTTGCAAGTAGATGGGGGGGCTTCGCGTTGGGTGGTGGGAGCGCCCGCTTATGCGCGTCAACCCGAAGCAAAGCCCAGTTCAGCCGATCATCAGGCCGAAACCGTCGACTATGGCAGCAGCAGGTTGGCTCCCGAAACGTGGAAAGGGTATTTGTCCGCAATAGCTGCCCGCTACAATTTGGACCCAGCTTTGCTGGAGGCGTTGGTTTGGCAGGAGAGTCGTTGGCGCACCAATGCCATTTCACCAGTCGGGGCCAGGGGTTTGACCCAATTGATGCCTGCTACGGCGCGGCAAATGGGCGTTGATGCGAATGATCCGATTTCCAACCTCGAAGGCGGTGCGCGTTATTTGCGGTTACAACTCAATGCGTTCAATGGCGATCTTGTCAAGGCGCTTGCTGCTTATAATGCAGGACCTAAGCGTGTGCAGGATGCAGGTGGCGTTCCGCGGATCAGGGAAACACAAGAATATGTTGCGTCCATTCTCGGACGTTTGACCGTTACGCTCGGGAGGTAAATTATGTCTTATGTCCGTAAACTGGCCTTGGCACTGGTGGTGGCTATGCCGCAAACCGCCTTGGCGCAGGCTGCCGATCCGCGCGGTTCTGGCCCGATTGTGGCGGCCTTGGGCTGGTTGCAGGGCACACTGCTGGGCAATGTCGCCACGGCGGTTGCCGTAATGGCGGTGGCAGCGGTGGGCTTCATGATGCTGACTGGGCGCATGAATTGGCGCTTTGGTGCGACTGTGATCATTGGCTGCTTTATCCTTTTTGGGGCTAGCGCCATCGTTTCCGGCATTCAGTCTGCCGCGGCAGGCGGATAGACATTTATGAGTCTGATCCGCCATCCTGTGCATAGGGCACTGACCCGCCCGCAGATGTTTGCGGGCGTCACTTACAGCTTTTTTATCATTAATGCCGCCGTTACCACGGAAATTTTCTTGATTACCAAGAGTTTTCTCTCATTGGGTGCGGCCTTGTTGGTGCATGGGGTGGGTTATCTTGCTTGCTTGCGTGAACCGCGTGTGTTCGACCTTTGGCTGACAAAAGTCAGCCGCTGCGCCCGTATTCCTAATTGGAAGCGTTGGGGCTGCAATAGCTATTGGCCTTGAAGGAATGTCGATAATGGCCAAACTTCCTGGTGCCCCTATGGCGGGCGCGGCCCGTTGGTTGCGTAAGGAAAGCGCCGCAGGTGAACGCTTGCCTTACTATCGTATGCTGGACGACAATGTCGTTTTGTTGCGCGATGGTTCGGTAATGCTATCATTGTTGGTTCCTGGCTTTTGCTTCGAAACGGCCGATAGTGAGGAGCTAAACGCTCATGCCGCAACCCGCGAGCTCCTTTTGCGCAGCGCGCTGGATGCAAGGTTGGTACTGTATCATCATGTTATCCGGCGCAAAGTACAGGTGCGGCTTGGTCAGCGCTCAGATGATCCTTTTGCGGCCCATCTGGACGCCCGCTGGGGCGAGAAGCAGGCTGGTGGGTCGATGTTTGTCAACGACCAATTTATCACTTTGCTGCGCAGGCCGGCGCGCGGCAAAGCGGGCTGGGCGGAACGCATTTCGCGTGGATTGCGTGGTCTTGGCAAGCCAGAGCCTGAGGCCAATCTATCTGATGTACGCGCATTGCGGAGTGCTGCCAACGGGATGATCGCCACTTTAGCGCCCTATGGCGCCCGGCTTTTGGGGGATTACAAGGGGCGCACCGGCACCTGTAACGAAGTCTTGGAACTGCTCTCCGCTCTCTATAATGGCGAGATGCGTCCGGTCCGTCGTCCGTCACCAGATACGGATATAGGCGGCATGATACCTTATCGGCGGCTGAGTTTCGGCATGGATGCGATCGAAACACGCGGTGCTGGCTCGGCTGCATTTTCCGCCATGGTGAGCCTGAAGGACTACCCCGACGGCACATCGCCGGGTATGATGGACGCCTTGTTGCGCCTCCCTTTGGAAATGGTGTTGAGCGAGAGTTACGCGCCGTCAGACCGACAGGTGGCGCGCGAACGCATTGATCTGGCAATCCGCCGCCTGCGATCGGCTGATGAAGAGGCCATGGCCGAGCGCGCGGAAATGCAGCGCGCGCGCGATGGGCTGGGTCTGGGCGCGGTTGGTTTTGGCGATCATCATCTGAGCATTCTGGTGCGGACGGATACACTGGCCGCGCTGGATGATGCGACGGCAACTTGTGCAGCGGCCTTGACCGATGTGGGGGCCATCGCTGTGATGGAGGACGTTAATCTTGAACCGGCCTTTTGGGGTCAGTTTCCGGGCAACGAAGCCTATCTCGTTCGTCGTTCGCTGATCTCCAGCGCCAATATGGCCTGTTTTGCTTCCTTGCATGGCTTTTCCATGGGGCAGGCACAGGGTAATCATTGGGGCGAGGCGGTCAGCTTGCTGCAAACCACCAGCGCCACACCTTTCTTTTTCAATTTTCACCACGGCGATCTGGGCAATTTCACCATTATCGGGCCTTCCGGCTCGGGCAAAACTGTCGTGCTGAATTTCCTTGCGGCGCAAGCTCAAAAATTCAATCCGCGGACCATCCTGTTCGACAAGGATCGCGGTGCCGAGATTTTTGTTCGTGCGATTGGTGGCCGCTATAGCCGGATTTCTGCTGGCGAACCTTCCGGTTTCAACCCACTAGCCTTGTCGGACACGCCCGAAAATCGTGCTTTCCTGCGCGATTGGCTGGGCGTGTTGCTGGACGTGAACGGACCGGAGGAGCTAGCGACAATTTCAGCAGCCGTGGATGCGGCCTATGCTAATGATCCAACCTTGCGACGTCTTTCCCATTTCCGCGAATTGCTGGCTGGAACCCGCCGTCCGCAACCGGGCGATCTTGCCAGCAGGTTGGATGCGTGGATCGCACATGGCCCCCATGGCGCGGGGGAACATGCATGGCTGTTCGACAACAGTGTTGACAGATTAGACATGGAAGCCCGCACGCTGGGCTTTGATATGACCGCTCTGCTGGAATCGCCACGTTTGCGAACGCCGGTAATGATGTATCTGTTCCACCGGATCGAAGAGCGTCTGGATGGCAAGCCGACGATGATTTTGATTGACGAGGGCTGGAAGGCGCTCGATGATGAGGTGTTTGCCGCGCGCATCCGCGACTGGCTCAAAACCTTGCGCAAGCGTAATGCGCTAGTGGGTTTCGCGACACAGAGCGCGAGAGACGCGCTGGATAGCAAGATCAGCACCGCGCTAGTTGAGCAAACCGCAACCATGATGTTTATGCCCAACGCCCGCGCAAGAGCCGAAGATTATTGCGAAGGCTTTGGTCTGACCGAGCATGAATTGGATCTGATCCGCAGTTTGCCTGCCCACAGCCGCTGTTTCCTGATCCGCCAGCCTAATGCCTCGGTAGTCGTGCGCCTTGATATGTCGGGGATCCCTGAAGCGATTACGGTTTTGTCGGGCCGTGAATCCAGCGTGCGCAAACTTGACAATTTGCGCGCCGAATTGGGCGATGAACCTTCCGCCTGGTATCCGGCGCTTACCAACCAGCCTTGGCCGGTGCCCGCGCCATGAGCGCCTGCGATGCCTTGGTGGACAATGCCTCGCAAGGTGTGAGCGTGGCCTTGCGCGCGGTAGATTGCATGGCCAACGAGACCGCCGCCAGCACATTTGCACGATTGTTTGGCGGTCAAGGGGCTTTGCTGCCCGCTCTTACCATTCTGCTTACGCTGTATATTGTTATATTCGCCATTGGCCTGCTGACCGGGCGCAGTTCCATCAGCCTTTCATCACTGACCCCGCGCATGCTGACTTTGGGGTTGGTGCTGACTTTCGCCACCAGTTGGGCCGCTTATCAGAGCGTTGTATGGAATCTCGCCACTGGTGCGCCGGACGAATTGGCTGGTGTTTTGCTGGGCGCCAAGGGCTCTGCCACGCAAGTGTTTGGTGACAGGATCGATCTGGTGATGGGGGCGATTGCGGACGCAGCATCGCAAGGGCAGCAAGGGGCAGGACAAAGCCAGGCCGCCGAAGGCGCGGCGCAGCAGGCCGTAGCAGCGCAGGCCAGCACATTTTCGCCGCGTAACCTATTGTGGCTGTCCGACATGATCTTATTGCTGGGTACAGTTGGCGTTTTGTTGACCGCGCGCATCGCTTTGGCCGTTTTGTTGGCTATCGGGCCTGCCTTTATTGTGTTGGCGCTATTCAATGGCACGCGTGGTCTGTTTGTTGGCTGGGTGCGCGGCTTGGTGATGATGGCTCTCGTGCCGCTGTTCGTCGTGGTGGGGGGGGCTATTACCCTTCAGCTAACCCTACCTTTGATTGCCCGCCTGACACCCGCCCAAGGCATTGATGGCAGAGTGGCTTTGGGTCTGTTCCTGATTGCCTCCGTTCACGCCGCCTTGATGAGCCTGGCGATGAAAGTAGCCACAATGCCCGCTTTGATAGCGCAGAATGCGCCGCAATCCGCCTACGCAAATACCAATGCTGGGCATGCATCTAGTCGTATGGCGGCAATCGCTGCGATACCTGTCATGATGGAATCTGGTGCCAGTGAGCCAGCGTCGATGCCCGAGCGCAGGCTGGTTATTCAAAACAGCACTAATGCAGCAGAGCCTGTTCGCAGCACGCCCAACGCGGGCGAGCGCACAAGGGGTGTCGGTAGCGCTTTTCGCTCGCCAACCTCCCCGTCTTCGGAGATTATGCGATGAAGCCCCCGTTCTTTGTTTCATCCGGTATCGTGCTTGCCGCTTTGGTGGCCCCCACCTTGGTGCTTGGGGCGCAAGATGCAGCAACCCGCGCCGATGGTGCTAATAATCTGCCAGCAGCCCCCTCGTCGAATGGTGCGCCCAACAATGCGGTTCCGGCTGTGCCTCCCGCTCCTGCGCCACAGGCAGTTGCGCCAGAACCCGTTCCGGCCTCGCACAACCGTCTGCCCGTGCCAAAGGGCGACCGCCCCACCGATCCGCGCCTACAGTTTCGCCATTATGACCCTCATCGTATCATCCGCATGGATGGCCGCGCCAATGTCCAAGCCAGCATTGTGTTCGATGAGGATGAGCGTATCGAGAATGTTGCCGTGGGCGATGCCAACAGTTGGCAGGTAACGCCCAGCAAACGCGCCAATCTGCTTTTTGTGAAACCATTGGATTTGCGGGCGCGCACCAATATGACAGTGGTTACCGATCAGCGGACTTACTTGTTCGATTTGGTTGCAGGCACGGGCGCTACGCCGGTCTATATGTTGCGCTTCATTTACCCAGAGCCCAAATTGCCTAAGGCAGAGCCGTCGATGATGAGCGAAGCGGAGGTTCAGGCGCTTACATTGAAGGCTGTTCCCGAGATTGCCAAGCCCAATTTTGGCTGGACGCAAAAAGGCAGTTCCGCGCTTTTCCCGGTGCGCCTGTATGATCTGGCGGGCAGCACCTATCTGGCATGGGCGCCGACCCGCCCCATCCCCGCAATTTTGACGCGCGACAGCAAAGGTGCCGAAGGTTTGGTCAATTACGCGGTCCAGAATGGAGAGATCGTGATGGACACGGTTCCCTCAGAGATCATTCTCCGCCTAGGTCGGGATAAAGCGGTTCTGACGCGTAACAACTTGCCCAGTTCGCCCGTGTTGCCAGAACCCCTGAAAGATGCCGGCAGCTTGCCCCATGGGCAGGCTGGCAAGGAAGGTATGTAACCATGTCCGTGTCCTTTCGGGAAAAGACGGCGGGAAGCGATCAGAATGATCAGGATCCGCGCGGGCAGCGAGTCGAGGTCGATCTGGCAACACGGTCTGTCTTGCCCGAGGTTGTTGGCAGAAAGCCAGCCTCTGATGCTGTAGGTGTGGCCGTGGGGGTGCTTGGTGTCGCATTATTGGGTGGAATAACACTATGGGCGATGAGCGGAGCCCGACAGGCGCAGCCAGCGACAGTGGCCGCGCCTGTGACCAGCCCCGCACCTGCGGCATTACCAACGCCCGCGCCGATAACCCCACCGACAGTGCCGCCGCAAGCTATCACCGATGTGCCACCACCCGCGCCACCACCCGCACCAAATCCTGTAGTACAAGGTAGCCCGGCACCTGCTAACCATTACGCATCACCCACCGTCGTTTATGATGCAACAGCGCCATCATCGATTGGTGGTCCTGTTGCTGGCGGCCAAGTGGCATTAGGGCCTGCCGCACCGACGGGGGGGGACGACTTTACCCGCCGGATAGGAGGCGTGGGGGGAGGGCCGGCAACTGCGACTGCCAGCTTCAACCCGACAACAACCATTGCGCAAGGCACGATGATTCCGGCCGTACTGGAAACAGCAATCAATACCGATTTGCCGGGTTATGTGCGCGCTGTAGTGAGCGCCGATATCCGCTCGTTTGACGGAAAAGCGGTACTGGTGCCGAGGTCCTCGCGCTTGGTCGGTGAATATAAGAGCGGATTGCAGGCCGGTCAAAAACGTGCCTATGTTATATGGACAAGGCTGATCCGCCCATATGGCAGTTCTGTCGCCGTGAGGTCTCCCGCGGT
>MEGD01000065.1 GCA_001725355.1 Novosphingobium sp. SCN 66-18
AACCTTGACCTTGCCCGTTCTGGGCAGCACATACCCCGCATCAACCCGGGTCAATTCTCAGTGATAATCCCGGGTCAATTCTCGGCGCTACTCAACAGGTGGCGGTCTCCCACCAGGACGGCGCGATCAGCATCATCGCGGCGCTATCCGGCGCCGCAACGACACCGTTGCTATAGACCGCTGGCTCATTCCTTCGTCCCGTCGCGATAGGCCAGGAGCCGCAGCGCGTTGACTACGACCAAAAGTGTCGAGCCTTCATGGACAGCCACCGCTGGCCCGATGCCCAACCCAAGGATAGTCGCTGGAACCAGAAAGGCTACGACGCCCAGGCTTACGAACACATTCTGGCGAATGATCCATCGGGTATGTCGGCTGAGGCCAACGGCAAATGGCAGATGCGCAAGGTCGTCGGCCATCAATGCGACATCGGCCGTTTCGAGAGCAACGTCTGACCCGGCCGCGCCCATCGCAATTCCGACCGTAGCCGTGGCCATGGCAGGTGCGTCGTTGACACCATCCCCGACCATGGCGACTTTTGCCTGCGCCCTCAGCTTCTTGATCGCCTCAACCTTATCGTCGGGCATGAGGTCGCCCCACGCCTCGTCGATGCCGACCTGCTTGGCGACGGCATCCGCCACCCGCTGATTGTCGCCAGAGATCATAATCATGCGCTCGATGCCGAGCGCCCGCAGCTTCTCAAGGGTAGCGCGCGCCGCCTCACGCGGCGTATCCAACAGCCCGATCGCACCGAGATCCTGACCATCCCGGCGCACGATCATCGATGTGAAGCCACCTTTGCGCAGCTCCTCGATCGCCTCTGCCATTTGCGTGGAAAGCGGCGGAATGCCATCGTTCCCGAACATTTCCGCCTTGCCGATCAGCACTTCATCAACGTCCACAAGCGCTGAAACACCCCGCCCAGTCATGCTTTTCAGATTGCTGGCCTCCGGGATCGGCCTATTTCGAACATAGTCCCTGCCATCGCGCGCAATCGCCTGCGCGAGCGGATGATCGCTCAGCGATTCCACCGCCACTGCGATGGCCATCAGTTCTTCCTCTTCAACACCGGGTGCGGTGATGACTTTCTGGATGCGCGGCTCGCCTTTGGTGAGTGTCCCCGTCTTGTCGAAGGCTATGGCGTTGAGAGAACCCAGCAGCTCCAACGGCGCGCCACCCTTTACCAGCACGCCACCGCGCGCTGCCCTGGCCACCCCTGACAGAACCGCACTGGGCGTTGCGATGGCGAGCGCACAGGGGCTGGCCGCCACCAGCACCGCCATGGCCCGATAGAAGCTGTCGCGGAATGGCTCATCGACCACCACCCACGCGAACAGGAGGATGAAGGCCAGCGCGAGAACAGCCGGGACGAAAACACGCTCGAACTTGTCGGTGAATCGTTGGGTCGGCGATTTCTGCGTCTCTGCTTCGCTCACCATCTTGACCACCTTGGCGAGCGTGCTTTCGCTCGAAAGCCGTATCACCTCGATTTCGAGCAGCCCGCTGCCATTGATCGTACCGGCGAAGACGCGAGACTCTGCATCTAGCCTATCGACGTTTGCGCGCGCAGCTGCGGCGTCCGCGACCGGCTTTTTATCAACGGGCATGCTCTCGCCCGTGACAGGAGCCTGATTGATTGCGCTGGTCCCCTTGATGACGAAGCCGTCGGCGGCCACCCGCTCATCCGGCTTGACGACGATGACGTCGCCGATCGCTAGTTCCTCCACCGGGACTTCATGGGTGCTTCCATCCTTGCCGCGAACCAGGGCGGTCCTTGGTGCCAGCTCTGCCAACGCCTCGATCGCGCGCTTCGCGCGCCCCATGGCATAGTGTTCGAGCGCGTGACCCAGGCTGAAGAGGAAGAGCAGCAACGCGCCTTCGGCGAAGGCTCCAAGCGCGGCGGCACCGGCAGCCGCGACCAGCATAAGCGTATCGATTTCGAACTTGCGGAGTTTCAGATTGTCGATGGCCTCGCGCAGCGTAAAAAAGCCGCCGAAGAAATAACCTCCGATATAGCAGGCCGTCGGCAACCACGATGGCGCCCCGACCAACAGCTTTTCGATGCCATAGCCTATCCCCAGCAATGCACCGCACAGCAGCGCAAAGATCAGCTCGGTATTGGCGCCGAAAATGCCACCATGTTCATGGTCACCGTCTTCGCTGCCATGGTCGTGTCCAGCATGGCTTTCCTCAGCCTTCGCCTTTTCCGAGCCGTGGGAATGCCCTGAATGATCCTCTTGCGCCTTGGTACGAGCGATCGGCCTGACGCCCATCCCAGCCAGCCCCGACAGGATGATCTTGTCGGAAGTCTCTTCCCGATCAAACTCGACCCGAACCTTGCCCGATGCATCCGCGCTGGCCTCCAGCACTCCGGGGAGACCGCGTAATTTATCGCCCACGGTCCTGGCCCGACGTTGATGCCCGATACCTGTCATGTCCCAATGGGCATGGCCATAGCGGTCGCTGATCGAGGCACCCGCGCTCTGAACGAAGTCGCGGATGCGCTGCATTGAAAGCTGGTCGGGGTCGTAGTGGACGCACAGCTTTGCCGGCGCGCCATCGACGGCCGCGACGACATGCGCCGTTTCGACCCCTGCCCTTCCCTCGATGGATTTCAGCAAGCGACCGACGCAAGCATCGGCAGTGTCCGCTACCTCCGGCAGCACCAGCGGTATATCGAGTTTCAGCTTCTCGGTCATGCGTCCATCTCCGATCTTTCGATTGCTTCATGCAGAGCAAATGGGTGGATTGAGCCGCGCCTGATCATTTCTGCAGCCCATGATTGGCAAGCCAGGCGCGCATTCCTGCGATTTCCTTCCGCTGGGCTTTGATGACCTCACTGGCGAGGCGCCGAACCTCTGGGTCGCGCCCATATTTCAGTTCGACCTCGGCCATGGCGATCGCCCCTTCATGGTGGGGAATCATGGCGCGCATGAAATCCGCATCGGCGTCACCTGAAAATGGGACGTCCATCGCCCCATGCATCTGGCTGTTGACGGCCCGATATTCGGTGGTCGAAGCAGCCTCTGTAGGGGCAGGCGATGCGCGTTGGTGATCGGCATGCTGCGCCGCCGCCGGCGAGGATATTGCCATAACGGCCATGTTCAGCCCGATGAGCGTCACGCCCTTCATTCGATATGATGTCATTTCAGCCCTGCCTCTCGATTTGCGCTCGCTTCATTCCCGGCGTCCTTGAGAATTTCGAGACCGCCCTTGATGGCTATGGCGGCCGTCAGAAATCCGACGATCAGGTCGGGCCAGTTGGTTTTCAGCCAAATGACCAAGCCGCCGGCGACCAATATTCCGCCGTTCGAGACGAAATCGTTGAAGCTGAAGGTTGTGGCTGCCCGCAGATTGACGTCGGGGGCGTCAAGTTTCTGAAGCAGTCTGAGGCAGACATAATTGACCACCCCCGCTATTGCCGACATGACCATCATATCACTGCCGATCGGCTCGCTGCCGTAGAGATAGCGACGCACCACGTCGGCAAGGATGCCCACGGCAAAGACCAGCAGCATGATCCCTGACACAGAAGCTGCGCGGGTCTTCCACGCCGGGCCACGGGTTAAAGCCGCAATGCTGAGCGCATAGACGGCGGCATCTGAGAGATTATCGACACCATTGGCGATCAACGCGCTTGAATCGCCGACCAATCCAGTGACAAAAAAAGCCGCCGATATGGCCGCATTCAACAGCAAGACGATCCAAAGGGTCCGTCGTTCGATTGCCGAGGGTGAATTGGGAGGGATCTCAGCCACCTGCACCCTCCTTCATGGAGTTCCCAATGGCCTGTTCTGAGCGGATGCGAAGGCACCGCACAGCCTTGCGATCAGGACGGGTCATCGTCAGTGCGCCACTGCCCGAGATGGAGACGTTGAGATTATGGCCCACATAGGTCAGGCCAGTTGCCGGCGCCGACAGTCGCACCGGCTTTTCGGCGGGTAGCCGAGCAATATCCAGGGTCAGACCGTCAGCCAGAAAGTCGGCGTCATATTTGTAGCCGTCGTCACAGGCGTAGATTTGCTCACCGATCAGCGCCGGCAGCGAACTGCGATCATGCTTTCCGTCGGGATCATCGCCGGCAGATTGTTCGGAACATGCCGTCAGAACGGCTATCGCCGCTGCGCCCCCCAGAACGAGCAAGGGCAGCGGCAACAAACCTTTAGTCCTCCACTTGCTCATCCAACATCTCCGCTGTGCATATCTATCGCCATGGGCGCCCGAGGGGGCGCGGCGCCCATGGCGCGGGCCATCTCGCACGTCCCGAAAGGCTCAAATCGGTGCGGTGGCCGGTTCATATTCGATCAGTCGAACAGGTTACGCAGGAAGCCTTTGCGCCCACCATGGCCGCCGCCGTGGCTGCTCCCGTGGCCGCTGCCATGCTTGCCGCTCCGGCCATGTTTGTCACCGAACATGCCCAGCGTGCTGTTCGGTTCCTGATAGGCCGGCTGCTCGGCCATGCTGCGTTCGATGATCTTGTCGAGTTCGCCGCGATCGAGCCAGACGCCCCGGCATTGCGGGCAATAATCGATTTCGATGCCTTGCCGCTCGCTCATGACGAGATCGACTTTGCAAACGGGGCAAGGCAGGCCTTGATGGGCAGCATTATCTACCATGACTAATCCTTTCATATGGGGCGCGCCGACGGCGGCGCGCCGATGCGATCGGTGAAACGGAACGAGGATTCGGCTCAGTCATTGGCCGATCCGCGTGTCGGGGCCGTCGATACGAGTTTGAGTTGCGTCTTGCCGTGGGGCGGACGTAACGCGCGCTTCTTGAGGGCTTTCAGCAGGGCAAAATCATGCTCCTGCATTTCTTCGCGTATGGTGCGACGCGAGAGCCAGCCCGAGATGTTGCCCAGCCCGCCTCGGATTTCGAAGACATGGCGCACTTCTGAGCCGGTCTTGGCGGGGAGGATTTCGTAGCGCTCGCTGAACTTGAAAAAGCTGCTGATCTGCCCGCGCCAACCGAACCCCTGCGGCTTGTTGATATTGTCGATCTCGACCCACAGCCTGACCCGGCGCCAATCGAACAACCGAAACGAGAGCTGGGCGTGGGTTGCCTGAGCATTGAGCCGACCGAACCGATAGTGCGGATGCCAATGCTCATATCCGGCAAGCTCCGAAATGAAGCTCCAGCTCCTCAACTGTGAAATCGGCGCCATAAAAACGGTTTCCTCAATCATGTTCGAATTCTCACTGTCTTCGAGGACGGGGAGACCATGACGCACATGCCCTCACCCTCGCTCATCAGTGTTGAGGTTGCGGATGCTGTTCGCCGCCTTGCAGCTCTTCATGCTCTTCAAGATCCTCGTAGAGAGGAATCTCGCGCCGGCCGTAGCGGGCATAGAGCGTCGGAAGCACAAACAAGGTGAGCAGCGTTGCCGAGATGAGACCGCCAATAACCACGGTCGCGAGAGGCTTTTGGACCTCAGCGCCAGCACCTGTCCCCAAGGCCATCGGCACGAAGCCAAGGCTTGCGACCAATGCCGTCATCACGACGGGGCGAAGACGTTGGATCGCTCCGGTTCGGGCGGCCTCTGCCCTGTCCATTCCTCGTCGCATAAGTTCCTGAATGGAGGAGACCATGACGAGGCCGTTCAGCACCGCGATACCGGACAACGCGATGAAGCCCACAGCGGCAGATATGGAGAAGTCTATGCCCCGCAAGAACAGGAGCAGCACGCCACCAACCAGGGCCAGAGGAACACCCGTGAAGACGATAGCCGCGTCGCGAGCTGACCCGAGCGCCCCATAGAGGAGCATCAGGATAAGTACGAAACAGGCCGGGATCACGAGTTGCAGCCGCTCGCGCGCGGAGGCCAGATTTTCAAACTGGCCGCCCCAGACGAGATAGCTGCCTGCTGGCAGGCGCACGTCCTTGGCGATGGTAGCCCGCGCATCTGCCACGACGCTGGCGATGTCGCGTCCACGAACATTCGCCTGCACCACAACACGGCGTTTTCCATTCTCACGGCTGATCTGGTTTGGACCATCCACGATCCTGATGTCGGCGACGCTCGCGAGGGGTACGAACTTGCCCCCAGGAAGAGGAACCTGGACCTGCTGTAGCGTCGATAGGTCAGCGCGTTGGGCTTCCGATAGACGGATCACCACCGGAAAGCGCCGATCCCCTTCGAAGATCATCCCGGACTCGCGACCGCCCAAAGTTGCGGTCACGATGTCCTGTACGTCCTGCGCAGTCACACCGACGCGGGACATGGCATCGCGATTTACCCGGATATCGAGCATGGGAAGACCCGTGGTCTGCTCGACCTTGACGTCCGCAGCGCCCTGAGTGCGCCTGAGAACGCTGGCGATCTTCTCTGCGGTGGCGTTCATGGCGTTGAAGTCGTCGCCGAACACCTTGATCGCTAGATCGCCTCGCACGCCAGCAATCAGCTCATTGAAGCGCATCTGGATCGGCTGTGTGATCTCATATGCGTTGCCGGGGAATTTGTTCAGGTTGGCTTCGAAGCGAGCGACTAGATCCGCCTTTGTGAGACTCGGGTCGGGCCATTGGTCGCGAGGCTTGAGGATGATGAACATATCGGTGGCGTTGGGCGGCATGGGGTCCGACGAAAGTTCGGACGTGCCTGTTTTGGAGAAGACGAACTGCACCTCCTTTTGAGCCGTAAGCATCTTCTCGATGGGAACCTGCATAGCCTGGCTCTGCTGGACAGAGGTGGCAGGGATACGAAGGGCCTGGATGAGGAGATTGCCTTCATCGAGTTGGGGAAGAAAGACCTGGCCGAGCGACATGAACGCCGCGATGGCCAGCACGAAACCGCCGACACCCGTGCCTATGGTCAAGGTTGGCCGGTTCATCGCTTTGTCGAGACCGGGTTCATAGCGGGCCTTCAGCCAGCTCATGATCCGACCATCCTTCTCATCGACACGATTGGACAGCCAGATAGCGATCGCTGCCGGGACGGCCGTCAGTGAGAGAACAAAGGCAAAAACCAACGCGATAATGACGGTAAGCGCCATTGGCACGAAGGTCTTGCCCTCGACACCTGTCAGGGTGAGCAGCGGGACATAAACAAGGATAATGATGGCCTGGCCATAGACCGAAGGCCGGATCATCTCGCGCGCCGCCGATGCGACAACATTCAACCGCTCATGAAGGGTCAGCACGCGACCTTCATGTTCCTGGCGATGCGCCATACGACTGAGCGCATTTTCCACAATGATGACGGCACCATCGACAATAAGACCGAAGTCGAGAGCGCCCAAGCTCATAAGGTTGGCAGACACGCCGGCTTTGAGCATCCCAAATCCGGTCAGCAGCATCGTCACCGGAATGACCATCGCGGCGATGAGTGCGGCGCGGAAATTTCCGAGCAGAGCGAACAGAACGACGATGACGAGCAGTGCACCTTCACTCAGATTCTTCGCGACCGTCTTGATGGTTGAGTTAACCAGTGCGGTTCGATTGAGGACCGGTTGCACAACGACGTCAGGCGGAAGCGATGCCTGAATTTCCTGCAAGCGGTCTGCTACGGCCGTCGACACGGTACGGCTATTCTCGCCGATACGCATGATGGCAGTCCCAACGACGACTTCCGTGCCATTTTCGGATGCCGAACCCATACGTATGGCCTGCCCGGTTTTGACGGCAGCAACCTGGCCAAGGGTAATGGGCGTCCCGTCGCGCGTGGCGACGATGATCCGCGACAATTCGTTGGCGTTGCGGACAAGGGCGTCGGAGCGAACAGCCAGCCCTTCACCATTGCGATTGACAAATCCGCCGCCAACGCTGGTGTTATTGCGTTCGAGCGCAGTGCCGAGATCGGTGAGGGTGAGGCCTAGCGAGGCAAGCCGCTGGACATCGGGGACAACCTGAAATTGCTTCACATAGCCGCCGATGGAGTCGATGCCGGCGACGCCCTTGGTGTTCTTCAGCAATGGGCTTACGATCCAGTCCTGCGTGGTACGCAGATATGTGGCCCGTTCAGTCTCGTCAGTGAGGCGGTCGCCTTCCGGGGTGATATAACTTCCGTCAGGCTGCATGCCGGGTTCACCGGGCAGATGCTTGTCGTCCTTGCGGTGCTGAAGCTTGACGGTCCACATATAGACCTCGCCCAGACCCGTGGAAATCGGACCCATTTCAGGGACAGCTCCCTTGGGGAGATTTTCCGAAACCCCGGTTAGACGCTCGCCGACTTGTTGCCGGGCAAAATAAATGTCCGTCGATTCATCGAAAACAGCCGTGACCTGCGCAAAACCGTTCCGGCTAAGCGATCGCGTATTATCAAGGCCAGGGATACCGGCGAGTGCTGTTTCGATAGGAAAGGCCACCTGCTTTTCGACCAGTTCGGGCGAAAGGGCAGGCGCCTTGATATTGATTTGCACCTGATTGTTGGTGATGTCCGGCACCGCGTCGATCGGGAGACGATACAGGGCGACGGCGCCGATAACGGCGGCTATGGCGGTCAGAAGCAGGACGAGCCAGCGCTTGTGAACCGCCCAATTCACGATTGGGGCGATCATCGGCTCAATCCTCCGCCGCTTCGCTCTTGCCGAGTTCGGCCTTGAGCGTGAAGCTGTTGACGGTAGCGATCTGCTCGGTGCCCTTCAGGCCCGAGCGCACGATTACACTGGCGCCGCTGCTGTCGCCCAACGTAACGGGGACGGCCTGGAAGCCAGTCTTGGTTCGGACGAAAACGACCGACTTGCCCTCGTCGGTTTGCACCGCTGTCGTGGGCACGCTGATTGCGCCGTCCCCTCCGCTGCCAGTGAGCTGGACAGAAGCCGTCACCGGCTCGCCCACCCGCCATTCCATATTCCGATTGTCGAGCGTAGCGATGACCGGGACCAATCGCGTCTGTGCATCGAGCGCAGGAGACACGAAGCTGACCTTGGCCGTCGCTTGACGACCCGCGGCCGTCACCGTGACGAGATTGCCCGGCTTAACCCGACCCGCGTCAGCGGGTTGTAGGTTGAGCGACAGCGAAACGCTGGAAAGGTTGGCGATGCGATAGAGTTCAGCATCCGCCGCGACGGTCTGACCCAGAACAACGCTGCGCGAGATGACCTGACCGGAAACGGGCGCTGCAATGCCCAGACGGTTGAGACCGCCCCCACCCCCACCGGCGGCGGAGACCTGCTGCTGCGCCTGATTATAGGCAATCCGCGCTTCGATGGCCGCAGTTCGAGCAGCAATCAGATCCTGCTCCGGCGACACGCGCTGCGCAAACAGTCGCTGTTCGCGCGCCAGGTTGGAGTTTGCCAACGTGAGACGGGCGCGAGATGCCTCAACTTCGCCCTTGAGCTGCGCCGCTTCTCGGCTTTCTATGACGGCCAGAGTATCCCCGCGCCCCACCGACTGACCAAGATTCCGGGTCAACGATACGACACGCCCGCCAATCGCTGCCGATACGACTTGTGTGCCTTGCGGATCACCCTCGATCGTCGCCGGCAGCTCTAGCGTTCCTCCCCCTCCCACGGTCGGCCGAGCAATCTGGATGCCTGCCGACGCGATTTGGTCCGGCGAGAGCGTTATCTTGCCCTCGACGGGGGAAGCATCTGCCTGCTGCTGGTTGGCGGGGGCCGTCTCATTGCTGGCCTCGCTGCCGCCACCACAACCGGCGAGAAGAAAGGCCAAGGTCAGTGGCATTAGAAGCGCAGTGCTTTTCGTAAGTTTCATAGGATCAATTCCCCTGTTCTGGCGCGGGAGCGGTGAGACGCTGCAACCGGGCCTTGGCGTTCTGGTACGAGGCGAGTGCGTCGATCGCGGCGACGCGCGTGTCGGCGAGGGTCCGTTCGGCATCGAGCAAATCGAGCTGTCCGAACTTGCCTTCGCGATACCCGACACGAGCGATGCGGGCGGCCTCCTGCGCTGCTACAAGTGCAGGCCCGCTGGCATTGCGCGCCGTGGTCGCGGCATTATCAGCCTCGGCCTGGGCATCGGTAATGGCCTGTTCTACATCGAGCGCGGTCATACGACGCTGAGCTTCTGCGCGACTGCGTTCCGCGCTTGCCTGCGCCACCGCTGCCCGACCGGAATTGAACAGCGGTATCGGGATCGAAACGGAGAAGACCGCCGCGATATCCTTGCTGACCTCAAGACGCCGGAGCGCCGGACCGACCGTTACATCTGGAACGCGCTGGGATTTTGCGAGCTGGACGCCGGCGTCGGCGATGGCAAGATCCGCATCGGCCGCCGCCATGGCCAGCGTTCCAGCGCTTTCTACCGAGTTGGGGCCGTAAGTAGCAGGTGGCAGCAAATCGAGCACGGCGGTATCCAGCGGCCCGAAAATGGGCTTGCCGATCCGACGCGCGAGATTGGCACGCGCCGCATCCGCGAGCCTGGCTGCCCGCTCCGCGCCCGCTTGGGCATTCAGCCGTGCAACATCTGCCCTTTGCTCTTCGATCGGCGAAGCGCGACCCGCCTGAACCCTTACCTTGGCGGCATTAAGAGCATCTTGCGCGATACGAAGCTGATCGCGGGCCGTCACCACCCGGCGTTCCGCCGCAATCGCATCGATATAGAGTGCAGTCACCTGCACCCGAATATCGGCTTGGGTGATAGCCGCGATTAGCACGGCCCTGTTCGATTGGGCGTCCGCTACCGCAATGCGCGCCGAACGCTTCCCGCCCAGCTCGATCGGGATATTGACCCCAACAGTCGTTTCGGCTTGGCGAAAACCGCCATACGGCCCCGAACCAACGACGTTCTCAACCTGGCTCTGGACAGTAGGGTTAGGGCGGAGGCCCGCCACGGTCCGTCCCGCGCGAGCTGCATCGATCCCAGCCTGAGCCGCATCTGCTGCTGGGGCGCTTCCGCCTGCGGCCGCGACTGCATCATCGAGAGTGAACACAGCCGCTACAGACTGCTGCGCCGTTAGATTATCCTGTGCTTGCGCCACGGCGACGCAAGACGTGGCAGCCAGAAAGGCCGCAATGATCCTGTGCATGTAGAAATTCCTGATTGATAGGCATCAATCTGCGCACCCGGAATACGGGCGACAGTCAGTTGACTTTCAATCAGGCGATAGGAGGCCGCAAATCAGGCCCGACGGACCAACGACCGGGAACCGCCTCATCGACGGTCATCAGCGTTTCCGTGACGATAGCGAAAACGGTCGTCTCAGTGGCGCGGGCGGGCAGGAAGGAGACCCCACCGTGGCAACCATGATGATGGGGAACAGCTTTATCGGAATCGCCCTGCGATTGATCGCCGTCCCCTTCACTGTGAACTTGGCCAGAACATTCGATGCTGGTCTGGGTCGCAGAGAGTGTCGGGTTTGGAACTTCGTTGGCATGCACGGTCGCTACGGTCGTAAGCGACACGACAAGCATGCAAAGAAGGAGGAAGCTCCAGCGAAACATGGAGAGGCCTCTAGCCGATTTTCTGCGACCTGTCATTGCAAAGTCCATGCGGAGGCAAAAGAGGTCTTTGTGAGGGCTGCGATGTCGCCCTGCGCAACTGGTATCGATTCAAGCGCAGACGTCCCGTCGACAGGACGTGAAAACGCGAACGCGGCGATAGCCGTGTGCGTTTCGCCAGTCTTTGAGCAGTGGGCTTGCGCCATGTCTGATCCGATTCGCGTCGTTACGGCCTGTCATATGCACCCTGAAGTTACTATAGGGTCAATATGAAAATTGGCGATCTCGCGAAACAAACGGGCACCCGCGTCGAAACCATCCGCTATTGAGGGCATAGCGTACTTTCCACGCTATGCCTGTTGAGTAGCGCCGAGAATTGACCCGGGATTATCACTGAGAATTGACCCGGGTTGATGCGGGGTATGTGCTGCCCAGAACGGGCAAGGTCAAGGTT
>MEGD01000066.1 GCA_001725355.1 Novosphingobium sp. SCN 66-18
AAACGCAAAAAGCTCTTTTTCTCCACCGTCATCGATTGAGGAGAAAGCTGGAGCGTGTCTTCCCGGATGACTGTGCACGAAAACAAGCGAGAGCTTTTGCGATCGAGCCTGTTTAGCAACCCTGGCCACGAATTCGGGACGCATTTCTGCGTGTTGAACGCTTGACGACGAGTAATCAGAGGCTGTTGGGAAGACAGTCTCGCGTACCAAAATCAATTGACGTCCATCGTGACATCTCGCATGGGCGGTTAATAGTACTGCACATTTCTCCTCTGGTCCTTTCAAAAGTTTGGACCGGAGCATGCTCATCTCATCCGCCGATATTCGAAGTTCCTTCATCGCGCAGGCTTCAACCGATCTAGAATTACTTTAAAGTACGTGATTAACGTGTCGCGACTTGGATTCCAGCTTTGGACGTGCCACGAAAACCATGTAGTGCTACGCTGAGGAACCACGTCACCAGGGATTGCATTTCCATCATTTGCCGCTTGGGGCGTCTGGCCATTTGCCAGTCGAAAATTGTTCGGTTCGACCCAAAAACAGTCCGGTTGTCCGGCAGGATAGCCGGGCGGAACAAGAAATAGAATTTTCGCGGTAGGTCGATTCCAGCCATCGATCGCAATGTCTTCTACCTCGATGAGCACTCCTCCGCTTTGGAGGTTTGTCTTGCGAGGCACGCCGCAGCCAGCGTTGGCGCANNGCGCAATGCCGGACTAGCTCGTCAAACTGCTCGTCGATCATCTTCAACCGAAAGTCGCGGGAGGAACGGCATAGAAGTGCTTGGGAGGATTCTCCATGCTGATATACTCACCATCCGAGATAATTCGATCCGGATCGTCCCCATGCTCCTCCAAGAACAGCTGGTATTCGCCCGGTACAGATGCAATCGCCTTAATTTCCTGGCCGTTGAGCGCCGTTTGATCGGTATCGAACTTCTTGTTGTCAACGAAGAAGTGGTAATTCGGGGGCTTATGGCTACTCATAATCATTATTCCTTCTGCCTTGGTGTTACCTGTGAGCTTTCTGAATTCTTTTGCGCTGCTGAAATAATCTCAGCCAACTCATCACGATTGGCAAGTTCCAAAGGTTGGGCTGCCGGAGTCTGATCTGGCAAACGGTCTAGTTGCAGTTGCCTCACAAGGTAGAAGGCCAGCGCCTTTCTACAATTCAGACGAAGCTCCCCACCGACCATTCCAAAATCCGCTTCAATGGCGCGTCGCTGTCCGTCCGTTAGTCCCGCTCTGGCCTTCACGATTACGTCAATGAATGCATGCCATGCGAAGTCACTCTCTGATGAGATGGTTGCCTCGCGCGTTAGATGGACGCCTTGAATTCTCGAGAGTACAAAATCTCTAAACTCAGCACTTTCACTGCACCAGGCCCGCGCGTGCCATCGGTGACCATCGAAGCCCAATGCATGAGGCGCAATCCAACGCGCAGTCGGCTTCGGGCGTCTCATGGACTGGTATGTAACTTGTAGCTCACACTTGTCCCTTATCGCCCAGAGCACAGGCAGAAATCTTTCCGCCGTAACTGGCCGGACTGGATATCGGACAACATCGTTGGGTGGAACCCATCCAATAAAAGACCCAGTTGAAGCAAGAACACCTGAAGACAGTGCCTCAAGCTCTTTCAGATAGTTTTGAGCATCATAAGCAGAAAAGTGTGGCTTGTATTGTGCCGATATCTTATAAGTTTTCAATCTCTTATCATATTCTATATTTCTTGGGGCGATTCGATCATAAAGTGCTAAATCCGCCGATGCCTGTTGTTTCGAAATATTAAAAAATCGAACCAACTCGCTGCGGTTAATGGTTCGATCCCAACGCAACCTGAAATCTATGAATTCCAAGCGTCGCTCTTGCCCCCACCTTGGGGGGCCTGAACTTCTCTCTTTTTCGGCATCGTTTAGCATGAGCAATATTTCTAGATTGATCAAGTTTCTTGATGTATATTCGAACCGCTACTCCGATGCAAGGAGAAAGCCGCACATCAAGACGCCTAGCCGCCTCGGACTAGACAGCTTTCGGCCCGGCTCCATCTAAAATCCGACGCGTGAGTGTATGTCCGGTTTTAGTAGGCGGCTTTGAATCCAGAAACGGCTGTTTTGTTAGCGGTCACCGCCCCAGTCCTCGTCCTCTGCCCAAAGACCATTCGACATGCCCATCGCCGCGCATCACGCCGGAGATATGGCGCCCGATATTGCCGTCGAGCGAGGGCGACCAGGGGACGAGTTGGAACCCCAGGCCATCCTCGATCATTGCGAACCGCCCTGAAGCAAGCACGATCCGCTGACGGACGATGCCCGAGACATATTCGCCCGAGCGAGAGGGCTTGTGCGCTAGGCCTAGATCTGCCGCCAGCTCTTCGGCATGGGCGGTAACCTCGCGCTGCTGCAGTCTCTGAAGGAGATTGCGGTTGAACAGGATTTGTGCGCCCTGACGGCTGGCGAGCCCGATGTCGACCAGATGGCTGGCGCGGTCCTCCATCGCTTGTGTCACTTCCGCACCAAAACCGGTGACAGCGCGCGCCGCGGCGTGTCGCCCGACAAGCTGACGGTCGAGCCAGGTGGCGCCCGGCGCTTCGATCTGCTGCGCAAGGTTTAGGTCGGATCGCACGGCAAGAGCGGTGCGCGCCCGACCCCGGCGGTCCTCGAACTGGCGCAGCTCGACGACGGCGCCGCTGGCGGCGTCCCCAGTCGCTTCAATATCCGGAAAGTCGACATGATGGGTGCGGCCGTCGATGCCGTCGATGATCGCATAAGCGCTGCCCTTGAGTTCGTCATGAAGGCCGCGCTCGACCAGTCGCCCCAGGATCGCTTGCCCTTGTCGCGTTTCGAGAGCGAAGCGTTCGGTCGAACGCTCGATCTGCTGTTCCTTCAAGGCGCGATGCATGCGCTTGATGATATCGCCGCGCTCGCCCAGCGCGCGCAGCGCGCTTTCGGCATTGTCACGCAGCGACCAGCACCCGGCGCCCAGCGGGTCGGCGAGCCCCAGACGCTCCAGTTTGCGCAGCCGGCCCATCTTGAGCGCATGCATGGTGAGCGGTTCGATTTCCGGCGCGGGTATCATGTCGATAAAGCCATCCCGCCGCATCGACCGGGCGAGATCGCGGTCGAGTTCGGTCCAGCGCTCGGCATCGACCTGCCGTTCCAGCGAGCGCTGGATTTCGAGATCGGAGCGCAGGCCGAGCTCGCGGGTGACAAGATCCTGGGCACGGGCGCGCATGCCGTTGCTGATATAGTCGCGCGCGATGATGAGATCCTGCCCGTCCTCGGCGACGCCGCGCAGGATCACATGGACATGAGGATGCTGCGTATCCCAGTGGTCGGCGGCGACCCAGTCGAGCCTTGTTCCCAGATCCTTTTCCATCTGGGTCATCAAGTCGCGCGTGAAGATCTTCAAGTCCTTCATCTCTGCAGCGTCTTCGGGGGAGATGATGAAACGAAAATGGTGCCGGTCCTGCTCGCACCGCGCGGCAAATCGGTTGCGGTCGACCTCGTTCGCCTCCCGGCCGAACAGGCGGCCCTCGTGCTGCTCGCGGCTGACGCCGTCGCGCGCGACATAGGAGAGATGGGCGGCGAGAGCACCGCGCCCCTTGTGACGCACGACACGGGCCTTGATCACTGCGCTACGCGAGCGGTGGGTCAGGCGGTGGGATGCACGCACGCTCGCGACCCGGCCTCGCCCGAAGTGGGAGCGTCTGGGGCTGGTGATCGTGCCGGGCCGCGAGAGCCTTGCGCCGGCCCGCTGCGCTGCTTTCAGCGCCCTGGTGATGGCAGGCTCTGTGCGTTCGTCCTGACGCGATCGAATGCGCCCCGGCTTCAGCCGAAACTCATCGTCCTTCATGTCTTAAACCCGCGCACATCGCGGCAAAGGCGCAGGTGAGCTGGGTTCTTGTCCGTTCCCAACATCGTGGCAAATTTCCGCACATTGCCGTGCGGTCCCCAAAAGCCTTGGTAAACAAGGCTCCGACCGGGCGAGAAGGGCACCGCACCTCGCAGCCTTTTATCTCGCCCTCTTAAATTTCGGACTATATTCAAAAACCACAAATCTCTCCATGGATCGAGACAATACGCCTGCGTTGGATGAGCCACGCCAGAGCGGCTCATGGCTGCTTCGGACCGGTAAGCGGGACGAACAGGCCGGTCGATGCGGCCGACAATCCTGTTCTTATGAGCGGCGACGCGGGTGTCGTCATACGATTCTCTTGCGCTTTGGCTGGTTCAGCCATGTCGGTATCACCGCGGCCCTGCGTGCTGCTGGAGGGCTGCGCGAAGAGTGATGCCTGCGTCCAATGAACGGACGGAACGGGCAGCGTGAATGCGCCGGTGTCGGTGCCCGATGCACCGATCATGGGCGCAAGCCTTGCCATATAGGCGAGCGTTTCCTGGGGCAGGGCGCGACCGCGCAGCAGATAATCCTCATAGCGTCCGGGTCCCGCATTATAGGCGGCCAGCATGCCGGTCGGGCCATAGCGATCATGCATTTCGCGAAGATAGGCCGCACCCGCCAATATGTTGTCCTGCGGCTCATAGGGATCTGTTCCCAAACCATAGCGGTTGTGTAACGCCGCCCAGGTCGCCGGCATGATCTGCATAAGGCCCATCGCACCTGCGGGCGATGTCGCGCGCACATATCCCGCGCTCTCGACGCGTATCACCGCCCATATCCAGTGCGCCGGGATGCCGAAGCGCTGCGCAGCCTGCGCAACATAAACGTCGACGCCGGTGCGTGTGGGCTGCAGTAGCGGCGGCATATCTCGTGCAATGGCGGGAGGACCCGATAGTAGCAGTGCTATCGCAGCAAATGCGCGCCACGAGCGGACTATGCGGGTCATTGCGCCTCGCGTGCGACGCGTCCTGTGGGACGCGCCCAGAGCAGCAAATATGTCGCGTCATCGCCGCCCGATGGCACCAGCCGTGCACGAATGGGTGCGAGCAATTCGGGCGCATCGAGGACCAGCTTCATGATGTCACCGGATGTTTCGCTGCTGGCGTTCCAGCCCGCGCCGATGCGCGGTCCCTCTGCCGTCCCGAGATGGATGTGCCATTGCGGCGCCCGGGCATTTTGCGTGGGTTCGGCGGCGATGATATGAAGCGTGGCGGTAAGGCCGAGCGTCAGAATGGTGCCGGAAAAGCCGTCAGCTAAGGGTTCAAAACGTCCAATTTCGATCATGGCGATGTCCTTTTGCAGCTTTGGGGAACGGAAGGGGACGGCGTGTTGGCGCGCCAGCGCAAGGGGCCGGTACTGGTGTTGCGGGTGAGGATTGGGGTCGCTTGTCCGAGCATGTCGCGGACAGAGAGCGGCCCAAAATAACGGCTGTCGAGGCTGTCGGGGATGGAGGGATTGAGGAGGAAAAGTTCGCCGCCATCGAGCCGCCTGCACCCGCTCCATATCGGGAGCGAACGGTTATGACTGTCATGCAGTCTCGCGGTCGCAACGACATGGCCATCGATGCTGATACGGACGCCATGACGGCAGACCTGCTGTCCGGCTTTTGCCGCGACATGCTTCAACAGCGGAACACCCAATGGCAGATAATGGCGCGCGGCCATCCAGCGTGCGAGCGGCTCGGGCGGCAGGATCGCGACCAGTTTTCCGGCGTCGGGATCATCGGTCGGATGGATCGTATAGAGCCCGATCGGGGCGCTGGCGCTCGCATTCCACAGCAAACGCGGGGCGGGATCGACGAGCGCGATGATGACTATCAACAGCACCGCGAAATAGCTTGCAAGCACATAGGCAAGACGGCTCATGAGCACGCCTCCTGTCGTTTTTTCCAGGCGATATGGCGTTCCATCGTGTAGGTGCGTGGACGCAATCCTGCCGCGATGCGCTGGTGGACATGGCGCCAGTGATCGGGCGAGGCCTCGCAGGGATCGACACCTGCGGCTTCGACCGCATCGATCGCGCGCAGCACCTGTTCGACCTTGGGCCAGCCCGATAGCTCAAGCAGGCTTTCGCCGCCCGGATCAATGTCAGGGCAGGTGGTGAAGGGTTCGCCAGCGGAAACTGCGCGCAGGATGTCGATTGCCGAGAAGATCGTGCCATAATCGTTGGCGTCCCAGCGGACGAGCGCGAAGACGCTGTTCGGACGGATATATTTGACCGCCTGCGACCGGCTGAGAATCTGCTCGTCGACGACGCGGCCAAAGCGCAGCCAATGCTCGCGCTTCTTTTCGATCCAGGTGACATGAACCTGCGTACAGTGCCGCAGTCGGGGCGGAAGGGGAGGAGGCGGGATCAGCGGCATGGGAGGCTCATCCCGTGCAAGGAAGTGCCGGTCTTGGCCTTGCCCTCAAGCGCGGAGCAGGGATTGTTCGCGCATCTCCAGCCCCGCTCATCCGCTGGCAGCAGAAGCGTTAGCAAGAATCCGAAGGATTCAGGGTTAGCATTGTTAAGGGGTCCAGAAACCAAGCATTCATACGGGTTTGAGGGGGATTTGGGTTCCTGATAGGACGAGCCTTGGGTTCCCGATAGGACGAGCCCGCCGGTTCCTGATAGGACGAGCGTCATGGCCGGTTATCCACAGCTTTCGCTTTGGCGCGGGTTCCGATGCGCCGCAGCGCCAGATCGTAGAGATCAGGCTCGGTCGCAACGAAGCTCAACCGCTCATGGCCGAAGCTGCCTTCGATGGTGAGGCGATAACCGGGGAGCGACTGCCGCGCCGCGATGGTGCGCAGCTCATAGGCGAAGCGCTTGAGCGGTGAGAGCGCGCCGGATTTGAGATGGAGATGCGCGACATCGAAACTCCATCCGCCGCTTTGTCGGCCGCCGTGTTTGCGCACGATCCGGTAGAGCCAGCGCTCCAGCCCGCCGGTCAGTGAAAAATAGGCCCGGTCGATGGTCAAGACCAAGGACTGGTCGATGACGGCGGCATAGAACCAGTCGGGCAGGATCAGCTCGATCCCCATCGGACGGCCATTACTATCCAAGCGCTCTTGCCATTCGTTGATCCAGGAGAAGCGATGGCGGCGGCGCTGATGCTGTTGCCGCAATGAGGTTGCGACGCTGGTCGACTGCAGCCGATCGAGCGCTGCCTTCAGCCGGTTATAATTGTCGCGGCTGGTGCCACGGCCGGTAAAGGTCAATATCTCATGCGGCGTGGTGGCGATGAGGCGGGAAGTCGCGCGACCCCGATCGCGGGCCTCGACGATCTGGCTTGCCGCCCAGATCAATATGTCGGCGTCCCAGATGCTCGCCATGCCATGCTCGGGCGTCGCCTCGACCAGGATCGTGACATTCCCCATCTGAAAATCGATGGGTTTTGTGCGCCTGGTCTTGGCGAGGCTGAAAAAGGGCCACGCCATCAGATCCTGCGCATCGCGCGGCGCGATAGCGCCTGGGACAGAGCGGAACAGTTCCAGCTGGGTTCGATTTGATGGCGACGAAGGATATGCTTGCATGATAGTCACCGCCGTACCGGTGTGGGCGCGATGCGTTTGGCGGGATGCACAGTGCCGCTGCCGGGATCGGAGGTCGAACGGCGGGTCCCCAAGGCCGCCCAGGCTTCGAGATCGTCGATCGCATAGACGATGCGGCCGCCGAGTTTCCGGAACACGGGACCGGTGCCGAAGCAGCGATGCTTTTCGAGCGTGCGCGCGGACAGGCCAAGATGCACGGCGGCATCGGGGGTTTTGAGGTAGCGTGGGGTGGGAGCAGCAACAACATGATCCAATGGATATCTCCTGACAGGTGCCGACAAGAGCGGCGCAGCGGAGACGAGGATCGGTGAGAAGCCTATCGTGCGGAATGGACGGTGTCAGGGGAGGGCGGGGCTGTCCCGATCAATGGCCGCGCAGCAGGCCGAGATAGCCGCCTTCGACCAGCTTGCGCGCGTCATGGAGCCAGCGCCCGATCTGGCGGCGCTGACGCGAATCCGACCATAAGGCCGCGCCATAAGCGGCGACCCTGGCATCGATCAGCACGGCTGCGAGCTCGCGGGCGCTCGCGCCGCTTGCGCGCCCGTCCCAGGCACGCAGCATGAGGGTGAGGCGCTGGTGCTGGAGAGGGGGTAGCAGCAACGGGGGCCGACCGGTCGCGACGCCAGCGACATGACGGCGCAGCCGCTCGGCCGCGGCAAGGCGAAGATGGAGATCGCGGTCGAACGGGAGCTGGAGGATGAGCGGTTCCCCATCGGAGCCTGAGAGATGGATATGAAGATCGCCATCATCATTCGCCAACAGGATGTGCCGGCAATCGCCCCGATTGAGGCAGTCATGCATTGGTCCCAGCACGGGCGCGGTGATGCCGGTGCGCGGAGAGCCTGTTTCTGCGCGTTCCGTCAGTTCCAGCGTGACCGGCGACAGACCGGGTCGCACATGGATGCGGCTCATGTCCTGGGGCGCGCCGGGATTGGCTGGATAGGAAAGTCCCCATGTTTCAATGAGGCCCAATGTGGCTTCGTCAACCGTCGCTTTTCGTGCCTTCACCGCTTCGATGCCATGATTATAGTCGCTCTGGAAATCGCGATTGCGGGCGAGATAGCGCATGGCAATCTCGTGACGTTGCAACGGGCCATTCTCGATGTCGCTCGGCTCGCGCCAGTTCGGGGTAGAAGACATGCAAGCCTCGCCCATGATCGAAGGCCGAGCGTCAACTATTGGTGCGGTGCCGGGAAGAACCCCCGAAATCAAAGCTCCATGCAGGGCGCGCCGGAAAGTAACTTTGAGCGTTTACCGTGCCGGTTCATTCCTGTTTCAAACCGGTCTGATAGGGATGGAACTGGAGACAAATGTCAGAGCAGCTTGCGATAGCCGGTTTGCGTCATCCAGCGCGCGCGGGCGAGATGGCTGTCATGCATCTTTCGGGCGCGCATGGTCTCCTGATCGGGATCGATCCCGAAGATCAGTTTAACTACCTCTTTCCAATCGGCTTTTTCGGTTTCGGCATCGAGAAGACGCCAATAGGTGTCATGATGCGCTTCGTCATAGGGCGTGATGGCATCGCCGCCGGGCGGTGCGTCGAGAAATTTGAGGTTCGCCATGATGCTGGTCTGTCTTTCAGGCTGATGCGACGCGATCATTATAGCATGATTCGTAACCGAAATGGAGCAATCAGCTTGAGTGGCGCTTGGTCGAATTTGACTATAGCAGGCGCATATGTTCTGGATAAGCCGGATTACCCGATCCGGTTCGCTGGCGCCTGTTTCTTGGTGGAAGCTCCTGATCCAGCATGAGGCGGCGCGCGTCAGGAATGCGTAAAAAGCCCCGTCCGGCAAAGCCGGACGGGGCGTGACCCTCACGCTCAGTCGGCGCTGGACTTGCGTGCGCGCGACCAGATGAGGTTGTAGCTGCCGTCTTCGTCGTCGAAGAGATTGGCGAAGATCGGGGCGGTGAAGCTCGGATCGTCGAGCTTCAGGGAGAGATAATCGCGCCCTTCGCTCGAACGCTTGGTCCACGCCGCACCTATTTCCGCTCTACCGACGAACACCCGGTGCGAGGGAGCGTTTTCATTGCCCTGCATCTCTTCGGGAACGATGCGGACATTCTTGGTCTGAACGCTCATCGTGACGATTTCGCCCAGATAATCATTGCCGGTTTTCTTGAAGGTGCCGATATTTGCCATTGTCAGTCTCCTGTATTTTCGAACCCGCGCCCATCGCGGTCTCGATGGCAGGTCCAGGGCAGGAGCAGGGGCCGCCGCACCCTTCGGGCCGCAGCGTCAAGCGGAGGATGGCGCGAAGCCGGCTTTCTTGGACCGCGAGGAATGCGCAGCAGGGGAAGAAAGCCGGCTGCGCGCCATTGCGGCAAGGTCTCTGAGGCGCAGCCGGTTTCTGCCAGGACAGGCCAGGGAAGAGACGGCATCGGGCGCCGGGCAACTGAACCGGGAGACCCACCTCAAGGCAAGGCACTGGACCGAGAACATGCCTTTGATTGTCTGCGATCATCGCGATGGCTTGCGCTTCAGCCGGGCATTGGTTGATCACCGATGATGCGGCAGCGACACGTCTGACATGGCGTCAAAGGCCGCTGGAGTCGCGTATCGGGCTCTCAAATGTGAGAGCAGGGCCCGTTTCTGCAGTGGGCGATAATCCGGGTTTCACAGGCGCACTGCGTGGTCCCTCACGCATGAGCTTGCAGGATCGGTCTGGCCCGTCCGTGGTGCGACCCGCGCTCTCGAGGGGCCGCGCTCCTTCTCCATTGCCGGGAAGGGCTTTATGTCGGGCGTGCGCCGCCAATATGGGGCAACCGGGTCCAGGCGAGCGCGCCGAAGCCGATTGCGGCGAAGCTGGCGAGAATATGCGCGCTATAGTCGGCTTGCGCAAACAGCGTCCATAATCCGAGCGAGGCATGATAGCCCGCGAGCGCCGCCGGTATCGCGAAGAGGAGGCCGATGGCGGCAAGCTCAAACGGCGAGCGCGCGAGACCGATGGCGATCCGGGCCAATATCATCGTCAGCATTGCGGCGCCCAGTCCGATGCCGATTGAAAATGCGAGGCCAAGGCCTGCGGCGTCGGCCCACTGTCCGGCGGCAAGTCCGATGGCGAGGGGGAAAGCATAGCAGATGAGATCGATCATCAGGAGCCCGATGAGCATCAGGGCGAGAAGCGAAGCAAGTGCGGCAAAGATCATGGCGTCCTCCTTGACGACGGGGTCGTTGGACGCGCTTCCACCACCTCCACAGCGCAATATAATATTTTGGGGCTGACATAGATAGGGTTATTTTGGTTACTTGACCCACCAGCCTATCAGAGTTTCCTGCATACGCCCGATCGGGCGATAGTTGAAGCGCCATTCACACTCCTTGATAAACAGATGGAAGTGCTGGCGGGGGATGCCGTTGTAGCTCCTCAGATGACGCTTTGCCTGGTTCCAGAAATTCTCAATGCCATTGATGTGATTTCGGCTGTCAGCGAACAGCTTCGAATGGTTGATCCGCATGTGATGGAACTCCGACACGTCGAGCACGTCGTAGCTGCCGAAGGCGTCGGTATAGACGATGCTGTCGGGCCTGATCTTCTCGCGGATGATCGGAATAAGCGTGTCCGAACGGGCATTTGCGATGATCGCCACATGGACCTTGCCCTGCCGCTTGAGCAAACCGAACACCGGCACCTTACCCGCCGCACCGCGTCCACGCTTGCCCTTCCGGTGACCGCCAAAATAGCTCTCGTCCACTTCGATCTCGCCCGCCATCAGTTCGGGTGTCTCGGCGGCCAGAGCCTCGAAAATCACCTCGCGTAGCTTGTGGTAGAACAGGGTTGCTGTATTGCGGTTGACGCCTGAAACCTCCGCCGCAGCGCGAGCTGTCACACCCGCGCAGAAATACTTGATCAGTTCTTCCTGAACACCCCGCCGAAGGCGGCTTCTCCGACGTTCAATAACCATATGACATACATAGCCTTTCTCAGCTATCTATGTCAGCCCCAATATTTTTACCATAGCAAAGATCGCGGGCTGCCGGAAGGCCAGAGCGGCCCACCGGCGAGAACAATAAAGCCGTCGCGGTTCAAAGCTCGAACGGATCATATTCGCAGACGATGCGGGATGCGTCGCCATCATAATCGCGAGCCGGCATGACGCCATAGGCGCAGCCGGTCTCGAACAGGATGACGCAGGTCATCAGGCTGCGGGCCAGTTCGAACGCATGGTCCTGGGCAAGGGAAAGCAGCATGATATAATCTCCTGCACTGAGCGGGAACCATTCCCGCTCGACAGGCGCGGCAAGAAGGACGGTTCGGCGCCTTCGATCACCGGACCGGCGCAGCCGGTAAGGCCGCATGCAGGGCAAGCGGACCCCTTGCGGGTTGATCGCAGGGCGCCGAAATGGCCAGGACACGCCTCAAAGAGCGGGATGGTGGACCCGTTGAGCAGGCTGTGGGCCAACGCTCGCGCCGAGGGTATGGACCGACGCGCTGTAAGTCGGTTTTATTGCGTGACGAGGCCCGCTTTGAGCATCCAGCCATGGACGACCTGCCATTGATCGGCGCGGCTGCGGAAGGTGAAAAGTTCGGGTCGTTCGCGCCGCAGCGCCTCGAACTTGCCGATCCCCGCATCGGCCCCGCGATAGGGGATATGAGCCAGGCGTTCGCGCATTTCCTGAATGATGAGTCGGCGGGCTTCGTCCTGAGTCATCGGGCGATGATAATCATTCGGGACGCGCGATAAAATGGCGAATCCATCATATCCCGTTCAGATTTGCCGCGCTATGGCGCGCCTGCGACCCGAAGGGCTCTTT
>MEGD01000067.1 GCA_001725355.1 Novosphingobium sp. SCN 66-18
CATCACCCTGGAAATGGCGCCACTTGAAATCCGTCATCGTTCCGTCCGTCCAATCTCCGCCAAGCATGCTCAAGCTTCACGATTTTTGCAACAGAGCCCCTGGTCATGTTCGTGATGATCGACCGCCTCTCGAGCTTCTACAATAATCTCAACATGCTCTACATGACGCTCATGATGGCATCGCCGATGGTGGTGATGATGATCGTCGCGATGCCCGACATGTTTCCGTCCAGGCGTCTCAATATGCTGCTGCTCCTCGGATCGGCGGTCGCCTTCTTCGGGAGCTTCGGACTCATCCGGACCCAGACGACGATCGACGATACCGCCTTTCTGCGCTCGATGATTCCGCATCATTCGGGTGCCATCCTGATGTGCGAGCAGGCCTCGCTGTCCGATGCCGAGATCCTCAAATTGTGCGGTGAGATCATCCGGTCGCAGACGGCGGAAATCGACCAGATGAAATCGATTCTCGCGAGAAAATGACCCGGCCTTTCCAATTGGCGTCTGCCGGCTGCCGGCGCTCCGGCGGCGTTGAACGATACGCGTCCTGATTGCCGGCACAGCGCGCGGATCGGGCACGTCGACATTCGTCATGATGGATCGGGATACCGAACATGCCCGCGACAATGCAAAACGGCTCCTTCGCCGGCGTACGCTTCGCAAGCAGTTGGTCGGGGCGCACGATCTCTTCGGAGAGCCGGCATGGGAAATGCTGATCGATCTCTTCATTCACGAATGCGAGCGCAAGCCGCTTTCGATCAGCGCCGTGTGCGTGACGGCCGGATTGCCGATGAGCAGTGCGCTTCGGCTGATCCAGAAACTGTGCGACGCCGGGCTTGTCTCGCGCATCCCCGACCCGGTCGACGGACGCCGATGCTACATCCGGCTGGATCCCCCGCTCATGCAGCGGCTGCGAGCCTATTTCAGCGCGGGCGATCTTTAGGCCGGGGCCATTGCCCGGGCCACCCCGAGGTGACCCGGACCTTTCTCACTTATGCCGGCTGCATATCATAGCCGGCCGCGCGGATCGCCTCGACGAATTTGGCGCGGTCGTGGCTGCTCTCGATCGTAACCCGGCGCGCCGGAATATCGGGCACCACGCGGGCGTCGGCATCGATGCTGTGGATGGCCTTCGTGACCGACCGCGCGCAACCGCCGCACGTCATGCCGGGAATGTCGAATTGGATCATCTTGGAACCTCCGGTTTCTGCTGATGATCCGGATATGGGGTTTCCAACGATGGCAAGGTCAATGGGTCGGACGCGCGTTTTTTACCGCTTGACCTTCCCATCGTTGGAAACCCCACATTCTGTCTCAACGAATGAAACCGGAGAATTTTCGATGTCCGATGTGATGGAGTTGAAACAGAGCACGGGTGGCGATGCGCCCGCCGCGGAGCAAGAGAAACTGAGCGTTGCGGTCGCCGGGATGACCTGCGCCTCATGCGTCGGGCATATCGAAAAGGCGATCGGCAAGCTCCCCGCGGTCGCCGGCGTCAGCGTCAATCTCGCGACCGAACGCGCCGATGTGACCTTTGCGGGCACGCCCGATCCGCTGGCGGTGGTGCAGGCAATCGAAGAGGCCGGTTATGCGGTGCCCGAAATCGAGGTCGAGCTCGGGGTCGAGGGCATGACCTGCGCCTCGTGCGTCGGCCATGTCGAAAAGGCGCTGAGGGCGGTTCCCGGCGTTGCCGCCGCAAGCGTCAATCTCGCGACCGAACGCGCCAGCATCCGGTATCGCAGCGGGCTTGTCGCGCCGGCGGATCTCGAAGCCGCGATCCGCCGCGCCGGCTATACGCCGCGCCGGCTCGAAGCCGATGCCGCCGCGCCCGACCGCGAGGCCGCGGCGCGCGAGGCCGAACTCACGGGCCTTCGTCGCTCGCTGCAACTTGCCGCGGTGCTGGCGCTGCCGGTGTTTCTGCTCGAAATGGGATCGCACCTCGTGCCGGCCGTGCATGATTTTGTCATGGCCACGATTGGCATGCAGACGAGCTGGCTGATCCAGTTCGCGCTGACGACGCTGGTGCTGTTCGGTCCCGGCCTGCGCTTTTTCCGGAAGGGCATTCCCGCGATCCTGCGCGGGACGCCCGACATGAACTCGCTCGTCGCACTCGGAACCAGCGCCGCCTGGGGTTACTCGCTCGTTGCGACCTTCACCCCCGGCGTGCTTCCTCCCGGCACCGCCAATGTCTATTATGAAGCGGCGGCGGTAATCGTCGCGCTGATCCTGCTCGGCCGCTATCTGGAAGCCAAGGCCAAGGGGCGGACGTCCGAAGCGATCAAGCGGCTTATCGGATTGCAGGCCAAGACCGCACGCGTCATACGCGACGGGGCGGTTGTCGACGTCGCGCTCGCCGACGTCGTCAGCGGGGATATCGTCGACGTGCGTCCCGGCGAGCGCGTACCGGTCGATGGCGAGGTCGTCGACGGCCAGTCCTGGGTCGATGAAGCGATGATCACCGGCGAGCCCGTGCCGGTCGCCAAGGCTGCGGGCGCCGAGGTTGTCGGCGGCACGATCAACACGACCGGTGCCTTTACCTTCCGCGCGACCAAGGTCGGTGCCGACACATTGCTCGCGCAGATTATCCGGATGGTCGAGCAGGCGCAGGGTTCGAAGCTCCCCATCCAGGCGATGGTCGACAAGGTGACCGCCTGGTTCGTCCCCGCGGTGATGGGAATCGCCGCGCTGACCTTCCTGATCTGGCTCGTCTTCGGGCCCGACCCGGCGCTGACCTTCGCGCTGATCAACGCCGTCGCGGTACTGATCATCGCTTGCCCGTGCGCGATGGGGCTCGCCACGCCGACGTCGATCATGGTCGGCACCGGGCGCGCCGCCGAACTCGGTGTGCTGTTCCGCAAGGGCGAGGCCCTGCAAACGCTGCGCGATGTTCGCGTCGTGGCGCTCGACAAGACCGGCACCCTCACCAAGGGCCGCCCCGAACTGACCGACCTCGAACCAGCGAGCGAATTCGAATATGATGAGGTGCTGGCACTCGTCGCGAGCGTCGAGACCCGGTCCGAGCATCCGATCGCCGAAGCGATCGTCGCGGCGGCGAAGGCGCGGAACCTGATCCTGGCATCGCCCACCACGTTCGAGGCTACGCCCGGTTATGGCGTGTCGGCGCGGGTCGGCGAGCATGATGTCGAGGTCGGCGCCGACCGCTTCATGACGAAGCTCGGGCATGATGTATCGGCCTTCGCTGCGAAGGCGGCCGAACTCGGCGCGCTTGGCCGGTCGCCGCTCTACGCTGCGATCGATGGCAAGCTCGCGGCAGTGATCGCGGTCGCCGACCCGATCAAGGATACGACGCCGGAGGCGATCCGCGCGCTCCACAATCTCGGTCTGAAGGTCGCAATGATCACCGGCGACAATCAGGCGACCGCCGATGCCGTCGCGCGCACGCTCGGGATCGACGAAGTGGTGGGCGAAGTGCTTCCGGGCGGAAAGGTCGATGCGCTCCACCGGCTGCGCGCGGGCGGGCGCAAGGTCGCCTTCGTCGGCGACGGCATCAACGACGCACCCGCGCTCGCCGAGGCCGATGTCGGCCTCGCGATCGGCACCGGCACCGATGTCGCGATCGAATCCGCCGACGTCGTGCTGATGTCGGGTGACCTGCGCGGCGTGGTCAACGCGATCGCGCTGTCGAAGGCGACCATCCGCAACATCCAGGAGAATCTGTTCTGGGCGTTCGGCTATAATGCCGCGCTGATCCCGGTCGCCGCGGGCGCGCTCTATCCGCTGAACGGCACGCTGCTTTCGCCGATCTTCGCGGCGGGCGCGATGGCGCTGTCGAGCGTCTTCGTGCTAAGCAATGCGCTGCGTCTCAAGGCCTTCCGGCCTGTGATCGCGTCCGACAGAAGCACGGGAGGAACGCCAGCATGAATATCGGCCAGGCTTCCAGAATGTCGGGCGTCTCGACCAAGATGATCCGATATTATGAGCAAACGGGCCTCATCCCCAAGGCCGCGCGCCATGACTCGGGGTACCGCGATTATGACGAGGCCGACGTGCACCGGCTGCGCTTCGTTCGCCGCGCGCGCGATCTCGGTTTCACCGTCGAGCAGATCGGCGGACTGCTCGGGCTATGGTCCGACCGGAGCCGCGCCAGCGCCGACGTCAAGGCGTTCGCGCTGGAGCATATCGAACGGCTCCGGGAAAAAATGGCCGAGATCGAAGCCATGGTTCGCACCCTCGAGACGCTGGCCGATCATTGCCACGGCGACGACCGCCCCGATTGCCCGATTATCGAGGGGCTGGCGGAGGGCGATGGCGCGCCCGCGGCGGTCGAGCCGCGCGCGCCGCGACGCTTCGGCACGGCTGGCGAGCAGCTCGCGCGGCGGCCGGTCGCCGGTTCGCGCGTGCGCGGGCACTGAGATGATCGGCGCCCGAAAAATGCGAGCCGCTGCGGCGAACATGAGGGATGGCGCCTTGGCATGCGTATCAATAGATGCGCGGGGTCAAGCCGGAAGGCTTGGCCCGGGCGCACGGACAAGAGCGATGAGCAAGACCAGGCATAATTTTCCATCCCTGCCGCATGTCCGCGCCGTCATAGTCGCGGATGCGAAGCCATGACGCGGCTGATCGCTTCGCTGCTCGTCGCGCTTGCCTTGTTCGTGTCGCCGCTGGCGACGTCGAACGCCGCGGCCATGGACCAGATGACGAGCTGCGCGTCGATGGGGTCGGCGTCGAGCTGTCCCGAGAAGAGCCGCAGCGAAAAGCCCTGCGCGCCCGCAGCCTGCGTCAACGTCTGTGCATCGGTTTGCTTCTTGCCGGTCCTCGGCGACCGGCCGTATCCGGATGCCGCGGCAAAGGCCATCGGCCTCGCCCTTCACGAGCTTTCGGGCCTGACCCCCGAAGTTGAACCCCGGCCTCCCCGCAAACACTCCGAGACATAGTCCCACACTATTTTTTCGGAGTTTTGACGATGAACATGTTTTTGATGGCGACCGCCCTGACGGTCGCAACCCCTGCGGCCGCCCAAGCGACCGATCCTCATGCCGGCCACGGCGCTTCGGCGCCGATGGACAAGCCGATGCCGGCGCATGACGCGATGATGGCGGACGGCAAGATGAAGCCCGACGCCGACATGATGGAGCGCTGCAAGAAGATGCACGCGGCCATGGTCGCGAAGGCCGACGGCGCCCCCAAAGCGAAATAGCGCCGGTTCCGGGGCGGCATATGCCGCCCCGGACTACTTCTCCCGAATGAAAACGGCACGGTTGCCGCCTCCTTGGCGGTACCCTTTGCGATGCCGTGCAAAGGACAGACAGACATGACACACACAATGGAACGGCGGATGCTGCTCCGCGCCGGCGCCGTCGGCGCCGCGGGCCTCTCGATCGCGGGGCTGTTTCCTGCCTGGGCGCAAAGCGGAACCCCCGGCACCCTTTCCACCCTCCCGACGCTGACCGGCGAGGATATCCACCTCAAGATCGCGCACAGCCGCTTCACCGTCGGCGGCCGCGCAGGCCGGGCAATCACGCTCAACGGCGTATTGCCGGCGCCGCTGGTCCGGCTCCGCGAGGGCCAGAATGTGCGCCTCCATGTCGAAAACACCCTCGACGAGGAAACCTCGATCCACTGGCACGGACTGATCCTGCCCTTCCAGATGGACGGGGTTCCCGGGATCAGCTTTCCCGGGATCAAGGCACGTTCGCTCTTCACCTATGAATTCCCGGTCAAACAAAGCGGGACCTATTGGTATCACAGCCACTCGGGCTTGCAGGAACAGCTCGGCCATTATGGGCCGATCGTGATCGACCCCGCGGGCGCCGACCCGATCGGCTATGACCGTGAGCATGTCGTCGTGCTGTCCGACTGGACCTTCCTCGACCCGCACCAGCTGTTCAACAAGCTCAAGCAGGAAGGCGGCTATTTCAACCGCCAGAAACAGACGCTGTCCGGCCTGATCGCGGGCGGTCCCGGCGAGACGATGAGCGCGTCCGAACGACTCAAATGGGGCAAGATGCGGATGGACCCCGCCGACATCGCCGACATATCGGCGACGACCTACACCTATCTGATCAACGGCCACGGCCCGCAGGAGAATTGGACGGGCCTGTTTCGTCCCGGCGAGCGCGTTCGGCTGCGCATCATCAATGCCTCGTCGATGTCGATCTTCAACATCCGCATCCCGGGGCTCAAGATGAGCGTCGTCGGGACCGACGGGCAGAATGTCCGGCCGGTGGCGGTCGACGAATTCCAGATCGGGACCGCCGAAACCTATGATGTCATCGTCCGCCCCGACGAGGACCGGGCCTACACTTTCGTCGCCGAATCGATCGACCGGTCGGGCATGGGCCGCGCAACGCTGGCACCGCGCCCGGGTATGGTCGCGGCGGTGCCGCCCTTACGCGAGCGACCGACGCTGACCATGAAGGATATGGGCATGGGCGGCATGGACCATGGCGCGCATGGCGCCGCGGCGGGTGCTGCGGCGATGGATCATGGCGCGATGAGCATGCGCGACAAGTCGAAGGTTCCTGACAGCGTCGCGGTCGGGGTCGGAGTCGATGCGATCGCCTTCTCTCCGGTCGACCGCACCGGCGACCCCGGGGTCGGCCTCGACAATGTCGGGCACAAGGTGCTCACCTATCGCGACCTGGTGTCGCTGACGCCCAATCCCGATCCGCGCCCGCCCGCGCGGACGATCGAAATCCACCTGACCGGCAACATGGAACGCTTCATGTGGTCGTTCGACGGCAAGAAGTTCAGCGACGGTGTCGAGCCGATCCGCTTCGAGCGCAACGAGCGCGCGCGCATCACGCTGATCAATCACACGATGATGACGCACCCGATCCACCTGCACGGCCATTTCTTCGAGGTGGTGAATGGTCACACCGGGCGCCAGCCGCTCAAGCACACGATCAATGTGCTTCCCGGCGGCAAGGCGAGTTTCGACCTGACCGCCGATGCCCCGGGCGACTGGGCCTTCCACTGCCATCTGCTGCTTCACATGCACGCGGGGATGTTCCGCGTCGTCACCGTTCGGCCGCATGGAGGAGAAGGCGCATGAAATATCTTTCGATCCTGATGCTCGCCGCACTTCCGGTTCCGGCGCTCGCCGCGCAGGAGACCGGACGTGCCGGACATGCGGGGCATAGCGAGGCCGCTCCCGAAACGCCGCCAGCAATCGATCCGCACGCCGGGCACGTCATGCCGCCCCCGGGCGATCCGCATGCGGGGCATGACATGCCCGCCCCTGACGATCCGCACGCCGGTCACGCGATGCCGGGCGACGAAAGGTCCGACCCGCCCGTTGCGGGTCCGTCGGCCGCGGCGCGAAGCGGCCCCGCGCATGCCGCCGACGCCTTTTACGGCGC
Organism: Novosphingobium sp. SCN 66-18; assembly: GCA_001725355.1. Lineage (GTDB taxonomy): Bacteria > Pseudomonadota > Alphaproteobacteria > Sphingomonadales > Sphingomonadaceae > Novosphingobium. The sequence goes on from MEGD01000067.1 coordinate 7,323, forward strand.
GGAGGAAATGGCGCGGTCGCGGCGCCTCCTCCTCAAGGAGAATGGTGCGCTCACCGCGGGGCAGATCCTCATCGACAAGCTCGAAACCGCCTTTCGCAAGGGGAATGAAGGTTACGCCTGGGATGCGCAGCTCTGGTACGGCGGCGATCTCGACCGGGTATGGCTGAAGTCGGAAGGCGAGGGCCGCTTCAACGAGGGCGGCCCCGAGGATGTCGAGGTCCAGGCGCTCTACAGCCGCGCGCTCGATCCCTGGTTCAATCTCCAGGCCGGTGTCCGCCACGATTTCCGCGCGGGGCCCGAGCGGACGCATGCCGTGCTCGGCATCCAGGGGCTCGCGCCCTACTGGTTCGAAGTCGACGGCGCGCTTTTCCTCTCGGACAAGGGCGAAGTCACCGCGCGCTTCGAGGCCGAATATGACCAGCGCATCACCCAGAAACTGATCCTGCAACCGACCGTCGAGTTCGAACTGTCGGCGCAGGATGTCCCCGAACTGGGGCTCGGAGCGGGGCTGACCTCGGCCGAGGCGGGGCTGCGGCTGCGCTACCAGATCGTGCCCGAATTCGCGCCCTATGTCGGCGTGACCTACGAACGCGCCTTTGGCGGCACCGCCGATTACGCCCGCGCAGCCGGAGAGAAGGCCGGCGGATGGAATCTCCTTGTCGGCCTGCGCAGCTGGTTCTGAACAACACAGGAAGGAATATCTCATGACATCGAAGAAACTCCGTCTCGTCTTTGCCGCGCTCGCGGTGACCGTGACGACGCCCGCCGCCGCGCAGGCCGCCGGCGAAATGACCGTGCATCGCGACCCAGGCTGCGGTTGCTGCGGGGTCTGGGCGAAGCAGGTCGCGGGGCAACTTGGCCGCAAATACAAGCTGGTCGACAATCCGGCGCGCGCCGTGCTGGTCAAGCGTTCGGGCGTGCCCGACGCGCTGCGATCCTGCCATACCACGATCATCGACGGCGCCGTCGTCGAGGGACATGCGCCCGCCGCTGACATCAAGCGCTTCCTCGCGGCGCGCCCGAAAGGGATGAAGGGCATAGCGGTCGCGGGCATGCCGCTCGGCACTCCCGGCATGGAAGCCCCGGGCCGCAAGCCCGATCGCTATTCGGTCGTGGCGTTCGGCGCCGGGCGGCAGGCCCTGTTCGCGAAACACTGACGATCGCAGGCCGGGGCGGTATCGCGCCGCCCCGGTCCACTCCCGAAGCAGGCGGAGCCAGACCCATGACGACGACCCTTTCCTCCGGCGGTGCCCGCCATCGGCGCCAGAAGGGAAAACGCCTGCGCCTCGGCGGGCTGCTTCTGCTCTTGCTCATGATCCTCCAGGCTGTGCCCGCGCGCGCCGACAGCGCGGCGGTGCAGACGAGCTGGCGGCTGCTCGATTATATCGCGGTCGACTATGCCGGGGCGGTCGCCGACGGAAAAATCGTCAGCGCTCCCGAATATGCCGAAATGGTCGAGTTCGCCGCCGAGGTCGAAAAGCGCGTCGCGGCCCTGCCGCCGAGCGATGCTCGTCCCGCGCTTGTCGGGCGCGCCGCAGCGCTCCGCCGCGCCATCGGCGCAAAGTCAGACGTAGCGGCGGTCGCCGCGCAGGCGCGCGATCTCGCCAAGGCGCTGCTCGCCGCCTATCCGGTGCCGCTCGCGCCCTCAGCGCCGCCGGACCTCGCGCGCGGCGCCGCGCTTTATGCGCAAAACTGCGCATCATGCCATGGTGCGGCCGGCGACGGCAAAGGCCCGCTCGCCGCCGGCCTCGATCCGCCGCCGATCGCCTTCACCGATGCGGCGCGCGCCGACCAGCGCAGCCTGTTCGGCCTGTATCAGGTCATCACCCAGGGACTCGAAGGCACGTCGATGGCGGGCTACGCCGCGCTGCCCGACGGCGATCGCTGGGCGCTGGCCTTCCATGTCGGGAGCCTCGCCTATCCCGCGACCGCCGCCGATGGCGCGGAGCGCTGGCGGGACGACGCCGGTCTGCGGGCCGAGCTGCCCGATCTGGCGGCGCTCACCGCAATGACCCCCGCCGCACTCGCGGCCGAACTCGGCGAGGACAGGGCCGCGGCGCTGACAGCCCATCTCCGCCGCCACCCCGAGGCGCTCGCCGCGGCGCCGTCGGGTTCGCTGCTCGCCGCGCGGGCACGGCTCGATGCCAGCCTCCGCGCCTATGCCGCGGGCGACCGGAAGGCCGCAGCCGATCTCGCGCTATCGGCCTATCTCGACGAATTCGAGCCCGTCGAAGCCGTGCTCGCGTCGCGCAATACGGCATTGATGGCGCGGATCGAGGGCGCGATGGCAGACCTGCGCAGCGCGATCGGCAAGCGACGCCCCGTCGCAGAGGTCGAGGCCGCCGTCTCGGCGCTCGACGGACTGTTCGCCGAAGCCGAAGCCATCCTCGCGCCCGAACGCGCGAGTCCGGTGTCGAGCTTCCTCGGCGCCTTCGGCGTTCTCCTGCGCGAAGGGCTTGAGGCGCTGCTGATCGTCATCGCCATGATCGCTTTCGTTCGCAAGGCCGGTCGGCCGCAGCTTCTGCCCTATGTCCATGGCGGGTGGATCGCGGCGCTCGGCGCCGGGACGTTGACCTGGGCGGTCGCGACCTATGCCATCGGAATCAGCGGCGCCTCGCGCGAGCTCACCGAAGGCTTCGGCTCGCTTTTCGCTGCCGTCATCCTGCTCTCCGTCGGCATCTGGATGCACGGGAAGAGCAACGCCGACGCCTGGCAAGGCTATATAAGGGACAAGATGGCGCGGGCGCTCTCGCGCCGGTCGGCCTGGTTCCTGTTCCTGCTCGCCTTTGTCGTCGTCTATCGCGAGGTGTTCGAGACGATCCTCTTTTATGCCGCCCTCTGGACACAGGGAAATGGCGGCGCGATGCTCGCCGGCGCCGCCGCGGCGGCCGTCCTGCTGATTATCATCGCCGCGATCATGCTGCGTTACAGCGCGAAGCTTCCGATCACCCGATTCTTCGCCTGGAGTTCGGTGCTGATCGCAATCCTCGCGGTCGTGCTGACCGGGAAGGGCATCGCCGGGTTGCAGGAGGCGGGCTTGCTCGCGGTCGATCCATGGCACGGCGTTCCGCGCATCGCACTGCTCGGTATCTTCCCGACCGCGCAGGGTGTGCTGGCGCAGCTCGCGGCCCTTGCGATCCTGATCGCCGGCTTCGGCATCAACCGGCGCATGAGGCGGCGGATCGCGCGATGACGCCGCCTGCCCCGAGACGGGCTGGGCTCAGTGCGCGATCAGCTGGTCGAGAAACGCCCGCGCCCGCTCGCTCGCCGGCGCGCTGAAAAATGCGGCCGGCGCCGCGTCTTCGACGATCCGCCCCGCGTCCATGAACAGGATGCGGTCGGCCGCCTCGCGCGCGAAGCCCATTTCGTGGGTCACGCACACCATCGTCCGCCCCTCGGCCGCGAGCGCCGTCATCACCTCGAGCACTTCCTTGATCATCTCGGGATCGGGCTCTGTTGCAAAGATTGGCGGCAGTCAGAGGTAGGCTGTCGCTCTGCGCCGATCAGGCGGCTGCTGCGAAATGGTGGTTGAGCATGCCCATGGCC
>MEGD01000068.1 GCA_001725355.1 Novosphingobium sp. SCN 66-18
GCAGCGCGAAAACCGCGCCCAGCATCAACCACCCAACATCTCAGCAAGGGGGTCCCTTTTGCGCGCCGATAGGGGGTCCCGATTGAACGCCGATTGACATACAACTGGCCCACACTGGCCGGCCCGCTGGGCTTCGACCTGTCCAACCGCCCCGGTTCGCAGCGCATGCTGCTGGCAACCTCGGTCATGAAGACGGAGGGTTACTGATGCGCCCGATGCCGCTCCTGCGCCGCCTGCGCGCTACGGTACGCCGCCTTGCCCGCGATGCGCGCGGCGTGGCGCTGGTGGAATTCGCCATCTGCCTGCCGGTGCTGATCCTGCTGTATCTGGGCGCCTACGTGATCAGCGACGCGATCACCTGCAACCGCAAGGTCACGCGGTCCGCCCGCGCGGTGACCGATCTCGTCTCGCGCTATGCCGCCGTGTCCTCGTCCGACCTGCAGACGATCATGGGGTCGAGCGCGATGGTGCTCAGCCCGTATGACAACAGCATCGCGCAGATCCGCGTGAGCGAGGTGCAGGTCGTCGATGCCAGCACCGCCAAGGTGGTGTGGAGCAAATCGACCACCAACTGGACGCCGCTGACGGTGGGCAATTCGGTTACGCTGACCACCAACCTGGTGCCCCAGGCGATGCTGCCCGACAAGACGGTGACGCCGAACAAGCCGGGCGCCTATTTCCTGATGGGCGAGGTTTCGTACCCCTATACGCCGCAATTCGGCCTGGGGTTCATCTCCACGATCACCATGAACGATCGGATCTTCATGCTTCCGCGCCTGTCCGATCAGATTCCCCTCCAGTGATGAGGCTGCCCCCCATGCGACTGTTCCACTCGCTGCGCGAAACCGCGCGCCGGCTGCGCGATGACAGCCAGGGCAACGTGCTCATCATGATGGCCGCGCTGCTGATCCCGATGCTGTTCGCCGTGGGCATGGGTATCGACTATGGCCGCGCGCAAACGCAGCAGACGCGCATGAACGCCGCGGCGGACGCGGCGGCGCTGGCCGGCACCAACGCCACGTTGATGCAGCAATCGACCGATACGGCGCTGGCGGCCGCCCGCCAGATCTTCATTTCGCAGGTCAGCGGGCTGCAGGACATCCAGTTCAACCCCGCCACCGATCTCAACGTCAGCCTTGTCGATACCGGCGCGCTCAACAGCGGCCGCACGATCGTGGTGAGCTACACCGCGAAATCGGTGAACCTGTTCGGCGGCATCCTGGGCTATGCCACGCTGCCCATCGCCGGATCGTCGACCGCAAACGCGGCGCAGGCACCGCACATCAACTTCTTCCTGACAATGGACAAATCGCCATCGATGCTGCTGCCCTCGACCTCGAGCGGCCTTACCTCCATCCGCACTGCCACCGGCTGTGCTTTCGCGTGCCACGCGCAAGACCCGCGTGCCGACGGCATCAACATCAAGACATCCAACAGCCGTGACGTATTCCTCGACGGGAATTACTACAATTCGGGCAATACCGGGTACAAGACCTGGTATCAGATCGACAGCTCCAAGAACCTGTACGATCAAAACGGCACCAAGATCGGAACATCCGTTTCGGTAGCCAGCAACAGGTTCTCATTCACCTACAAGAATCTCAGCAACCAATCGAAATCAATCACTGGGTTCTATGCCGACGGGTACTGGCTGACGCACAACTATACCACGCTCTATCCCACTGCATCGCCCATACCGCTGCGCATCGGCGCCGAGACGCTGGCGGCACAGGACCTCATTCCCTTCGCCCAGAACATGGCGACGAAGAACAACGTTACCTACAAGATGCAGGTGTTCAGCTTCGACTGGACGCATCCGGGCTATTCGACACCGGTCACCCCCCACACCTCGATGACGGACGTTCAGAACATGACGACGTCCAACATCCCCGATCTCGATAGCACGACCGACTTCTGGTACGCCAACGGCAAGCCGACATCGTCGACCAACATCAACGACAAGGCGACCGAGTTCAACAATATGCTTACCGCTATGAACTCGACGATGCCCAATCCCGGCGACGGCACCACGACTGCCAAACCGCAGGAAGTGCTGTTCATCATCACCGACGGCGTGACAGACGAGCAGATCGGATCGAGCCGCTGGAACCGTGAGTTGACGACCGCGCACCTGAACAACTGCACCACCATCAAGAACCGCGGCATCAAGATCGCAATCCTCTACACGGAATACCTGCCCGATGCGCTGACAGGGGATTCCTGGTCGCAATCCAATGTTGCACCCTATCTGGGCAACGTGCTGCCGGCGCTCCAGAAGTGCGCCTCCGCAGCGCGCGACGGCACGCCGCTGGTCTATACGGTATCGACCGACCAGAGCATTTCCGACGCGCTGACCGCGCTGTTCGCGCTGACCATCCAGAGCGCGCACCTGGTGAAGTAATCGGACCGATCAGAGCTGGCGTCCGCCGCCTAAGATGGCAACGGACGCCGGCGTGATGACTTGAACCTACGTCACTTCGTCCTTGCGAGCGCTACGCGAAGCAATCCAGAGTCGCGCGCGCCGCTCTGGATTGCCGCGGGGCTTCGCCCCTCGCAATGACGCTATCCAGCTTCAGGGCAACCGCTCCACCACCGGCATCGGCCAATCGCCGGACAGCGCTTCGGGCTTCGGGCTATAGAGCCGCAGGTTCATGTCGAACGGCCCGCGCGGCACCGGCAGCCAGTTGGAGCGCTTTTCCGCCCCCGGATCGTCCGCCTGGAGATAAATGTCGAGCGAGCCGTCGGGATTGAAGGTCAGCTTGTCACGATCCCCGATGGCATAGCGGTCGATCGCGTTGGGATCGGTATAGCTTTCCTTGTTGTAAGCCGTCAGCGACCAGAACGCGCGGACCGGCGGCAACTGGCCGGCCTTGAAATGCACGACATAGCGGTTGGCCCCGTCCAGCGGCTTGCCATCCTTGTCCGCGGCCGCGCGCGGGTAGATGGCATCGACCGGATGGTTCGCGCCAAGACCGATCAGTGCAACCGCCGCGCGCTGGTCGTAATCGACGCCATAGGAGCCGATCGAGGTCGTCATCGTGCGCCAGCCGCCGTACTGCTTCCCGCCTTGCGCCGCATAGCGAAGCAGGTTCGCCGGGCCTTGCGCCTTGGCCTGGGTCAGCGCCTGCTGCACGGACGATGCCAGACCGGTGAAACGGAACCCTTGCCCCGCCCGCAGCCCCACCATGCCCAGCCGCGCAAGCTGTGGCTGGTCGTTGAAGTGCGGTGGGTTGTCCACCATCAGCTGCATCGCCGTTTCGTAGAATTCCGCCGCGCTCATCGCATTGACAATGGCCACCGGCGACTTGTCCGCAGGAACAGGCACGTCGGCCGCGCGTGGCGGCGCCTTCGCGCCGGGGATAGTCGGGGCCAGCGTAAACGCCTGCTGGATACGGTGCACGAAGGGATAGTCAGCCGGGCCGTTCGTCTGCACGCGTCCGATGATCCAGACATAGCGCGTGGGGGAATCGATCCGCTCCACCCCCTTGGGCAGCGCGCCCCTCCAGCCGGGCGGCACCACCGCGAACCGGCCACCTTCCGGGGCCAGCGTCTCGCTGCCGGGCACCGCGAAGGTATCGGTCCACATGTCGTAGAGCGGCAGCATGTAGTACCGGCCCTGCGTGTTCCCGATCGTCAGCAGGATCGGCCCATCCGCCAGGTCGAGCCAGGCGGTCGAATAGAGCGTGTCGAAATTGGGGCGCACCACCGCGCGGAAATTGCCGGGCGGAAACGCCTGGTTATGATGGAAAGTATTGACCGGCGCGCCCATGCCGGTCGCGCCTTTCTGCGTCGCCTGGCGCCGCGTCACGTCCATCACCACCAGCGGGTAGAGATAGCTGTAGGCTTCCCGCGCGATCTCCGCCTCGCGCGCGGGCGTAACCACGGAGGCAGGCACAGCCTGGGCCAGCACGGTGGTGGACGGAACCGCGAATGCCAGCGCGGCAGCCAGTGCGCCACCCCATGCCCCGGCGGCGCTCTTCGTGCGAACAGTCATCATTCCTCTCCTTCCGGTGCCATCATGGCGTGACGATCGCGAACGGCGGCGCCGGTTTGTCTATCCAGCTCACCAATTGCGCGAACGCGGCCGGTTGCCCTTCGATCCTGGCCTCGCCCGATGCGATCTTGGGCGCGAGCGGCTGGCCGCGCAGCAGCGCCGCAACAAGATCGGCATACTTGATCGTCAGCGTGGCATCGGGCGCCCCGATCACCCCCGGCCGATGGATCAGCACGCCGTTGGCGACCGTGACCGTCACTTGCGCGTTCCGGTCAGGGAACACGAACGCCAGCCGCAGCTTCGCATCGCCCGCCTTCTCGGCGACGAAACGGACCGACAGCACGTCGAACAACTGGTCGGGCGTCAGCGAACCGGCGATTCCAGGCGAGATGGCCGATGCGGCCGGCGGCTGCGCCCCGCGCAACTCGCTCGCGCCGGTCAGGTACATGTTGCGCCACAACGAGTTCTCGCTCTGCCACGCGAGCTGCTGATAGCAGCGCGCCAGCAGATCGCGCGCGGCGGTGTCACCGGCGTCGGCGAATACCGCGCGGTTGAGCAGTTCCGCCGCCCAGGCATAGTCACCCTTGTCATAGGCCGCCTGCGCCAGTTGCCGCACCCGCGCCGCGCCGCCCAGCGCCTCGACATAGCGGCGACCGCCTTCCTCCGGCGGCAATGGAGCGAGATGCACCGGGTTGCCATCATACCAGCCCATGTAGAACTGATAGACCGCGCGCGCGTTGAAGCTGAGCGAGCCGTAATAGGGCCGGTCGTACCATTCCTGCTGCAACGCCTTCGGCAGCATCAGCTTCGCGGCGATCTCGTCGCCCGTCAGGCCCTGATTCATCAGCCGCACGGTCTGATCGTGCAGATAGGCATAGGCATCGCGGTGCTTGCCGAGGAAGTCCGTGATTTCGGCGGCGCCGAAGCGCGGCCAGCCGTGGCTGGTAATCATCACCTCCGCACCGGCGAAGAAATCGATCGCTTCCGTCAGCCCCTGCGCCCACGCCTTGGCGTTGCGCACCACCGCGCCGCGCGGGGTCAGGATGTTGTGCTGGGTGACATTGGCGTTTTCGGCAAGATCGGCCACTTTCCAGTCCGGGAAGCCGATGTTCATTTCGGCCGGGGCTTCCGTGCCCGGCGTGACCTGGAAGCGCAGCTTCACCCCGTCGAGCACGATCTCGGTTCCGGTCTTCGCGATCTCGCGATTGGGCGGAACAAGCCCCTGCGTGCCGGGCGCCACCGCCATGCCGATCCCCGAGCCCATGCTGCCGGTGGGTCCCTTGGGTTGCGTCAGCCCGAACTGGTAGATCGCGCGGCGCGCCATGGCCGGGCCGGCGATCACGTTTTCACCCACCGCCGCCTCGGTGAAGCCTTGCGGCGCCAGGATCGGCACGCCCGGCACCGCGAAAGGCAGAATGCCGTCCGCGCCGCCGAAGTGGTCGATATGCGAATGGGTATAGATGATCGCGCTGACCGGCCGCTTGCCGAGCTGTTCGGTCACGAGGTCATAGGCGGCGCGGGCCGTTTCGTCCGCCGTCAGCGGATCGATCACGATCCAGCCCTTGTCGCCCTTCACGAAGGTCACGTTGGCGATATCGAAACCGCGCACCTGCCAGATGCGGTCGGAAACCTTGAACAGCCCCGCGCGCGAAAGCACCTGCGCATGGCGCCACAGGCTCGGGTTCACCGTATCGGGCGCCGGGCCATCGACGAAGCTGAAGGTATTGAGATCCCACACCACGCGCCCGTCGGCGGCGCGGATCAGCGGGTCCTTGCGCGTCGCCACGAAACCGCGCGCGGCGAAGTCGTAATCGCGCCGGTCCTGAAACGGCGCGGCGGCGCGCGCGGCTTCGTTGACCGCCCTTGTCGTCGCGCTGGGCGGATCGGCGGCCTGGGCGGCGGCCGTCTGGGCGAATGCCGCCGATCCTCCCAAACAGCACCCGGCCGCCAGCACCACGGCCAGCCCTGTCAGCATCCTGCGCCCCATACTCTCCACCTGCGTCTTGTTATCGCACGTCGAGACTAGAGCACAGGTTATGGCAATGAAAGCGCCAATTGTTTTCGCGCCCGATGACGGACATCACCAAAGGGCTGTCGTGCGCTCTTACTGGATCGCGGCGAGTTCGCTTTGCGTCTTGGCCAGCATTTCGTCGGTGATCTTGCCGCTGGAATAGGGCTGCAGCGCCTTGAGGCTGATTGCCTTGAACATCTCGTATTCCGGCCGTGCGATCAGGCCGGGGAAATTCCGTTCGATCACGGCCTTGCCCTGCTCGTTGGCAACAATGTCCTGGATCGGCGTATCGATCGTGAACTTCGCCACAGTCGCCGCCGCAACCGCGCCGGTGTCAGCGGCCTGCGCCGCAACCGGCGCCAACAGCGCCAGGATCAAACCCATCGCAACCTGCTTCATCGAACTTGTCCTTACGTTCCGAGTACGCCCCCATCATTTCATAACCATGCCGCGCAAGGCTGGCTATCCGCATCTCCGTCAGAACGGCGCGGCAAAAGAAAATGGGGCCGGAACCGAGGGAGGTTCCAGCCCCAAGAGGGGAGGGAATTGATGGTCCGAGTTTACGTCAGAAGTCGTAACCCAGGCTGAACAGCACCGAACGTCCCAGGATCGGGCGGCCATTCGGCGTCGCCGGATTGCGCGGATCGCCTTCGGTCAGGCCATGGCTGTTGTTGAGGTTGTCTGCCCGCACCGAGAAGAACAGGCCGGAATCGAGCTTCGCCTGCGCCCCGAGGTCCAGCTTGGTGTACGCCGGCAGACGCGAGGAGTTGGCCAGATCGCTCCAGCGCGCCCCGATGAACGACGCCGCGCCGAACAGGCTGACCTTCACCGTGCCGACGGTCATGTCATAGCTCGGCGAAAGGCGGATCTGGTACTTCGGCTGACGGAGCACCTCGTTGCCCACCTGTGCGGGGGTCGACGAGGCGGTGACCTTGGCGTTCTGCAAGGTCGCGAGGGTTGCGAACCCGAAGGCGCCGAGGCGCAGGTTGCCGTCCAGTTCGAGGCCATAGGCCCGCGTCTTGAACTGCGAATTCGCGACCACCGAACCGACGGTGGAGTCGAAGTTATTGTTCTTGTTATAGAAAACAGTGGCGTAAAGCGACAGGAGCTGGCTGGAATACTTCACCCCGCCTTCCAGCTGGCTGACGCCGAACACGTTCTGGTTGCCGCTGCGCAGATCGTCGAAGTTCGGGTAGCGATAGCCCTTCGAGTAGCGCAGGAAGACGCCAAGGTGCGGATCGAACGCATAGTTCGCCGCCGCCGAATAGGCGAACTTCTTCGCCGTGACGTGGTTGCGCTGATTCACCGTGCCATCCGGATAGCCATAAGTGCCGGCATCATTGGAATCGATCACGTAATCGAGCGCCAGCCACTGATGGCGCACGCCCAGATCGATCCGCAGCTTGTCCGTCACCTGCACGCTGTCGGCCAGGTAGATGGCGTTGACCTGCGCATCGCCCGACGAGCGGATGCCATAGTGGAAGCAGCTCGATCCCGATCCGGCGCTGGCCAGCATCCCGCAGGTGATGCCGCTTTGCAGCAGATCGCCGTTCTGCACGTTCTGCACCGGCACGGCGTTGCCCAGCGTCCAGAAATCGTCGGCCGACCAGTCCGCGCGGTAGTAACCCGCGGTGAAGTTGTTGATGCCGGAATGGAAATTGACGCTGAGATCGTTGGTGAAGGATTCGATCTTCTTCTCGACCACCCAGTGCCCGTAGTTCTGGATCCAGTCGTTGGCGTTCAGCGTCACGCCACCGGCCGTCTTGATCGTGCCCAGCGCCGGATTGGCGGCCTGCAACGCGCTGACGCGGATCGGCGAACCGTCCGGCACGAAGCCCAGCGTATCGGCATTGCCGTTGGTGTAGGACAGGTTGTCGCGCACCGACCAGCCGCCGCCCAGATCGAACTTCAGGTTCAGGCCAGAAAGGCTGCCCTTCCAGCCGCGACCGCGCGCGAAGTCATAGGTCTTCGACTCGTTCGGTCCGATCTGCAACGTGGCATAGCGCGTGGCGTTGCCAAGCTGCGAGAACGTGCCCAGATCGTTGCCGGTGTTGAGCGCCATCGGCAGGTACCACTGGCCGTGATCGTCGGTGACGCGGGTCCAGATGCTGATTTCGCCGTTGTCGAACTTCTTGGTCAGTTGCGCGCTGATCTGGCGCCCCTTCTCCGACTTGAACTGCGCATCGCGGATGCCCGGCGATTGCTGCACATAGCCGCCGATCATGTAATAGAGATCGTGGCCCAGCGGACCGGAAATGACCGCGTCGGCCCGCGCCGAGCCGTAGTCCGTGGCCGAAAGCTTGACCCGGCCCTCGGTGGTTTCGCCACCCTTCTTCAGGTTGAAGTTGAGCGTAACGCCGACTTCGCCGTTGGAGAACACCGCGTTCGGCCCGCCATGCGCGGCTTCGGTGGAGGCGATCGTCTCGTCGGTGCGGAAGATCGAGCTGTTGTCCATGAACGACAGCGATTCCGTGCCATAGATCGGCGCGCCATTGAGCGACATCGTCACCCACGGCGCATCGCTGCCGCCCGGCAGACCGCGCACGTCGATGTTCGCACCGGCCACGCCGCTGGAGCTTTCGGCCCAGACGCCGGGAACGAGCGTGAAGACTTCGGCCGTGCTCTTGGGCGAAACGCGTTCCAGCGCGGCTTCGTTGATGGTGGTGATGGCGTAGGACGCATCCTGCTTGCGCACGCCCGCGCCGCCGGGGGTACCGATCACGACGATGGCATTGGCATCGTCGACGGTTTCGGAAGCGGCCGCGTCCTGCGGGGCTGCGGCGTCCTGGGCCTGCGCGGCGTTCGCCACGAGCGCCAGCGCGATCGCGCCTGCCGCAACACCGGAACGCGCCATGCCATTCATGGAAAGTCTCATGCACCTCTCTCCCTTGATCATCGCCTTTGCGGCGAGTGCATGACAGCCCTCTAACGAGTCATGAAATGCATTTCAAGAGCAAGTTGCAGCTGTTCATTTTTAACCGGAACCCTGCAATAACGCGCCCGCAACACAAGAAGGCGGGAGCAGCGGGTGGCGGACGAAGCGGGTATCCGGAAAAAACGGTCGCGATCGATGGGGGTCAGCATGGCCGACATCGCCCGCATCGCCAACGTATCCAAGCCCACGGTCTCGCGCGTGCTTAGCGGCAGTCCGCTGGTGACTCAGGCAACGCGCGATCACGTGCTCGAGGTGGCGCGCGCGCATGGCTATGCGGTCAACCGCAACGCGCAGAAACTGCGGCAGACCCGCACCGACACAATCAGCGTGGTGCTCGATTTCGGATCGCACCGGGGTGGCCGCATCGCCGACCCGTTCATTTTCGAACTGCTGGCCGGCGTGGCGGAAGCGCTGGCCGTCCGGAAGCTCGATCTGCTGCTCTCCCCGCCCTCGGCGCAGGACGAACGCGCCTATCAGGATCAGGTCAACGCGCGCGTGGTCGATGGCTTCATCTTCCTGGGGCAAGGCGAACGCGATCCGATGCTGCGCGATCTGGCCAAGCTGGGCGTGCCGTTCGTCGTCTGGGGTGCGGTCGATCCGTCCGAACCCTATTGCGCCGTGGGCAGCGACAATAGCCTGGGCGGACGGCTGGCGGGCGAATACTTCCTGCGGTCGGGGCGCAAGGACTGGCTGTTCATCGGCGATACCAACCATGCCGAAATCGCGATGCGCCACGATGGGCTGAGCGAGGCGGCGCACGGCAAATCCGTCTCCATCCGGGTGCTGCGCACGGGCGACATGTCATATACCTCGACGCTCAACGACACCGCCGCCTACCTCGCCGCGAATCCCGCGCCCGATGCCGTCTTCGCCTTTTCCGACACGGCGGCGATGGCGGTGATCGCCGCGTTCAAGGAACGGGGATTGCGCGCGCCCGATGATTTCGCGCTGGTCGGCTACAACAACATTCCGCCGGCGGCAGCCTTCACCCCGGCGATCACCACGGTGGAGCAGGAAACCCACATCGCCGGTGCGATCCTGGTGGAAAAACTGATGCAGAAGATCGAAGGCGGCCGCGCCGCGTCCACCGTCCTGCCCACGCGCCTGATCGTGCGCGAAACGTAGGGTCAGGACCCATTACTGGCGCGGTCGAGGTTTGAGGCAAAATGGCCCGGCGCAAGGAGGAGGGGCACAGGAATATGTCGATATTTCAAGTCCCTCCGACGCAGCGCTGGGCCATTTTGGCCAAATCCCTGCGGGACGTCCAAATGGCGAACATATCGGGCCGAAAGGCGCGCGGCTAAGACTGGACGTCTTTGCAAGCGCCTTTCGGTTCGAGA
>MEGD01000069.1:0-3264 GCA_001725355.1 Novosphingobium sp. SCN 66-18
GACGAGCTCTACACCAAGCTCTGCTACGGCCTCACCGACCGTGGCAGTGAGCAGACGCCGACCGTGCTCGCTCGGTCGCCTCGCAATATCTGAAGCTGATCGGCAGCACCACCAACGATGCACGCGATTTCGGCGATATCAGCGGATTTTGCCGCCCTCCGGGACCATCCCGCGCCTGATCGTGCGACGAGGAGGCTGGCGGCTTCACGCAAGCTGGCGGATTTTTCGCATCTCTTGATCGAAGCCGTCGCCATGGGTCTTTCTGATGCTTGGACGCTTTGCCCCATAAAAAAGGCTGGCGCGCAGCCAGCCTGAAGTTAGGAGAGGATGCCTGAAAGGCATTTTTATATTGCATCTGCGAAGGTCATTTCGCAAGTGCAAAATTGCAGACTTTCCCTATTGCTCGTTGGCGCAAGCGGCGTTGCATGTCGTTGGCTTCCATCGCGCATTTGAAGCAGAGAGGCAAATGAGCGTCTTCGCGCATTTTTGCGCAAACCGCGCTCTATTCCGCTTCGCTCCACCGAGCCAGCGCGGTGCGCCGTCTCGTCGCCTCCCGGCGTGACGATCGCATGACGCGGAGGAAGTGGCTGCGCCACTTCCATGTAGACATCGCGCATGCGCACGATGGCGTGGACCGGCTCCGACAAGCGGTGTGGGCGTCGCTCCCCTTTAGGCGCGTCGCGGCGGGCCGCAACCCGGCAAGCCGGGTCTTTCTCTTCGTTCCAGCCCTGCGGGTGCAACCCGCCTCTGCCGCCGCGCCTGCCGGTGCGCTCTTGCCGCCCACCCCGCATTCCGGGGCCGGGATGATGCGAAGAGGAGTGAAGCAACATGGAACTCAAGCATATCGATATCGCCCGCCTCTCGGTGTCTTCCGCCAACATGCGCGGGGGAAAGAAGGCTCCAGACCTAACCAACATCCTGCCTTCGGTGCGCGCGCGAGGTGTCCTCGTGCCGCTAATCGTGCGGGAAAATGGTTCGCCCGACGCCTACGAGATCGTGGCAGGTAAACGGCGCTATCATGCCGCACTGGCGGTTGCCGAGGAAAGCGGGAGCATCGATCCACTGCCCTGTGCAGTTATGGAAGCAGGTGACGACGCAGCGGCGCTGGAAGCCTCGCTGATCGAGAATATCGCGAGGTTGGCCCCCGACGAGATGACCCGCCATGAAAGTTTCACCCGGCTTGTCCGAGAGGGGCGCGGCGTGGAGGATATATCCCTGACCTTTGGGCTGACCGCGCTACAGGTGAAGCGGACCCTCGCGCTGGGCAACCTGATGCCGCGCATCCGCAATCTCTATCGGGCTGATCGTATCGATGCCGTCACCGTGCGGCACCTGACCCTCGCCACCAAGGCGCAGCAGCGTGAATGGCTGGCACTGCTTGACAGCGAGAGCGACCAAACCCCCTTGGGCCAGAACCTTAAGGCGTGGCTCATGGGCGGTGCGGCCATTTCCACCGAGGTCGCGCTGTTCGATGTCGGGAGCTATTCCGGCGAAATCGTCTCCGATCTGTTCGGCGAGGACAAATATTTCGCCTGTGCCGCCGATTTCTGGACCGCGCAGATGGCGGCGATCGAGGAACGGGCGGACGCCTACCGGGAGGCGGGCTGGCCGGAGGTCGTCGTGATGGGGCGCGGCGAATATTTCCACACATGGGAGCGTGAGCGCTGCCAGAAGAAGAAAGGCGGTCGGGTCTATGTGGCGATCAGCCATCGCGGCGAAGTGACCTTCCATGAAGGTTACATCACCGGGAAGGAAGCCCGTAAGCGCGAGGCGGGCGAAACCTTGCCGAAGCCCGTGCGTCCGGAGATCAGCGCTCCTATCCAGAACTATATCGACTTTCACCGGCATGCCGCCGTGCGCGCTTCCCTGATTTCGCAGCCTGCCATGGCCCTTCGCCTGATGCTGGCCCATGCCATTATCGGTTCGCCCCTGTGGCGAGTGGATGTGGAGAAGCAGCGGGCCAATACGGATGCCATCGCGGAGAGCGTGGAAGCCAGCGCATCGGAAGCCATCTTCGACGCTGAGCGCCGCGCGGTTCTGGACTTGCTCGGCTTCGATCCCGAGACGCCCACCGTCACGGACGGCTATGCAGGCGATCATGGCTTGCCGGGGCTATTCAACCATCTGATGGGCCTTCCCGACGAAACGGTCATGTCCGTGCTCACTGTCGTCATGGGGGAGACGCTGGCAGCGGGAAGCGCGACGGTCGAATTGCTGGGCACGCTGCTCAAGGTGGATATGGCGGCAGTCTGGCAGGCCGACGACGCCCTGCTCGACAGCATCCGCGACAAGGAGGTTATCGGCAGGATCGTTGCGGACGTGGCGGGCAACGCGGTTGCCAGTGCCAACGCCGGGGAGAGCGTGAAGGTGCAGCGGCAGATCGTGCGCGATTGCCTTGCCGGAGCGAATGAGCGGGCGAAGGTGGATGGCTGGGTTCCGCGCTGGATGGCCTTTCAGCCGTCCACCTACACGGTGCGAGGCGGCGTTGGCAGCGTCGAGCGGTGGAGCGAGATTGCCTCGTTGCTTGATACCGCAGAAACCGTGGATCAGCCGATGGCGCAAGCCGCTTGACCTTGCATGACCCCGAAGGCGGTATCGCCTCCGGGGTTTCTACCGCTCGGCGGGAAGAGCCACCAAGGAGGAGCCTGACGAACGCACATTTGAAAAACCGCTCCACAGCCAAAATGCCGGAGGAGCGGTTTTGCGACGAACGGAATATTTCACTGCTGCCCAACTACTGGGCCATAGAATGCCTCTCGCAACGGTCATTTCGAAGCTGTCCGGCTGTAACGGATGGGAAGCGGCTGACTTGTGCGCCGACCCGCGTCGGTGTTGGTCCAAATCATAGGCAGACTTGCAAACTGAACCGCGCCGTCAGCGATCCAGGCCGTATCATACAGCGTTGTTTGCTCCTGTGCGAAGTAGAACGGATCGCATGTCCGCCCCGCAACAGATTTTGGGACATTGAGCGCCCACCCCTTCAATCCGCAGCCATGCACCTCCCCATCGACCAGATTATACTGGGCTACGACAGCCTCGGACAGTGGCGTCAGCGTGATCGATGCCACCGTATGATGAAACAGGATGCCGTCCTCGTTCTTGTTCGCTTGGAGGTCTATGCCACGATAGTCCACGTCCAGCGTGGGCGTTTGACAGTCATTCTTGGCATATAATCGAGCACTGGCTTCTATCGCCCCGTCCTTGATGGCGATCCGGGTGATGATCCCATGTCGGCCGCCCTTACCGATTGGGGTGCAATCCGAG
>MEGD01000069.1:3326-15203 GCA_001725355.1 Novosphingobium sp. SCN 66-18
CGACACTGACGGCTAGTAAAGTGGCAAACAGGATCAATTGGGCCTCCCACTGCGATTCGAAGAAATTGAACTACCGGGTTGCGCTAAAGGCCAGCGTTTTTGACGGATAGGCGTCCATCCGCTGGCGCAAATAGTGCGACAAGTGGCATTGACGATCGGCTCTCTTTGAAACCGAACCAAAGTCCATCGCTTCAGCCGACTCTTTGTTTCATGGTCATTTTCTGATAGGCTGCCCATGCGTTGCGCACAGGGCAGCGCCGGGACTGCGAATCCTGATCCGAAATAGACTTCCTCGAAAACAGATCGTTTTCGGGGTGCCGTCGTATATGTCCAGGCCTTCGGGCTAAAAACGGCGGCGCATGTCTTCGGATCATGTTCGCAGCCCCGGGGACTCCCTATACCGCATCCGCCCCGTTCCTTCCGCCTCATCCGCCTGGATGCGGACCGGAGGTTCCCATGGACGAGAACCATGACGGACATGCGCTGCCGCTTTCCGCTGAGGCGAAGCATGATCGTGAGATGTCCGATTACAATGAGATGCGAGACCGCGTTGTCGCCCGCGTGCTGCATCTCGATCCCTATCCCAGACTGGCGATCGAGCGCGCCGTGCGCGTGCTGCGCGCCTATTTCATCGATCGGCGCGACCGCGCACCCCGGCGCGGCACGCTCGAAGGCTTGATGTTGGTGGGCAAGAATGCCGATGCATCAGCAAGGATTACATGGGGCCGTGATCCACTTCTGTTGGAAATCTGGGCCTTCGTCGACCATGAGGCCTACAAGGGAAAGGAGCGCTATTGGGGCCGCGCCCAGGCCGTCCTCAAGTCCCAACTCATACGGGCCGTAGAAGTCGAGCTATCGGTTTTCGCCATCGATGAGGCCGAGCGCTTTGCCCTGACCAATCCATGGCTGGCGGAGCGCTATGAGGGCGGCATCGTCCTGTTCGACCGGGCGATGGACCCGCCGCGAAATGCTGAAGGCCTGGCGGCCTACGACCGCATTACAGCGGCTCTGACAATTCTGAACGAGCCGCAACGGATCGCCTTCCAGCGCTACCGTGCTTACGGCCTCGACCTTGGCCGAATATCCCGCCCCCTGCGCACCAGCGACGCCGAGGCTCGAATGATACTCGCTGAGGCATTCGGCACGCTTCTGGCCGAGATTGGCGACGAGGCGCGGCCACGATCCCTGCGTTCCCACCTTGGCAACCATCCGCGCCACAATCTCGACCTCTACCACCGCCCCGGCGACTTCGACCTCCTGCTTGCCGTCGCTTTCTACCGCCGCGCCGTGGATCATGTCGGGATGATGGTCGAGGCGCATGCGCGCGACCGTGCCTCGAAGGTCGTGCAGGAGGCCGCCTATGCCACGGAGTTCGCGCTCAAAGCCCTGCTGCTCCATGCAGGCTACGGCGATGACAGGAACCGAAGGCATATCGGGCTCGATCTGGAAGCCGCGCTGAAACATGCTTGCGCGAACGGGCTCGGTCCGCCGAGCGCAGAACTCGAACGGCTGATCACGCCGCTATCGGACTATCATCACGGCGGCAGACAGCCGGATCAGGCAGAAGCCGTTCTCGTTGCACTCCCTCCCGCCGAAATCGTCGAAACGGCGGCGACGCTGGTTGCCGATGTGGGGACCATCACCGGCTATGCCGGTCTGCCGGGGAAGGAAGCATGATGCTGCACACCGACCTCGACCATCTCTCCGGTTCCATGCGAGAGGAGCTACGCCGGGTCACGGCCCTGTTGTTCGAGGGCTTCGACGACCTGTGCGCCCAAAAGCGCGCGCAGCGCTACAAGACGGCCCGCATCGACAAGCTGGTCCTCTACGGCGCGCATGCGGTCCGGGATCAGGGCGCAAACCCTGTACTTACGCCTGCGCCGATCCGGCTGATGGTCATCGTCAACCATAACCGGATTGCTGCGCGCCGGGATGATTGGGCGCCGATCCGCGACCGCCTGCGGCGGGCATGGGAAGTGGGCGAGATAGCCCACCCGGTGCGGCTGTGCGTTCACACGCTCAGCCATGTGAACCACGCCCTCGTTCATGGAGTCCCCTGGTTCGTCACGATCGCGACCGACGGGATTGCGCTCTATCAGGCCAGCAGTGCGCGCCTCGAAGCGCCGCGAAGGCTGCCTGCCGCACGGCAGCGGGAGCGCGGGCATGCCGAGTTCACACGCTGGTACGAACGGGCCGGTGATTTTCTCATGGGCGCGGCCTTCTTCGAACAGCGCGGCAATGCGCCGATGGCGGCGCTCCTGCTGCATCAGGCCAACGAGCATCTCTACCAGTGCGTCGCATGGTCGCTGACCCTCAATGGGCTACGCACGCACGCCCTCGACGAACTGCGCGAGGTTGCCGAATATCTCGACAGCCGTCTTGCCCTCGCATGGCCGCAGGAAACGCCGTTCGAGCGGCGTGTCTTCGGCTGTATCCGGCGCGCCTATGTCGAGGTGCGCTACGGGCGCACATACCGGATAGCGCCTGAAGAGGTGGCGTGGGCGATGGATTGCACTGCCGCTCTCTACAAGCTGGTGCAGACGGTCTGCGTCGAACGGCTGGAGGCGCTGGATGAGAATTCGCAGGAGGCGGACCATGTGCAGTTCGCCTGACGCCACCTGCGACCCCACGGCGGAAATGCGTGCGGCCTATCTTGATGCCGTTAAGCGCCTGCCGGTGCTTTCCCGCGTGATACTAAGGATGCATCAGAACGACGATCTCGCTTTTGAAGAAATAGCCCGCCGCCTGTCCATCGAGATGACGGCTGTCATGGCCTGTTTGTCGGAGGCGCTGGCGATGATCGTCGCCATGCTGGATGGCGACAGACCAAGGCGCTGGCGCACCGCCCAGATCAGTCCCGCAGAGCGGGCGTTGCGCGAACGGCATCGCCACTATTGCGCTGATCATTTGCGCGCCATGGGCATCGACAGACCGGTCGTGTGGAAGCGACGGATGGACGATGACGTTGCGGTCGCCATCGTGCTGATCGAAGCCTTGCCGGAATCGTTGCGGGAAACCGTCCTTCTTTTCTCTGCCGATAAACTGACCCTGGATCAGATCGCCGCGAAGATGGAGACCACGAGGGAGACCGTCGTCAAGCGCATGTCGAGCGTGCTCGACAGAATCGAGATTGGCCCAAAGCGCTTTGAGGATTGGTTGCGAACGCTGGGCGCTGACATCTGAAACATCAGCCGCCCTTGGCGAACAGCCGGTAGAAAAGTTCCTCGCTGCGGCGGCGGCCTTCAGGTGTCAGCAGGACCGACTTGGCCTTGCCCACCGGATCGAGGATCAGGTCCCGCGCATGCAGGCGATCCAGTGCGTCCCAATCGAAGGACTTCCAGGCTCTCGCCATGCCCGACCGCCGGCCTTCCTCGTGCAGCGTGAGAAACATCAGTGCCAGGACCGCTTCGTCGATCCGGTCGATGTCGATGTCCGCATCATCCATGCCCTGCCTCCAGAGGGTATCGGGCAACATGATATAGCGTGGAGAAGCAGACGTCACGGCGTTGTAGAGGGCGATCAGTCCGCTGTGGTCGCGGCCGTTCGGGTCGCTTGTGCCGTTTCACCCTTGAGCGTAGCGGTAATCATCGCCGCCAGCGTCTCTTCCGCCCGCGCGCGAACCCCGATATCCTTCGCTTCGAGATCGCGCCGTACCCATTGCGGCGCCCGTTCCACTACGGCGAGAATGATCGCCTGCATATGTTCGTCCATGGTGTATGGCACGACGCACCGGGCGAAGCGTCGTCATCAAAAATTGCGGCCCAATCGGCATCGGCGCGATAATGTTCGAGTTGCGCTTCCGATAGCCACACGCGGGGATATTCCATCGGGCCATCGCCTTGCCTTGCCGCCCCATGGTCCTTGCCCCCGCTTTGCGGCGGCACAACCCAGCCAAAACGTCGCCGCCGAAGCGCCCGCAATTTGGGCCTGAAATCATTTAAAACC
Source organism: Novosphingobium sp. SCN 66-18 (assembly GCA_001725355.1). Classification (GTDB taxonomy): domain Bacteria; phylum Pseudomonadota; class Alphaproteobacteria; order Sphingomonadales; family Sphingomonadaceae; genus Novosphingobium. Next base: position 7,272 of record MEGD01000069.1, read on the forward strand.
GATGGTGGGAGCAGCGGCGCGCCGAAATTGTCATCGATCCATTCCAGCACCAGCAGCGCGCCCTCGCGCGTGCGCAGATCGGCGACGCCGACAAGGAGCAAGGCTTCGGCGAGATCGTCGAGCAGCAACCCCAGCCGAAGAGCAGGCTGACGTGCAATCAGCTTCTGCAACAGGTCATACCGGGCCTTGTCCTGTCCCAGCGTAGCGAATTTCTCCCAGAGATTTTCCTCTCCTCTGGTAAGTCCCGACAAAGAGTAGAGGTCATAGGTATCCGCGCTGATCGTGAAATCCCGCCGAACGGCATTGCGATGGACGCGCACGGCGTCATTGCGCAGGACCATGGGAAAGGCGGGATCAATCAGCATTGCCGACCTGTATCACGTTCGGTCCAAGCCGGGGCAGTATAAGAATACAGGCATGGCGAGAAGAAGGCTTGCCCCAGCCTGTCGAACCGACAATGATTTGAGCATGACAGACCGGCCACGCAAAACTCTTCGCCTGAACATGCGTACGCCGAAAAACAAAGAGGCTCAGGCACAGGTCATCCCGAACCCGGCCGCCGATGCGAAGTCTCCCAAAGAAAAGGAAGTGGATGCGCTCGCCCTGGTCACCCAAGCAATCAAACAGAGGTTATGTGTGAACTGGGCTTACAACGGGACGACAATGGAGGTCGACCCGCAGGTCATCTATCTCAGAGAGGACCGCCTTTATTGCGATGCAGTGGTGACGCAGCGAAGTGCCACGCAGGCAAGCGAACTGAAACTGGGGAACTTCCGCTCCTCGGGTCTGCAACATATTGCCCTGATCGGGCGAACTTTGGGGCCTTGGCCGAGCCTCGATCACCGATGCGCGCCATGGCGTGGTCCTGACCGTGCGAGATGACGCGTAACTTCCGAACACGATAGACGGAGGATCAACCATGATTTTCGCCTTGTCCCTCTTGCTTGCAGTCTCATCGCCTCCTTCGGCCCCGCCCGTGGAACAATTGGTGAGGCAAATTGAGGAAGCTTATAAAGATGTGGAAGCAGAAAATGCAAAGCTGCCGCCAGCGACCACCGTTGCCGAAAAGTTGATAAGACTTGGAAAGCTCGACCAGGCGGGCCGTATGGCCTTTATGAAGGTGGATCTTTCCGTTTTTCCCGAAGCGAGCCGCGCATCCGTACGGCACCAGATTTTCGCGGAGATCGGGCGGCACGATCTCCAGTATCAGAATGAACTGAAAAAGCTGATGCCCGCCGAAGGTTGGTTTCGAACAAGCGTTTATGGGAAGGAAGCCGCCCGAGCCGCGTTCCTGATCGTCCAACACGCCGTCAACGATCAGGAATTGATGCGAAACACTCTTACCCGGCTCGAAAAATTCGTCGCGGAGGGTGACGCAGAAGGGCAAGCCTATGCAATGCTGTATGATCGCATCGCACTGGAATTTGACCATCGGCTCCAGCGATATGGTACGCAGGTCAAGTGCATTTCTGGCCAATGGACGCCGAACGATCTTGAAGACCCGGCCAGCGTCAATGAGCGGCGCAAATCAATCGGTATGAACCAGACTGTTGAGCAATATCTTGAGATGTTCGACAATAGCCAATGTGCCGGGGCGGGTTGACCGCACGCCTGCCATTGCCTACGCAAATCGTGCAGACATATTTTGCGTAGCTCGTTGCGCATTCGCTTTGCATTGGTGGATGACCGTTGATGCTCGTCACGCCTTTTCATTCCGGGACATTTGCTCCTCCGTCTCGAACGCACGTTTGCCCTTACGCTTCCACAGCATCGACGCCGCCGTCCGTTCCTCACCCCGAAGCCTCTCCGCGACCGTAAGGAATGCGCCATAAAGCGTCGTGCGATCATCGTCGGTGAGATCGACGAGGCCCGCTTTTACGACGAGACCGCCCAGTTCGATCAATCGCTTCGTGCGCGCCCTGCGCTCGACCATCCATTCGCGCATGTCGGTTCTCGCCTTTTGGGCCTCAGCGCGGTGCCGCGCCGCCGTCGAGCGGGAGAGTACCCTCCGCCCGTTGTTCAGGTCGCGGCGCAGGCCGATGTGCCTTGTTTTGAAAGAAGGCCGCGCCCGCCTTGCGCCAGCCCTCCTTTGTGGCGGCATCTTTCAGGGCGACGGCACCGAGCAGCGCCCCGGCCAACAGATCGGCGTCGAGCGCATCGGCCCCGGTTGCCGCGACCAGTTCGCCGAGTTGGCGCACGCGCCGTTCCTTGATCGCCTTCGCTTTGTCGGCGAGCGCCTTCAGTTCCGAATCAAAATCCCGTGGTTTACGCATCGCAAAGTCTCCATTGAGTGACGATGGCGCTATGATAAGATGATCCCTCCGCAAGTGCAGTAGAGTCGCCAGGACAGGATGACACCGCCTAGTCCCGTCCGAGAAATTTTCGAGAAGGGCGCGCTTATACGTCGTTCCGACGTGCGCTTGGTGGTGTAGATGGATTGCCGTCATGGCAATTTATCACTTCTCCGTTCAGGTCATTGGGCGCGCCAGCGGGCGCTCCGCCGTATCGGCGGCAGCCTATCGTGCGGGCGAGCGGCTGCACGACGAACGCCTTGACCGCGATCATGATTTTCGTGCCCGCGCTGGCGTCGAGCATAGCGAAATCATGTTGCCGGAGGGCGCGCCCGAACGCTTTTGCGATCGGGAAACCCTCTGGAACGAGGTCGAGGCGACCGAGAAGCGCAAGGACGCGCAGCTTGCCCGCGAAGTCGAGTTCGCCATTCCGCGCGAGATGAGCAAGGCCGAAGGCATCGAACTGGCGCGCGACTTCGTGCAGGCCGAGTTTGTCGATCGTGGCATGATCGCGGACCTCAACGTGCATCGCGACATAGACGCGAACGGCATGGAGAAGCCGCACGCCCATGTCATGCTCACCATGCGGGAAGTCGGCCCCGATGGTTTCGGCCAGAAGGTCCGCGACTGGAACGAGCATGGCAATGTCGAGCAATGGCGCGAACGCTGGGCCGATCATGTCAATCAACGCCTCGCCGAACTCGACATAGACGCGCGGATCGACCATCGCAGTCTTGCCGATCAGGGCATAGACCTTGAGCCGCAAAGCAAGATCGGCGGTCCTGCGCAACGCATGGAGCAGGCAGGCCAGCTTGCCGACCGCGCCGAGCTTCACCGCGAGATCGCGCGGGAGAACGGCGAACGCATCATCGCCGATCCCGGAATCGCCTTGAATGCGATCACGCACCAACAGGCGACGTTCACCACGCGCGACATGGCGATGTTCGTGCATCGGCATAGTGACGGGAAGGGCCAATATGACCGGGCGATGAGCGCGGTTCGCGCTTCGCCCAACCTGATCGCGCTGGGCAAGGACGGACGCGGCGACGATCGGTTCACCTCGCGCGACATGATCGAGACCGAGCAGCGCATGAGCCGTGCCGCCGACCGGCTTGCGATGGAACGAGGCGATGGTCTCTCGGCGGCAGCGACCTACGCCGTTCGTGCCGCCGAGAGTGAGGGTCTTGTTCTGGGATCAGAGCAAGAATCCGCGCTGCGCCATATAACGGACGGGCGCGGATTGTCACTGGTTCTGGGTTATGCCGGGACGGGCAAAAGCGCCATGCTGGGCGTGGCGCGCGACGTGTGGGAAAGTGCTGGTCTCAATGTGCGGGGTGCGGCGCTGGCTGGCATCGCCGCCGAGGGGCTGGAAAATGGTTCCGGCATCGCGTCGCGCACCATCGCCAGCATGGAGCATGGCTGGGCCAACGGGCGCGACCATTTAACGGCCCGCGATGTGCTGGTGATCGATGAGGCAGGCATGGTCGGTACGCGCCAGATGGAGCGTGTCCTTTCCTATGCCGCCGAGGCTGGCGCGAAGGTCGTGCTGGTCGGCGATCCGCAGCAATTGCAGTCGATCGAGGCGGGCGCGGCGTTCCGTGCGCTGCATGAGCGGCATGGCGGCGTCGAGATCACGCAGGTTCGCCGCCAGCATGAAGACTGGCAGCAGAATGCCACACGGCACCTTGCCACCGGCAGAACCGGCGAAGCCATCGCCGCCTATGCGGACAAGTCCATGGTGCATCAGGCCGAGACGCGCGAGCAGGCGCGGAGCGATCTTGTCGAACGCTGGGATCGCGAACGGCAGGCAAGCCCCGATGCCAGCCGGATCATGCTCACCCACACCAATGCCGAGGTGCGCGACCTCAACGAGGCGGCCCGCGAGGCGATGCGCTTGGGCAACGAGCTGGGCGCCGATGTGATGGTAAAGACCGAGCGAGGGGATCGGCAGTTCGCCAGCGGCGACCGCATCATGTTCCTGCGCAACGAGCGCAGCATGGAAGTGAAGAACGGCACGGTCGGCACGGTCGAAAAAGTCAGTGATGGTCATATGGCTGTCCGCACCGATGACGGGCGCTCCGTCGCGTTCGACGTGAAGGACTATCGCGACCTCGACCATGGCTATGCCGCCACGATCCACAAGGCGCAGGGCATGACTGTGGACAGGGCGCATGTGCTGGCCACGCCGGGGATGGATCGCCATGGGGCTTATGTTGCCCTGTCACGCCACCGGGACGGCGTGCAGCTTCATTATGGCAAGGATGATTTTCGCGACCAGTCCCGGCTTGTCCGCACGCTCTCCCGCGAGCGCGGCAAGGACATGGCGACCGACTATGCCAAGGCGGACACGGCGCGCGAGTTTGCCGAGCGGCGCGGGATCACGTTCGGCGAGCGTGTCGCGGAGATCGTGCGGCCCGTGGTCGAGAAGGCGCGTGGGATCTTCGACGGGTTGCGCCTTTCGCTGCCCGGTCAGGATCGCGAGCCATCGACACCGCCCGAACCCCGGCGCGGCATGTTCGATGGTCTCGATCTTGGCCGCGTCATTCCCGCGCCGGAGATCGATCCCGCGCGCCAGCAGCAGCGCGACAATGACGCGCAGCCCATGCGCGCGGGCGGCGTGCGCGGTGCGGTGGAGCGTTACGCCAAGGCGGTGGACGCGATCCGGCAGACCTGCGCGCAGGGCTTGGACGCCATGCCGCATCAGCGCGAGGCGCTGGGCCGGGCTAGGGACGCCCTCAACGCGGTGCGGCCAGAAGGGGCATCCGACCTCGATAGCGCCTTCAGAAGCAGCCCGGAGCTTGTTCGCGAGGCCGCCGAGGGGCGCGGCCAGGCCGCGATGCGGGCCATGCAGTTAGAAACGGAAATCCGCATGGACCCGTTCCAACGCGCCGACAGGTTTGTCGAAGGCTGGCAGCAATTGCGGGAACAACACGCGGACCTTGTGCGCGATGGCAATTTCCGGGGCGCGAAGAGTGCCGCGCAGCAGATGGCCGACATGGCCAAAAGCCTTGAGCGCGACGCCCAGCTTGAGTCCGTGCTGGGCCTGCGCAGCCGCGAGCTTGGGCTTGAGATCGGCCAGCAGATGGGGCGCGGTCTCTCCCACGACCTCGCATCCTCCATACCCTTCGATCATGGCCGCGACATCAGTCGCGGCATGGAACGCTGACCCACGGAGAAGACGTTATGGACGACGAACAAAATCATTTGAGCGAACCGGAGCCGGACCCCCGGCCCGATACCGCCGCGCAGGCGTTCGCGCAGCTTGAGGCGCGTGTGGGCGGCATGGAACAGCGGCTTGACGGGCGGTTGTCGATGCTGACCCGCGCGGTCGAGCATATCACTGTCGAGAAGCAGAGCCTTGAGATACCCGATTACAGCCCGACGCTCGCCAAGCATGGCGGCCATCTCGCCGCGATGGCGGGGCAGATGAAAAGACTTGCTGACGCCCCGGCCATGCAACTGTCGCCGGAGAGCATGGCGGAGCGGATGCTGGCGGCGTCGGAGGCGGCCCGCGAGCCGGAGAAGGCAACCATCAAGCAGGCGCGGGAATTGCACCGGGAAAGCCAAGCGGACCTCATGCGCGCCATTGGCACGATCCGCACCAAGCAGGAACAGCGCTGGCATATGCTCCATACTGGTATAGGCACAGCGCTGGCCGTCTCGCTCCTGTGGCTGCTCTATCCCGGCTGGGCGGCCAGCATCGGCCCGCAAAGCTGGAACTGGCCCGAACGGGTCGCGCGCCGCGTGCTGGGTGAAGCCACCGCATGGGACGCTGGCATCCGCCTCATGCGCGCCGACAACCCCGAAGCGTGGCAGGCCATCGTCAATGCCGTCGATATGGCCCGCGAGAACCGCGACGCCATCGCCGCCTGTCAGAAAGCCGCATCCAGGGCCAAGGAGCCGATGCGTTGCACCATCAGGATTGGAGCGCCACAATCTTGACCGGAGCGATTGGGGGGGACCCCGCGAACCCGACTGGCCGCTACAGCGCTTGTTTGGTAGCGCGCGGCCAGTCGGGTTCGCTTTGCGTCAAAGAACGACGGGAAACCCTGGAATTGGGGGCTCATTGACTCTTAAATCTACATATGTTGTTTAATGCTATGGCACGTGATCGACGCCCCTCGAAACAGATGCTCACGCTGCTACGAGCCTTGTCAGCGTTACCGTATCAATGGCGCCACGGATATGACCTGATGAAAGATACGGGCCTGCTATCGGGCACTCTCTACCCCCTACTAATGCGAATGAGCGATCAAGGGCTGGTAGAGGCGGAATGGCGCGAGCCGTCGCAGCCCGGTCGGCCAGCCCGGCATGCCTATAGGTTGACGCACACAGGTCTCGCGCTGGCGCGATCGGTCGAAAGCGAAACGGCTATTATGTCCCGTGCCACGGAGCTTCCCGCGTGAAAATGGCCATCGCTCGCGCCATGATGATCATGGCTGTTCAGTGTCTAAGCGATTTCCGGCGTGATTGGGCGCTTGCGATGCAAGCGGAGTTCGACGTAGCGGCCGAAGCGGGGAACGCGCTGAGCTTCGCTTTCGGTTGCTTGCTGGGAGCATGGCGTGAGGTGCCGACGCATGAGAAGGGGCGGTTCGCCATCGCCAGCTATTTTCTTGCGATTGGTGTCATCGTACCACTGGGAGGGCTGCTGCTATCGAGCGTCGCCTCGGGATATTCCTATTTAGCACCGGCTGAAGCTGGCGCTGGTAACATTTTTGGGAGCGGTAGGCCGGTCTTCCCTGTCACCTACGCCAATCAGTCCGGATTGTCGTTGCTAGCAATCCTGACATTCGGGCTCGGCCTTGGCCATCTGTATATAGCTTGGGTTATTTTGGACCGTAATTGGATGCGCGTTGCGGTTGCTGGTCGGATCGGCGCTGCGGTTATGGCGACGATTGTTACGTTCACCGGCGTCTTGTTTCTCTACGACACTTGCGCACTGCCACAGGTTGTGGCGATCGCAATTGAGTTGAGCGCCATTTGGCTGCTTGCGCGATGGCACGCCGACCTGACCGATGATGATTCTTGGCAGCCTAAACCTCATTCACGCTGAGCGACCCGGCGTCGCTGTGACGCTGACACTGAAGATGGGAAACGGAATGCTTGCTAATCTTCAGGCTCTACGTGCGCTGGCGGCCATTGCCGTAGTCGTTTTCCATTTCGGTTTAATGCCGCCAACCAGCCTGTCGTTCACATCCGGCGCAGCCGGTGTTGATCTCTTTTTCGTTTTGAGCGGCTTCATCATTGCCTATAGCTCATCGCGCGACGCACAGCATTTTCTCGCGCGCCGGTTCATCCGAATCGTTCCAGCCTACTGGATCGCTACAATCATCGCGGCGCTGCTCACGCTTCAGAATATGGCTTGGAGCGATACGACGGGCTGGTTGTTTCAGTCGCTATTCTATCTGCCGGGTCCGCAAGGACGGCCAGCACTGATTTTCGTGGCTTGGACGCTCGTTTACGAACTGGCCTTCTACCTGCTCTATTGGCTGGCGCTGCGTGCGGGGCCGAACCGCGCTCCGGTAGTGGCGCTGATACTACTGCTGATAATCGCTTCGGCCCGTCTGCCGAACCTGCCCGGACCGTGGCCGTTATTCTCGGAGTTTGCGATAGGTATCGGTGCGTACTTAATCACCGAACG
>MEGD01000069.1:15222-16336 GCA_001725355.1 Novosphingobium sp. SCN 66-18
AACGCTTTGGCCCTTCCCGCCAGCTAAAAGGGCCAGCGGGATTGCTGATGATTAGTGCCGGTCTCGCGCTCCTGCCCATATCGCCTTTCTTAACGGGCTATGGGCCTGACGATTATCAGAGTTGGGGGCGCGCGTTCACATGGGGGCTACCGGCAGGGTTTATTGTTATGGGCGCCGTGATCGCAGAACGCTCGGGAGTTGCGGTGACAAATCGTGTAGTTCTGATGCTGGGTGCGGCTTCATACGCGATCTATCTGCTCCACCCAATCGCAGTGGGACAATTACTGCAACTGCCGCCTAACGCGCAGCCTGCGAGCTGGTTGGTTTGTCTGGGTGCGACTATCTTGATCGTCGCCCTATCGGTTGCTTTCCATCTCGTTGTCGAAGCTCCGATGTTACGCATGTTACGACGATTTTTGGGTGATCGGCAACAGATGCAGAATGAGGTGTTTAGATGAGGCTACGCTGGAAAATATTGATCTGCTTCCTTGGAGTGCTGATCGCATTATTTATTGCTGGTACCATCTATGTTCTTACCAGAGAACCTCCGCCTGCAAAAATCGTTGATGCCGGGCCAACCGGCAAAAGAATAGATAGTGACGGGGTCTTCGGAAACTATTTTCCTGCAAATGGAAAAGAGGCCCAACCAGCAATTTTGGTTCTCGGAGGGTCGGAGGGAGGCCTTGCAATTGACGTCACCAGGCAGGCGTTGGCGTTGCAGAAAAGCGGCTATAATGCGTTGCATCTCGCTTACCATAATGCGCCGCACAAAACCGGAAAAATGAAAAACATTCCCGTCGAAGATTTTGCGAAAGCTCTGGACTGGCTGAAAGCTCAGGACGGCGTTGATGCAAACCGGATAGGGATAATTGGCTATTCAAAAGGCGCAGAAGCGGCACTGCTGATCGCAACACGCTATCCTGGTATCAGGGCCGTAGTCGCGGGTATGCCGTCTAGTGTATTTTGGGATGGCATGTCTCCCGAAAGTTTCGTGATGTCAAATGCCAGCAGTACCTGGTCAGAAAATGGCAAAGCCGTAGCAAGCCTGCCATATGGATTGCCAGGACGCGAAGGTGGAATGTTGTCGGTATTCAACAAGGGTTTGGCGCGCCTT
>MEGD01000070.1 GCA_001725355.1 Novosphingobium sp. SCN 66-18
CTACGCGCGCGACCACAAATGGTACGGCACCGCGCGACAGGTCACGCTCTACGACACCTATTTCTTCGACGATTTCCCGCCGGTCGATCCCGAGGAGCTGACCGACGTGATCGGCCGCCACTTCCGCGAACCGGAGGAAGGACTCGGCTTCGACGCCAGCCCCACCGCGCACATGTGGCGCACGATGATCTGGCCCAACAACTTTCTCTAGCGGAATCAGGCGCACGCGGCGGGACAGTCCGGAACGAGCCGTTCCCCGCTTTGCGCCAGCGCGGACAGCGGCGATAGTGCCTCGACGGAACCGGCGAAAACGGTCTCCGGGCGCGGATTGTACGCGGACCGCCCCGGAGCTTCGCCCAAGACCCGAAGGCCCGTCCCGCGCCCCCCGCGGCGCTTCACGTCACGACCGGGCCGCCCAGGCCACGGTGCCTCACCCCCGAGCGCCGTGGCCTCTTTTTTTGGCGGCTACCAGTGCCGCCCCAGCCAGATCAGCAGCAGCGCGCCCAGCACCGAGGCCAGGCATCCGGCGCGATTCACCCCTTCGCCGAACGTGCTGCCCGATCGCCAGCTGGCGAACACCCCGGCCACGATCGATCCGCCGATTCCCAGCAGCACCGTTTTCACGAAACCCAGGTCCACCGGGCCGGGATAGAGGATTTCGGCCAGCAGCCCCACGAAGAAGCCGGTGATCACGATCGAGATCAGGTTGAACACGCTTTTCGCCTCCGCCTTCCACAGCTTTTTTCCTGCTTCGCGGGGTGTGCCCGATCCGGCGCGATTGTCCACAGGATGGTGGTTTGGAGCGAAAATTTTTGGACCCGTCACGATTTGGTCTTGAAGTGCCGTTTTCCCCGCGCGTCGCTGCACTGCACAATGACTTTCGCTGCGACGAAGCGAATCGGGATTACGACGAACCGAATCGTCAACTCATGGTTTACCCTCTTGTGTCTGAATCCCGTTGAGGCACTATGGATAGTGGTCGGACCGTGTGGGGGCCTCTAGACCTTGTTGAGAACGGAAGCGCGCCATTGGCGCGTGCGGCGGTTGCCGGCCTTGTGCCGGCGCCCGCTTCCGTGCCTGCGCAAGGGGCGCGAGACCCGATTTCATCCCCCGCGCGGGCCATCTTGTGGTAGGGTCGGGATCTTGCTCCCGATTCGAACGGAAGCGGAACATCGGACCGGCCGGAACAGGCCGGCGGATGTCCGGCCAGCAGATTTGGACGGCCGGCCCGGCGCTTCGTTCCGGGTGGTCGTGAAACCGGGGGTTAGACGTGGATTTCAGGACTGGGGACGGCTCCGTGGTGGCGCAGGACGAATTGGGCCTTGATGGCGTGACTCTCGAAGGCGCGCCGCCGGCAGAAGGCAGAACGGCGATGAGCTTGAATACGCAGGATTCCGGGACCGAGGCGCTGGTCGCCGCCGTGGCGGCGGCTGCGGCTGCCAGCGCGCCCGCGCCCGAGAAGGAAAACTCGCGCACCGTCCGCGCCCGCCGCTTCGGCATCGTCACCGATGAATCGCGCGATGCGCTGCTCACCGCCTTCGGCAAGGACACGCTCGACGACCGCTACCTGCTGCCCGGCGAAAAGTACCAGGATCTGTTCGCCCGCGTGGCCGATGCCTATGCCGATGACGAGGCGCACGCCCAGCGGCTCTACGACTACATCTCGAAGCTGTGGTTCATGCCCGCCACGCCCGTCCTCTCGAACGGCGGCACCGGGCGCGGCCTGCCGATCTCGTGCTATCTCAATTCGGTGGACGACAGCCTGGAAGGCATCGTCGCCACCTGGAACGAGAACGTCTGGCTGGCCAGCCGGGGCGGCGGCATCGGCACCTACTGGGGCCAGGTGCGCGGCATCGGCGAAAGCGTGGGCCTGAACGGCAAGACCAGCGGCATCATCCCGTTCGTGCGCGTGATGGACAGCCTCACGCTCGCGATCTCGCAGGGGTCGCTGCGGCGCGGCTCGGCCGCCGCCTATCTCGACGTCTCGCACCCGGAAATCGAGGAATTCCTCGAAATCCGCAAGACCAGCGGCGATTTCAACCGCAAGGCGCTGAACCTGCACCACGGCGTGCTGCTGACCGACGAATTCATGGAAGCGGTGCGCGATGGCGCCGAATTCGCGCTGCGCAGCCCCAAGGACGGCTCGGTGCGCGGCAAGGTGGACGCGCGCAGCCTGTTCCAGAAGCTCGTCGAGGTGCGCCTCGCCACGGGCGAGCCCTACCTCGTGTTCTCCGACACCGTGAACCGCATGATGCCCAAGCATCACCGCGATCTCGGCCTCAAGGTCTCGACCTCGAACCTCTGCTCGGAAATCACGCTGCCCACGGGGCGCGATCACCTCGGCAACGATCGCACCGCGGTCTGCTGCCTGTCCTCGCTCAACCTCGAAACCTGGGACCAGTGGCACGGCGACAAGCACTTCGTCGAGGACGTGCTGCGCTTCCTCGACAACGTGCTGCAGGACTATATCGACCGCGCGCCCACGGAAATGGCCCGCGCCAAGTATTCGGCGATGCGCGAACGCTCGGTCGGCATGGGCGTGATGGGCTTCCACTCGTTCCTGCAGCAGAAGGGCATCGCTTTCGAATCCGCGATGGCCAAGGCGTGGAACCTCAAGATGTTCCGCCACATCGCCGCCAAGGCGGACGAAGCCAGCCTGCTGCTCGCGCAGGAACGCGGCCCCTGCCCCGATGCGGCGGACATGGGCGTGATGCAGCGCTTCTCGTGCAAGATGGCGATCGCGCCGACCGCGTCGATCTCGATCATCTGCGGCGGCACCTCCGCCTGCATCGAACCGATCCCGGCCAACATCTACACGCACAAGACGCTGTCCGGCTCGTTCGTGGTCGAAAACCCCTATCTCAAGGCGCTGCTCCAGCAGAAGAGCAAGGATTCCGCCAACGTGTGGAATTCGATCCTCGAGAACGGCGGCTCGGTCCAGCACCTCGATTTCCTCTCGCCGGAGGAAAAGGCGGTGTACAAGACCAGCTTCGAGATCGACCAGCGCTGGCTGCTCGAATTCGCGGCGGACCGCACCCCGTTCATCGACCAGGCGCAGTCGCTCAACCTCTATATCCCGGCCGACGTCGACAAGTGGGACCTGATGATGCTCCACTTCCAGGCGTGGGAGAAGGGCATCAAGTCGCTCTATTACCTGCGTTCGAAGTCGGTGCAGCGCGCCGGGTTCGCCGGCGGGGTGGAGGCGGACAACACCGCCGAGGCGCCGAAGATCGAACTCAGCGCCGGCGACCAGACCGACTACGAGGAATGCCTCGCTTGCCAATGAGGGCCTGCCAATAGGGGCCTTGCGCCAAGCAGGCCCCCGCATTTCAGGAAACCGCCGCCATGGGCACCGGACCTGCCATCGCCACGCTTCCCGCCCCCCGGGGCGCGGCGTGGCGCATGGGTCCGGCCATGGGGGGCGGCCCCGTTTCTCCTCCCGCCAGCACCGGACCGATGACCGCGCCACTGTCCTTACATTCCGCGACATTTTGCGGCTTGCCCGCAGGCGCGGCGGCGTGTCTGGAGGCCCCGGATCGTTTGCATTCGGGAGTATCGGGCAATGCGCAAGTGGCACCGCTGGACCACGGTGTTCTTCGGGATTTTCATGCTGTGGATGGCCGTGACGGGCATCGCCAGCCACGTCACCGCGCTGTGGCCGGCGGGCGAAGCGCCAGCCGCTTCGGCAGCGCCGGCCGTACCGCCCGGCTTCCATTGCCCCGAAACCATGACGTGCCGGCCCAAGGCCCCGGCGGGCGGGACGCGCGCCTGGGTGGGCATGTTCCATCACCTGCATTCGGGCGAGACGTTCGGCCCGCTCGGCACCGCGATCTCGCTGCTGACCGGCTGCGCGCTGCTGTTCTTCAGCGTCTCGGGCCTGTGGATGTACCTCCAGATGTGGCGCAACCGGAAGCAGCGCAGCCTCACGCCCGGCTGGTTCTGGCCGTAACGCTTCCGGCGGGAACCACCGCCCTTCCTACCCGGCGCGCGCGGCAGCCTCGCTTCCGCGCGCGCCTTATCGTGCCTATCTCTCGCAGACTCACTGACAGGACTCACGCCCATGCCGCTTCTTGAAGCCCGCAAGACCTACAAGCCCTTCGAGTATCCGTGGGCCTACGAATACTGGAAGCGCCAGCAGCAGGTCCACTGGCTGCCCGAGGAAGTGCCGCTGGGCGAGGACTGCCGTGATTGGGCGCAGAAGATCAGCGAGCACGAGCGCAACCTGCTCACGCAGATCTTCCGCTTCTTCACCCAGGCCGACGTGGAAGTGCAGGATTGCTACCACGAAAAGTACGGCCGCGTGTTCAAGCCCACCGAGGTCAAGATGATGCTGGCCGCGTTCTCCAACATGGAGACGATCCACATCGCCGCCTATTCGCACCTGCTCGACACCATCGGCATGCCCGAGACCGAATACGGCATGTTCCTCGAATACGAGGAAATGAAGGCCAAGCACGATTACCTCTCGACCTTCGGCGTGGAGACGGACGAGGACATCGCGCGCACGCTCGCCATGTTCGGCGGCTTCACCGAAGGGCTGCAGCTCTTCGCCAGCTTCGCCATGCTGATGAACTTCCCGCGCTTCAACAAGATGAAGGGCATGGGCCAGATCGTCAGCTGGTCGGTGCGCGACGAAAGCCTGCACTGCGAAGGCATCACCCGCCTGTTCCACGCTTTCGTGGCCGAGCGCGGCTGCCTGACCAAGGCGGTGAAGGAAGACATCATTGATTGCTGCCAGAAGACGGTGCGGCTGGAAGACGCCTTCATCGACCTGGCCTTCGAACAAGGCCCAGTGCCGGGCATGAGCGCCAAGGAAATCAAGAAGTACATCCGCTACATCGCGGACTGGCGGCTGGGCCAGCTCGGCTTCCAGCCGATCTACATGATCGACGATCACCCGCTGCCTTGGCTCGCCCCGCTGCTCAACGGCGTGGAGCACGCCAACTTCTTCGAAGCGCGCGCCACCGAATATTCCAAGGCCGCCACGCGCGGCAACTGGAACGACGTCTGGTCCAGCTTCGACGCCCGCCGCAAGGCCAAGTCGGCCGCCAACGCCGACGTGGGCGCGGAAAGCGAGGAAGACATGTTCAAGGCCGCGGGAATCGCGGCGGAGTAAGGTAAGAACATCCCCCTCCCGCTTGCGGGAGGGGTCAGGGGTGGGCCTGCTCCCTCCCCTCCATCACTGCACCGCGAATGGCCGCGACCACACCGTCGACATTCCCCAGCACCGTGGCATTCGTAAAGCGCAGCACGTGATAGCCATTGGCCGCGAACCAGCGGTCCCGCGCGGCGTCCTCATCCAGCCGCGCCTCGTGGCTGAAGCCGTCGAGTTCCACCACCAGCCGCATCTCCCGGCACAGGAAATCGGCGAAGAACGGCCCGACCGGCATTTGCCGGCTGAACTTCGCGCCCGTCTGCGCACGCGAAAGGTAGCGCCAGAGCAGCCGTTCGGCGGGAGAAGCCGCCCAGCGCAGCGCACGCGCGCGTCCGGTGTTGCGCGGCTGGAAAGGCATTCCCTGAAAGTGGCCCACCCACGACCCCTCCCGCAAGCGGGAGGGGGGAAGAAGATACGACCGATTTGGCGCCTATACTCCCATCCCGCTTGCGGGAGGGGCCGGGGGTGGGCCTGCCCCCCCTCCCCCCTTGACAAAACGAACCATATAGGTTAATACCCCTCCGCACGGATCGGGAGCACGGCTTGGCCGGCCTTGCCCACGCTCCTTCGGGCCTGGCGCCACGCGCGTTCCGGCCCGGCGCGACCGGTGTGGGGCGCGGGTTCAAGGCGGGGCGTTTGCCAAGTCCCTGGCCCAGGCACACCAGCACCGGACGGGAAGCGTGGATGTGGCGCGGTGATTCAGCCGCTGCCGGCACGGGGCCGTACCTGCGAGCCGCCACCCCTGCCGAAGCCCCTTCCCTCATGGCCGAGCCGGACCGGGCCTGCTGCCCCGCCGGCCGTTCGCGACCGCAGCCTTCGACACGCCCTTCCCGCGCACCTTCCGGGTGCCGCACCGGTCGCGCGTTTCCGTATCGTCCTTTCAGGCCAGGGTCCGGGTTCGCCGCCGGATGCGGGCGCTTATCTGCGGTTCAGCCCCGCTCGCGCCCCATCACCCGCGTCGGCACGCCCTGGTAGCGCAGGCCCGGCAGCAGGCGTTCCTGCTTCATGATCACGCTGTGCCCGCCCACGCGCGCGCCATCACCCACATCCGCGCCATAGAGCGGCACCGTGCCCGCGCCGATCGTCGCGCCCTTGCCGATGAACACCTTGTCCACCTTCAGCACGCGGTCCTCGAAGGTGTGCGCCTGGAACATCGCGGTCACCGTCGCGCCATCGCCGATGTGGATCATGTCCGGGTCCACCACTTGCGCGAACTGCGGCCCCAGCACCGCGCGCTTGCCGATGGTGAGGCCCATCGCGCGCAGGAAGCCGAGCAGCAGGAACGTGCCTTCCAGCCGCTGCAGGATCAGGTTGGCGTACTTGGCCCAGGCGACATAGACATAGTCCCACCGGCTGCACCAGCACGACCACAGCGCGTGCTGGCCCGGCTTCACCCGCCCGATCAGCGTCCATTTCAGCGCCCACACCGCCGCCAGCAGCGCCAAGACCGGGGCGAGCATGGCCCCCGGCAGCACCAGCAGCGCGAAGGCGGCGTCGCCCGTCATGCCCCGGCCGCGCGCCACCATCGCGTACCACAGCGCGGAAAGCAGCAGCGGCAGCACCGGCAGGGCAAAGCGCGCCACTTCCCAGAACACGCGGTTCCAGTAGCGCATCGGCGAGGGATCGTGAGTCAGGCTGCGGTCCATGTCCACCACCTCGCGCCGGGGCAGGTCGAAGCAGGGGTGGCCGAAGCGCGATTGGCCGGCGGCGATAAGGTCGGGCCGCGCCACGGTGGCGATGCCGATCAGGATGTCGTCGGGCAG
This sequence comes from Novosphingobium sp. SCN 66-18, assembly GCA_001725355.1. GTDB lineage: Bacteria > Pseudomonadota > Alphaproteobacteria > Sphingomonadales > Sphingomonadaceae > Novosphingobium. The sequence goes on from MEGD01000070.1 coordinate 6,919, forward strand.
GCGCGTGTTCGCCGGGATCACCGCGTGGTTGCCCAGGAACGTGTTGCGCCCCAGCTCCACCGTGCCGAGCGTGACCGTGCCCGCGCGCACGTCCGCGCCGCCCAGGTAAATGCCGTCGGCGAAGAACGTCTCCGCGCCGATTTCCACCAGTTCGGGCACCACGTCGATGATCGTGCTGATCTCGCAGCTGGCGCCCACGCGCATCCCGGCGAGGCGCAGCCACTTGGACCAGAACACCGTGCCGCTCAGCCATTCGCCGGCGGCGTGGAGCATCCCGGTCTTGATCCACACCCGCACATAGGCCGGGCTGAACCGCCCGATCGTGCCCGGCTTCACGCGCCCCATCGCGCGCAGCATCAGCGCGCTCCACACCAGCGTCAGCGGCACCGCCGCCACGGTCAGGCCGATCAGCACCAGCCCGGTGCGCGAAAACGGCGAAGGGTGCGCCATCCACGCCCACATCGCCTCATAGGTCACCCCGGCCCGGCGCATCGCCGCCAGCGAGAGCAGTTCGGCGGGCAGCGCGGCGACCAGCGCCGCCAGCCCTTCCGCCGCCAGCAGCAGCGCGCTGTGCAATGCGGGCGAAAGCGCCTTGCCTGTGGCCAGTGCCGGCGCGTCCGGCGCGGGGCCGACGCGGCTGGCGGGCACGCCATCCCACAGTTCGCCCGGCGGGATCGTGCCCCCGGCGTTGAGGATCGACAGCGCCGTCAGCACGCTGCCCGCGCCGACATGGCAATCGCCTTCAAGCCCCGCGCGCACGCCCAGCGTGGCGCGATCGCCGATCGTCACCGCGCCGAACACGATGTCGCCCCGGTCGAGTTCGGACAGGCCGATATGCGCGTCCTGCCCCAAGGAGGCATTGTCGCCGATCGTCAGCAGGTCCCAGCCGCCGCGCCGCAGGTCCACCCCGCGCGCGATGTGAACGTTGCGGCCGATCCGCGCGCCCAGCGCGCGCAGCGCCGCCTGTTGCACCACCGTACCCTGGATCAGCGGCCAGGGGATCAGCCGCACCGCCTGGAACACCACCCAGTGCCGCAGGTAGAGCGCGCTCCACACCGGCGCGCGCACCGCGCGGTAGCGGCCCACGGCCAGCCGCTTGACCAGCACCGCGAACAGGATCGCCGCCGGCACATAGAGCGCCAGCGCGCCCACCGCCGCCAGCGGGGCAAGCAGCACGAACGCGGTCATGCTCATGTGCCCGAACAGGCGGGGGATGACCTGGAACGCCGCGAACCACGCCAGCCAGCCGCCCGCCGCCAGTTCGCCCAGCAGCCAGCCGGTCTGCACCACTTGCGCCAGCAGCGGCCGCGCCACGCCTTCGCGCACCAGCGGCGCTTCGTCGGCCGCGTCCTGCGCCGGCATCGCCCGGTCGGCCAGCCGCGCCAGCGCGCGCACCGTCCGCGCCTCGTAGATGTCGGACACGGTGATCCAGTCCGTGCGCGGATCGTCGCGCAGCAGCGTCACCAGCAGCGCCGCGCTCAGCGAATCGCCGCCCAGGTCCTCGAAGAAGTCCTCCTCCACCGAAACGCCGTCGCCGCGCTTGAGGATGTCGGCCATCCCGGCGGCGAGCAGGCGCTCCATTTCGCTGGCGGGTTCGGCCCGGCGCGCGGCTCCGGTCGCCGGCGCCGCGCGGTTGAGCTTGCCGCCCACCGTCGTCGGCAGGTCGTCGATCAGCGCGATCTCGCGCGGGACCATGTAGCGCGGCAGGGTGGCGAGCAGATCGCCGCGCAGCGCGTCGAGGTCGGGCGGACAGCGCGGATCGTCGGCCACCACGAAGGCGACGAGTTCGGGCACGCCGCGATGGTCCTGCATCCGGCAGCCCGCCGCGCGCACGCCCGGCAGTTCGGCCAGCCGCGCCTCGATCTCGCCCAGCTCCACGCGGTATCCGCGCAGCTTGACCTGCGCGTCGATGCGCCCGTGGTAATAGAAGTTCCCGTCCGCCTCGCGGTGGACCAGATCGCCGGTGCGATAGATGCGGCCCAGCCGCGGATGATCGCAGAACTTCTCGGCGGTCAGGTCGGGCCGGTTGCGGTATCCGCGCGCCACGCCCGCGCCGCCCATGCACAGTTCGCCGCGCATCCCCTCGGCCACTTCGTCCAGTGACTCATCCAGCACCCAGGCCTGCATCCCGGGCACCGGCGCGCCGATGGTGATCGGCTTGCCCGGCACGATATCGCCGCGCAGGCAGGTCACCGCGCATTCGGTGGGGCCATAGCCGTTCACCAGCCGGCGGCCCTTCTGCCACAGGTCGGCGATGTCGCGCGGCAGCGCCTCGCCCCCCACGTAGAGCAGCTTCAGATCGGGCAGCGCGCGTTCGGGATCGGCGCAGCCGCTGGAGCGCAGCAGCGTGGGCGGCGGGCAGAACACGGTGGCGCGCTCGTCGCGCAGCCAGCCGACGATGTCCGGCCCCAGCCGCGCCGCCGCATCGTCCATCACCAGCAGCGTCGCGCCGGTGGCAAAGGCCAGCCAGGTTTCCTCCAGCGAGGAATCGTAGGCGGAAGACGATCCCTGCACCACGCGGTCCGCCGTGGTCAGGCCGAACTCGGCGATGTCGGACGCGACGAGGCTGGCTATGTTGCGGTGCTCGATCATCACCCCCTTGGGGCGGCCGGTGGTGCCCGAGGTGTAGATCACATAGGCCAGCCGGTCGGCGGCGAAGCCGGTGGGCAGATCGCCCGCCGGGGGGGTGCGCGCCAGCAGCGCGTCCGCGTCGAACAGCCGCGCGGCATCGGTCATCAGCGGCGCCAGCCGCGCCATCCCTGCCGCGTCGGCCAGCACGGCCACGGGTTCGGCGTCCTCCAGGATTTCGCGCATCCGTTCCTCGGGGAACGACGGATCCAGGCAGGTGAAGGCCGCGCCGGCCTTCAGCACCGCCAGCTGCGCGACATAGAGCAGCGGCGAGGTGCGCGGCAGCAGCAGCGCGACGATCGCTTCCCCGGCGATCATCGGCGCAATGTGCCGCGCCAGCCGGTCGGAAGCCTCCGCCAGTTCGGCATAGGTCAGGGTCGCGCGCACCGCGCGGTCGCGCCCCGGCGGGATGTCCAGCGCCACCTGCCCCGGCACGCGCGCGACGGTATCCGCCAGAAAGGCGTGCAGCAGGCGGCCGTCATCGTCCGCCGTACCGCGCGCCAGAATTGCGCTGTCCTCGAAATTCATATGGTCCCCTGCTTCCGGCCCGAAGCGGCCCGCGGGGTGCCCCCGCATGGTTCCGCTCTGCCGAAGCGGGGCGCCATGCCGATACAATCCGCGATTTTCCAGCAATAGATGCGCGCTATCGACCGCAAAGTGACCGTCAAATTAAGGTCCGGTAAGGAAGACCCCGCGTGTCCTTTCGATAATCTCGAACACTTTGGCCCACATTATCCGGATCATTCCGACTCGGGCTTTGCGGCATAGTCACCACATCGCACGATGGAGACGACGCCATGCTCAAAGCCCTGCTCGACACCGCCACCCCGCGCCTCAGCCCGGCCGAATGGCAGGATGTGAAGGCCGCGCTCAACGCCGTGGCCGATTGCCCCTGCGGCCAGCCCCCGCTCGCCGGATCGCTGCGCGATCGCGTGGGCCGTGCGGTAGGCGCGATCACCGGTCACGTCGTCAAGCCGCGCCCGCGCGCCGCTGCCGATACCATCCCCGCCCATCTGCGCCCGGTGCGCGATTTCCTCTGCGAAAGCCACCGCACCCGCGCCCTGGCCCGCCAGCACATCCCCGCGCTCGCCGCGCAGGGCTATTCACCCGCCCAGATCGAAGCGATGGCGCTGCTCGGCGCCTGATCCCTCCCCACACCAAGGAATCCCGCCATGACCACCCGCACTTCCACCGTCGACGGCGTCGATCTCGTCATCCTTCCGCCCGTGCGCGATCTGGGAGACGGCTTCCAGGTCCGCCGCGCGCTGCCTTCGGCGCACCGCCGCATGGTCGGCCCGTTCATCTTCTTCGACGAGATGGGGCCGGCCGCGTTCGACGCCGGCGAAGGGCTGGACGTGCGCCCGCACCCGCACATCGGCCTCGCCACGATCACCTACCTGCTCGAAGGCGAGATCCTGCACCGGGATTCGCTGGGCTCGGTCCAGCCGATCCGCCCCGGCGAGGTCAACTGGATGACCGCCGGCAGCGGCATCGTCCATTCCGAACGCACCGCGCAGGAATTGCGCACCGGCCGCAACGCGCTGTTCGGCCTGCAGACCTGGGTGGCGCTGCCCACGCAGGCCGAGGAAGTCGATCCCGCCTTCGTCCACCACAAGGCGGCGGAAATCCCCGTGATCGAGGACGCCGGCACGCGCCTTACGCTGATCGCCGGCACGTCGGACGGGCTGGTTTCGCCGGTGAAGACGTTCTCCGACATGGTCTATGCCGATATCGCGATGGCCGATGGCGCGCGCTATCAGGTGAAAGCCGAACACGTCGAACGCGCGATCTACGTGGTCGGCGGCGAAGTGGAAGTGGTCGGCCAGACCGGCACCTTCGCCAAGGACGAACTGGTGGTGTTCAAGCCCGGCGCCGAAGTGATCCTGCGCGCCCGGGGGCAGACCCGCCTCATGCTGCTGGGTGGCGAGCCGCTGCCCGAAAAGCGCAACATCTTCTGGAACTTCGTCTCGTCCTCGGCCGAACGGATCGAACAGGCCAAGGAAGACTGGAAGGCCGGCCGCTTCGCCCGCGTGCCCGGCGAAAGCGAATTCATCCCGCTGCCGGCCTGACCGCCCGCCCGTTTTCAGGAGAAATCCCATGGTTCACGGCACCGCCCATATCGGCAAGGACCGCTACCGCACCGAGATCGAGGTCGACGGCCACCGCATCGTGGCCGACGAACCGCCCGCGCTCGGCGGCGCCAACGCCGGCCCCGCGCCCTACGACCTGATCCTGGCGGGGCTGGGCGCCTGCACCGCGATCACGCTGCGCATGTATGCCGATCGCAAGCAGTGGCCGCTCGAATCGCTGGACGTGGCGCTGCGCCTCACCGGCGGCAAGGACGACCGCCGGATCGAACGCGTCCTGACCATCGAAGGGCTGGATGCGGACCAGCAGGCGCGCCTGGCCGACGTGGCCGAACGCACGCCCGTCACGCTCACGCTGAAGGGCGGCATCGCGATCGACACGCGGCTGGCCTGAACGCGCGTGGCCTGACGTAGGATCACCCTGCGTTTCGTCCCGCCTTCCGCCCCCTTCTTTCGTCATTGCGAGCGCAAGCGAAGCAATCCAGGGCGCCAGTGAGGCTCCGGTCCGCGTACCACTCTGGATTGCCGCGGGGCTTCGCCCCTCGCAATGACGATTCAACGCGATGCCGGCCGCCGCCTACCCCGCCGCCAGCTTGCGGCCCTTCGCCCCGGCCGCCACGGTGAAGCGCGCCAGACGGCTTTCCGTATAACGCGGCTCCAGCACGGTGGAGACGGCCAGGTAATCGGCCACGGCCTGCGCGGGCGTCAGCGTCAGCAGGACATAGCCCTTGGCGCGCTGGTCGCAGAACACCACTTCGGGGCTGGCTTCGCGCAGCATCTCGGCCAGCGGCACCGCCGGCATCTCGTCGCCGATCGAGGGGCTGGTGATCGACGAGGTGCCGAATTCCACGGCCACGGCGTTGCCGGCATCGTCCGCCAGATTGGTGGCCCAGAAGGCGTGGCTGTCGCCCGCCAGCACCAGCGGCTCGCTGCCGGCGCGGCGGAAGCTGGCGTAGAGCCGCTCGCGCGCCGCCGGATAGCCGTCCCACGCATCGAGGTTGAACGGCACCCCGGCGCGATAGCCGGCCTGCGCGGCTTCCGCCCGCCGCCGCGCGCGGGGCGACATCGCCGCCAGCATCGCCGCCGCCTTCTCCGGTCCGAACTGCTTGTCCAGATCGGGGCCGTTGATCCGGCCCATGTTCACCTGGTTACCGATCACCTGCCAGGGCGTGCCGGCCGTGACCGACCCGGCCAGCTCGCGCTCCACCCAGGCGCGCTGCGGTTCGCCCAGCATCTCGCGGTCCGGGCGGTTGCGCTCGGCCAGCACCGCGGCGATGTCCTCGGCGGCCGGCACCCCGTCCTTGTGTTCCGCCTGATGGCTGCGCGCCAGCAGCCGCGTTTCCACCATCAGCAGCGTGGCCAGATCGCCGAAGGCGAAGCTGCGGTTGATCGCTTCCCATGGCTGACCCGGCCGGGGATCGCGGATCGGCAGCCATTCGAAATAGGCCTGCATCGCCGCCGCCTTGCGCTTGCCCCAGTCGCCCTCGGTGGCGGGCTGGTGGTTTTCCGCGCCGCCGATCCAGCTGTCGTTCGCGGTCTCGTGATCGTCCCACACGCAGATGAACGCGGCGCGGGCGTGCGCGGCCTGCAGCATCGGATCGCGCTTGTAGAACGCATGGCGGGCGCGATAGTCGGCCAGCGTCACCACTTCGTGCGCCGGCTCCACGGTGCGGCCGATTTTCCGCCCGATCGCCGCGCCATAGCCGTCCGCGCCGTATTCGTAGATGTAGTCGCCCAGGTGGATCACCGCGTCGAGCCGGTCGCGCTTCGCCAGCGCGTCATAGGCGTTGAAGAACCCGCCCGGATAGAGCTGGCAGGTCACCACCGCGAAGACCACGTCCGCCGTCACGCCCCGGGGCAGCGTGCGGAAGCGGCCGGTGGGCGACCGGGTGCCGTCGGCCAGCTCGAACCAGTACCAGTAATCGGCGCCGGCTTGCAGGGTGGCCGGCTCCACCTTCACCGTGAAATCGCGCGCCGCGCGCGCTTCGGCCGCGCCGCTTTCCACCGGCTTGCCGCCGTCGCTTGCCGCCACATGCCAGCGCACCGGGATGGGCGCTCCGGTGCCGGCGTCGTCCGGAGTGACGCGCGTCCACAGGATCGCGCCCTTCGCCGTGGGATCGCCGCTGGCCACACCATGCAGGAACGCCGCTTTCGACGCGGCGGCCTCGACGGCGAACGCGGGCAGGATGGCGCCGGACCCGAACATGCCCAGCGCGGAACGACGGTTGATTTTCATGCCTTGTCTCCAGTCCCGATTCGCATGCTACGCCGGAATGCCGCGCTAGGCGCGAAGTTTGAAACGGGCGTGACAGAAAGCAGGCGCGGACTGGACTCCGGTTGGGACTGGCCGCCGGTTGGGACTGGACAGGGACCGCGCCCGCGCGCATCTGGCCGCCATGATCCGCAAGCTCGCCGCCCTTGTCGAACCGTTCATCCTCGCGCTTCTCGGCACCGTGCTTCTCGCCAGCGTGCTGCCGGCACGGGGGCAATGGGCCACGGTTGCGGAAAGGGCGGCGGACGCCGGCATCGTCCTGCTGTTCTTTCTCCACGGGGCCAAGCTCTCGCGCGAGGCGATCTGGGAAGGGATGCGCAACTGGAAGCTGCACCTCGCCACGCTGGGGGTAACGTTCGCGCTGTTTCCCGTGCTGGGGCTGGCCTTCGGCAAGCTGCCCTTCGTGCCGCCGGCCTTCGCCACGGGCCTGCTGTTCCTGACGCTGCTGCCCTCCACCGTGCAATCCTCGATCGCCTTCACCGCGATTGCGCGCGGCAACGTGGCGGCGGCGGTCTGCGCGGCCTCGTTTTCGAACTTCGTGGGCATCTTCGCCACCCCCGCGCTGGTCGCGCTGCTGATGGGCGGAACCACCGGCGGCATTTCGTGGCAGTCGGTCGAAACGATCCTGCTGCAACTGCTGCTGCCCTTCGTGGTCGGGCATCTGCTGCGCCCGTGGCTCGGCGCCTTCGTCGCGCGGCACAAGGCACTGGTCGGCCGGGTCGATCGCGGCTCGATCCTGCTGGTGGTCTATTCGGCGTTCGGCGCGGCGGTGGTCGAAGGGCTGTGGCAGCGCGTCTCGCCCGAAAGCCTCGTGGTGCTGTCGGTACTGTGCATCGTGCTGCTGGGGATCGCGCTGCTGCTCACCACGCTGCTCGGGCGCGCGATGAAGCTGCCGCGCGCGGACGCGGCGGTGCTGCTGTTCTGCGGCTCCAAGAAAAGCCTGGCCAGCGGCGTGCCGATGGCCGGCGTGCTGTTCGCGCCGGCGCAAGTCGGCATCGTGCTGCTGCCGGTGATGCTGTTCCACCAGTTCCAGCTGATCGCCTGCGCCATGATCGCCCCGCGCCTTGCCGCCGCGGCGGAGAAGGACGCGGGCCAGGGCTAGGGCATTAGTACCCCGCCTCCACCGCCACGCGGATGGCGTCGGCGCTGGTCTTCACGCCCAGCGCGCGGAACATCGCGGCGCGGTGCATCTTGATCGTGCGTTCCGACAGGCCCAGGTCCCAGGCGATCTGCTTGTTCAGCTTGCCCCGCGCCATTTCCAGCAGGATTTCGCGCTGGCGATCGGTCAGCGCATCGATCCGCTGGCGCGCGGCGGCATGGGCGCCCTCGCGGGGAGCGGCTTTCGCGCCTTCGTCCGGCACTTCCATCTGCGAACCGAGGAAGTATTCGACCTCGCCATCCGCGTTGAAGATCGGCGCGATCATCACCGCGTTGCGGAACGGCGTGCCGTCCTTGCGGTAGTTGCGGATTTCCACGAGCGCGGGCTGGCGGGCGACGACCGCCGCGCGCAGCGTGTCGGTCAGTTCCACCTCCGTCCCCGCCCCGCGCAGGAAGCGGCAGTTGCGGCCGATGATCTCCTCGCGCGCATAGCCCGTCAGGCGAATGAACGCCGCGTTGCAGGAAACGATCGGGTTGTCCGGCTGGCGTGGATCGGTCAGCACCGCAGCGGTCGCACTGTTCTCTATCATCGCGTCTGGCACCATGGGTCTTCCCTAGCGCCAGACGGGCGGTGCAGGCAACGGGGAGACTGGCGTCGCTGCCCGGCATGGCGTTAGGTTCGGTTCATGAACCGCCGATTCGTGCTTGCCGCCCTGCCCGTGTTCCTCGCGCTCACCGCCGCCGCGCCGCACCGCGCCAGGGCGCCCGCGCGCCCGGCCCGGCCGCCGGCGGAAATTCCGCTGGCCGATACGGTGCGCGTGGCGATCAACACCGAACTGGGCGCGATCGTGCTCGATCTCGATGGCAAGCACGCGCCCGTCACCACCGCCAATTTCCTGCGCTATGTCGATCAGAAGCGGTTCGATGGCGTGGTGTTCTACCGCGCGATGCACCTTGCCTGGGGCGAACAGCCCAACGGGCTGGTCCAGGCCGGCGTGCGCGGCGATCCCAAGCGCGTGCTGAAGCCGATCGCGCACGAGCCGACGAACGTCACCGGCATCCTGCACAAGGCCGGCGCGATCTCGATGGCGCGCGGCGCGCCGGGCACGGCCACGGGCGATTTCTCGATCATGCTGTCCGACATCGCCGGTCTGGACGCCGATCCCGCCTCCGCCAACCCCGAAGCGCAGGCGGGCTATGCCGCGTTCGGCAACGTCGTTTCGGGCATGGACGTGGTGCGCAAGATCTGGGATTCGCCGCTGTCGCAAACCCTGGGCGAAGGCGCGATGCGCGGGCAGATGCTGGAAAAGCCGGTGAAGATCCTCACCGTCCGGCGCGTGCCGCTGCCGGCGGTGACCCCGGCGCCAGGTCCGGCGCAGTAGCCCGCCCCACCCTACGCCTTCAGCCCCATCACCTTGGCGAAGGCCGTCTTGAAGGCGGCCATTTCCGCCGGCGTGCCGAAGCTGATCCGCATCCAGTCGGGCATGTGCTTGCGCGATCCCGAGGTGAACACGCGCTCGCGCGCCAGCGCCGCCTGCACCTCCTCGCCCGGCCGGCCGACGTGGAGCATGGCGAAGCTGGTTTCGGACGGCAGGGTGCGGATGCCGCGCTCCTGCAGCCAGGCGAACACGTCGTTGCGCACGGCGGCGGTATAGGCCTTGCGCGCGGGCACCAGCGCGGGATCGAGCAGGCTCGCTTCCGCCGCGATCACGGCCGGCATCGGCGGGATGTTCACGCCATAGTCCATCAGCCGGTCGAGCAGGTCGCGCCGCGCGGCGACAAGGCCCAGGCGCAGGCCGGCGAGGCCATAGATCTTCGAGAACGTGCGCAGCACCAGCACGTCCGCGCCCTTGGCCACCAGATCGAGGCACGACTGCGCGCGGTCGCTGTAATGGATATAGGCCTCGTCGATCAGCAGCAGCGATCCGGCGGGCTTGTTGGCCAGCAGCCATTCGATGTCGGCGCGCGGGGTGACGAGGCCGGTCGGGTTGTTGGGGTTGCAGATGTAGAACAGCCCCGCATCGGGCGCGGCGGCCAGCAGCGCGCGCACGTCGAGCGCGAAATCGCCGGCCAGCGGCACGGTGACGGCGCGCGTCACCGGCTGGCCATTGGCGCCGTAGAACCCGTCCGAAAAGGTCGGTTCGGCATAGGCGATCGGCCGTTCCTTGCTGGAAAAGGCCAGCATCGCGTTGCGCAGCGGCGCGAACGAGCCGGGATGGACGGCGATATTCTCCGCCTTCAGCCCGTTCTGCCCGGCGAACAGCGTGGCCAGCCGCGCGGACAGCGGAAAGCCGTAGCGCCCGCCCAGCTTTTCCAGCCCGGCCAGCGCCTTCAGCGCGTTCTCGCCGGGGCCGAGCGGATTCTCGTTGGCGTTGATGAACACCCCGTCGGTCAGCGAGGCGATCATGCCCGCCGGGTCCTGCGGCGGCAGCGGCATCGCCGGTTGCGCCCGCGCGGGGGCAAGCCGCGCCGAAAGCGGCAGCGCGGCCGCCGCGCCCAGCGCGCCGCGCATCAGCATCCGGCGCGAAACGGTGCCTGCAAGATCGTCGGTCATGGCTTTCCCCTGTGGCCCCGTGGCTCGTGCCGCCAGAGTGCCTTGTGCGGCGCGCAATGCAATGGCCTTGTTTCCGGCGATGTACCGCACCGCCCACCCCCAACCCCTCCCGCCAGCGGGAGGGGAGCGAGACTTGCCGGCCCGCAGGCCGGCTTAGGGCTCGTCGAAAAATAAAAGAATCTGGTGAGGTGGTTTTTTTGAGGTCGAGGGATTCCCTTGGCGAGTCGCGTTTTGTAGAGACGCGGCGTGATCGA
>MEGD01000071.1 GCA_001725355.1 Novosphingobium sp. SCN 66-18
CTTGATCCAGGCCAACCTCGTGTGACACTATCCCCAACGTCACCGCTGACACATCACCATCAATGTCGCTGACCAGTCACCGACGATGTCGCGCTACACGCATCCACGCTTTCGCCATGGCGGATTGCCAGATCGCGCCAGAACGCCGTTTCAGCGAACATTTCCTCGCGCAGCGCCTCTTCGATAGCGGTCTGACCGCTGGCGACGGCCTCGTTCTCCAGTTCCTGCAAAAGTGCCATCACCATACGGCCGGTGCTCAACCGATCCTGCAACAGCGACGTGAACACGTGATCAAGCTCGGCCCACCTCGGGGCACCCTCTTCCTGTAAAGCGGCCTGCGACTGCCGCCAGCGGCTAGATACCGCGATAGCCTTGAACGCGATCTGCGCGATGAGCCGCTCGCGATTGCCGATGTGGTAATTGATTGCCGACGGGCTCATTCCTGTCTTTCGCGCCAGACTTCGTGCGCTGAGCGCTGCCAGACCGCTCTCTTCGGCAAGGTCATACGCGGCCTCACTCATCCGCTCTGCCTGGGGCGAGGCTTCATCGGACATATATCGCAAGCGACTCAAACCTGACACCCTTCTGTACAGCCGTTCGAATTAAGCTCCGCCCGAATTCGGCTGGCTTTCCCAATCTAGATAGAGCCTCACCACACCGTTGCCAAGTTTGCTCCCTGAGCAGGACGGCATCGCGCATATCGCTTCGCCGACGGCGCATCCGCACAGGATACCCACGAGCGTTTCTCCGGCTGTCATAGAAGATTCACACGATACACCTACCTGTACAGCCGTTCGATTCGGGCAGGGGGTCCTATGAAGTATTCACACATCCATCGATGGGCGGGGTCCCGGCGTATGCCGCAACGGCCTGTCGTCTCCGACTAGGCCCCTCATTGTCCTGAGCGACGCGAGATCCACCCCCGATCCGGGCGGTGGCCGATGTCGCTCGCCCTCTTCTGACATACATGTTCCAAGGACTGATTTCATGGCCAGCTCATCGCAGCACAAGTTCCGCCGCGTTCATCTGCTATCCTCCGCCTTCGCTTCCCTGACGATCGCGGCTCCCCCGGCTTACGCCGCCGACGATCCTGTCGAGGCAGGTGGCGACATCATCGTCACGGCCCAGAAACGCGACCAGCGGCTGATCGATGTTCCATCGGCAGTCAGCGTCCTGTCTCCAGAGGCACTGCGCGAAGCGGGCGTGAAGGACTTGATCGACGCCTCGCGCCTGACTCCCGGCGTGGTCGTGTCACCCCAGATTTCCGGCGGTCGCACCATCCAGACCTTCACCATTCGCGGCATCGGCTATGATGATTTCCGGCCCAACGGCAATCCGTCCGCCGCCGTCAGCATCGACGGCGCCTATCAGGGTTCGGCGGCGCTGGTCGGCGGACAGATGTTCGATGTCGAACGCATAGAGATATTGAAGGGGCCGCAGGGCACGCTCTACGGCCAGAACACCACGGCGGGCGCGGTCAACATCATCTCGCGCCAGCCCACGGACACATGGGAGGGGGAGGCGCGCGTCGAATATGGCCGCTTCAACTCCTGGCGCGCGGAAGCTGGGGCGGGCGGCGCTCTGGCCGATGGCGTCAAGCTGCGGGTGGCGGGCGTCTTCGACCGCACCGACGGGTTCATGACCAATATCGGCACGCGCGGTGTCAGTGGATCGGCCAATCCTGCCGTCCCCGCGCTCGCCGATCCCGGCGTCAACACCGAGGCCAATCGCTCCCAATATTACGGCGGTCGCGCGATATTGCTGCTGGAGCCGACCGACGGCACAACGGTCACGCTTAATGCCCATGGTTTCCATGAATCCGGCGCGGTGCAATTTTTCGAGCGCACCGCCACGGTGCGCGGTTTTGCGCCGCTGGCGCCCTTTACGACCGATTCCGCCATCGATCCGTCGCTCGACAAGACCAGCTATGGCGGATCGGTCACGCTGAACCAGAAGATCGGCGGTGATATGCTGCTGGTCGCCATTCTCGGCTGGGAAAAGTTGAAGCAGCAATATTCTGCTGCGGGCGACGTGGTTCCGACGCGGATCAACGACATCATCTATCGCGACAATGTAGAGCAGGGGACGGCGGAACTACGCCTCCAGAATGCGACGCCCGGCCGGTTCGACTGGGTGGTGGGTGCAACGGCTTACAGGGACAAGGTGCGGCTGCGCAGTAACCTCGACCTGACCGATTTCGTGCTGAGCGTGCTGTCCGCCGACTATATCCAGCGACGCCGCAGCGTCGCGGGATTTGCCGATGGCAGCGTCAGGCTGGGCAGTCACTGGAAGATCGGCGCGGGCCTGCGCTACACCCATGATGAAAGCCGGTTCGACGGATCGACCGTCGACCTCAATCCCTTCGGTGTGAGCATCGCCCCGGCCGTTTTCGGTCCCATGCCATTCAATTTCAGCCGGACCTTCTCCGACAACAGCCTGTCGGGCCGCCTGAATGTCAGTTACGAAATCTCGCCGTCCGCGACCGCTTATGTTTCGGTCAGCCGGGGGTTCAAGGCGGGTGGTTTCGACGGATCGACCTCCGTCACCCTCCCCGAAACCGATCCGTTCAAGTCGGAGCGGGTCTGGACCTATGAGGCGGGCGTCAAATTCCTGCCGCGCGGCGGCCCGGTGCAGATCGATGCGTCGGTCTATTACAACGACTTCAACAATCTTCAGGCGAGCCTCAACAAGCTCATCAACGGCCTGCCCACCAATATCCGCACCAATGTGGGCAGCGCTCGCACCTATGGCGCGGAAGCGAATATCACGGTCCGACCGCTACACGGGCTGGAAATACAGGGCGGCGTCTCGCTTCTCGATAGCAAAATACTCGACATGCGTTCGGGCAATGCGGCGGAGAGGTTACGGCGCATCGGCAATGAACTGCCCTTTGCGCCGAAGATGACGCTGACCGGTTCGATCCGCTATGCGATACCGCTGGGCGGCGACAGGGTGCTGACGCCGTCGGTCAATGGCCGCTTCGTCGACGATTATTACACCGAACTCGACAATTACCAGCCGATCAAGGGCTATTTCCTTGGCAATGCGCAGATGGAACTGGCATTTGCCGAAAGGATGACGGTGGGGGCATGGGTTCGCAACTTCACCAATAAAAGATACGCGACGACCCTTTACGTGGCTCCGCCCGTCTACGCGGCATTCCGCGGCGCGCCGCGCACTTATGGCGTTTCGCTCGGCTACACTTTCTGATCAGCCAACCAACATACAAGCAACTATTGGAGTTTAACATGACCCTCCTTGGCCATTGGACGCGGCAAATTGCGTTCTCATCGGTGGCGGCTATGGCGCTCGCTGCCGGGACAGCCGCCCAGGCGAACAGCCATGACGATAGTTTCACGATCGCGGTGTTGCCCGACACGCAAAACTATATCGACTACACACACCAGAAGGTCGAAGGATTTCCGTTCGATGCCAGCCAGCAATTCCTCGAGCAGATGGAATATGTTGCTGCAAATGTCGAAAGCGTCGGCGGCGACATCGCTTTCGTCACCTCCCTGGGAGACGTCTGGCAGCACCAGTCGCTGACGATGGATCCCGCGCATATCGCCCGTGGATTCAAAAGCGCGCCGAACCCGTTCTTCGACGAGCATCTTGCGCCCACGCCAAAGGTGAAGACCGTCGAGATGCCGATGGCTCTCAAGGGCTATCAGATGATAGCGGGAAAAGTGCCCTTCTCGGTCGTGCCGGGCAATCACGATCATGACGCCATGTGGACCGATATCAATCATCCGCCCGCAAAAGAGTTCAAGGACATGTCGAGCGTCGGAATGGTGCACGCCGGCGGCACGGCGAACTTCGTTTCGGTTTTCGGCAAGGACACGCCGTTCTTCAAGGGAAAGAAATGGTACGTCGATTCTTTCAATGGCGGCGCTAACAGCGCCCAGATCTTCGTCGCCGGCGGTTACCGATTCCTGCATATAGGACTGCAGTTCCACGCGCCCAACGCCGCCCTCGAATGGGCTGCGCGCGTGGTCAAGACGTACCCCGGCCTGCCAACGATCATCTCGACCCACGACTACATGATGAGCAATGGCGAGCGGTTGGCCAATCCGATCATCGACAATCATGCCGTCGATCCCGACGACAATACCCCGCAGATGATCTGGGACAAATTCATCAAGCAGCACGATCAGATCTTTATGGTTCTGTGCGGCCACGAGAACGGGCAGGCGTTCCGCATCGACAGCAACGAATTCGGCCACAAGGTCTATCAAATCCTGTCGGATTATCAGGATCGCAACCAGACGGTAAAGGATGCGGGGCTAGCTCCAACGTTGTTCAATGGCATAGGTGACGGCTGGCTGCGGTTGATGAGGTTCGAGATGGAAGCCGCAACGCCAAAGGTCAGGGTGGAGACATATTCGACGCACTACCGGAAGCGTAGCCGCGAAACGGCGCAATACGCCGCCTGGTATCGAGACCATGAGCAGCCGGGCAAAACCGATGAGGCGTTTCACGACAGCGACGACTTCGCTTTCGACCTGACCGACTTCAAAGCGCGGTTTGCCAAGACGGCGCGGTAACACTCAAACCCACCGGGTCGGATGGGTTTGCTCCCCGCCGACCCTTCGGCTTTCTCATCGACGGGCCGCGCGGCGCGCGTCGATCCATATAGCAATACGCTTGGATGCCGCCGGCGGGCGCGATCCCGAGCGTGTTGGCCTGGTCGCATCGACCGGTAAACGCTCATCGCCCCTAACTTCACAATCAATCCGCAAACCAATTTGCGGGCCATCCGCTGCATCTTTCATCGAAAGCTGCGGACGTCGGGCCGCCCGCCTCACGGCGCCGCGCTCTATGCTTCGGCTCTGCCTGCGCACCGAGCCCCTTGCGGGTCTCGGCCGGAGGTGACGATCGCCTGGCGGATGACCATCTTCGCCGGTCGATGTCGTCGCGGCAGGGCCGCGGCGTTGTTGGTGGGCCTTCCCGAATAGCGGGTGCGGGCGTCGCTTCCTCCTAGGCCCGCCACGGCGCGCCGCAAGCCTGCCGGCTGCTCCACTTGCGTTACGCCCCTGCGCTTGTCGCTGGGGTGCGGCCCGCCGCTCGAAGCGGGCCTTTCCGGTCGCTCTTCGCCGCCCACCCCCGCTTTCCGGGGAGGCATGCTGCTTTAGCGAAGAGGAGTTGCAGTGATGCGTTCGAACAACCGGCCTCGTGTGCGTGGAGAGGTCGCGAAGAGCGCGGCCACAGAGCCGCGACCCAGCCTTTACGACGAGGTGACCACCAGGATCGTGGCGGAGCTGGAGGCGGGGCGGTTCCCTTGGGTCCAGCCATGGGGGAGCACAGGAACCGCAGCGCCGGGCCTGCCACGCAACGCCGTGACGAGCCGCACCTACAGCGGCGTCAACATACTGCTATTGTGGGCGGCCTGCATCGCGCACGGCCATGCCTCGCAAAGCTGGCTGACTTTCCGGCAGGCCGTTGCGGCGGGAGGCTGCGTCCGCAAGGGCGAGCGCGGGGTCACAGTGGTCTACGCCGATCGTTTCATTCCCAAAGGCGAGGCGGAACGCGCGGCGCGCGAGGACGAGGACGCGCGGGCCGTACCGTTCCTCAAGCGCTTCACCGTTTTCAATGTCGCGCAGTGCGAGGGTTTGCAACCCGGTCTGGCCTGCGACCCCGCGCCGCTGCCCGAGCGCAAGATCGTGCCCATTGCCGAAGCGCTCATTGCCGCGACCGGCGTGGACCTGCGCGTCGGCGGGGACAAGGCCTATTATGCTCCATCCGCCGACTACGTGGCGGTGCCGCCCCAAGTCGCCTTCTTCGACCAGATCAACTACTACCGCACCTGCCTTCATGAGTGCGCGCACGCGACCGGCGCGTCCCATCGGCTCGATCGCAGCTTCAATGAGCGCTGGACCCGCCACGCGCTGGCGATGGAGGAAGCGACCGCCGAGCTCACCGCCTCGTTCATCCTCGCCGATCTCGGCCTCGCGCACGAACCCCGGCCCGACCACGCCGCCTATATCGCCTCCTGGCTCCAGCTCCTGAAGGACGAGCCGCGCGCGATCTTCACCGCCGCCAGCAAGGCGCAGGTCGCCGCCGACTGGATGCACACGCGCCAGCCATGACCGCCGCCAAGCCTCAGGGCCTCAGCATCGCAATGAGCTGGGGCTCTAGGGCGGGCCACAGCATCGCCAGTACCATCATCGAGGTCGCGATCCCCATGACGACCAGCGTCGATCGCGCCGGACGCTTGCCGCTGGTTCGCGACTGATAGCCGACCCAGATCCATGCTCCTACAACCGCCAGCACGGCGAGTGGTGCAAGCCAGCGATAGGCGCCGGCGAACAGCGCGAGCGTGCCGCCGACCGTCGCCAGCGTCGCCGCAGGCAGCGCCAGCGGCAGCACGCAGCATGCGGCACAGGCGACCGCGGCGGTCGACGCCGTGATCGCGGCCGTGCCCGCGACCTTGTTGTTATTCTCCGCCGCCTCGCTCATGCGCCGCACTCGCTCGTGCAGCCGCACGTCTTCGGCGCAGGGGCGGACGCCGCGCGCGCCGCGAACGGCTCGAACAGCGCCTCCGCCGCTTCGCGCGCGGTTTCCGGCGCGGTAATCGTCACGCGCACCCTGTCGGCGCGCTCGTCGATGATGAAGGCGAGGAACGCGCAGCACGCCTCCTCGCTCGCCACCATCTCGCGCACGTCGCCGATGGCATCCAACGCATAGTCGAGAGTCAGGCTGAGGTCGCCACGCCGCGATCCCAGCAGCGAACGCGCGTTAAGCTTGCCGATCCATTCGAGCCGGTCCTTCAGGTTCCCGGCATCGAGCGTGCAGGCGATCGGCGGTTCGGTCGTGTCCGTCATACATCGCTCCTATATCCGCCTCACACTTGCGGCGGCCGATTCCATCTGTAGGAGTTCAAGTCACTTGAGGTTCAAGAGCCAATGTGGAGGCCCGCCATGCCCGGCTACAAGATCGGTGAGCTCGCCCGCCGCACGCGCACCAGCGCGCCGACGATCCGCTACTATGAGCAGATCGGCCTGCTGCCGCGCCCCGACCGGCAGGACGGCAACCAGCGGCGCTATGCCGACGAGGATGTGCGCCGGCTGACCTTCATCCGCCGCTGCCGCGAGTTCGGATTCGGCATCGACCAGGTGCGTTTGCTGGCCGGCTTGGTCGCCGATCGCTCGCGCTCGTGCATGGAAGCGCGTGATATCGCCCAGGCCCATCTGCTCGACGTGCGCGCCAAGCTGCGCGAGCTGCGCGCGCTGGAGAAGAGCATCGCCGCGTTCGTGGCCCAGTGTGACGCCGAGTGCGTCGGCGGCCCGGGGCCGGATTGCGTCATCCTCGACGACCTCGGCGGAGCGGCTGCGAAGAAGCCTTGCTGTGCGACGAACGCGGTCGCCGCCGCATGATGATATCGCTGCGCGACCGGCTCGAGAACGGGCAGGTCGTCATCTATTTCGCCGCGGTCTGCATCGCCGCGACCGCCGCCACCGCGCTCCGCGGCACCGAGCACCTCGAGCCGGCGATCAACCCCGCGCTGGCACTGATGCTCTTCGTCACCTTCCTGCAGGTGCCGCTCGCTTCGCTACGCCAGGCGTTCCGCAATGGCCGCTTCTTCGGTGTGCTGCTCGCCGTCAACTTCGCGGCCGTGCCCACCCTGGTCATGATCCTCGCCCAGTTCGCGCCGCCCGAGCCGCTCGTCCGGCTCGGCTTCCTCATCGTGCTGCTTTGCCCCTGCATCGACTATGTCGTCACTTTCTCGCACCTCGGCCGCGCCGATGCCCGGCTGCTGCTGGCAGCGACGCCGGTTCTCCTCATCGTGCAGATGCTGTTGTTGCCGCTTTGGCTCAGCCTGTTCCTCGGCACGCAGGCTGCCGAGCTTGTGCAGATGGGGCCGTTCCTCCACGCTTTCCTGTGGCTGATCGCCGTACCGCTGGGGCTCGCGGCACTCTGCCAGCTCTGGTCAGCCCGAAGCGCCGCCGGCGCCCGCGTCACCGAGGCGCTGGGGCTCCTGCCGGTGCCCGCCACGGCGCTGGTCCTGTTGATCGTCATCGCCGCCGTGGTTCCGCAGCTCGGCCCGGCCTTGACGACCGTCCTCGCGGTTGCGCCGATCTACGTCGCATTTGCCGTGATCGCGCCGCTGCTGGGATGGACCATCGCGCGTCTCGCCAGGCTGGACGCACCGGCATCCCGCGCGGTCGCGTTCAGCGGAGCGACCCGCAACTCCCTCGTCGTGCTGCCGCTGGCGCTCGCCGTGCCGGGCGCCATACCGCTCGTCCCTGCCGTCATCGTCACCCAGACGCTGGTCGAGCTCGTCGCCTCGCTCATCTACATCAGGATGATGCCGCGCCTCGGCGCATGATGTTCACAACGGTTCGCGCGGGCTTCGCCCGCGCCAGGATCTGCGGACGCCGCTGACGCGGCGGCGCTGATCTTTTGGACCTCCCTCCCGAGGCGAGGGTGGTCGGCACTCCCTCCTAGGCCCGCCACGGCGCGCTGCAAGCCCGGCTCCGCCGGGCTGCTCCATTGCATTTCGCCCCTGCGGGTGCAGCCCGCCGCTTCAGCGGGCCTCTCCG
>MEGD01000072.1 GCA_001725355.1 Novosphingobium sp. SCN 66-18
TGTGGGGGGAAGCTACGTCCGGGCTACGCCCGGCCTCCGCTTCCCCCCACACGTCATCTACGATGTCGCTGACCCTTCAACTGCGATGTCGCTGTGCAGCATTGGGAGGGCGAGGCCAAACGGCTGGCCAAGGCTTTCGCCGGGAAGGCTAAGCAAGAGGGCGATAGCGGGCAGGTGCATCGCGGGGCCTTGCGCTTCGCTGCCGTCGCGGCGGCTGGTGAGATGGCCACGGCGCTTGGCGTCGTGCCGTGGCGCGCTGGGGAGGCAGAGACGGCGGCGCTGGCCTGCTTCAATGCGTGGGCGGCTGGGTTCGGACGCACCGGCCTGCGAGAGCATCGGCAGATTCTGGAGCGCGTGCGGAACGCCATACAAGCCGGGCAGTCCCGTTTCGGTCGTGTTCCCCATAGCAAGGTGCAATCGTTCTATGGGGACGATGCTGGCGATAGCGAAGGCGGGGCCAGCAACCGCGAAGGCGAGGCCCGCTCGCTATCCACGCTGGGCTACCTGCACGACATTGAGCCGGGCAAGAGCTGCTACCTGTTCCACGATAGCGGCTGGAGCGAAATCCTTGCCGGTTTCGATCTGAAGGAAGCGGCTGCGGTTCTGCAAGAGCAAGGTTTCCTTGTCCCTGGCGACGGTGGGCGGCCCAAGCGCAAGCAACGTGTTGGCGACCAAACACCCCGGTTCTACACGGTGCGCGCGACCATTCTGGAATGGGATGCAAGTGACCTGGCCAAAGCCGTCCCTTCGCCTGCCGACGCTCCAGCCGGGCCGATAGACTGGCCGATGGATGGCCCAGCCGCGCCAGGTGTGGATGATTACGACTACGGCGGCGATCCCTTCGCCGATGATCTGGACGGCTGGTGATGGTCGCCCCTGATAGCCCGCCGCAATTCGATCTGTTCGAGAGAAACCAAGAGCCGCGCCCGCAACACGGCCGCATCCTACGGCAGGCCTATCCAGCGAAAAACAAGTTGCTCGCATTTGAGCCAAAAGCGGTCTGGGAAACGAAGAGATTGTTTGACTCACGAAAGCCGCAACGCCTCAATCGCTATCTGCTTTGCCTTCGCTTGGGGAAATGCGACAAGCAGATCAAGCCAGTGAACAACATTGTAGAAATAGCGTTCGCCGCTGAGATGTGTTTCCAAAATCGCTTTCGCCCGATTAAGCCCGATCGATGCAACTACCTTGAGCGCGGTCACTCTGCGCAACTCGTCATTATCTGATAGGAGCAGGATCGATATCTGTTCATCGCTCAAAACGGCAAACTCGCGAGGGCTTGCAAGCTTGAGGATTTTGGCCAAGAGATCGGCCTTCAATTCGATGGCCGCTAGTTCAGGTAGGCGCTTGCGAGCAATGGCGTAAATTGCAATTGCGCATTCATCGACAAAGGTCTTCCCTAGTGACAACAGAGTTGTCCGTTCGCCGATAGATTTGGGAGCAATCGCGGCCAAGCGTGAAATATCGCTCCAGTCGCCATGCCTCGCAAGATAGGCGACAAGTTCTTCACTTATCTCTACGCTCTCATCATCAATTGCTGATCTAACGCGTAGCAGATCCTGTGGCTCAGACCGAGATAGAAGCAGGGCAAGCGCTTGGTTCATATACTTTTTGCGCTTCCAGCTCTCTCCTGCCTTCAACTTTTCCAGCAACTCCAAGGCCTTCGCAGACGTCCCGATCACCACCCGGACCCGATCCAAATCGGCTGCAACGAAAGCCAAAAAGCGATCATCGAAATTCTCGCGCAAGCCTTTGCTCATGTTAGGAAAATTGCGCTTCACCATAGCAAAATATGCAATGTCGCTATCTACATCGCCGGTTTCGATCATGGATTTGAGATGCGTTATGGGTTGCCTTATTACACGCTGGAATTTTTCCTGCTCGAAAGCTCGATTGCCCTCTACGTCGAAGCCGGTCCTCGCCAACCCGAACAGCCCCCCGCCCCCATTCGGCTTCGGTTTTACGAGAATCTTCTCTAGCTCGACGTTCGACAGGAGTCCTTCATGGCTTTCGATGATCGACAAAGCGATTTGTCGAACAGGCAGATAGCCGTCGTCAGCGAACCTACGCCCTAGCTCGGCGGACGCTACTCCCCGATCGAACATTTCGCGCAGCCCGCTTTCTCGAACTCTCCCATTGCGATGCTCGATAGCCAGCGCCAGATCTTGCGCTTCGAGAAGTGAGAAGCCCTTAAGCAAATTGTCTAACAAAGCCGCATCAATTTCATCAAAGGGCGTCTGAATCATCAGTTTGCTTGCAGATACTACGTCGTATCGAGCATTTATAGCCAGAGCAGCTTCGATCAATTCTCTTGAGGTTTCGGTAGAGGCGTTGGCCACTTCTTCAAGTATTATTGGCAGATCCTCACTATTACCCTGGCGCTTGAGATAGCCAAGCGCATCTTTTCGGGCATTCCGATCCTCTTGATTTAACCAGTGAGTTACCATCTGCTCCCTAGTAAGCATATCGTTTGTCAGCAGATCGATGCCTACGAGTTGAGCGGCGACAAACGCGCCTTTACGAATCGCCGCTTGGCTCGACCACGTTTCAAACGCGAGCCAATTTCGGTTCACCTGCATTGCGGATGAAAGCCACAACCAGAGCGGCTTATTGTGCGCACTAACAGCGCCAAGTCCAAATCTGGCTAACGTACGGATTTCGGAAAGATCGAACTCGAAGTCTCTACGTTCCCGGTAAAGAAGATTGGCATCATGCGCCCCCAATTCGGGATCGTCATTACCGGGCCGATAATGCGCCATTGCAATGAGACGCATGCGTGCGATGTGGCTTGCAGGTATTGCTTCATAAGGCGTCGGCTCTCGCAATGTCTGAGCCACGGCCTCTAGAAAGTCCGCTTGGATCTTGGGCTGCGTATCCTCGTTGGGCGGCACCGATCCATCACCTTGATCCGCAAACACTTCTGGCGGTGTCTCGGTCTCCTGAGAATCGGTCTGACGCTCGCGGTGTTTCCGATTGACATAATCAGCCAGTCCCAACCGCAATTTGCGTGCAAAATCCGTAATGTCCTGAAAATTGTCGAAAAGGACCTGCTTTTGCGATATTAGTTTATCGCGGAACTGTAATACCTTTGTCAGTTCTGGACCGGGATCTTTTGTGCGTGCCTCATCGACGGCCTTAAAATACATTCGCATTTCAGGGCCTCCGCCATTCTGCCGCATTTCTTCAGCGAGCGCGAATTCTTCCTCAAAACCGGAGGTAAAGCGTCCGTCATTGTCGGGAGGCGTCCCCCATTTGGCCCAGAGCATGCCAATGAACAGCTCGCACTGCCTCAACTCCTCGTTGATGATCGCCTGAGGGCGACCTGCTGCGCTGATAGTGTCTTCCCAGCCGTAGAGATCGATCTGATATCCCTGCGGCTTGGCAGTACTGGCGTTTACTTCTT
Source organism: Novosphingobium sp. SCN 66-18 (assembly GCA_001725355.1). GTDB lineage: Bacteria > Pseudomonadota > Alphaproteobacteria > Sphingomonadales > Sphingomonadaceae > Novosphingobium. The sequence goes on from MEGD01000072.1 coordinate 3,404, forward strand.
CGACGGCGGCCCGCGCCGCGCGCCGCTCGTCCGCCAAATCGCCCGGCGACGCCAAGAATACTCTAATGACAACCCGATTTTCACTCATCTCACTTGCGTTGCAGATGATCGAACAAATCTCAAGCCTCACGAAAACCAAGGGCAACCGAGTTCCCCGACAGTGTTCCGGGGAACGGAGCCAGCCCATCATGGGAACACCATTAAGAAAATCACTTCAACAAGTTAGCCCGCTTGATCCCAATTTCCCGCCGTTCCCGTCTTTTGGAGAGTGATCCCACAGCGAAACGCCGGCTGCACGGCGGAGCCGATACGTGCTGTCGCCAGCCAATTACATCCGAATCAAGAATTGCCCCGCCAAAAAGGGGCATACGTGCCCGAAGTAACGGGGCATGACGCGCCAGTGAATTGGCAATTATTTGGAAATCAGCCGCAATTTAGATCTGACTGGGAAGATGCCATCCACCGAAACGGCGGAAATTGCCGCCTTTTCGGCTGTGATTTGTCGCGTAGGGTGTGAGGGGCTGATCGGCAATTCTCGGGCCGGCAAACGCGTCCGAATCGGATTGCCGGTCCTGCTCCGCACAGCCCTTGAGATTGATGAGCGGGGCGGCGCTCCAGCCGCTCGGAAATGCGCCTAGCCAGCACATTCGGGGGTATGATTGGGGGTATCCTGCGAAATGATAAGTCCATAAATGGCGTAAATTTGCTATTTTCTGGCTATTTCGCGATTCCCGCTACCTCCTGATCTATTCCCGCTGCGAACTATGGCGCAGTTCCGCGTTGGACGGCCGGGCGCAACTGCTGTAAGCGGGCGCATCCGTCAGGTTCCGAAAATAGCACTGCCGGCACGATGAAACCTCCCGCTGGCACGTCTGGATCGGAGCAGCCCATGACCGAACGTTACCGTCGCCATCCATCCGGGCGCCATCTTCTTGCCTGAGTCCCTTTCGCGGAAGGGTTCGCCCCTGCGGGTCCAGGCCGATGCAGCATCGCTTTCCGCAGCGCATGGGGCAATGGTCCGGGGCTGCCGTTTTCTGATCGATCGCGCCGCGCGCGATGCCACCGCGATGCCCGGCTGCGAACGTACCGCGCGCGTTATGCTGCGGCTGGCGGGCAATTGTCTGAAGGAACTGGACCGCTTCCTGGCCATCCTTATCGACGAGCAAGCCCCGTCTTCAGAGGCGCCACCCCACCACTGCGCCGCAGCGGAGAGCGACACCGATACCGCGCGCAAGCTGTCGCGGATCAAGGCGATGGAAAGCCGCTTTCCGGTGGACGTCCTGCGCCTGCGCGCGATCGGGCGGGTCCGCGCTTTCGCAACAGGCAACTCGCCGGTTTCGCCCGGCACGAGACTGGCCCATGATCTTGCCATCGCCGCGCGCGGGCACGGGCTTGTCCCCACCCGGTACGGAGCAACGCCCATCATCAGTGACCAGGCGCTGGCCGCGATCGCGGAATTCTATCTGTCTCTGACCGCCAGCCTGCAGGCGCAGCACGCCTGACGCCCCGTGCGCTTTGCGACTGGAACCCGCCGCCAAAGCCGTTAAACAGGCGGGCATGAGCGAACCTCTCAACGTATCGTTTCTGGGCCTCGGCGTAATGGGCGGCGCGATGGCCCGCCATCTTGGCAAGGCCGGGCACCGCCTCACCATCTACAACCGCACCGCCACCCGCGCCGAGGCATGGCAGGCAGCGAACCCCGGTCTTGCGACGCGCGTCGCCTCGTCGCCCGCTGAAGCGGCCGAGGGAGCCGATGTCGTGATCACCTGCGTTGGCAACGATGACGATCTCGCCGATGTCGTGCTCAGCCCCACGGGCGCTTTTTCCACGCTGCGGCGGGGCGCACTGTTCATCGATCACACCACCGTTTCCGCACGGATCGCCCGCCAGATCGCGGTGGAAGGGCGCGACAAGGAACTGCTCTGCGTCGATGCGCCCGTCACCGGCGGCCAGTCCGGCGCCGAGAATGGTACGCTTTCGATCATGTGCGGCGGCAGCGCGAAAGCGGTGGACGCGGCGCGCACAATTCTTACCGCCTATGCCAAGCGGGTGGTCCATGTTGGCAAGTCCGGCGCCGGGCAGACCGCCAAGATGGCCAATCAGATGTGCATCGCGGGCGCGATCGCCGGCCTTTCCGAAGCGATCCGTTTCTGCCAGATCGCCCGCCTCGATCTCGACAAGGTGTTCGAGGCGATTTCGGGCGGCGCGGCGCAGAGCTGGCAGATGGACAACCGCTGGCACACCGCCGCGAAGGACGAGTTCGATTTCGGCTTCGCGATCGACTGGATGCGCAAGGACCTGGGCCTCGCCATCGAGGAAGCCCGCAATCTGGGCGCCAGCGTGCCGACGACGGCGCTGATCGACCAGTTCTATGCCGATGTGCAGGCTTTGGGCGGCGGGCGCGAGGACACCAGCGCGCTGATCCGCCGCCTGCCAAGAAGGGGTGGCGAGAAGGGCTCGCCCGCGTGAGCCACCGGCGCCGGGCCGCAATCGCGGCGCTGCTGCTGGCGACAACCCCGTCGCTCGCGCTGGCCGATACGCTGGTCGATAACGTCAACGGCGAAACCATCGGCCCCGATGGCCGCGTCCAGACGTTTTCGGCGCTGGTCTTCGACGATGCCGGCGTGATCAAGGCCATCTACCGGCCCGGCGAGAAGAAGCCGCCCAAGGGCATTCAGTACCACGTGGATGGCAAGGGCCGGATCATGCTGCCCGGCCTGATCGACGCGCACGCGCACGTCATGCAACTCGGCTTTGCCGCGCTCACGCTGGATCTGTCGGATACGAAATCGCTCGCCGAGGCGCTGGAACGGATCAAGAGCTATGCCGCCGAGCATCCCGATCGCCCTTGGATCATCGGGCGCGGCTGGAATCAGGAAAGCTGGGGACTGGGGCGCTTTCCCACGGCGGCGGAACTCGACGCCGTCGTAGCCGACAAGCCGGTCTGGCTCGAACGTGTCGATGGCCATGCAAGCTGGGCCAATGGCGCGGCGCTGAAAGCCGCGGGCGTCACGGCGCAGACCAAGGACCCGGCCGGCGGCCATCTCGAGCGCACCGCCGCCGGTGCACCGGCCGGCGTGCTGGTCGATGCCGCGCAAGCGCTGGTTGCGCGGGTGGTCCCCGCCCCGCGCGCGGCCGACCGCGATGTCGCGCTGGCGGTGACGCAGCGCCTGCTGTTCCGGCGCGGCGTCACCGCCGTGGCCGACATGGGCACCAGCATCGAGGACTGGCAGGCCTATCGCCGCGCCGGTGATCGCAACGCACTCTATATCCGGATCATGGCCTATGCCGCCGGCGTCGATCAGATGGCGCTGATCGCCGGCCCCGGCCCCACCCCGTGGCTCTATCAGGACCGCCTGCGCCTCAACGGGGTTAAGCTCTACATGGACGGAGCGCTGGGATCGCGCGGGGCGTGGCTCAAGGCCCCCTATGCCGACGCGCCCGGCACGCGCGGGCTGCCCCAGTTGTCCGACACGCAGTTGCGCAACCTGATGAGCCGCGCCGCGATGGACGGCTTCCAGATCGCGGTGCACGCCATTGGTGATCAGGCCAATGCCGCCGTGCTGGACGCCATCGAGGACCTGTCGCAAACCTACAAGGGCGATCGCCGCTGGCGCATCGAACACGCGCAGATCGTGGACCCGACGGACTTCGCGCGCTTCGGGCGCAACGGCATCGTCGCCTCGATGCAGCCGGTGCACCAGACTTCGGACCGGTTGATGGCGGAGGCTCGCCTCGGGCCGCAGCGGCTCGCCGGCGCCTATGCGTGGCATTCGCTCCAGGCGGCGGGTGCAACGCTCGCCTTCGGGTCGGATGCGCCGGTGGAACAGGCCGATCCTTTTGCCGGCATCGCCGCCGCCATCAGCCGGGAAGACCCAGCGGGCCAGCCTGTCGGCGGATGGCAGCCGCAGGAACGCGTCGACCGGGCCAGCGCGCTTGCCGGATATAGCAGTGCAGCGGCATGGGCCGGCTTCGCCGAACAGCACTTCGGCCGCCTGGTCCCCGGCCAGCGTGCCGATTTCGTATTCGTCGATACCGATCCGATGTTCGCCAGCGCGGCGGAAATACGCGCCACCAAAGTCCTCGAGACGTGGATTGGCGGAGGCAAGGTCTGGAGTGCCGATCAGGCAGACGCCAACAGCGCTGCCGAAAAGCGCTGAACCATGCCGAACTCTCGTTGATGATATCCCCGTAACGCCCGGCGCGGTGCAGTTTTCCCGCATCCTCTCCCAAGCCACGCCGGGCGAACGGTGGATGACGGTGTTCTAGGGGGATTTGCGGAGCGCGCCAGCGTCGAATGCGCGCGGGTGCATTTTCGGCAATCGCCTGATGCTTTGTTGCAACAAAAGGTCCGCTTCGGTTCGCGAAGCGCGGGTAAACAAAAAGCCCGCCGGAAAGGCGGGCTTTTGTCTGATCATCATGAATGGGTTTTTTTAATCCGTCGGCTTCAATGCCTGGCGGCGACCTACTCTTCCAACGCTTGAGCGTTAGTACCATTGGCGCGGACTGGTTTCACGGCCGAGTTCGAGAAGGGATCGGGTGGTTCACAGACGCTATGGCCACCAGGCAATGGAGCCGACGGATTGGATCGATGCTTTGTGTCCATTCCTTTGCGGGGATGGATTGTGCGATGTTGTGCTGTTGGCTGGTATCGTCCGTCATCGATGGACGGGCTCTGCATGGGCAGGCCTGTCATTGATGGCGGGATTCTCAAGCATGAACAGAGTTATTAGGACCGGTTAGCTTCATGCGTTACCGCACTTCCACACCCGGCCTATCAACGTGATGGTCTATCACGACTCGAAGATACCTTATCTTGAGGGAGGCTTCCCGCTTAGATGCTTTCAGCGGTTATCCCGTCCATGCATAGCTACCCTGCTGCACTGCTGGCGCAATGACAGGTACACCAGAGGCATGTTCACCCCGGTCCTCTCGTACTAGGGGCAACTCCTCTCAAGTATCGACGCCCACGGCAGATAGGGACCAAACTGTCTCGCGACGTTCTGAACCCAGCTCACGTACCACTTTAATTGGCGAACAGCCAAACCCTTGGGACCTG
>MEGD01000073.1 GCA_001725355.1 Novosphingobium sp. SCN 66-18
CGGCCGCCGTCCAGCGGCACCCGCGGGCGCAGTTCCGGCGGAATGACCGGCACCACGTCGAGGATCATCCATTCCGGGCGATTGCCCGAATCGATGAACGATTCCACGACCTTGAGGCGCTTGATGATCTTCTTGGGCTTCAGCTCGCTCTTGGTGGTGGCGAGCTCCTCCATCAGGTCCTTGCGTTCCTGTTCGAGGTCCAGGTCGATCAGCATCTGCTTGACCGCTTCGGCGCCGATGCCGGCGCTGAACGCGTCTTCGCCGTATTCGTCCTGCGCGTCGAGCAGTTCGTCCTCGGTCAGCAGCTGGTAGCGTTCGAGCGGGGTGATGCCCGGCTCGATCACGACGTAGCTTTCGAAGTAGAGGATGCGCTCAAGCTGCTTGAGCTGCATGTCCAGCAGCAGGCCGATGCGCGAGGGCAGCGACTTCAGGAACCAGATGTGCGCGACCGGGGCGGCCAGCTCGATGTGGCCCATCCGCTCGCGGCGCACCTTGGTGACGGTGACTTCGACGCCGCACTTTTCGCAGACGACGCCCTTGTACTTCATGCGCTTGTACTTGCCGCACAGGCATTCGTAGTCCTTCACCGGACCGAAGATGCGCGCGCAGAACAGGCCGTCGCGCTCGGGCTTGAACGTGCGGTAGTTGATCGTTTCCGGCTTCTTGATCTCACCGAAGGACCAGGAGCGGATGCGCTCGGGCGAGGCCAGACCGATCTGGATCTGGTCGAACGTCTCGGGCTTGGCGAGCTGGTTGGTGAATTTGGTCAGGTCGTTCATGTCTTCTTCCTTTATCCCCCTCCCGCTTGCGGGAGGGGTTAGGGGTGGCTCCGCCGCCTCGGCAAGGCCGTCGTCGTCTTCCTGATCGTCCAGCGACGACAGTTCGACGTTGAGGCCCAGCGAGCGCATTTCCTTGACGAGCACGTTGAAGCTTTCGGGAATGCCGGCCTCGAAGGTGTCGTCGCCCTTGACGATCGCTTCGTAGACCTTGGTGCGGCCGACCACGTCGTCCGACTTCACCGTCAGCATTTCCTGCAGCGTATAGGCCGCGCCATAGGCCTGGAGCGCCCAGACCTCCATTTCCCCGAAGCGCTGGCCGCCGAACTGGGCCTTGCCGCCCAGCGGCTGCTGGGTGACGAGGCTGTACGGCCCGATCGAACGCGCGTGGATCTTGTCGTCGACCAGGTGGTGCAGCTTCAGCATGTAGATGATGCCCACCGTGACCTTGCGGTCGAAGGCTTCGCCCGTGCGCCCGTCATAGAGCGTGGACTGGCCCGAAGTGTCGAGACCCGCCTTGGTCAGCATCGCCGAGATGTCGGATTCGCGCGCGCCGTCGAACACCGGGGTGCCCATGGGCACGCCCGCCTTCAGGTTCTCGGCCAGCTCGACGATCTCGGCCGTGTTCCGGCTGTCGATATCGGCGTGGTACTGCTCGCCGTACACGTCCTTGAGCTTGTCGATCAGCACGCTCGGCGGCGCGGCAGCTTCCGGATTGGGATTGGCATAGCGCCAGTCCTCGAGCGCGTGCTTGATCTGCTGGCCCAGGCCGCGCGCGGCCCAGCCCAGGTGCGTCTCGAAGATCTGCCCGACGTTCATGCGCGAAGGCACGCCCAGCGGGTTCAGCACGATGTCGACGTGGGTGCCGTCTTCCAGGAACGGCATGTCCTCGATCGGCAGGATGCGGCTGATGACGCCCTTGTTACCGTGACGGCCGGCCATCTTGTCGCCCGGCTGCAGCTTGCGCTTCACCGCGACGAAGACCTTGACCATCTTGAGCACGCCCGGGGCGAGTTCGTCGCCGCGTTCGAGCTTTTCCTTGCGGTCCTCGAACTTCTCCTGGATCGCCTTGACGGTCTCGTCGTACTGCGCCTTCACCGCTTCGAGCTGCGCCTGGCGCGCATCGTCGGCCACCGCGAACTTCCACCATTCGTGGCGTTCGACATCGGCCAGCACCTGCTCGTCGATCTCGATGCCCTTCTTCAGCCCCTTCGGCGCGGCCGCGGCCACCTGGCCGAGCAGCATGTCGCGCAGACGGTTGAAGGTGGCGCGGTTGAGGATCGCGCGTTCGTCCTCGCGGTCCTTGGCGAGGCGTTCGATTTCCTCGTTCTGGATCGCGCGGGTACGGTCGTCGATCTCGATGCCGTGGCGGTTGAACACGCGCACTTCGACGATCGTGCCCGAAACGCCCGGCGGCAGGCGGAGCGAGGTGTCGCGCACGTCGCTGGCCTTTTCACCGAAGATCGCGCGCAGCAGCTTCTCTTCCGGGGTCATCGGCGATTCACCCTTGGGGGTGATTTTGCCGACCAGGATGTCGCCCGGATGCACTTCGGCGCCGATATAGACGATGCCCGCCTCGTCGAGGTTGCGCAGCGCTTCCTCGCCGACGTTGGGAATGTCGCGCGTGATGTCTTCCGGCCCGAGCTTGGTGTCGCGGGCCATGACCTCGAACTCCTCGATGTGGATCGAGGTGAAGACGTCGTCCTTCACGATCCGTTCGGAGATCAGGATCGAGTCTTCGTAGTTGTAACCGTTCCAGGGCATGAACGCGACGAGCGTGTTCCGGCCGAGCGCCAGCTCGCCGAGATCGGTCGAGGGACCGTCGGCCAGCACGTCGCCCTTTTCGACCACGTCGCCCACCTTCACCAGCGGACGCTGGTTGATGCAGGTGTTCTGGTTCGAACGCTGGAACTTCTGCAGCGTGTAGATGTCGACGCCCGACTGGCCGGGTTCGACATCGCCCGAAGCGCGGATAACGATACGCGTCGCATCGACCTGGTCGACGATGCCGCCGCGCAGCGCGGCGATCGCGGCGCCGGAGTCACGCGCCACGGTCTCTTCCATGCCGGTGCCCACGAACGGCGCGTCGGCCTTGACCAGCGGCACCGCCTGGCGCTGCATGTTCGAGCCCATCAGCGCGCGGTTGGCGTCGTCGTTTTCCAGGAACGGAATGAGCGAGGCGGCCACCGAGACGAGCTGCTTGGGGCTGACGTCCATCAGCGTGATCGTGTCGCGCGGGGCCATCACGAATTCGCCGTTCTGGCGCGCCGAGACGAGTTCCTCGACGAACGAGCCGTCCGCCGTGGTTTCGGCCGAAGCCTGCGCCACGGTGTGCTTCTGCTCTTCCATGGCCGAGAGGTACACGACCTCCTTGGTCACCTTGCCGTCCACGACCTTGCGGTACGGCGTTTCGATGAAGCCGTACTTGTTAACGCGGGCGAAGGTGGACAGCGAGTTGATCAGACCGATGTTCGGGCCTTCCGGCGTTTCGATCGGGCAGATGCGGCCATAGTGCGTCGGGTGAACGTCGCGGACCTCGAAGCCCGCGCGTTCGCGGGTAAGACCGCCCGGCCCGAGCGCCGAAACGCGGCGCTTGTGCGTCACTTCGGACAGCGGGTTGGTCTGGTCCATGAACTGCGACAGCTGCGACGAACCAAAGAACTCGCGCACCGCGGCCACCGCCGGCTTGGCGTTGATCAGGTCGTTCGGCATGACCGTCGACACGTCGACCGACGACATGCGCTCCTTCACCGCGCGTTCCATGCGCAGCAGGCCGACGCGGTACTGGTTCTCCAGCAGCTCGCCCACCGAACGCACGCGGCGGTTGCCGAGGTTGTCGATGTCGTCGACTTCGCCCTTGCCGTCCTTCAGGTTCACCAGTTCCTTGACCACCGCGAGGATATCGTCGGTGCGCAGGGTGGTGACCGTATCCGGGCAGTCGAGGCCGAGGCGCATGTTGAGCTTGACGCGGCCCACAGCCGAAAGGTCGTAGCGGTCGGCGTCGAAGAACAGGCCGTCGAACAGCGCTTCGGCGGTTTCGCGCGTCGGCGGTTCGCCGGGGCGCATCACGCGATAGATGTCGGCCAGCGCCTGGTCGCGGTCCTCGGCCTTGTCGGCCTTCATCGTGTTGCGGATCCACGGGCCGGTGTTGACGTGGTCGATGTCGAGCAGCGCCCGCCTCGATCCAGATGCGGCCGGTCGATTCGTCGATCAGGTCCTTGGCCGAATAGCGGCCGAAGATTTCCTCGGTCGGGATCAGCAGTTCCTCAAGCCCGTCCTTGGCCGCCTTGTTCGCGGCGCGCGGGCTGATCTTCTGACCGGCGGGGAAGATCACCTCGCCCGACTTGGCATCGACGATGTCGAACGCCGGCTTCGCGCCGCGCCACTGTTCCAGCACGAACGGCACGCGCCAGCCGCCTTCGCCGCGCGCCCAGGTGACCTTGTCGTAGAAGTAATCGAGGATCTGCTCGCCGTTGAGGCCCAGCGCATAGAGCAGCGCCGTGACCGGCAGCTTGCGCTTGCGGTCGATACGGACGTTGACGATGTCCTTGGCGTCGAACTCGAAATCGAGCCACGAACCGCGATAGGGGATCACGCGGGCGGCGAAGAGGTACTTGCCCGACGAGTGCGTCTTGCCGCGGTCATGGTCGAACAGGACGCCCGGCGAACGGTGCATCTGCGACACGATGACGCGCTCGGTCCCGTTGATGAAGAAGGTGCCGTTGTCGGTCATGAGCGGGATATCGCCCATGTAGACGTCCTGCTCCTTGATATCGATGAGCGACTTGGTTTCGGTCTCGGCGTCGACCTCGAAGGTCGCCAGCTTGAGCGTCACCTTCATCGGCGCGGCATAAGTGATGCCGCGCTGGCGGCATTCGTTGACGTCGTACTTCGGCGCCTCGAGCACGTAGCCGTCGCGCTCCTTGATATCGAGGCTGGCGGTGCCGGCGAAGTCCTGGATCGGGAACACCGAACGCAGCGTCTTCTCCAGGCCCGAGACATAGCCCGTGGCCGGATCGGAGCGCAGGAACTGCTCGTAGGATTCGCGCTGAACCTCGATCAGGTTCGGCATCTGCACGACTTCGTGGATGTCGCCGAAGATCTTGCGGATGCGCTTCTTCACGCCGGGGCGTGCGGGAGCCTTGGTCGCCATGGAGGAGTTCTGCCTCTTCGCTCTATCAAAGGCCGGGCGAACCCGGCGAAACGGTGCCAAACGCGGCGTTGGCGCATCAAACACGAAAAGGCCGCACGGCACGGAACCCGATTCGGGAACCCGGCCAGCAGCCTTCGCGTCCAATGAACCCGCGCGCTTCCTTCCTTGTGCCGTCCCCCGCGTATGGGAAAGCCTTGCTCGAAGCGCCGGTTGTGAGAGGCCATATAGGGAGGCGATCACGCGCTGTCAAAGGGTGGCCGCAGTTCGATGCGACCTGCATATCGATTTTCGATATTATCGATTGACGATAAGAAATGATGCTCTTATTGAATATCGATATCGACCACCTGGAGAAGTCCCCCATGCCCAGCCCCCGCCTTGCCGGATCGCGCACCGCCATCGTGCCGCTCGTCTGCGCGCTGCTGCTGCTCCTTCCGGCGCTTGCCGCCACCGCATCGGGACCGCGCCAGGCGCTTGCCCCCAGCTTGCCGCTGCCGACGCTCGCCTGACCCTATCAACGAGGAAACCACCACCATGTCTCTTAGCCCCCGCGACCCCCTGCTGACGGCGGGGCGCCTGATCGTCACCGCCGGCCTCGGCCTCGCCGTCCTGATCGGCGTGACCAGCCTGCTCGGCGCCCCGGCCATCGTCCTGTTCCGGGCCGACGTGCTTGCCGGCATCGCCTCGGAAACCGGCCACGCCGCCAGCACGCAGACCATTCCCGGCCTTGCCGTGATCCTGCTGCTGGTTGCCGCAATGGCCGCCGGGGCCTTCCTGTTCCTGCTCGACCTGCGGCGCATCATCGACAGCGTGGGCGCCGGCGATCCCTTCATCCCCGCCAACGCCCGGCGCCTGACCCGCATGGGCTGGCTGACGCTGGCGGTGGAAGGCCTGTCGTGGCCCGTCGGCGCGATGGGCGTGTGGCTGGCCGGCATGATCGGCAACGCCACGGCGGACTTCGATATCTCGCCGGGATCGTTCCTGCTGGCGATCGTGCTGTTCATTCTCGCCCGCGTCTTTCGCGAAGGGGCGCGGATGCGCGAAGACCTGGAAGGAACCGTGTGATGCCGGTCGTGGTCCGACTGGACGAGCTGCTCCAGGCCCGGGGCATGACGCTCACCGAACTGGCCGAGCGGGTCGACATGACGCTCGCCAACCTTTCCATCCTGAAAACCGGCAAGGCCAAGGCGATCCGCTTCTCCACGCTGGAAGCGATCTGCCAGGAGCTGGGATGCCAGCCGGGCGATCTGCTGGGCTACCGGGGCGAGGCGGAATGACCGCACCGCGGGGCTTCCGGCCCTTGCCACGGGGACTCCAGCCTTGACTCGGCGCCCCGGCCTGCTATTGGCCCGCCCCTGATCGAAGGGCGCAAGCCCGGAGATCATCCGTCCGAGACAGCTGGTGCGGGCTTCCCGCTTAATCTCCAGCCTAGGCGGGGAAAAGAGTTTCCGGGGCCGCGTGCCCCTTGGCCCGACGTTCCGCCCTGCGGTTCGTGGCGCCAGCCGCGCTTTCGGGCGCACCTCCTTCCCTTGTCAACGGACTCGCCGGTGTCCCCTCGGGGGCATCGACCCCTGCGTTCGCAGGGGCAAGCAAACGTAGCCGGCCGTTCCGGGCCTGTCCCGGGCGGCCATTGTGAAGGAGTAAGGCATGGATCGTTCGCAGAAAGCCGAATCGGTCGCGTTCCTGAACTCGGTCTTCTCCGAGGCCGGCGCGGTGGTCATCACCCGCAACCTCGGCATGACGGTGGCCCAGTCCACCGCCCTGCGCACGAAGATCCGGGAAGCGGGCGCGACTTACAAGGTTGCGAAGAACCGTCTTGCCAAGCTTGCCGTCGCGGGCACCGATTACGAAGGCATTGGTGATTTCTTCACCGGTCCGACGGCGATCGCTGCCTCGGCCGATCCGGTTGCCGCCGCCAAGGCTGTGATCGAATTCGCCAAGACCACCGACAAGATCGAAATTGTCGGCGGCGCGATGGGTGGCCAGATTCTCGACGCGGAAGGGGTCAAGGCGCTCGCCTCGATGCCGTCGCTCGACGAACTGCGCGCCAAGCTTATCGGCCTCGTCCAGGCTCCGGCCACGAAGATCGCCCAGCTCGCCACCGCTCCGGCGGCGAAGCTGGCCCGTGTCTTCGGCGCCTACGCCAAAGAAGCCGCGTAAGACGTATCGAAACGATTTTCGTCCGGCGCGCCGCGCCGGGCGCCACGAAATCAGGAGTGAAATATCATGGCCGATATCGCCAAGCTTGTTGAAGAACTGTCGAAGCTGACCGTCCTCGAGGCCGCTGACCTCGCCAAGGCCCTGGAAGAAGCATGGGGCGTTTCCGCCGCTGCCGCCGTTGCCGTTGCCGCCGCTCCGGCTGCCGGTGGCGAAGCTGCCGCCGCTGAAGAAAAGACCGAATTCGACGTCATCCTGACGGGCGACGGTGGCAAGAAGATCCAGGTTATCAAGGAAGTCCGCGCGATCACCAACCTGGGCCTGACCGAAGCCAAGGCGCTGGTCGAAGGCGCGCCGAAGGCCGTCAAGGAAGGCGTTTCGAAGGCGGAAGCCGAAGAAATCAAGAAGAAGATCGAAGAAGCCGGCGGCACCGTCGAGCTCAAGTAATCTTCTTCCGGTCTTCCGGACAGAAACAGCAAAGGGCGGTCCTTCGGGGCCGCCCTTTTCGTTTGGTGATTCTGCACCTTGCTAACGATGGGACGCTTCCCACCCCCAACCCCTCCCGCAAGCGGGAGGGGAGCGAGGCTTGCGCCGTCATAGGCGGCGTTAGTCGCAGTGGGGTGGGCCTGCCGCGCGCCGCCCTCCGCCGAACGCGACTCTATCCGTCCAGCTCGGCCTTTTCGGGGTGCGCGGCCTTGATCCGGCTCACCAGCACCTTGTCGATCTTGCGGCCGTCCATGTCGACAATCTCGAAGCGCCAGCCCTGCTCGGCGAAATGCTCGCCCTCGGTCGGCAGGTGTTTCAGCACCGACAGCACGTAACCGGCGGCGGTGGCGTAATCGCGGTCTTCGGGCAGGTCGATCGCCAGCCGGTCGCCCAGCGCGTCGGCGGGCAGCGCCCCGGCGATCAGCAGCGAGCCGTCCTCGCGCTCCACGATCATCGGCGCATCGCCTTCGTCGCCGTGGCCCACGAAATTGCCGGCGATCGCCGCCAGCAGGTCCGCCGGGGTGACGATGCCTTCCAGATGGCCGTATTCGTCGTGCACCAGCGCCAGCGCAACCTCCGCCTGCTGGATCACGCGCAGCGCGTCCATGGTGTCGAGCTGATCGGGCACGATCGCCGGCTTCTTCATCAGCCGCGTCAGCATGACCTTGCGCCCGCGCAACAGCACCGACAGCACGTCGCGCACCTTGGCCACGCCCACGATCCGGTCCACCGAACCGTCCGCCACCAGCAGCAGCGAATGCGGGCTGTCCTCGATCGCGGCGCGGATCTCCGCCTCGCTCGCCTTGCGCTCGATCCAGTGCAGTTCGGTGCGCGGCGTCATCACCTCGCGCACCGGGCGTTCGGCCAGCCGCATCACGCTGGTCATCAGCGCGCGCTCGTCCTCCTCGATCACGCCGGAGCGGGTGGCCTCGGCGAAGATCATCTGGAGTTCCTCCGCGGTGACCTCCTGCTCCGTCCCCTTGTTCAGCCGCAGCAAGCGCAGCAGCAGCCCGGAAGAGCGGTCCAGCGCCCACACGAACGGCGCGTTGATGCGGGCGATCAGCACCATCGGCCGGGCCGCGACGATGGCGATCGGTTCCGCCGCGCGCAGCGCCAGCTGCTTGGGCACCAGTTCCCCGACGACGAGGCTCAGGTAGGTGGTGACCGCGATGACCAGGATGAAGCCCGCCTCGCCGGCATAGCGCGCGGGCACGCCCGCCGCCGCCAGCCGCTCGCCCACCGGGCCGCCCAGGCTCGCGCCGGAGTAGGCGCCGGCAACGATGCCGACGAGCGTGATGCCGATCTGCACGGTCGAAAGGAACTTGCCGGGATCGGCCGCCAGCTCCAGCGCGGTGCGCGCGCCCCGGCTGCCGGCTTCGGCCGCAACCTTCAGGCGCGCGGGACGCGCGGAAACGATCGCCAGTTCCGACATGGAAAACAGGCCATTGAGCACGACGAGGCCCACGATGACGAAGACGTCAGGCCAGGGAAAAGGTGTCACGCCCCGTCCGCTAGCAGATTCATCGCCGTTCGCGAAGTCCCACCGTTCGGGAACAGTTCAGACTGGCGGTGCGTAATCAGGTCGATGTAGGTTAATCACGCCGGTTCACCGCCGCGGGAGAGAGCGGCCGGGGCGAAGCGTCGCAAGAAGGGGAATACAACATGAAGATTCGTCGGGTCCTCGTTTCGAGCCTGTGCGCGGTGTCGCTCGTCAGCCTTTCGGCCTGCGTCACCGATCCCAACACGGGCGAGAAGAAGGTTTCGCGCACCGCCATCGGCGGCGTCGGCGGCGCGCTGGGCGGCATGCTGCTGGGCGGCCTGATCGGCGGCAAGACCGGCCGCATCCTGGGTGCGGGCATCGGCGGCATCGCCGGCGCGGCCGTGGGCTATTCGATGGACAAGCAGATCAAGCAGCTGCGCGAATCCACCGCCGGCAGCGGCGTGGACGTGACACCGACCGACAACGGCTCGGCCATTCTCGTCAACCTGCCCAACGGCGTGACGTTCGATACCGACAGTTCGGCGATCAAGCCCACCTTCCGCGATACGCTGGACAAGGTGGCGCAGTCGCTCAACCAGTACCCCGACAGCCTGATCGACGTGTACGGCCACACGGATTCGACCGGGTCGGACGCGTACAACCAGGCCCTTTCCGAGCGCCGCGCCCGCGCGGTGGCCGATTACCTGACCTCGCGCGGGGTGTCCTATTCGCGCATCCGCAGCCAGGGCTTCGGCGAGACGCAGCCGGTCGCCTCGAACGATACCGAGGCCGGCCGTTCGGCCAACCGCCGCGTCGAGATCAAGATCGTGCCGATCTCGCAGGACGACGTGGCCCGCGCTCGCGCCGGCCAGTAAGGCGTCGGTAGAAGCATGATACCGAACCAGCCGGGTTGACGTTCCGCGCACCCGGCTGGCATCGGCGTGGCAAAGGAGATTCTGCCATGCCGATCCAACACCGCCCCATCGCCGGACGCCCGACCAATCCCGTGGGGCTCGGCTGTATGTCGCTGAGCTGGGCCTATGGTGGCCGCCCGGGCGACGAGGACGGGCTGCGCCTGCTCGATCGCGCGATCGAGATCGGCTACGACCATTTCGACACCGCCCGCCTCTATGGCCTGGGCCATAACGAAACACAGGTCGGCAAGGCGCTGAAGGGCAAGCGCGACAAGGTGTTCCTCGCCTCCAAGATGGGCATTTTCGCCAGCGGGGAAAAGCGCGGGATCGATTGCCATCCCGACACCATCCGCAGCGAGCTCGAAGTCTCGCTGCGCCTGCTCCAGACCGACCACATCGATCTTTACTACATGCACCGGCGCGATTTCACCGTGCCGATCGAGGAATCGGTCGGCGCGATGGCGGACCTCGTCCGCGAGGGCAAGATCGGCGCGATCGGCCTGTCCGAAATGTCGGCCGACACGCTGCGAAAGGCCGCCGCCGTCCACCCCATTGCCGCAATGCAGACCGAATATTCGCCGTGGACGCGCCAGGCGGAAATTGCCGTGCTTGATGCGTGCCGCGAACTGGGCACGACCTTCGTCGCGTTCTCGCCGGTCGCGCGCGGCGTCCTCGCCAATGGCGTGCAGGACCCGGCGGCGCTGGAGGAAAAGGACATCCGCCGCGCGATGCCGCGCTTCCAGGGCGACAACTGGACGCACAACTATGGCCTGGTGCAGCAGTTCAACGCCATCGCCACCCGCGCGGGCGTGACGCCGGCGCAATTGTCGCTCGCCTGGGTGCTGTCGCGCGGGGACCATGTCGTCGCCATCCCCGGCACCGGCAAGATCGCGCATCTCGAGGAAAACATCGCGCGCTGGGACTGGGCCATTCCCGCCGCCGTGGCGGCCGAGGTGGACGCGCTGATCAACCAGCAGACCGTCGCCGGCCACCGCTATGCCGAGGCGATGCTGCCGACGATCGACACCGAGGATTTCGCCGAGGCCTGAGGATTGGCCCGGAAAGGGCGGGTCAGGCGAGCCTGGCCGCCCGGTCCGCCAGCCGGTCCACCGCCGCCGCGTGAATCGCCGGCGCGGTCACCAGCAGCCCGAAGGCGCGCGGATCGCGCTTGTTGAAGACCAGCGGCTGCCCGAAGGCGTCGGTGGTGGTGGCACCCGCCTCGCGCGCGATCAGCGCGGCGGCCGCCACATCCCATTCGAAGCCCCAGCGCAGCGTGGCGAGCAGGTCCGCTTCGTCGGCGGCGACCATGGCAATGCGCAGCGCGATCGAATTGGGCTTGTCCACCAGCACCAGGTCACCATCGACTCCCGCCAGCGCATCGGCCGGCACGCGCGATCCGGGCAGTTCGGTCCGGCTGCTTGCATGAAGAAGCGTACCGTTGCGGGTGGCGCCCTTGCCGGCAGTGGCCTGCCAGAACTCGTCGCGCGCCGGGGCGCTCATCATGCCGATCAGCGGACGGCCGCCGCTGACGAGTGCCACGGAAACCGCCCACCCCGGACGCCCGCGCACGAAATCGCGCGTGCCGTCGATCGGATCGACCAGCCAGCACAGCCCGCGCTCCAGCCGCTCCGGGTGATCGACCGTTTCCTCCGACAGCCAGCCGGCGGAAGGCAGCAGTGCGTGCAGTTCGCGCTTCAGATAGGTATCGACGGCGATATCCGCCTCGCACACCGGATTGCCCGGCGTCTTGTCCCACACTTCCAGCGCGTGTCCGTGGCCGGGCCAGCGCGAAAGCGCCATCTGTCCGGCCTGGTGGACAATTGCTTCAAGGCGATCGAAGTCGATCATGGGCATTGCGTTTTCCGCCCTGCTGGACTTGGGCAGCCAACGCAAGCATCGCGCGTGTTTTATTCCACCAAGGTCGCAAGGGCGCGCCAGCACCAGGGATCCGCGCGGCATCGCCACCGCTCACCCTTGCATGGGATCATTCTGTTTCGGAGAGTGCCCAGCCAGGATGCACCCGGTAAGGTCCGGGACCGCGACCGCTGGCTTTGCCATCGGCCGATCGATTTTCTTTCCACGCGAGCGGCCGGACAGATTGACGTTTACGTAAACGCAAATTATGCCGCCGCCATATCCAACTGGGAAAGGCTTTGAAGCGATGAAAGCCCTGGTCTGCGTGAAGCGGGTGATTGATTACAACGTGAAGCCGCGAGTGAAGGGTGATGGGACGGGTGTTGATCTTGCGAACGTGAAGTGCGGTTGAGGAAGCGATCCGCCTGAAGGAGAAGGGCGTAGTAAGCGAGATCGTGGCGGTGTCGGTGGGGCCTGCGAAGGCGCAGGAGACGCT
Organism: Novosphingobium sp. SCN 66-18; assembly: GCA_001725355.1. GTDB lineage: Bacteria > Pseudomonadota > Alphaproteobacteria > Sphingomonadales > Sphingomonadaceae > Novosphingobium. The sequence continues at coordinate 12,317 of MEGD01000073.1, forward strand.
GCGGACGGCTTTGGCGATGGGGGCGGACCGGGCGATCCTGGTGCAGTCGGACGACGAGGTCGAGCCGCTGGCCGTGGCCAAGATCATCAAGGGTATTGCCGATGAGGAAGCGCCGGGGCTGATCATCACGGGCAAGCAGGCGATCGACGACGATTCGAACCAGGTGGGGCAGATGGTGGCGGCGCTGCTGGGCCGTCCGCAGGGGACCTTCGCCAACGAAGTGACGGTGGACGGCGATGCCGTGGTGGTGAAGCGCGAGATCGACGGCGGCCTGGAGACGGTGCGGCTGGCGCTGCCGGCGGTGGTGACGACGGACCTGCGGCTGAACGAGCCGCGCTATGCGAGCCTGCCCAACATCATGAAGGCGAAGAGCAAGCCGCTCGCGAACAAGACGCCGGCGGACTACGGCGTGGACACGAGCCCGCGCCTGAAGACGCTGAAGGTATCGGAGCCGCCGGTGCGGTCGGCGGGGATCAAGGTGGCCGATGTGGACGCGCTGGTGGCCAAGCTCAAGGAACTGGGAGTAGCCTGAGATGACCAAGGCACTGGTATGGGTCGAACACGATGGTTCGGCGGTGAAGGATGCGACGCTGTCGGCGGTGAGCGCGGCGGCGCAGCTGGGCGAGGTGACGCTGCTGGTGGCGGGCGCGGGCGTGGACGGCGTGGCCGCCGCGGCGGCGCGGATCGCGGGCGTGGCCAAGGTGCTCACGGCCGATGACGCGAGCCTGGCCCACGCGCTGGCGGAGAACGTGGCGCCGCTGGTGGCGGGTCTGATGGCGGACTACGACGCGTTCGTGGCGCCGGCGACGACGACGGGCAAGAACGTGGCGCCGCGCGTGGCGGCGCTGCTCGACGTGATGCAGGTGTCGGACATCCTGTCGGTCGAAGGGCCGAAGACGTTCACGCGGCCGATCTACGCGGGCAACGCCATCGCCACGGTGGAGAGCGGCGACGCCAAGCTGGTGATCACGGTGCGCGGCACGGCCTTTGCCAAGGCGGCGGCGGACGGCGGCAACGCGGCGGTGGAAGCCGTGGGCGGCGCGGCCGATGCCGGGACGAGCAGCTTCGTGGGCTCGGAGATCGCCAAGAGCGAACGGCCCGAACTGACCTCGGCCAAGATCATCGTCTCGGGCGGGCGGGCGCTGAAGGACGCGGCGACGTTCGAGCAGGTGATCGTGCCGCTGGCGGACAAGCTGGGCGCGGGCGTGGGCGCGAGCCGCGCGGCGGTGGACGCGGGCTATGTGCCCAACGACTACCAGGTGGGCCAGACGGGCAAGATCGTCGCCCCCGAAGTCTACATCGCCGTGGGCATCTCCGGCGCCATCCAGCACCTGGCCGGCATGAAGGATTCCAAGACCATCATCGCCATCAACAAGGACGAGGACGCCCCCATCTTCCAGGTCGCAGACATCGGCCTCGTGGGCGACCT
>MEGD01000074.1 GCA_001725355.1 Novosphingobium sp. SCN 66-18
GATGCCTCCCGACTGTCAGCCGGGGGCGAGGAAAGCATGGGTCAATTCTCAGTGATAATTTCTGCCACTCCCGGGTCAATTCTCGGCGCTACTCAACACCTGACCGGAATGCCCGAGGTCAAGACGGTGTTCTCGCGTACCGGGACCGCCGAGCTGGCATCGGACCCGATGCCGCCCAATGCGACCGACACTTTCATCATGCTCAAACCCCGCGCGCAATGGCCCGATCCGGGCGAGGCTAAGGCCGAGGTCGTCGGACGTATCGAGAAGCGACTCGCAGGTGTTCCGGGTCATTCTTATGAGGTGACGCAGCCCATCCAGATGCGGTTCAACGAACTGATCGCTGGCGTGCGCAGCGATGTCGCAGTCAAGGTGTTTGGCGATGACTTTGGCCAGATGAACGATGTCGCAGACAGGATCGCGGCGGTGTTACGCAAGACTCAGGGCGCACAGGACGTGAAGGTCGAGCAGACCGAAGGGCTGCCGATGCTTGATATAGCCTTTAACCGCGACGCGGCGGCACGTCTGGGGGTTACCGCGAAGGATGTCCAGGCGACCATTGCTGCGACAGTTGGCGGTCGCGAAGCAGGTGTTATCTTTGAGGGCGATCGCCACTTCCCTGTGGTGATCCGCCTGTCCGACGTTGATCGTGCCAATTTCGAAAGGCTAGGACAGGTCCCTGTACCGACGCCATCGGGCACGTCGGTTCCGCTGGTCAGTGTTGCAGACATCAGCATCGTCGATGGTCCTAACCAGATCAGCCGTGAAAACGGCAAGCGCCGGGTTGTCATTCAGGCCAATGTGCGCGGCCGCGATGTCGCGAGCGTGGTGGAAGAAGCGCAGGCGGCAATCGCGCGCGACGTGCGGCTACCCGCAGGCACCTATCTGGAATGGGGTGGTCAGTTCGAGAATCTCGCATCGGCCCGTGCACGGCTTGCCCTGGTCGTGCCGGCCTGTTTCGCGCTAATTCTCTTGCTGCTCTATGGAGCGCTTGGTTCCGCGCGGGATGCCGCGATCGTGTTCACGGGCGTTCCCCTCGCGCTTGTTGGCGGTGTCCTCGCTCTCGCGGTGCGCGGCATACCCTTCTCGATTTCGGCGGCCGTGGGCTTCATTGCTTTGTCGGGCATCGCCGTCCTCAACGGCCTGGTCATGGTAACCTCGATCCAGGATCTGATGCGCAACGGTATGGATCGGGTAACCGCAAGTCGCGAAGGCGCGTTGGCCCGGCTTCGCCCAGTTGCAATGACAGCGCTGGTGGCGTCGCTCGGCTTCGTCCCCATGGCGCAGGGGCTGAAGTGCAGAAGCCCTTGGCGACGGTTGTCATCGGAGGCTTGATTTCCGCGACCTTGCTCACCTTGTTCGTTTTACCCGCATTGTATGCGCGAATGGGAGGGCTTCAGACGAACGAAAGCTGTGAGCTGTCAAATGGAACTGATTTCTAAAGTGTGATGATATTTCACTGCACCATATACGGTGACGCTGGGCGCGGCGGGTCCTTGTCGCGGCGCGCCCAGCGCGCGCAGATCAGCGTTGCCTAAATTAATAGCGAGCCGCTATGAAGCGCTTCTTCGGCTCGTCTGTGATGGTGGAAATCTCCTGCACTTGGGCAGAAAAATAAAAGGCCCACCTTTCGGCGGGCCTTCGATTTCCTTAGACGATGAGGGGAGGCGTTAGCCCGCGTTCTCAAAGCCGATGGTCCCTTATATGGCGGTGTTGAAGATTCGTCAACATCGTATGCAGACAGGATAGCAACGTTGCCTTTCTCTCCCGCCGAGCTTCAGGACCTGCCAGGCGTCATATCGGCTCCCCGTTTCGCCACCTACCTTCAGGCAATGGGCAATGACCGGAAAAATGCGCTCGAACTCTACGAGTGGAATCTCGACGTATCTTCAGCCTTCATCGTGCCACTTCAGGTTTGTGAAGTGGCTGTGCGCAATGGGATCGCTGAAGCGATTGAAGCCGTCCATGGAGCCAATTGGCCTCGCGCTAACGGCTTTATCCGCAGTCTGCCGCGTCCGAAAAAGAAGTTTCATTACAATCCTGCATATGACCTTCAAATATGCGACAGTAATCTCCCGACGACCGGAAAGATCATCGCGGAGTTGAAATTCGCCTTTTGGGAAAACATCTTTACCGTTGGGCAGGATGGCCGAATTTGGAATGCACATTTTCGGACGTTCTTTCCTGGTGCGCCGGTGGCTCAAACGATCCCGAATTGCCGTGCCCAGGCGTATAATGACCTGCAAAACATTCGAAGATTACGAAATAGAATCGCTCATCATGAGCCGATCTTCACGCGCAATCTCGCCGACGATTATCAGCGCATCCATGACATGATCGCCTGGCGAAGCCCCACTGCCGCTGCGTGGATGGATGGCAAGCAAACCGTCATGGCCTTGATCGCGCAAAAGCCCTGATTTCCGTATTATGGGTGAACAGGGGGGGGCGGGAGCGGCCTTGCGGCACGGCTCTATCTCCGCTGCGCTCCGACTGAACCCGCGTGGCGGTTTCAGCCCTGCTGGGTGAAGATCCTCGCTCAATAATGAGGCGGCAAAGCCGCCACCCTCCTGCGAAGGGGGGAACACCAAGGGCTACTGCCCTTTCGTTCCCCGAAGCAAAATAGACACGACCGGGTTGCCGCCAAGATCGGCCAGGACGGCGCGCTTGTGCGCCGGGCCTCTCTAGGCTTGCGGCCCGCACCAACTCTCGTCGATTTCGCTTCCCCCTCCCCATCCCGCGCTTCGCCAGCGGGTCAGAGCCGTAGCCGCAGGCAGACGGCACAGACCAAAAGGAGCGAAGTTTCATGTTCGAGCAGCCGAGGACAGGTCAGGAACTCATGACGCCGCAGCAGATCACCGACATTTGCGAGGGGCGCGACCAGACCATCGCCATGTGGCTCGATCTTTACGACCACTACCACGCCATCCGCGATGCAGCCGGGCGGCTTTCCATCGCCGGCACGCTGGCGCTCTCGACTAGCGGCGACCGCTACGAGGACAAGCTGACCAAGGCTTTCATTACCGCCGAGCCGCTTCAAAAGGCCGACCGGGAAACCTGCAAGATCACCGAGATTCCCGCGCGCGAGAACTTCACGACCGTTCTGACCCAGATCGTTGACCGGCGATGCTGGCGCGCCCTGATGGATCAACTCGGGTTCGACCAGTTGTTAGACGAGCAGGCCCGCCGCGAATTTCACGACGGCTTGCGCGATGCGCCCGCCACCTTCACCCCTGAAAACTGTTCGGCCACTTTCGGCAATATCTGGGGCAGCCGCCGCGAACTCTACCTGCGCGGCATCGCGAACGTCTTTGCCAAGCTTGACCGCCGCTTTCGCTCGCATAACGGTTTCAAGATCGGTTCGCGACTCATCATTGACAGAGCCTTGAACGAGTGGGGTTCATGGGATCGCTATGAGCGCCGCGACATCTTGCGCGACGTTGAGCGCGTCTTTCTCGAACTGGACGGCAAGCCGCCCGTCTCCGAAAGCCAAAGCATCGCGGGCATTGTCACCGACGCGGGCCGCAACCGCGCCAATCTGCCAATGGTCATCCATGGCGATTACTGGCGCGTGCGGGTTTTCAAGAACGGCAACCTTCATATCTGGTTCGAGAACAAAGACCTTCTCAACACCGTCAATCTCCTCTTGGCCGAGTATTACGGCGAGGTGATCGGGGATGGCTATGACACCACCGAGGCCGAGGACGCCCCCAGCTTCCACCTTACCCCGGCAAAGAACTTCGGGGCCTTTTTCACCTCCGAGGACATCGCGAAAAAGGTGATCGAACGCGCCGAGATCCAGCCCGGCGAGCGCATCCTTGAGCCGAGCGCCGGAAGCGCGGCGCTGGCAAGGCCCGCCCGTGATGCAGGCGCCGAGGTCACATGCGTTGAAATTCAGCCCGGCCTTGCGCACGAACTGGGCGTTCTCCACGGCTTTGCGGACGTGATCGAGAGCGACTTTCTTGCCCTCAACCCGGCAGACTTTGCGCCCTTTGACCGCGTGGTGATGAACCCGCCCTTTGATCGCGGCCGAGACTGTGACCATGTGCGCCACGCCTACCAGTTTTTGAAGCCGGGAGGCGTGTTGGTGGCGATCATGTCCGCGCGCGCGGAGTTTGCTGAGGACAAGCGCCATCTGGACTTGCACCGGCTTGTCGAGCAGGCCGCGCCGGTTTGTCGCTGGGGCCGCAAAGACAAGTGGTTTGATCTGCCCCCCGGTTCGTTCGCTCACGCTGGAACCAACGTGAACACGGTTGTTCTGGCCATCCGCAAGCCGGGATAGGTGGGGGACGCGTGGGGCGCGCGCGCGCCAAGCCAAAAAGGTGAGCCGCTGTGCGGCGTGTCTTTGCCCGTCATGAAGGGGCGCTGCCCCCTCTGCGCAAGGACCAAGCCGTCTGCGCGCGTGCCGCGCTCCGCTTGGTGATCGCGGGGGTGTCCCCAACCTTCTCTGCGCTGCGCTCCGGTGCAGGCCGGGAGATCCCCCTCCCCCGCGACCAGTCCCTGCACATTCACCCCTGCTCTCGGCGAGGGCCAGAAGTCGATGGTGAGCCCATCGCCTTCGGCTCTATTCAGAACAAGGGAAACAGCATCATGACTATCCAGACCGTGAAATTCTCGCAGCTTCGCCTTTCCCCGCTCAACGTGCGCCGCGTTAAGCCCAGCGCCATCGAAAGCATGGCCGATGACATCGCAGCCCATGGCCTGATCCAGAACCTTGCCACTTACGAGGAAGATGGGGCCTATCATGTGTTCGCCGGGGGACGCCGCTTTCGCGCGCTCGAACTGCTGAAAAAGCGCAAAGCCATTACCGGCACCTATCCCGTCGCCGTGGTGGTGCGGAGCAAGGAGGAAGCGGTCGAGCTGTCGCTTGCCGAGAATGCCCAGCGCGAAGACATGCACCCGGCTGATGCGGTCAGAGCCTATGCCGCTTTGCGCGATCAGGGCGGGTTGAGCGCGGCGGACATCGCGGTGCGTTTCGGCTATTCCGAGGCCCATGTGAAAAAGCTGTTGAGCCTTGGGAGCCTAGCCACCGTGCTGCTCGATGAAATGGGCGAGGATCGGTTGAGCATCGAGACTGCCCGTGCGCTCACCATCACCAGCGACCCGGCCCAGCAGGTCGAATTGTTCAACCGGCATGGCGACAACGCCCACCGCATTCGGCAGGCGCTCACCAGCGAAAAGATCGCGACGGATTGCGGCACCTTTATCTTTGTGGGGCGCGAGGCTTACGAGGCGGCGGGTGGGACGATCACCGTCGATTTGTTCAGCAAGGATGGATCGGGCTATGCCGATGATCCAGAACTGGTCGAACAGCTTGCCGAGGCTAAGATGGCGGAGATCGGCGCGGATTTGCGCGATATGGGGTGGAAGTCGGTTGAGGCGTCCACCACACGTCCCGATGACATCTATTGCCGTCCTATGCTCCATCCGGTGAAGCGGGAGGCGAGTGAGGCCGAGGCGGCTGAAATCGAGCAGCTTTCGGCGCGCATCGATGAGATCACGGAAAGCGATCCTGAGAGCGAGGAACTTGCAGACCTTCATGACCGCCTCGATGCGCTGGAAAACGCCTTGCAGAGCTATCCCTCTGAATTGCGCGCGCAGCACGGTGTCATTGCCTATATCGATTATCGCGGCGCTCTGGATGTTCGTTATATCCGGCTGCGTTCGGATGACGATAGCGACCGGGGCGATAGGCCGAAGGCGGCTGAAGGCCCCTATTCCAAGGCGCTGATCGAACAGTTGAGCGGCATTCGGACGCTGGCGTTGCAGCAGGCCGTCGCCTCCGATCCTACGCTCGCCCTAGATATTCTTCTCGACACGATGGCGGCCCAGCTTCTGCATGAAACTTACAGCTATCGGCTTGCGGCATCGGTTTCGCCCATTCGCCACGCCCCGGAGGTGGATGACGAACTGATGGGCGGTAGCAGCATCGTGCGCGTGGAAACGGCCATGGCCCAACAATTTGCGGCTGTGCCCGATGAAGGTCGGTTTGCCGCCATTCGGAATATGGACCCTGCCGAGAAAATGCAGCTTCTCGCTGGATTGGTGGCGATCACCATCGACGCGACCCAGCACAACGGGGACGGTGATGAAACCCGGCTGCGTACTGCTGACCTTTATGCCGGAGCCGCCGGACTCAATATGGCCGATGTCTGGACGCCGGGATGCGAGGTGTTCACCCGCATGAAGAAGGGAGCCTTGCTCGCCATCCTGACTGACGCCTGCGGTCCGAATGCGGCGGAGAATTGTGCCAAGATGAAGCGCAACGATTTGGCTGTGGCGGTGGCCGAGCGGCTGCCCGCAAGTTGGATGCCTTCCCCTGTCAATCCTCTGCCCCCCGTTCCCACGCAGCCCGACGATGAAGGCGAAATGTCCAAGGCTGCATAATGGTGCTGCCGGTGGGGTCTTCAGGCCTTACCGGCCCCTTTCGGGAGACAGGCACGCTGGAAATCCGGCCCCGGTCGCCATTTGCGCTTCGAGATACGGATGAGGGGCTTCACCTTGGCAATGGGCTCGATTGATCTAAAGTGCGGAGAATGGTGATTTCGGAGGTGAACGATGCAGTCGCAAATGGCCATGTTGTTGCCATCTGGCGCCGTGTGGATCACTCGCCCCTTGCGCAATGCGGATGAGCTGGCGGCATGGGCTAAAGGCGTAGGCTTCGATCATCTACGGCCAGAAGTATGGCATGTTACGGTCATTAAGGCGGACCCTGCGAGCCCTTTGGACCGATCCCCCCTCATTATTGAACCCAGCATCAATCGGTCGGTGATCCGTCTAGCCCGGATATCTCACGGAAGTAGGTGCATCGGGGCTCTGAATCTGAGATAATTCTTCTGCGACAAAGTCTTACCGGACAGCAGAGGATTTCCCCGATGCCGACAGAGTGTAGCGCAAAGTCATTTGAATTTGCACGCGTAGAATCGCGCGCGGTGGTGGCGGCATTTGATGGCGGCGCGGTGACGAGCGACGCGGGGAGCCTGCTGCTTGGGGCAACGGATCGGGCGATCGGGCTGGTGGATCGGTTTGCGGACTGCTTTGCGGATCATCGCCGGGCGGAGTTGATCGAGCATGAAGTGCCGACCCTGGTGAGCCAGCGGATCTTCGGGATCGCGCTGGGCTATGAGGATCTGAATGATCATGACGAACTGCGCCACGATCCGGTGATGGCGACGTTGGTCGGCAAGCTTGAGGCGGGACGCCGGGATTGCGCCCCGCTGGCGGGGAAGAGCACGCTCAACCGGCTGGAACTTTCGCGGCCCGAGCCGACGCGGTACCACAAGATCAGCCATGATCCGCAGGCGATCGAGGATCTGTTCGTGACGCTGTTCACAGAGGCGCACAAAAAGGCGCCGAAGCAGATCATCCTCGACCTGGACGCCACCGATGATCCGATCCACGGCCATCAGGAAGGCCGGTTGTTCCATGGCTATTATGACCGCTATTGCTACCTGCCCCTGTACATCTTCTGCGGGCGACATCTGCTGGCGGCCAAGCTGCGGCGTTCTAATATCGACGGTGCGGCGGGCGCCTGCGAGGAGGTTGAACGGATCGTCGGGCAGATCCGTCGTAGCTGGCCAAGGACGCGCATCCTGCTGCGCGCCGACAGCGGCTTCTGCCGCGAGGCGCTGATGGCGTGGTGCGAGGCGAACAAGGTCGATTATCTGTTCGGTCTCGCCCGCAACGCGCGTCTCGAGGCCGAGATCGCCCCCGAACTCGCCGAGGCCACCGACGATAGCCGCCGCACCGGCAAGGCGGCGCGGCGCTTCAAGGACTTCATGTGGAGCACGCTCGACAGTTGGAGCCGCAGGCGCCGCGTCGTCGGCAAGGCCGAGGTGACCCGGGGCGATCCCAATCCACGCTTCGTCGTCACCTCGCTCAGTCGCGCCGAAGCGGAGGCGCGCCATCTCTACGAGAAGATCTATGGACTTGTAACGGATTTGTGCCGGTCACCTATCTCACTATGCCACCTTGGCCTCGAATGCGAGGGGGCTGATGCCGCCCAGATATGAATGGCGCCTAC
>MEGD01000075.1 GCA_001725355.1 Novosphingobium sp. SCN 66-18
TACGTCCGCCTTACCATCTCTGTCCGGAGCCTTATCTGTCGGGCGCGCGCAAGTCCGGTCAGATGTGGGCCGAACTGGGCAAGGCGCTCGAAGCCGAAGCATTGGGGGCTGCTGCCTAGGAGGATCGCGATGACTGAGACCGGCTTGACCTGGCCCAAGAATTTCAACGAAGTTCCGAAGGCGGCGTTCACCCGCAAGGATATCTACGCGGAGGAGATCAAGCGCATCTTCTTCGGGCAGGAATGGCACCCCGTCGCGCATGAAAGCGAATTGCCCAATCCAGGCGATTTCAAGACCTTCCGCTTGGCCGGCGTTCCGCTGCTGATCGCCCGCGACAGGGAAGGCGTGGTGCGGGTGTTTTACAACGCCTGTTCGCATCGCGGCAACCAGCTCGAAACCGCGGTGATGGGGAACAAGACCGAATTCGAATGCCCCTATCACCGCTGGCTGTTCGATGCGAAGGGCGATCTGGTCGGTTGCCCCAACCATCGCGATTTTCTGCCCGGCTTCGACAAGTCCGACTATCCCCTGGCGCAGCCCCGGTTCGACAGTTTCTATGGCCTGATTTTCGTGACCCTTTCGGCGGAAACTGAAACGTTGACGGAGTTCCTCGGCGATTCGCAGAACACCTTGCGCGAACTCCTCGGCGGGGACGGCAGGCTCAAGCTGCTGGGCTATCAGAAGGTGCGCTACGACAGCAACTGGAAGTCCTATACCGACAATGATGGCTATCATGCGCCATTGCTCCACCAGGCATTCAAGATGCTCAACTGGCAAGGCGGCAAGGGACGCCAGTTCGCCGCGACGAAACATGGCCACGTCTGTTTCGAATCGGCGCTTTCGGTGGTCAGTGGTCCGACGGTGCTGAAGGACGAATCGCTGATCGCCTTCAAGGGGCAGGACCCTGCGGTCGGCTCGCGCATTGTTATGCTTTTCCCGACCTTCGTCTCGACCAAGCATCTCGATGTGATCAACCTGCGCTTCGCGACACCCATCGACGAAGAGACGGTGGAAGTTCACTACGCCTATTTCGCGCACCAAGACGACGATGAGGACATGGTCCTTCATCGTCTGCGGCAAAGCTCCAACTTGCTGGGACCCTGCGGCCTGATCAGCATGGAAGACGCATCGATCTTCCATCGCATCCATATTGGCAACCACACGCCTGGGAATGCGATTTTCCAGAAGGGCGTGCACGACCAGTCGAAGCTGGAGTCGGAGTTCCTCCAGAACGACGAGAGCGGCAATCTTCCCCGCTGGGAATATTACCGGTCGGTAATGGGTTTCGAGAGGGCCGAGGCATGACACAGACCGACACTGCGCTCGAGGCCGCGCTCGACGCTCTTCTGCTGGCGGACTCCAGCGCGCTTGACGGCAAGGACATGGAGGGCTGGCTCGCCAACTATGCCGAGGAAGACGCGGCCTCCTATATCTGCCGTGCGGCCGAAAATTCGGAAAATGGTCTCGCCCTGGGTTTCATGTACGACGATTGCCGATCCCGGCTCGAGGATCGCGTCACTTTCGTGAACGATATCTGGGTCGGTACGTTCCAGGACTATCGCACCCGTCACTTCGTCCAGCGCGTCGCGTATCAACGCGTCGATGCCTCTACTATTTCGATGCGATCGAATTTCTCGGTCTTCATGACGCCCACCGATAGCGGCATCACCCAGGTTCTGGCTGCGGGTCAATATCTGGATACCATCCGTTTGGAAAAAGCCGGTGCGTTGAAGCTGCTGTCCAGACGGGCCGAGCTCGATACGTCCGTTCTGCCCCGGTATCTGGTATATCCGATTTGATATCGGCTGCTGAACATTGCTGAAAGCGCCAGCCGGGGCCGGACTTCTCTGAAAGATCGCAAAGCAATGATAATCGACGCTCATGCTCACCTTGTCGCGCCTGCGGCGCTCTACGCGCACAGGAGCAATCTTGTGGTTTCAGGGGGGCAATATGGTAGCAGCTATCGTGCGCAGGTGTCCGATCGTCTGCTGGAAGAAAGCGCGGACCAGAACGTCAGGATCATGGATGCGGTGGGGACCGACCTGCAGTTGCTTTCCCCTCGACCTTTCCTGACCTTGAATGGAACTGCCCGGTGGAATGACATCGTCGACTGGACAAGTGACACAAACGACATGATTGCCCGGACAGTTCGGATGCATCCGAATCGCTTCCGGGGAGTGGGAGCCTTGCCGCAGCAAGTCGATCGGCCGGTCACCTCGTTATTCGAAGAAATCGAGCGAGTGGTGGATGAGCTTGGTTTCGTGGGCGTCTTGCTGAACCCTGACCCCAGTGAGGGGATGAACGGATCGCCTCCGCTCGGCGATCCCTATTGGTACCCGCTGTACGAGAAATTGTGTGAGTTGGATCTTCCTGCCCATATCCATTCGGGACAATGCTGCAACGGGCGCGAGACCTATGATGAGCATTTCATTGCGGAAGAGGGACTGGCGATTACCTCAATATACCGGGCCGACGTGTTCGACCGGTTCCCCGACCTCAAGTTGATGATTAGCCATGGCGGCGGTCCCATTCCCTACCAGATCGGACGGTGGCGCTCGCATCGGGAAATGGCCCGTGCTCAGGGGCGTATCGCTGCCGATGCACCCCAATTTGATGAAATTCTACGAAAGTTCTGGTTTGATACGGTGCTTCATAACCCAGATTCGCTCGCGCTTCTGTTCAAGACCGTGGGACACGACCGAAGCTGTTTCGGAACGGAAAGACCCGGATCAGGAGACGGCATCAATCCTGTTTCAGGGCGCCACTACGACGATCTCAAGCCGGTGATCGAGGCGCTTCCTTCACTTGACCAGGCTGCGCTAAACGGTGTTTTCGAAGGCAATGCCCGTCGATTGTTTTCGCGTCTCAACGTTTGATTACGTGCTTGGCGACGATGCAGATTTTCCGCGACTTCGGGTAATTCGACAGGTCGCTCTCAAGGATTGGGGATCGTGACACGACGCAGCATCGAAGTTGAAGGCCTTCACCATTCCGGCAATCCGATCCCTGCCGCGAGCCGGGTAGACCGTCTTGTCGTGACAGGTGGGGTCTACGGTTTGGATCCGGCAACCGGTGAAGTGGCGGCAGACGCTGTCGATCAAGTCCGCCTGACCTTCTGGCACCTGGGCCGTATCTTGGCAGCAGCCGGCGCGCGTTTCGACGATGTTGCCAAACTGACCTTCTACGTGAAGACGAAAGAGCTTAGGCCGGCAATCAACGAATTGTGGCTCACGCACTTTCCCGATCCCTCGTCGCGGCCAGCCCGGCATATGCTGGTTTACGGTGACCTCCCGGGCAACATGCTGGTGCAGTGCGAAGCCATAGCGATGGTGCCGAACGATGCCTGAAGACATCTCACCTACGGCTTATGCGGCAGCTGCCCAGCGTGTCGCCGCCTTTGACACTTGCACCATTTCAGACGCGCTCGACAAACTCGGTCTCCGCGGGGCCGTCCCGGGTCTCGTCCGGTTGACCGCAAAGAGGCAGCGCATTTCCGGCAGGGTTGTGACCGTGAAACTCGGACCGGCTATCGAAGGACTGCCCAAACGGCACCTGGGTGCCTCTGCCATCATGGCGGCACAACCGGGTGAGATCGTGGTCGTCGAGCATCGCGGAAGGACCGATGCCTCTGGCTGGGGCGGCTTGCTAAGCCGGGGAGCGGCTCGGAACGGCGTTGCCGGCGTGATCGTCGACGGTGCCTGTCGCGATCTGGATGAAAGCAGCGAGCTTGGTTTTCCGGTCTTCGGCCGCGCAGTTGTTCCGCTTACAGCGCGCGGTCGGGTCGCCGAGCATGACTGGGGCTGCCCCGTTACAATCGGCAGCATTGTGGTCAACCCGGGGGACTGGGTTGTGGCGGATGGAAGCGGCGTCGTGTTCTTCAAACAGCAACACCTGGACGAAGTGCTCACGGAGGCGGAGCGCATCCATTGCCGTGAAACAGCCATGATCGCTGCGCTTGAGCAAGGTGCTCCAATTGATCAGGTGATGGGCGCGAACTACGAAGACATGTTGAAATAGGCAGGGAAAGCGATGAGCCAGGAAACACTCGTTGGGCGGTTGAATACGGTGGGTGTAACCGCCTTGTCCGATGCGCTGGATCGTCTGGCGATCAGCGGCCAGGCGATTGGAATCCTGCCGGTAGCACGGGGGATGAAGTTTGCGGGACCAGCCTTCACGGTACAGATGCTTCCGGTCGGACTGACTCACGGAATAGTCGGAGACTATATCGACGACGTGCCCGAAGGGGCAGTGGTCGCAATCGACAACGGCGGTAAATTGGATCAGACCGTCTGGGGCGATATTTTGACCCGCGTGGCGCACAAGAAAGGTGTCGCAGGCACGGTGATCGATGGTGTCTGCCGAGACAGCGATTGCTGTGTTTCGCTGAAATACCCTGTATTTTCCCGCAGCGTCACAATGCGGACTGCCAAAGATAGATCCACCGCGCATGCTTATGGTGTGCCGATCCAACTTGTAGAGGTGCGGATCGAGCCCGGCGATTGGCTGGTGGGGGATTCCGATGGGGTCGTCGCGATTCCGGCGGGCCGGGTTGAGGAAGTCGTCGCGATCGCCGAAGAAGTAGAAGCCGCCGAAAGGGCAATTCTCGCCGCCGTTGATGCGGGAATGCGCCTGGACGAAGCCCGGCGCGCCGGTGGGTATCACGCGCTTCAGTCGCGTGCGGTTTGATGCCTCCGAACGGGCGTCATTCCAGACCGAGTGGCGACCGCCGTTCCGGTCGCGGCAAATGGCATTATGGGATAATATTTGCACATTATGCAAAGATGGGATATGAGTCGATCAACTAGAAACCGGCCTGATTCGTAAAGGCCGTGTGCGGGAAGTCAAAGGGCAGCTGCTAAGGCAGCAACCCCGGCACGGACAAATCCGCAGAGAGGGATTGCCAGTGGCTACGAGCGTTTTTCCGACGAGCAAAGACGAATATTTCGAGCAATTGCGGCAGCCGCCGTTGCTCGCATGGCCAACTGCGATCCTGTTTGTCGTGTCGATGCTGGGGATCGGCACCGTCTGGTACCTGGCGCTGACAGAGCAAATCGCGCTTTGGCAAGGCGCAATCGCCAACGGACTTCTCACTTACCTGCTGTTCAGCGTCATTCACGATTCGTCGCATTGTTCGCTGTCGCGCGTCGGCTGGCTGAACGAATCGATTGGGGCGATCGGCCTGTTCTTTCTCTTTCCCTATGCGCCGATGGTGCTGTTGCGGTGGGTTCACAACAAGCATCACAGTTTTGCCAATGGTCCGATGGATCCGGATCTGTTCGAACACGAATCGCCATGGTGGCAGGTGCCATTCCGCTGGACGTTCTTCGATGGTGCCTACATCCATTATTTCATCAAATACGGGCAGTCCGTGCGCAAGCGGCACGGCATGCAGCTGGTGGTCTATTACTCCTTCCTGGTGGCGCTGTTCGCCGGAGCGCTCTACCTCGGCTTCGGGCTGGAGCTGTTCATGCTGTGGTTTGTCCCATCGCGGATCTCCTTGTTCATGATCGCGGTCGTGTTCGTCATTCTGCCGCATTATCCTGCCGTGGTAGCCCAGGATGAAGATCCTTATATGGCGACGACGATGCGGTTCGGGTTCGAATGGCTGCTGACCCCGCTGCTGGTCTATCAGAACTATCACCTGATCCATCACCTCTATCCGGAGATACCCTTCTACCGGATGCACAAGGCCTATTACCTGCGCTACGATGAGATCAACGCACAGGACATTCCGCGGCAGACTGCATTTGGGCTGGCACCGGAAAATATCGAATCTCACCGGGCTTTCCGGCGGATGAAGGACGCGATAGCGGTTCCTGCCGAGTAGGAAGGATTCTGGGCAGCGTAGTTTTAAGGCGGCGCTATCAACTTTGCCGGCCGCACGGTGTCATAGTCAACAAGCTTCCGATCGTGCTGGTAATCCTCGGTGGCGCCCCCAGCTCGTTACGGCGACAGTGGCCGGGGAACAGTCTCGATACATTGTAGCGCGCTTTTAAGCCGCAGTGCAGATTCACTTGTGAGCCGATGCTCGAAAAGTGTGAGATGCCTTGCCAAGGTGCGCTTTACCGCCTGTGAGCCTTCTCCGGTAGCTTCACCCAACTCTCGATAATGATCGAGGCCATAGCGTAATATTATCGTCGCGTTTACGGCAAGATCACCTAGCCGCTCCGTTGGCCAATCAAGCTGTCCGTCAACTACCAGTGCGGTTAGATGCTGCTCAATCTGGTCATAGGTCTTCGCGATCCATTGAGGAACCTTTCCACGAACCACCTCAGGATGCTCGCCAAAGCTATGCTGGTCACGATATAGAAAGCGAAAGTCCCTAAACTCCGCCATTATCCCTCCGAGCATACGGGCATAGGCACCGACTGGATCGCCTTCCGGTGCCAACCGCAGTCGAGCCTCAATAGTTTGAGCGAAGCGCTCACCCAATGCGTCGAGAAGCGACCGTTTGGTTCTGAAGTGGTACCAGAGGTTTCCTTCGGCGAGGCCGCAATGCGCCGCAAGTGCTGCGGTTGTTACCGCACCATAGCCTTGTTCATTGAACAGATGGCGCGCGGACTCGACTATTCGCTCTCTGGTTCCCTTGGCCCTGACTGTCATCAGTAGCTGGAAAGCTCGACGTGCATGGACCGATAACCGTGGACGAAACAGCCCGGCACTCGCTCCGGCTCACCGATCGGGTTGGCCCGCAAGCGTCGCTTGCCCATCTCCTCCAGGAGGGTCACCAGTTGAATCTCGGCCACTCGCGCACCGACGCAGCGATGGATCCCGTAACCGAACGACAAGTGTCGACGGGCGTTCTCGCGGTCGACGATGATCTTATCAGCGTCCTTGAACACACTTTCGTCACGGTTTGCCGACACGTACCACATCACCACCTTGTCGCCCTTCTTCATGGCGTGCCCTTCGATTTCGGTATCCTCGAGCACGGTGCGGCGCATATGCGAGAGCGGGGTCTGCCAGCGAATCAGTTCTTGAACCGCATTCGGAATCAGGCTGGGATCAGCCCCAAGCCTGGCGCGTTCCTCCGGAAACTGGCTTAGTCCGTAGGCATAGGCCGACATCGAATTGCGGGTGGTGTCGTTCCCGCCGACGATCAGCAAGATCATGTTGCCGATGAACTCCTCGGGGCTCATTTGGCTCATGGCCTCAGATCGCAGCATCACCGAGATCAGGTCCTTGCCCGGATTGACCATCTTTTGCTGCCACAGTTCGGCAAAGGCTCCGGCCATCTCCATCAGCGCGGCATTGCGGCGGGAATGGCCTTCCGGGGTGGTCATCAGCCCGATGGCCCCGCCCATGTCGGACCAATAGGTCAGCTTGGATCTCTCGTCCCACGGGAAATCGAATAGCCTTGCCAGCATCCCCGTAGTCAGCTCGATCGAAACGCGTTCGACCCAGTCGAAAGGACTGCCGATTGGCAGGCTGTCAAGCACTTCGCCAGTGCGCTCTCGAATCTCCGCCTTCATCGCGGCGACTTCGCTGGGACCGAACGAGGGTGCGATAGTCCGGCGCTGGGAAGTATGTTGGGGAGGGTCCATGGCGATGAACATGGGTTGGCGGATCTCACCTTCCATCAATTTTTCGGCAGAGCCCGGGATTGCGATGCCGCCGAGTTCCCAGCTGGATGAGAAGATTCTCGGCAACGCCTCGATGTAGACGATCGGCTTGTAGGTGCTGATCGACCAGTATGGGCCGAAGATTGATTCGGGCACGTACTGGATCGGAGCCTCGGCGCGTAACTTGCGAAACGGTTCCTGCCAGCGATCCTCAGCGTAGAGTTCGGGCCGGCTTACATCGATCGGAGCAATCGGCGAATTGGTCTGTCCTACGCTTACGGAGTGCACAGCGACATCGCAGTTGAAGGGTCAGCGACATCGTAGATGACGTGTGGGGGGAAGCGGAGGCCGGGCGTAGCCCGGACGTAGCTTCCCCCCACA
>MEGD01000076.1 GCA_001725355.1 Novosphingobium sp. SCN 66-18
CACCTCGATGCCGCTCACGTTGCGGCCGGGCTCGGTGGCGATGCGCACCGCGGTGACCGACAGGCTGCGCGCCCCGTCGTCGGCCAGCCCGATCACCCGGGCGGCGCGGATGCCGGGGGCAGGTTCCAGTTCGTACAGCGTCACCACGGGGCCGGGCTGGTGGTCCACGATGCGGCCCTGCACGCCGTAATCGGCCAGCACCGATTCGAGCATGCGCCCGGTGGCCTCCAGCGTCTCGCGGCTGGGCGCGCCGGAGGCGGCGCGGCCGGGGGCGCGGGCCAGCAGCTCGATCGGCGGGAAGCGCCAGCCGACTTCCTCCATCGGCGGCTTCTCGGCACGGCCGCGCTTGGCGAGCCTGGTGGCCAAGGGGGCGCCGGGCGGGGCGGTGCCGGGCGGGGTGGCACGGGCCGGGGCACCGGTTTCGGCGGTGCCGGGCGCGGCTGTGGCGCCACGGGCTGCGGTTTGGGCTGAGGCTGCGGCTTGGGCTGAGGTTGCGGCGCCGGCTGGGGTTCCGGCTGTGGCTCCGGCTGCGCTTCCTGCGCGGGCTGCGGCTCTCCCAGCGCGGGCGCGACATCGGGCGCGGCCTGCGCCTTGGGATCGGGCGAGGTCGACTTGTCGGCGATCTCGTCCGAGAACGTCACCGTCATGCGCTCGGGCGGCGGCTGCAGCTTCTTGCCCGGTGGCGACAGCGTCAGCGCCACGATCAGTGCGGCATGCGCCGCCACCGCGATCGCCAGGGCGATGCCTTCTTCCTTCGAGAGGCCCGGTGCGGAGGGATCGCGCATCGTCAACAGCGCCTATGGCGTGGCCGCTGAACCGTTGGTGACCAGCGAGATCGACTTGAACCCGGCGTTGTTCAGCTCGCCCATCACCGCCATCACGCGGCCGTAATCAAGCCCGCGGTCCGCACGCAGCGTCACCAGCGGCGGCTTGCCCACGCCTTCGGCCGGGCGCATGGTCATCAGCCGGTCGCCCAGTTCGCCGGGGGCCAGTTCCTGATCGCCCAGGAAGATGCGCCCGTCCGCGTCCATCGACACGGTGATCTCGTCCTGCTCTTCCTTCAGCGCTTCGGCCTTGCTGTCGGGCAGGTCGATCGGCACGCCGGCGGTCAGCATCGGCGCGGTGACCATGAAGATGATCAGCAGCACCAGCATCACGTCGACCAGCGGGGTGACGTTGATTTCGGACATCGGGCCGCCCCGGCCCCGCCCGCGCCGGCCGCGCCGCCCGCCGCCGCCCGCCGAAAGGTTCATCGCCATCGGCTATTGCTCCAGCTCGCGGCTCAGCGTCGCCTGGAAGCGGTCGGCAAAGCGGAACAGCCGCGCTTCGAACCGGTTCACCCGGTGCGAGAAGCGGTTGTAGGCGACGACCGCCGGAATCGCCGCGAACAGGCCGATCGCGGTGGCCAGCAGCGCTTCGGAAATACCCGGCGCGACCACCGCCAGCGAGGAATTCTGCTGCGCGCCGATGTTGAAGAAGCTGTCCATCACGCCCCACACGGTTCCGAACAGGCCCACGAACGGCGCCACCGAACCGACCGTGGCCAGAAAGTTCAGCCGCCCGGCCAGCGCGTCGCTTTCCGCCGTCACCGCGCCTTCCAGCGCCAGGCTGAGCCGCTGGCGCGTACCCTCGCGGTCGATCGCCCGGCCCGAGGTGGACCGGCGCCATTCGCCCAGCGCGGCATTGACGACGCGGGCCGAGGCCACATCGCGCTTGCCGTTCTCCTTCTGGAACGCGTCGATGTCGTGCGCGTCCCAGAACTCGCGCTCGTACTTGTCGCACTGGCGCTGGACGCGGCCCATCTTGAGCCGGAACCCGACGATGATCGTCCACACCCAGACGCTGGCGAGCACCAGCCCGCCCATCACCGCCTTCACCACGATGTCGGCATCGAGGAACAGCTTCACCGGATTGAGCTGGGTCGGCGCGCCGGCGGCGCCGCTGGCGAGAACTTCGAGCATCATGCGGAAATCGGGCCTTCCTGTTCGGATGAGGTCGCTTCGGATGGAGCAACGAGGACAGTGTGGAACGCATCGACCCACGCGCGCGGCTGGCGGCGGGGCCGGCCATTGGGCGCAACGAAGGCGACACGCACGGTCGCCTGGGACAAGAGCGCGTCTTCCCTGAACGCACGCTGGACGATCCGGCAGGTCGCGGGGGAAATATCGGAAACCGCGCTGCGCACCAGCACGGCATCGTCCAGCCGGGCGGGCCGGAGATAGCGGATCGCAAGGTCGGTCACGGCATAGGCGCCCTCGCCCGCGTCGTGCGCGCCGCGCTGGTCGATGCCCAGGCAGCGCAGCATGTCGGACCGGGCGCGTTCGAACCAGCGCAGGTAGTTGGCGTGATAGACCACGCCCGACAGGTCCGTGTCCTCGAAATAGACGCGGACCGGGAAAAGATGGACGGCGCCGTCGAAACGGCCGGAAGGCGGCGCGGGCGGAAGCATGGGCGGTCCGCTTCTAGCCGTGCGACGAGTCGAAGGGCAAGGTCGTGCGGCGAACTTTGTTAAGCATCAGGCGAACCGAAGGACGGAACCCGAAAACGCCCCCGCGACGCCCTCGCCCGCTCAGCGCGTCACCAGCATCGGCCCCAGCGGACGGCCGGCGAAAAGGTGGACGTGCAGGTGCGGCACTTCCTGGTGGCTGTCCGGCCCCACGTTGGCGAGCAGGCGATAGCCCGGCTCGATCACCCCCGCCTCGCGCGCCACCGTGCCCACGGCGCGCACGAAGCCGCCGATCTCCGCGTCGGACGCCTTGGCCGAGAAATCGTCCCAGCTCACGTAGGCACCCTTGGGGATCACCAGGATGTGCAGCGGCGCTTGCGGGTTGATGTCGTGGAACGCCAGCGCCCATTCGTCCTCATAGACCTTGCGCGACGGGATCTCGCCCCGCAGGATCTTCGCGAACACGTTCTGGTCATCATAGGGCAGGGTGGCGTCAACGGCCATGGCCGGCTCTCCTCTTGGCGTTTCTTGTCGGAATGGCGGGTCTTTCGAGGTCGCTTACTCCGGCGCTTACTCCGTCGGGCGACTGGCCTTTTCGGCGATGCCGGAAACGCCCTCGCGCCGGTCCAGTTCCGCCAGCACGGCGGCCAGCGGCACGTCCCGCGCGCCCAGCAGGACCAGGAGGTGGAACAGCAGGTCCGCCGCTTCGCCGGTCAGCTCGTCGGCGCTGCCCGATAGCGCGGCGATCACCGTCTCGGTCGCTTCCTCGCCCACCTTCTGCGCGATCTTGCCCAGCCCCCGCGCGTGGAGCTTGGCGACATAGCTGGCCGCGGGATCGGCGGTGCGCCGCGCCGCGATGGTCGCTTCCAGGCGCGCGAGAGTGGTGGCGTGGTCCATGGCGCGGGGGATGGAGCGGCCGGGCCGCCGGGTCAAGAGGCCCTAAACCGCGTCAGGCTCGCGCCGGCAGGCCCGCCGCCCGCAGCGCGGCATGCGCCTCGGCGATGGAATGCGTGCCGAAGTGGAAGATCGAGGCCGCCAGCACCGCGCTGGCGTGGCCCTCGGTCACCCCGGCGACGAGGTGGTCGAGCGCGCCCACACCGCCGCTGGCCACTACGGGAACGCTGACAGCATCGGCGATCGTCCGCGTCAGTTCGAGATCATAGCCCTGCTGCGTGCCGTCCCCATCCATCGAGGTGACAAGCA
Source organism: Novosphingobium sp. SCN 66-18 (assembly GCA_001725355.1). Taxonomy (GTDB): domain Bacteria; phylum Pseudomonadota; class Alphaproteobacteria; order Sphingomonadales; family Sphingomonadaceae; genus Novosphingobium. The sequence continues at coordinate 3,650 of MEGD01000076.1, forward strand.
GTTCGCCGGCGCCCAGTTCGGCCAGGCGCACCGCGTGGTCCAGCGCGTCGATCCCGGTCGGCTTGCGGCCGCCGTGGGTGAAGATTTCCCACTTCCCCGGCGCCACGCGCCGCGCATCGACCGATCCGACCACGCATTGCGCGCCGAAGCGCTGGGCGATGTCCGCCACCAGTTCGGGCCGGGCGACGGCGGCGGAATTGACCGCGACCTTGTCCGCCCCCGCCAGCAGCAGCGCGCGCGCGTCCTCGGCGCTGCGCACGCCCCCGCCCACGGTCAGCGGCATGAAGCAGACCTCGGCCGTGCGCGCGACCACGTCGAGCAGCGTGCCGCGCCCTTCGTGGCTGGCCGAAATGTCGAGGAAGCACAGCTCGTCCGCCCCGGCCTTGTCATAGGCGCGCGCCTGCTCGACCGGATCGCCCGCATCGCGCAGGTCGACGAAGTTGACGCCCTTGACCACGCGCCCATCGCGCACATCAAGGCAGGGGATGACGCGGACGCGGACGGTCATCGATCAGCCCTTCGCCGCCATCTGCAACGCGGCGCGCAGGTCCAGCCGCCCGTCATAGAGCGCGCGGCCCGTAATCACGCCCTCGATCCCGTCCTCGGCGTGGAGCGTCAGGACGTGGATGTCGTCCAGCCCCTTCACCCCACCGCTGGCGATCACGGGAATGTCCACACGGCGGGCCAGGTCCACCGTGGCCTCGATGTTCACGCCCTTGAGCAGCCCGTCGCGGCCGATGTCGGTGAACAGCAGGCTGGCGACGCCCGCGTCTTCGAACCGGCGGGCGAGATCGACCACCGAAACGTCGGAAACATCGGCCCAGCCCTCGGTCGCGACCATGCCGTCGCGCGCGTCCACCGCCACCACGATGCCGCCGGGGAACTCCTTCGCCATGTCCTTGACGAATTCCGGGTCTTTCAACGCGGCGGTGCCCATGACCACGCGGCTCACGCCCAGGTCGAACCAGCCCGCCACCGCCTCGCGCGTGCGGATGCCGCCGCCAAGCTGGATGTGGCCAGGAAAGGCTTCGAGAATGCCTTCCACCGCCTCGCGGTTTTCGGCGCGGCCGGCGAACGAACCGTCGAGATCGACGACATGCAGGTGCATCGCGCCGGCTTCGGCGAACAGCAGCGCCTGGGCCGCCGGGTCGTCGCCATAGACGGTGGCCCGGTCCATATCGCCTTCGGCGAGGCGGACGACCTGCCCGGCCTTGAGGTCGATGGCGGGAAAGACAATCATGTCAGGGTTTCCATTCCAGAAAACGGGCCAGCAGTTCCAGCCCGTAGGACTGGCTCTTTTCGGGGTGGAACTGCACCCCCAGGATATTCTCGCGCGCAACGGCGGCGACGATCCCGCCGCCATGGTCGGTCATTGCCGCCACGTCCGCCCCCGCCTCGGGCACGAAGTGGTACGAATGCAGGAAATAGGCTTCGCCGGGCTCGATCAGGCCGGCCGAAGGCGCGCCGGCATGGTGCGCGGGGGCCACGTCGTTCCAGCCCATGTGCGGCACCTTGATCGCGGGATCGGTCGGCTCGATCAGGCGGACCTCGCCGCCGATCCAGCCCAGCCCCGGCGTCACGCCGTGCTCCACGCCGCGATCGGCCAGCAGTTGCATCCCCACGCAGATGCCCAGGAACGGCGCGCCGCCCACCAGCACGCGCTCGCGCATCGCCGCGACCAGCCCCGGCACCGCCTCCAGCGCCTCGATGCAGGCCTTGAACGCGCCCACGCCGGGCAGCACGATGCGGTCCGCCGCCCGCACCACGTCGGGATCGGCGGTCACCGCAACGCCTTCCGCCCCCGCCGCCTTCAGCGCGTTGGCCACCGACCGCAGGTTGCCGGCGCCGTAATCGACCAGCGCGAGCACTTCAGCCATGCGCGACGCTCCGCCAGACCTTGTCGGACGTTGGTGCCCTTCCCACCCCCAGCCCCTCCCGCAAGCGGGAGGGGAGCGAGACTTGCGTCACCGCAGGCGGCGCTAGTCGCAGCGGGGTGGGCAGGCTCCGGAAAGCCATGGCAGCGGGGTCAGCCACCGAGGATGCCCTTGGTGGAAGGCACCGCATCGCCCTTGCGCGGATCGATTTCCACGGCCTGCCGCATGGCGCGGGCGAAGCCCTTGTAGATGCCTTCGATGATGTGGTGGTTGTTCGAACCGTAGAGCGATTCGATGTGCAGCGTGATGCCGGCCGCCTGGCTGACCGACTGGAACCAGTGCTCGAACAGCTCGGTGTCCATCTCGCCCAGGCGCGGCTGGGTGAACGCGGCTTTCCACACCAGCACCGGCCGCCCCGAAATGTCGAGCGCGACGCGGCACAGCGCCTCGTCCATCGGCGAATAGGCGGTGCCGTAGCGGGCGATGCCCTTCTTGTCGCCCAGCGCCTGGGTGATCGCCTGGCCCAGCGCGATGGCGCTGTCCTCGGTGGTGTGGTGCTGGTCCACGTGCAGGTCGCCTGCCACGCGCATCGTCACGTCGATCAGCGAATGGCGCGAGAACTGTTCGACCATGTGATCGAGGAAACCGATGCCGGTGGACACGTCATAGGCGCCCGTGCCGTCGAGGTTGACCGAAACCGCGATGTCGGTTTCCGCCGTCTTGCGCGCGACCGATCCGGTACGGGACTGCTGCATGGTTTGGTCCTGTGCTGTCTGGGCCTGCGTATCCGAGGCGGACTCAACTGCGCCGCCTATAGGCGGGTGCGAACGAGAATCAATCTTTGCGCGCAACAAGGCCGCGTGGAGACATGCCCTCTTGACCGCGCGGGCGGCCAAGGCCAGTTGTGGCGACGATGAACGATACGCCCGACAGCCTGATCCCCTATGACGAGATCGTGCAGGAGGCCCTGCGCGCCGTCGTCGGCCGCGTGCTGGGCGAAGTGGAAGCCTCTGGCGGCTCGCTGCCCGGCAACCACCATTTCTATATCACCTTCAAGACCCAGGCGCCCGGCGTCTCGATCCCGGCGCGCCTGAAGGAGCGCTTCCCCGACGAGATGACGATCGTGCTCCAGAACAAGTTCTGGGACCTGAAGGTGGAAAGCGACCGGTTCAGCGTGGGGCTCAGCTTCAACCAGGTGCCCGCCATGCTGGATATCCCGTTCAGCGCGATCACCGCCTTTGTCGATCCGGCGGTGGATTTCGGCCTCCAGTTCCAGGCGATCGCCGACAGCGACGACGAACCGCACGAAAGCGCGGAGAACGATTCGCCGGAACAGGCGGACGGCCCGGCCGTTGAACGCAACGAGGACGGGTCCAACGTGGTGACGGTGGATTTCGGCCGCAAGAAATAGCGGCGGGGCCTGCCGCAGGATGTCGGCCCCGGCGGGACTACCGAAGGGCAAGGCATGACGATCAGGGACAAGCTGGCGAAGATCAAGCCCGCGCGTATCGCGCGGAAAGCGGCGGGAAAGGTCGCCGAAGCGGCGCGCGATGAGACCGCCGACGGTACCAAGAATGCCGGCCTCAAGAGTACTGGCCCCAGCATCCCCGGCCCCAGCACCAACGCGATGACCAACCTCATCCTGGCCGACATCGCGCTGCGCGCCGGCGGCGCGCTGCTGCGGCGCGGGGTGGAACGCGGGCTGCTGGGCAACAAGACCGGCACGGCCAGGGCGAAGAAGATCATCCGCGGCCGCACCATGGGCGAAACGCTGATCGGCACCGCGCTGGCGCGCGTCGCCACCCGGTCGGTGCCGGGCGCGATCATGGTCGGCGGCGGCCTGCTGGCCAAGACGCTGTACGATCGCCGGCACGGCAAATCCGCGAAGGCGGAAGGCGAGGCGGCCGTGGATGCGAAGGCGAAAAAGGGCGCGAAGGAATAGCCCGGCGGTCCGCCCGCAGCCGTCAGCGAAACCGGGCCGAAAGCTCCATCAGTTCCAGCCGGTTGCCGAACGGGTCGTCGACATAGGCGTGCTGGTAGCCATCGCGCGATGCCTCGTCGCGGATCACGGAGCAGCCGGCATGCTCCAGCTTTCGCACCAGATCGCCAAGATGCGCCACGATGAACGCGGCGTGGGCTTTATGCACCGCGCGGAAGTCGGGATCGACGCCGAGGTGGACCTTGACGGCATCGCGTTCGAACCAGCAGCCGCCCAGCTTCGCCAGATGCGGCGGCTTGGGCACTTCACGAATGCCCAGCACGTCGCGGTAGAACGCCCGCGCGCGGTCCTCTCCGCCCGGCGGCATGGCCAGTTGCACGTGATCGAGCCTCTGAATGTCCATCCCTTGCTCCCGCCAGCGGCTCGCCGCCCAGTCACGACCCTGACCACGACCCTGACCACGA
>MEGD01000077.1 GCA_001725355.1 Novosphingobium sp. SCN 66-18
TGGAAGGGCTCTGATTATGCCGAACAGCCGCATGGCCGACGCCAGGAAAACCAACCTCCAGCGGAGGCCATGCGGCATAATCCGGATCGCGGCATTATGCGACAGTTCGTGCGCGAGCGTGGCGTAGTAATGATCGAAGCCGCTGAACAGGCTCGCCGGCGGCATTGTCACGCGATCAGCGGTCGGCTCGTAATAGGCTTCATTACCCTGGTGACGCAGGTTGACGGGGATCGCGGCGAAGAAGGCGTCGAGCGACAGCTCACGTCCTTCAGGCTCGACCAGCTCGAGCATTGCGGCTGGGTAATACCTTTCGGGCAGCCCCTCGACCTGATCCGCGTTGAAGACCGGATAGGACTTCAGCACCCTGCGTGCTTCGTCGGTCTTTTCGCCGGTATCGGGGGCTTCCACCTCTTTGGTGTAGCTCTTGTAAAAGATCGCAATGGTCGACTTCTCGCCCTTGCGGACTTGGGCACCGAGCGACTTGGCCTGGTTGTACGTCATCCAGAAAGGAGATGCGTAGCCACACATGTCGGCGACCATCCACAGCCAGAACACATTCATGCCGCGGTAGGGAATCCCGCAGGCCCGCAGGGGCCGCGATTGTGGGACACCGCGCCACGGCTTGATCCATGGCTTTGTGCCTGCTTCGAGACGGGCGATGATTTCCTGTGTGATACGGGTGGCAGGCGAAATGCCGCCGTTCTGTCCCTTGCGATAGGTCATGATGGGTCTCCTGATTTGGCATCTGATCCACCGGCGACAGGCTCGCCGATCAGTGCCGCAGGTCCTCGAGCTCCCTCTGCTCTCTTACCAAAAAGGAAGCGGCCCTCCGGCATAAGCCGAAGGACCGCTTCTCGAGGGACGAGTGGCCTTGCCTGTCAGGAGGAGGTCAGGCGGCCAGCTCGCGGGGGGACTGGTCTTGGTCGTCTTCACCACTGTCGATATCGGCGCCGTCCAGCTCGGCGGCTGTCGGCTCCTGAGCGGCTGCAGCGAAGCGCATGACCTCGGGCACCCAGGCCAGCGCCTTTTCGCGTACGTCGACCTCGGTGATGTAGGTGCCGGCAAAGACGCGCTCCGCGCTCAGCGCGAGATCGCCCTTCTTGACCGAAGCAAAGCGCGAGGAGAGCTCGAGGCCGCCAACGTCGGTCAGTGCGTCGAGGATCACCTGCTTCGAAACCCGGTCGAAGTAGTTGGCAGCAGTCGGCCGCCACCACTGCGCCATGTCGATTCCCACCAGGCTGCCGAGGTGATCCTGAAAAGCCACCTGACGTTCGCCGGTCATATTGAGGCTTGCTTCGAGCGACCGGGCTACGACAAAGCCGAGCCACGCGGCCCGGTTGTCATCGGACAGCGCGCGGAACAGGTCGAAACGAGCAGCCGTGTTGTCGCCAGCGCGCCAGCTCTCATCAAGGCCGGATCTGAGTTCGGCGAGTGCGCTACTCGCCGGAGCATCCTTGGCTTCAAATCCGATGATCGGCCCCGATGGAGCAGGCCCTCGCAGCGTAGTCGCCGCGCGCGCTCGCCAGTCGTGGGTATCGGCATCGGCGAGCGTGAAGACCATGATGTCGAGCGCAAGTCCGGGGTCGGAGGCGATGTGCAGCGCCAATACGTCGCGACGCTGCATGGCCAGTTCGTCGACCAGGCGCTTCGACAACGCCGTCCGGCGTGTGGTCGAACTTCGGTCCGTGGAAACCACTTCGATGGACTCGTCGCTATCGGCCGGATCCGCTTGGCGCTCACCGTAGAACACCGGCTGCAGCACCGGTGTTCCGTCGCGCGAAAGGACCAGGATCATGCCCGCTTCGGCCTTGAGGTCCGGCGCGAGGACAGGTGGTCGCGCGCGGATTTCCTGGCATTCGCGTTCGATAGCTTCAATGGCCGCTTCGGCCGCTGCCGCGGCCTCCTCGGCGCTATCCTCGTCTTCGAGGATCGCCGCATGCTCGTCATAGGAGGCATCGAGCTCGTCGAGCCTTGCCAGATCCGCCTCGGTGAGCGGGGCTGCTTCGGCGGGGAGACGGACCAACCCCTCGACCAGATCATGGCTTGCGTAGGGATCGAGCGTGGGCTTGACCCAGGCGAGCCCTTGCTCGGCCGCCAGGATCTTGGCTTGCTCTTCCATCTTCGCCGAGGCGAGGCTCTCGAGCAAGGCGACATCCACCCAGGATTCGCTGTCGTCGTCGTCGAACAGTTCGCGCTCGATCCGGCCGCCGGCTGCAAAATAGGCGTCGCGGCCAACGAGCCGGGCGCGCGGATCGCTGCCCCGGACCGTGCCGGACAGGACCATGCGCCGAATGCTGTCGGGATTGGGCGCGTAGTAAGCCGAGGAGACCTGCTCAAAGACACGGGCCTGGATTTCCTGGTCGGAAGTCGCGCCAAAGGCCTTGGCAAGGTCGAGAGTGATTTTCCCGGAGGCCAGTGCCTCGAACACGACGGGCGCAAGCGTAGCGAGGCGCAGACGCCCCTCGACGAAGCGGACGGTCAGGCCGAAACGGCGGGCAACATCTTCGACAGTCGCACCGCCTGCGACAAGCGCGGCAAAAGCCTGGGCTTCATCGGCTGGGTTCATAGCGAGGCGGTGGAAATTCTCGGCGAGGCTGGTCTCGACGGCCGCTTCGGCGCTATCTTCGAGGACCAAGCATGTGACTTCGTGATCGCGGGCGAGGATCTTTTCGTCCACCAGCGCGAGCATCGCCCTGCGGCGGCGCTCGCCGGCTTCGACGTCGAACTTGCCCCTCGAACCAGGGCGGACGATGAGGTTCTGCAGCAGTCCATGCGCAGCGATGCTGGCTTTGAGCTCGGCATCAGCTGCCGGATCGCTGTGACGGCGGACATTGCGTGGAGACTGAACGAGTTTGTTCAACGAGATCGACTTGATCATGGGACACACTCCTGATTGTGAGCCGGGTGCATCGACCATCGACGCCCGAGTGGCTCAATCAGGGCAAAGCCCACTCCCCTCTGGAGCATTCGCAGCAAATCTGCCGATAGTAACGGGCAATGACGAATGACCTTGGCTGGGAACGAACCCAGTCTGTCGGCGGTCGGCGTTCCCGTTGGCCGTTGCTGCCGTTCATGCACCGATCTCGGGATCGACGTCATCCTCCAGTTCTTCGTGCACAACTAGACTCAAGTGCTTGAGAAAAGTTCATCAAATGTTCTATGATTAAGGGATGGCAAAGCAGCTAACAGCGAACCAGATTCTTGGTGAGATTGGCGAAAATGCCGTCAGGGGGCGCTTCCTGACGATTGGGTTTCAGTTCGACGGTCGATCAAGACTGGAAGCCGGTATCGATGGCATCGCCGAGATCATGGACAAGGGCCAGCCCATGGCACGCATGATCGCCGTCCAGGTGAAGTCGACGGACAATGGGCGGTATGCCTCCGAAACCGATCAGGGCTTCACCTATTTGCTGCGGCGGCAGGACCTGGAATATTGGCGAGGGTCGAACCTTCCGGTGATCGTCGTATTCTACAGGCGGTCGGATGACAGCTTTTATTGGAAGGAAGTGTCGCGGGAGAGCGAACAGGTGGAGCGCAGGCTACAGATCGACAAGGTTGCCGACGTCCTCGACAGTAGCTCGGTCAATCGTCTTGCGGCGCTTACTGTGCCCAAGGCGGGATTTGGCTATTATGTGCCGGCACTGGGCGGCGGCGAGGAAGCGCTCGTCAACATGTTACCGATCGCGCTGCCGACGGAGCTCTTTATTGCCTCGACCCCTTATGACGGTCGTAGGGCGGCGGCCATATTGCTCGACGGTGATGAGCTGGCTCGGTTCGACTGGATCATCCGGGGCGGGATATTCTGGTCTTTTCATGACCCGCGGACCACTTGCTGTCGCGACATTGTCGATTTGGATCAGGTCGAAGCGATAGATACGGCCGATCTCGCGTTTCACGACGACGTCGACGAGCAGAACAAGTTCATCCATCTGCTGCGCGAGACGTTACGTCATCAGACGCGGCAGGACCTGAACTGGAGCAAGAGCAAGGGGATACTCTATTTTCGGGCGCTGGCCGCCGATACGGTCCGCAACTATGCCTATGAGGCCTCGAAGAAGAAGGCGGATACGGACGTAGTCAATGTCGCGATGAGCGACAAGGACGAGACCCGCGTCTCGTTTGTCCGCCATCACGCCTTTTCGCCCCGGTTCGAACTTATGGGTGATGAATGGTATCTGATCATCACACCGACCTATCATTTCACGACCAACGGCTTCACGCCGCATCCACATCCGGCCGGACTGCTCGCTGGCAAGAAGCGACTAGACAAGAGCGCGGCGCTGCGCGGCCAGGTGATCATGTGGCACCGCTTCCTGACCGAGGCCGATCGGGCGGATGAGCGCGCAGCGGGCGGTTTGTTCGGCACGGTCGTCGAGGCAGAGCCTCGGCTTCGTTTTGGTGAGCTGCCCTCTGTTCAGCTGGAAACGCGGGTTCCGGAAGATGGCTGGGGCGGCAGCGGAAAGAAGAAAGCTGAGGCTACCCAACAGTCGGAAGGCTTGTTCGCATGACAGACTTCGACACGCGCATTTTGGAGGAGCCTGAACTCGAATTCGGCGATCGTCATCATCATCCCGACCCTCGCCTGGGATTATTCGAGGCTGGTCCGCTCCAGACCTATGTCGGCGACGTGATCAAGATCGGCGTGGTTGGTAGTGCGAAGACGATCGAGGATACGAGGAAATTTCTCGAAAAGGCCGCTGCCGGGATCGAGGGAAAATCCGAAAAGCATCCCAATATGCCCCCGGCCTTTCCCGGCCTCGGCAATCAAAGCCCCTATCGATGCCGCTTCGAGGTCGAGGATGGTGCGACAGCTGCCTTGTCGCAGAGCAAGCTCGACAAAATAGCGAAGGAGCCGGATCATCAACGTGCGGTCGAGATGGCTGTCGAAGAAATCATGTCGGAGCTTCAGGCGCTGGACGATGGTGGTCACCGTCCGGACGTCGCCATCATTGCACTGCCGGTTCGTTTGCTCGAGCGGGTCTGGAACGCCAAGGTCGATGCCGGCGGCACGATGGAGAAGGATGACAGCAGCGGGTCCGACGCTCCCAATTTCCGCGGCATGCTAAAGGCCCGGGCAATGGGCCTCAGTTTCCCAATCCAAATTCTGTGGGAGGATGTCGTCGATGAGAAGGTATCGATCCCGCAGAAGATCAAGGAAAGCAGCGCACGCAAGATTCAGGACATGGCGGGGCGCAGCTGGAACCTCCTGACCACGCTTTACTATAAGGGTAGCGGCCGCATCCCCTGGCGGCGCATGCCAAGGGAAGGCGAGTATACGTCCTGCTATGTAGGGATCAGCTTCTACCGGGAGGCCGGCGGCCAACAGCTCTTCACGAGCGCGGCGCAGATGTTTGACGAGCGCGGGCGCGGGTTTGTTCTCAAAGGTAAGCGCGCTCACACCGAGAGCCGGGGCCGGCATCCTTATATGACGCGCGACGATGCCTGTGAGATCATCGAGAATGTGCTCGCGGCCTATAAGGCGCACCATAAGACGCTGCCAGCGCGGGTCATTGTCCTCAAGACCTCGCGGTTCAAGGACGAGGAAGCCGAAGGCATCCTCGATGCGCTGAATGCGGCCGGGACCGAGTTGCGGGATCTGGTGTGGGTGCAGGAATCCTATTCGGTCAAGCTACTGCGCGACGGCAACTATCCGGTCTTGCGCGGCACGTTTGTCGATCTTGCCGGAAATGGACTCCTCTACACCAATGGTAGCATGCCTTATTATGGCACTTACCCCGGGCTTTATGATCCGCGACCGCTGCTACTCTGCCCGCACAAGAGCTGTGACAGCACGATCGCGCAACTCGCTGAGGAGGTCTTCTCACTCACTAAGATCAACTGGAATTCGACCCAAATGAACCAGCGGTTGCCGATTCCGATCAGGGCGGCACGCATGGTTGGCGAAGTCCTCAAATATATGAAGGAAGGTCAGGTGGAGAGTACGGACTACCGGAAATACATCTGACGGGTGCTCGCCAGCCCAATGGAAAGGCCGTTAGCGTCGATGGACTCACTGAGCGGCGAAAACTATCGTTCACCGCGATGTTCTACCTCCATTGCACCAAAAAGCTGCTTGAGCGGATCAGCCCAGAAATTGCTGTGCCGGGGCAAAGCGACACGGTACTGGGCAACTGGTACGCCACCGTCCTGTTCTGGAAGCCGCAAGTAGCTTTGCTGGTATCTGAGCGCACGCTGCTTCCGGTGCTCATGCCGCTGGCACCAGCGGCAACACTTGGTCGACGATTCCCGGCGCGGCTGGCGCTGGTCCTGAAAGAGCACGGAGTGCCGCCCGAATTCATTGCACAGGAAGTCTGGCGGATGGACAAGGTCCAGTACGCCAAGACGGCGAACCGCAGCGTCGTGGGCATCCTCAATGAGTTCGTTCGCCAGGCCGAGTTCTGGCTGGCCGCCTATGCTTATGAAAAAGGCGATGATGATGACCTCCTGGCGATCTCGGCCAAGCTAGCAGAGACACCATGTAGCCCGCTGTACAATGGCCCGATTTCGCCAGACAAAGCTCTTCATGACCTCGTGAGGGCTGGTGTGCAGGTATAGCCCTGCTTGCCGTTCACTCAATTCGGCGGTCTGAGAGCGCTTGGCCCCCTACACCGGGCTTCTGCCGTCAGGCGGGATCGGCGGGCAAGTCGACAACGCGGTAAACAGCCCCCGATCCAGCATCACGGACGAGGTCAACGTGC
>MEGD01000078.1 GCA_001725355.1 Novosphingobium sp. SCN 66-18
CGCGCTGATCGGTCAGGGCAAGCCGTTGCGCCTGTTCTCGCCAAGCGTTCCGTTCTTCACGCAGTTCCGCAACCTGCTCACGCAACAGCCTGTTTTCAGCCTGTAAACCGGGGGTGTCACTACCTGTTATGTCGGGCTGTAAAGGTTGCTGCACCTCATTTACAGGGGGCCATACGCGGAACAGTTCGACAGGCTCAATCCGCCACTCGCCATTATCTGACTTTTGGCCAGAAACTCGGCCTGTCTTGATTGCTTTCATGAGCGTTTGGCGGGTGACACCGACCTTTTCCGACGCTTCTCTTAGGGTGATACTCATAGTGTCACTCGCTGTTAAGTTGTCCTGTATAGTATCTATATACCGGTTGCATCATCATCGGGCGATGTATCGGATGCACGGAGTTTGTTACCTAGGCCCGTGACTAGCTGGGAGAGTTCCTCCTGCATCGCTGGGTCAGGTTCCGGCTGTTGGGTGGCAGGCAAGTCTGGTTCCATACCGTCAAGGAATGGCTGCGCTGGCGGGGGAGTGCCGGGGCCGCTTGGTAATTGGCGCTCATCTCGGAACAATGATGGCAAACGGCGGAGCGGCGCCTGTTGGCCCAGTTCCTCAAAGTCAGGTTGTTCCGCTTCCGATATGATGACCGCAGCACTGAACAGCGAGTAGCGCAGGCCGTCACGCTTACCCGACCATGCTACCCGATCATTGATGATGTGGGCATTTACGGTGCCATTTTCCCCAATCTGACGTATCTCTATCCAACGATCCTCGGCTAAAACATCCACGGCGCGTTGAACTGTGCGACGGCTGCATTTCATCAATGCTGCCAAGGTCTTTTGACTTACGACAACAGCATTATGCTCACCAACTCGTGCAGTTAGGATGTGCATTAGCTGGGCAGCTTTAGGGGCTTTCTCGATCAGACTAGCCCATGCTTCATGGGCTGCCCGCTCTGTTTGAACCCAGTGGCCTGGTGGTTGTCGCTTCACCAACTCGGACATTTTCAAAACCCTCCGCAGATGGCGCACCCCTGCGCCATCCTTGTCCAATAATTTGACACGGATGGCGGTTTATTCGACCCATTTCAAGTCAATAAATTGGACATAGAGTGTAAATAGATTGCCAAGGATGGCGCAGGGGTGCGTCATAGCTGGTGACGCAGGGGTGCGTCATAGCTGGTGACGCACCCCCCCTTGCTAACTCGTTGATTTGACTATGTGTTTTTTCCGCCCCTTCTATGTAATCTAAAGGGGGTGCAAGCGCGGACTTAAGCGCTGGCGAAGCAACCCCTTTAGAGTAGAACAAAAAGTGAACAGTGAGTGCCGCTAGTCGCGGCACGCGTTGGGCGTACTCGGATAGGAATCCTACCCCTTCCACGTTGCGCAATGCTGCAAGGTCCCAATTGGCTATCAGGGGGTGTAGGAGGCGGTTTCCGGCTCGTAGAGCGCAGGGGAGCGGCTTGGGGGGAGGTCTGTGCGATCCAAAGGCTTGGCGTGCCCTAACGGGCACCAAAAGGGAAACCGGGTTGATGCCAGTTTCTACAGCTTCCCAATATGGGAATTAGGGGGTTGTTTCCCATATTGGGAAATGGCATAGCCTGCCCATGAGGATCATCGCCCGCAAAAACATCGTAGCCTATTTCACGACGCATCCCCTGACCCGTGCGTCACTGACACATTGGCTAGAGGTTGCAGAAAATGCGGACTGGTCTTCGACAAGCGAAGTCATGGCCGATTTTTCAAAAGCAAAAACGGTGACGGCGGAACGGGTTAGATTTGAAGTGGCGGGCGGCGATCATAGAATGATCGTTGCGTTCCATTTCCGGCGAGGGATCGCTTTCATAAAGTTTATTGGAACACATGCTGAATATGACCGCATCGACGCCGCGACCGTCGATCAGTTTTGAAGGACAGGAAAATGGATATCAGACCTATCAGGAACGATGACGACCATCGAGCGGCGGTCGATGAAATCCGCGTTCTCTGGAACGCGGAAGCGGGCAGCGCGGACGAGGATCGTCTCGATGTGCTGGCAACCCTGGTCGATGAATATGAGCGGAAGCGGTGGCCGGTCGACAAGCTGGACCCGGTGGAAGCGATTGAAGCGGCCATGGAGGCGGAAGGGCGCACCCGCGCCGATCTGGCGTCCCTGATCGGGCAATCGCGCGCGACCGAGGTTCTGGCCCGCAAGCGGGGGCTGACCCTCCACATGATCCGCAAAATCGAACGGGCATGGCATGTCCCTGCATCGATCCTTGTCCGCGAATATCAATTATCGCGCTAAATCAGGGCTGCTGCTCGTAGAGGGGCACCCACTTTCCTTTGCACGTCTGGGCTTTGGCGTCCCATTTGGCGGTGCATCCGTATAGCTGGCGCTCGATCTTGGGTTCCTGCGCCCAGCGATAGGCGAGGGCCGCGGCGAAGATCAGTCCCAGCCCGATGAGGGCGGCGGTGATCCATTCCTTCAGGCGATCCCACCAGACCCCTGCGCTGACCCGCTGAAGCTCCCCAGCGGCCCGGTGGAGGGCATTGACCCCCACGCCTGCCTGTGCGGTCCATTCGGCGCGCTGGCGGGCGTCCTGCTCGATCTTCTGGGCCAGTGCGGCGACCTGCTGGGCGACCCCTTCGGCCCCGGCCTTGCGCATGGCGTCGAGCAGGGTGCGATAGTCTGCGCCGGGATCGGAGGGAGGGGGAGCATCAAACTCGGCAGGGTCGAAGGGATCAGGCATCGGCGGGGCCACCCTTGAAGGTCCAGCCCTCGAACGCCTTCCAGTCCTGATCGCGGCTGATCCGGCTCATCAGGTCATTGAGGTGGGATTCCCATGCGGGGTCTTTCATGGCGGCATCGAGTAGCAGACCGCCGAGGATGATCTTGCGGCGGGCATCGGCCTTGCGGTTCAGGGTGGCGGCGCGGGCTTCCAATGCCTGCAACCGGGCCTTGGCCTGCTGGACCTTGCGACGGGCGGTTTCGATAGCCTCTGGCGTTGGAGCAGCCATGGTCAATCCTTTCGCTGTGCGATACTGATAGCACCGGACCCAACCGAGCGAAAGAGAGGAAGGGCGCACTTATGCAAACTTGCGTTTGCGTGCGTCAGGGGATACCCCTGAACCCCAGCGGGCTGTCGCCCGCGCCATGCTCCTGCATGGCTAGTAAGGGCGCGGCGATGGCGAGTTTCCATCTTGCGGTGAAGACGATAGGCCGTTCCGCCGGTCGCAGCGCGACGGCAGCGGCAGCCTATCGTGCGGGCGTCGAAATCACGGACGAGCGCACCGGCCTCGTCCACGATTACACCCGCAAGCAGGGCGTCGAACATAACGCCCTTGTCGTGCCCGCCGACGCCCCGGCGTGGGCCAGTGACCGGGCCGTGCTCTGGAACGCCGCCGAGCAGGCAGAGACGCGCAAGAACTCGACCGTCGCCCGCGAATATGAAATCGCGCTGCCCGCCGAGTTGTCGGCCGAGGCGCGGCGCGAGCTTGCGCTGGGCCTCGCACGGGAGATCAGCGAGCGGCATGGGGTGGCGGTGGACGTGGCGATCCACGCACCAGGTCGCGAGGGCGACCATCGCAACCACCACGCCCATTTGCTGACGACGACGCGGCGGATCGGCCCGGAAGGGCTGGGCGCGAAGACCCGCGAACTGGACCAGAAGACGAGCGGGGAGGTCGAGCGCTGGCGTGGCCGGTGGGCCGAGATGCAGAATGCGGCGCTGGAACGGGCGAACGTCCCGGAGCGGGTGGACCATCGCAGCCACCAGCGGCGCGGAATCGAGCAGGAGGTGACCGTGCATATGGGGCCGAGCGCGACGGCGATGGAACGCCGTGCCGAGCATCAGGCCATGCGGGAGGGGCGGGCCTATGAGCCAGTAACGATGGTGGGCCAGCACAACGCCGGCGTCATCGAGCAGCGGGGCCTGCGCCAGTATATAGAGCGGGGGACCGAGTGGCTGCGCGATGCAGGGCAGCGGATATCGGGCAGGCTGCATGCGTTTGCGGCCACCTTGAGCGGCGCGGTCGATCGCGATCGGCGCGATGCAGCCGAGGCGCAGCGTCAGGAGCAGCTTGTCGCCGAGCGCACCCGCGAGCAGGCACAGGAGCGCCAGCAGGCGCAGGACCGTGAGAAGGTGGCGGAGAAGTTCAGGACCATAGCCGGGAAGCGCGATGCGGGCGCCCATGGCTATGGCGACCATAACAGCGACTGGAAGGCGACCCCGGAGGCGCTCCGCAAGGCGGTGGATGCCTATAACGGAGCGAACCAGCACACCAAGGATCTCTACATCGAGCGGATCCAGCGCGAACCCCAGATGGCGCGCGCGGTGGGCCAGTTGCTCCATGAGCGCGAGCTGGTCCTGCAACGTGATCGTGGCATGAGCCGATGAGGATGACGGAAAACCCTGAAATCGGGGTTTTCGTGCATATTCTCAATCCGGCAGGGTTTTTCGTGCAGCCAGATCGCGGCGGCGGCGCGGTCGTGAGTGTGCCGGTCAGCCATGCGCGGATTCATGTGATTCCCGGCAGGCGATCTTGCACCCGCATCTTCCTCCTTGGATCGCATCCTAGTACTTGCCTTTCACCGATCAATCCAACCAAAGGCAAATTATGGACCGCGATATCCTGCAATCCTACCTCCATCGCCAGATACCGCTATCGACCGCGATGAAGGTGGAGGTTATTTCTGCGACCATGGACAACGTCGTGCTGTCTGCCCCGCTCGAACCAAATATCAATCACAAGAGTACGGTCTTTGGCGGTAGCGCCTCTGCACTCGCCATATTGGCGGCATGGTCTCTCCTGCACCTGCGTCTCGAAACCGAAGGCCACGCTAGCGAGATCGTCATCCAGTCCAACCGGATGGACTATGACCAGCCTATCACAGGCCTATTCACCGCAACATCATCCCTCCCCGACGGCGCGGATTGGGCAGGATTTGTGAAGATGCTCCAGCGCAAGGGAATGGCCCGCATCGAAATCGGTTCGATCCTGACCTATGATGAAAAGATCGCTGGACGATTGAGCGGCCGGTTCGTTGCCTTCCTCAACCAAAAATAAAAGATGGGCGCGAATACAGACAGGAGCGACAAACGCACGGCAATCAGGCGTTTTGCGACGGGTTCCATTAGGATCAGCGCCCTTCATCCCTTGCGCGGATGATGGCACTAAATTCTGAAATTACCTGCTGCACGTTGCCGTCATCGCACACGTTGAGCGAGTGGTGGACTGAAACGGCCTGATCGGTTCGCATTTCCAGCCAAGTAATCCGGGCTGTGTTCGGCGCGAGATGGGTATGCTCTAGCGCGATCTGTTCACTATATCCCGCGATCACATCGTTGATGGCCTCCAGCGCGACCTCATAGGCAATGGCCTGCTTTTGGGACCATAAAGGGCCGGTTGGAGAATCCATGGTTTATTCCTCGCCGCTAGGGCTGTCGCCCTGGCGGCTGAACAGGCGCGACCAGAAACCGCGCTGTGGAGTAGGTTGAGGGGCAGCGCGCTGATCGGTCAGGGCAAGCCGTTGCGCCTGTTCTCGCCAAGCGTTCCGTTCTTCACGCAGTTCCGCAACCTGCTCACGCAACAGCCTGTTTTCAG
>MEGD01000079.1 GCA_001725355.1 Novosphingobium sp. SCN 66-18
GATCGAGGAGGCTCAGCCGCTACAGATTACACCCAAGGCCGCCTGAAAATGCTGCCCGCTGGCCACAACAGATTTTACACCACATTGACGGACGCGACCATCAACTCAGCCGCCGCTCGGTTTCGCCCCACGAAGGATCCGGCGACACTCCCGTCAACCAAGATCGGGAGTCATCATGCTTCAAGAGCTGCAACGCGCGCCCGCGGCGCGCATCCAACCCGCTGGCGTCCAGCAATCGATCTCCCCGCTTCAGATCGCGTCGCTTCTGGCCGGTGCGCGGCGTTCGCTTGACGACGACCCTGGCCTGGCGCGGCACTATCTGGAGCAGCTCTCGGCAATATTCGACAAGGAACTCGATGAAGGAGCGCCTGACCGGCTTCTCCTTCCGCAGCGTCTTTCGAACGGGATAATCCAGACCAAGGGAGGGCTGGCAAGCTGGCAGGTCCGCCGCGTTACCGATTATATCGACCAGAAGCTGGAAACGCCCCTCATCACGGAGGAACTCGCCGCCGTAGCAAGGCTCAGCACCGGCCATTTCTGCCGCGCGTTCAAGGTGAGCCTGGGGGAGACGCCGCACGCCTACGTCATCCGCCAGCGCCTGCGGCGTGCCCAGACTCTCATGATCCACACGCGCGATACGCTGTCCCAAATCGCGTGCGCTTGCGGCCTGACCGACCAGGCTCATCTGACGCGGCTTTTCCGTCGTATCGTGGGAAAAACTCCGATGTCGTGGCGTCGAGACCATCAATGCGTCGCCTGAGCGACGCAAGGAAGGCTGTTGGGCCGCTGGCCGGCCCGATCCACCCGCGCCATCGGCCTTTATCGGTTGAGCGTGTAGTTTACCGGGAGCCACTGGTAGGCGCCGTGGGGAAGTTTGGTCACGTGCCCGATCCCGGGAAACGAGATGTGCGCCGCCGCAACAAGCCATCCCTTGTCGGCTGCTTCGGCAAGGATCGCCTTGCGTGCCGCGATCGCTTCGGGAACGTTCCAGTCGTACTTGATCGCGATATCCGGCTCGGGGAACTGGACCGGCGCCATATGGACGGTATCACCCCAGAACAGCATAGTGGCGCTTGCGTCCTGCAGGCGGAAGAAGCTGTGGCCCGGCGTGTGCCCCGGCGCCGAGATTGCGCGCAGCCCTGAACCGAATTCGGCATCGGGAGCAAAGGGTTTGACACGCCCGGCAGAGATATAGGGTTTCAGAACCTTCTGGATCGCCGGAAAGAAGGGCTGCAACAAAGGGCTGACCGATGCCTTGTTGCTGTCGCTGGTCCAGAAATCGAAATCGGCCTGCGAGACGTGGACAATAGCCTTGGGGAAGACCGGCTTCCCGCCCCTGAGCAGCCCGCCGGCATGATCCTCGTGCAGGTGCGTGATGTAGATGTCGTCGATCTGGTCCGGGCTGTATCCCGCCGCCGCCAGCACGCCGACGAGTCCGCCACCTTCCTTGCCGTAGAGATCCCCCGCCCCCGTATCGATAAGCACCAGGCGATCGCCGAGATTGACCAGAAACGCATTGATCATGCCTTCGAATGGCGCAGGCAGGAACTGGTCGGCGAGAAGACGCTCGACTTCGCCCGGTCGCGCATCGACCGCGACCGTCGATGCGGGAAAGGGGTGGGTTCCATCGAGCAAGGCGGTCACTTCGAAGCGGCCGACATGCATCCGAAAGAAGCTCGGCGCTTGCCGGATGGACGATGGCGGCACGGCCGTGGTGGCGGCGAGCGCCGGTGCATGGGGCGCGGCGGGGGAAAGAGCGAGGCAAAGCGCCATGGCCATGGCCGCCGCTGCTTGCCGATACGGTCCGTTCATCGAAAGGGGCCTCCGGTCCAAAAGTGTCCTTATTGGATGGGGATGGACGAACGAAGGCGGGCCGGATTGGATATTAGCCACGCAAACAACAGGTTTTCGACAAGAACGCCGGGACATTCAGGCTACCCGGCTACCCTGTGGCGCGCCCGTTACGCGGGCGAGATTGGCTCACATATGTCCAAATCCCGTCACTCGGAAACAGGACGAGCCGGGGCTGCGATACGAGTTTGACTGCTTCGCGCGATGAGAATGCCGTGACGGAGGCTGTAAACAATGGGCGAGATTTCGGCGCGTACATTGGGTGAGCGACGCGGAGTCCGCTTCAAGGTCGCGCAGATCGACGTGCTGACGGAGGATGTCGAACTCCTGGTCGTGGGAATGTTCGAGCACGACGGCAGCAACCTGCCGACCGGCGGCGCCAATCAGCTGGACACCGTCTTCCAGGGCACGCTTAGCCGGCTGCGCGAAGGCGGTATCTTCAAGGGCACAATAGGCGAGACTCTGATGCTCTCGACGCCGCCACCGCCGATCAAGGCGCGCGCGCTGATGCTGATCGGAATGGGCGGCAGCGTGCCCTCCCCGCATGTGTCGATCGGCGGGCTCACCGAACTCGCCATGCGCACGGCGCTACGCATGGACGCCCGATCCGCCGGCTGCTTGCTGGCCTGGTCGGAGCGGGAAATCCCGTCGGACCTGGTGGAGGAAACCGCCACGGCCATGATGGAAGGGGCTCTCAAGGCAATCGAGGAAGCCGGCAAGGGCACGTCAGCCGAGATGGACTGGATATTCGATATCCGTAACGGAGACGCCACACGGACGGCCAATGCCCTGGAACAGAGCCTGAAGGCCGGCCGTGCGCAGGATTGAGAGCGCCTGGCGGCGGTTGTTCATGCGCGCCACGCGCAATTCAGGACGGGCCGGGGCGGGATCGCGGATGACGCGCAGTTTCGCGTGCAGATGCGGGTTGCCATCATTCCGGTCCAAGACGGGTGAAGGCAACCGACCTAGTCTTTGGCGCATGCCAGCCTTCGCCTCTGGAACCGGTGCCGATGATTTGGCCCGGGCCGGCGCGGCACATGCATGACAATTTTGGCGCGTTGATGCCCCCTCGGCGATTTTCGCGGCCGATCTGAAGGCACCAGCGCGCTTCGCGCGCACGCAGACCGTAGTCGAACGTTGTCCGAAAAGGAGATCCCGCATGACGATCAAAGCCACGCCGACCCCCGGTAGGTCGCTTATCTCGCCCACCGACCATACGCTCATCCTGATCGATTTTCAGTCGCAGATGTCCTTCGCGACCAGATCGATAGCGATGGAGGTTTTGCGCAACAACGCGGCGCTGATCAGCCGCGCGGCAAAGGCGTTCAACGTACCGACGATCCTGACCACGGTTGCCGAGAAGAGCTTCTCGGGGCCGATGTACAGCGAGATCACCGATGCCTTTCCGGGCCAACCGCTTTTCGACCGGACTTCGATGAATACGTGGGAGGACGCCGCGGTGATCGCGGAGGTCAACCGGATCGGCAAGGAGCGGATCGTGTTCGCCGGCCTGTGGACCGGCGTTTGCATCGTGGGACCGGTCGCCTCGTCGATCGATCAGGGATTCGACGCCTATTTCATCGCGGACGCCTGCGGCGACGTGTCTGACGAGGCGCATGAGCGTGCCTGCCAGCGCATGATCCAGCTGGGCGCGAAGCCGATGACGTCGCTCCAGTATTTGCTCGAACTGCAGCGCGACTGGGCGCGGGCCGACACGTACGATGCCACGACGGGAATCGCGAAGGAATGGGGCGGCGGATACGGTCTCGGAATCACGTACGCGAAGACCATGTTCGGTGCCTCCGAGGGGCACTGACCTCCCTCGGGACCGGCAGCGCCTTCGCCCCTCTCCCGCCCCCGCGCTGTCGGTCCCGTTCTCTCAACCCAGACAATAGGAACGTGATTATGAGTTTCGCAACGGCCAACGACGGCACCCAGATCTACTATCGCGAATACGGCGAAGGCCAGCCATTCGTCTTCTCGCACGGCTGGCCTCTCAACGCCGATGCCTGGGACGGCCAGATGCTGTTTCTGGCGAACAACGGCTTTCGTGTGGTCGCCCATGATCGACGGGGACATGGACGCTCCGAGCAGCCCGCGAAGAACAACGACATGGACACCTATGCGGACGATCTGGCCGCCGTGATCGAGGCCCTGGATCTTCGGGACGCAATTCTGGTGGGGCATTCCACGGGTGGCGGCGAAGTTGCGCGCTATATTGGCCGTCACGGTACGTCCCGCGTCGCCAAGGTGGTACTCGTCGGCGCGGTCACGCCGGTCATGAAGGTTGGCCCCAACAACCCCGATGGCGTTCCGGCGGAGGTCTTCGATGGAATCCGCAAGGCGGTGCTCGACAACCGCTCCGGCTTTTACATGTCGTTTCCGGAAACCTTTTACGGATGGGACATCGGCAAACCAAGGGACGAGAGCCTGCGCTACGCTTTCTGGCAGCAGGGAATGGCAGGCGGCGCCTATGCGCAATATGCCTGCGTGCAGCAGTTTTCCGAAAGCGATTTCACGGAAGATCTCAAGAAGATCGACGTGCCTGCCCTGTTCGTCCACGGTGACGCCGATCATGTCGTGCCGATCGATGTCTCCGCGCGCAGGGCGGTCAAGATTGCGCCGCATGCCACGCTTTCGGTGTACGAGGGCAGCACGCATGCGATCCCCACGCTGGATCAGGACAGGTTCAACGCGGAACTGCTCGCCTTCGCGCGCAACTGATTAAGGAATCTGACCGATCCCGCCGGGGAGGAAAGTCCATGAAGCCCTATCTGATCTCGCTGGCCGCCGGCTTGCTGATCGGCCTCATTTACAGCCTCCTCGGCGTCCGTTCGCCTGCGCCCCCGGCGATCGCCCTGCTCGGGCTGCTCGGCATGCTGCTGGGTGAGCAGGCGATCCCGGTCGCCAGGCGGGTCTTCTCCGGGAAAGAGGTCATCACCTTTCTGCGTTCGGACCACGCCGGGCACGTGCAGGACCTGCCCGCCAACCAGCATAAGGACGACCTGTGAAGCTCACCCGGCGGAAAACGGTCGTCGGAGCCGGCGCAACCGCGCTTGGCGCCATGCTCCCATCCCCCTTGTTCGGAAGGACTCCTTCAGTGCCGCAATCCGATCTTATTCTTGTGAACGCGCGGGTAACGACGCTTGATCGCGCCAATCCGGTGGCGGAGGCTGTTGCGGTGCGCGATGGGAGGTTTCTGGTGGTG
>MEGD01000080.1 GCA_001725355.1 Novosphingobium sp. SCN 66-18
CGCTTCATAGCTATTGGCTGGCAACGAAAATGAGAATGTTAGCACGCAACAATCTCGGCCAACGCCCCGTGTCGCCAGCGTCGTCGATGCCTGCAATCCCTTGAGCGTCCGGCACAGCGGCGCCTCGATCGCTGCCTGTTCTGCCGGCTCATCGCATGGCGCGCGGGTCAGCGCGCCATGCGTCGCACATCGCCCGATGACTCAGAAGAAGCCGAGCGGATTGACGTCGTAGCTCACCAGCAGATTCTTCGTTTGCTGATAGTGATCGAGCATCATCTTGTGCGTCTCGCGGCCGATACCGGACTTCTTGTACCCGCCGAACGCGGCGTGCGCCGGATAGAGGTGGTAGCAGTTGGTCCACACGCGTCCGGCCTGAATGCCGCGGCCCATGCGATACGCGCGATTGATGTCGCGTGTCCAGACCCCGGCGCCCAAGCCGAACTCGGTGTCGTTCGCGATCGCCAACGCTTCCGCTTCGTCCCGGAACGTGGTCACCCCAACGACCGGGCCGAAGATCTCTTCCTGGAATACGCGCATGCGGTTATCGCCCTTGAGCAACGTCGGCTGAATGTAAAAGCCCGACGCCAGCGGTCCGCCCAGCGCTTCGATGCCCCCGCCCGTCAACACCTGTGCGCCTTCCTTGCGGGCGAGATCGAGATACGTGAGGATCTTGTCGTACTGCTGCTGCGACGCCTGCGCGCCGACGGCCGTGTCGGTATCGAGCGGATCGCCGCGCTTGATGCGCGCCCCCCGCGCCATCACCACTTCCATGAAGGGCTCGTAGATCGATTCCTGCACGAGTGCCCGCGACGGACACGTGCACACCTCGCCCTGATTCAGGAAGCCCAGCACGAGACCTTCGGCCGCCTTCTCGATGAACGCCGGCTCGCCGTGCATGATGTCGTCGAAGAAGATATTCGGCGACTTGCCGCCCAGCTCGACCGTGCTCGGAATCAGGTTGGCCGCCGCCATCGACAGAATGTGGCCACCGACCGGCGTCGACCCGGTGAACGCGATTTTCGCGATGCGACGGCTCGTCGCCAGCGCTTCCCCGGCTTCCTTGCCGAAGCCCTGCACGACGTTGAGCACGCCCTTCTTGAAGGTAGCGCTTACCTTGTCCTCCTCGATACCGCTCGGCAGGCGGATGTGCCGCTCGAAGCGGCCATAGCTGCGCTCCGAATAGCCGCGCTCCTTGTCGTCGACCTCCGACCTCTTCTCGCCGCGAATAGACAAGACTCCGTCGTCGATCGACACGTCGACATCCTTCTCATCGAGACCCGGAAGTTCGGCGGTCACACGAACTTCCTTCTCGCTTTCGGATAATTCGACATGGGGCCATTCGTGGCCCGCGCCGAAGCCGTTGAGCGCCGGCAGGCCAATGCCGCGAAAGATGTCGTCGAATACCCGGTTCACTTCCCGATGGAGCGATAGCAGCGGGTGGTCTCCGGCCGAGCTCACCCCGACCGGAACCTGGCTTTCCTGCTTGCCCCAGGGGATCAAATCACGAAGGGCCATTTTAACTTCTTCCTCCTTTCCAATCAGCATCAATGGCCATGGCGTACCGGCCGCGCCGCAGCGCGCCGGCAAGCCCAGGTTATATTGGCGTCAGGCTGCCTGGCGCTCTTCGAGCTTCGGCGCGTTGCCGCCGGCCTCGTCGGGCGAAGCCGAAATCTTGATGCGCCGCGGCTTCATCGCCTCTGGCACCACGCGCTGCAGCTGGATTGTCAGGAGGCCGTTTTCGAAGCCTGCGGAATTGACCTCAACGAAATCGGCAAGCTGGAAGCGGCGTTCGAAGGACCGCGTCGCAATACCACGATGCACGTAGTTGCCGCCGTCCTCGTTGTTGGCCTTGCGGCCGGACACCGTCAGCAGATTCTGCTGCGCCACCACCTCGATCTCGTCCGGACGGAAGCCCGCGACCGCAAGCATAATCCGGTAGGATTCGTCGCTGTCCTTCACGATGTCGAAGGGGGGAAAGCTGTCAGCATCGCCGCGCGCGCCTGCCTCGAGCAGATCGAACAGGCGGTCGAAGCCGACGGTGGAACGCCGATACGGCGTAAAGTCAAAGTTGGTTCTCATTTTCCAAATCCTCCGTTTGAAGCAATTTGGGCATGAGTTGCGCCGGAAAAGAGAGCGGCGCCCTCTATGTCCCGCCGGACCCGGATCTCGGCATCCGGCGAAATTGAGTTAGGTGGGGAGTAACTCCCTTCAAGAGGATCGGATTGAAAATTTTGAGCTGGGGGCTGCGCCGCAGAGCGTTCAACGGGTTCTATTTCATCGAGCACGGCGTGACGAACGCCGTGTGACACAGATGTAATATGGCGCCATCAGCCCGCAGGAATGATCTGTGGCTCCTGTCCGGCAATTAGGGACGGTCTGCCCACAGCCTGGATCATCGTCGACATTGCCGCCTCGGCCACTCGCCGCCAAGTCGCCTGCCTGCCGCGCGCATAGGCTCGCCGCGACAGCTCGCGAAATCGAGTTTCGTTACTCAGCACGTCGGTCACGGTCCGAGCCAAGCTGGCTGCATCGCCAAAGTCGATAAGGAGACCAGCCCCTCCCGAAAGAATCTCTCGGGCGTGAACATAGGGTGTGGAAACAACCACCTTGCCGAGCCCGACGGCATAGGCGAGCGTGCCCGAAGTGATCTGGTCCGGATTTGTGTAGGGCGTGACGTATATGTCCGAGGCCTGGAGATAGTCGACAAGCCGATCGTCTTCGACATAGCGATCGATGAACTCCACGTGCTTCTCGATTCCGTGTTGCTTCACCATGTCCTGAAGCCGGCGACGATAGGTTTCGCCTTCGGCCGCAATGAGATTGGGGTGCGTGGCCCCGAGCACAACGTAAAGCACGTCGGGTACTTCGCGAGCGATTGCCGGAAGCGCCAAGATCATGAGTTCGATTCCTTTGCTTGGTGCAAGCAGTCCGAAACTCAGGATGACAGTCCGACCAGCCCAGCCAAAAGCCTGCTTCCATGGCGCGGATCGTGTGAGCGGGCGATCGGGAACGCCGTGCGGGATCACATGGATGGACCTGGAGTTGACGCCGTAAGCCTCGGCAAGGATGCGCCGCCCTTGCTCAACCATGACGATCGAGGCGGAAACACGCTGCAGCAGCGCGGCAGTAACGCGGCGTTGGCTGGCGTCCGGCCGTTCGAGCACGGTGTGGAGCGTTGCTATTACCGGAAGGCGAACACGTTCGAGAAGGGCGAGGAGGTGCTCGCCGGCCGGTCCGCCAAAGATGCCATACTCGTGCTGCACCCACAGGAGGCTTGCGCCACTGGCGTTGATGCGGTCTGCTGCGAACAAATAGTCCTCAGCGGCGTCTTCCCGCAGTTCGAACGAAACCGGGGGCACGCTCGCGCCGCTCGCATTTTTTGCCATAGCATAGATATCGACCTGCAGATCGGGAAAGGCCTGCTGCAACGCATTGGCCGTGTCGGCAGTGAAGGTCGCGATGCCGCACCGGCGGGGAGGGTAGTTCCCAAGCAGAGCGATATGGTCGATGTTGGTTTGCGGCGCCGCTGCTCGTCGCGCGGCGCCGACTGCGGGGAGGGTGACCCGATCTTTCGAGCCGGTCTGCAGCGCGACCAACGCGGCGGCAGCACCGCCAGGGGGTGGATGCATCGGCATTCTCCCTTTGCGAGAGAACGTGCGGATCACCCTAGCGCTTCGTCTCGCTGCGGCCGCTACACCGGAAAGCAAGCGGCAAAGGGCGAGTCATAGGGGCAATTTATGGAACGGCGCTGATCTATCTCAGCCACAAAAATTGTCAGCAGGCGTAGATTGACTCAACGAGTCGACCACCCAGATAATTTCCACCGGAGTGGCAGCCAGATGGCGGAGTTGGGCCAGTCCAGGTCTTGGCGCGTTCGGCAGGCACCGGCGGACAGCTGCTCATTGCCCGCGCCGGAAGCGCGTAGCACGTGCTGGCAGCCCGGCTCCGCCGATGGTGCAATAGACTTTAGGCCACACGGCTCGCGGGCTGCACTGACCCCCCGCCTACCTGCGAGCCGTCGCGCCGGGCAGCGTGGTGCTGACGATTCTCGCGTCGTGCTGCCCGGCGCACTGGGTTCCGCCTCGCGATTGGATCGGCGAGGCGCCATCGGCGTGGGTTGCCGACACCGTGCGGTTGCCAGTTTTCCACCTTGAGTCCAAGCCAACGAGGCGGGCCGCCGAGTGCCCGCATGCACCCTGCGTTCGGACGGGCTGAAGATGAGCGGTGAGACGGAGTGCTTTCCAGCACCCGATTTTCGTAATTGGCTCCCATGCGGGTGAAAATCACGTCGGCAGCATTACATGCACCGGCTCCTGCTTTGACTGCCGCCGATTTGCCATGAACGACGCACTTGTTCAGACATTCTTCCTGATTGGGGCAGCATTCCTCGCTGTTGCCCTGCTGGCTAGGCTGCGCTTGTCTCCGATCGTCGGATACTTGGCCGCCGGCCTTGTGTTGGGGCCTTATGGCGCTGCCGCCGTTTCTGACGGTGAAGGTACCCATCTGTTCGGCGAACTTGGCGTCGCCCTGCTGATGTTCGTAATTGGCCTCGAGTTCTCGATGCCGCGTCTCATTGCCGCCGGCGGGGCCATGTTGCGGCTTGGAGCGGGGACGGTCGGCCTGACTACGGCTGCAATCGCCGCGGTAGCCCATCTGCTGCTGGCAATCCCCATCGGCCAAGCCGCATCATTCAGAAGCATCTCGTCGACCATGATGAGGTATCCAGTCGTCACGGTGTGGCGAGCACGGCCATAGTGCTGTTCGAGGACCTGATCGCGCTTGTGATTCTCGCGTTGATCGCGGCGCTTCATACCGGTGGGGAAGGCAAGCCTGAGCTGGCGAGCGTTCTTCTGCGGATGGGCGTCAGCTTCGTCGCATTTGCCGGTGTTGCGCTGTTGGCGCGGCGCACATTGGGCCGCCTGATCGAGGCGGTGGCGCGGTCGAGACTGAACGAAGCGTTCCTACTTGGAGTGCTGACGCTGATTCTAGGCGCTTCATTGACCGCCCAATGGATTGGGCTGTCGTTACCGATCGGCGCCTTTGTCGTAGGCATGATCGTGGGCGAGAGCGACTTTCGCCATCAGCTCGAAGACGAAATTCGTCCCTTTCGCGACCTTTTCGTTGGCATTTTCTTCATCACCGTTGGGATGTCGGTGGACTGGTCGCAAATCCTTGCGCGGCCTGGCACCACGGCGGGTATTTTGATCGGAATCGTCGCAATCAAGCTTCTCGTGGTGTTCGCTGTTGCGCGCTCCTCAGCAATGGGAAGTCGCAGCGCGATCAAGACCGGCTTTCTGCTCGCACATTCCGGCGAACTTGGCCTGTTGATCATAGGGCGGTCGCTGGAATCAGCCATACTGCCGCCAGAGGTGGGTCAGCCGGTTCTCGGCGCGATCGCAGCCAGCATGCTGCTTGGCCCAATCTTCGCCCAATTCAGCGATCGGCTCGCTTCGATCTCGCCGACGGCGGCTTTGCGCGACCGGACAGCGCAGCAGGAAGCCTCGATCCGCGCATCGAGCGACTATCTCGATGGCCACGTGATCCTAGCCGGATGCGGCCCTGTGGGACGACTTGTGGCGATTACCTTAGAGGCAAGCGAGGTTGCGTATATTGCGATCGAGCGCGATATCGAACGTCTTCGACGCGCGCAGAACGACGGCCACAAGGTCGTATTCGGCGACGCTACTCGGGCGGGTATCTTGAAAGCGGCCGGCATCGAGCGAGCAGCTGCGATCGTGATCCTGATCAACAACTGGCACCGCTCTGTTCGGCTGATAAGGGAGGCCAAGCATCTGAACCCCAACATCCAGGTGATCGCGAGCCTTCGCGACGACACCCATCTCGGCGCGTTGGCGCAGGCCGGTGCCTCCCATGTTTTTCCGGAGAATTATGCCGCCGGGCTCGGGCTGGCAGCACAGGCGCTCATCTCGATTGGCGTGTCCCCAGGAGAGGCGATGGACAGGATTCGATCCATCCGCGCCGAACTCACCCCCGAACTCCGTCTGTTGCCGACCTGACCGACGGAGCCGGGATCGCAGGGGTCTCGTTAGGAGCAATCGACATTCAGCGTAGCCAGATCATGGCTGCGGCGAGGTAGATGAATGCGAGGAAGTGAATGGCCCGGCGATCGAAGCGTGTGGCGAAGCGACGGAAGTGTTTGAGTTTGTTGAAGCATCGTTCGACGCGGTTCCGATAGCGATAGGCGACGATGTCACGTCCCTCGACGTGAGAAGAGGTGCGGAACCTCTTCCGTGCCCGAAAGCCTGACTTATATTCGAATTCGATCCCTGCGAAGCGCAGCGGCTTCTGCGCTCGCGATCCAGACACGCAAGAGACCCCATGCGCCTATTGCTGATGGTACTGTCGATGATTCCCGCTCTGTTTGCCGCTGCTGGCGCGACTTGTATCGCCGAGGCTCGCGAAGCGCCGCGTCCGGCCACTGCCAGCTCCCCTCCCGCTACGGTCTCCAATCTGGTGAGTAAGGTCGACATTCCTTATAGCCAGTTCACCCTTGCGAACGGCTTGCGGGTTCTCGTGCATGAGGACCGCAAAGCTCCGATCGTGGCGGTGTCGGTCTGGTACAACGTCGGCTCCAAGGACGAGCCGCCCGGCCGGACGGGATTCGCGCATTTGTTCGAACATTTGATGTTCAACGGCTCGGAGAACGCGCCGGGCGACTACTTCGAGCCTCTGCGCGAGGTGGGGGCGACAGACTTCAATGGGACTACCTGGTTCGACCGCACGAACTATTTTCAGACGGTACCTCGACCCGCGCTCGAGCGTGTGCTCTTCTTGGAGAGCGACCGCATGGGTCATCTCGTGGGCGCCGTCAGCCAGCAAACGCTCACCAATCAGGTCGGCGTCGTTCAGAATGAGAAGCGGCAAGGCGACAACCAGCCGTTCGGGCTGGTCGAGTATGCGCAGCTTGCCGCCCTGTTTCCTGAAGGCCATCCTTACCGTCACGCCACAATCGGCTCGATGGCCGACCTCGACGCAGCCACACTTGAGGACGTGAGGTCATGGTTCCACGCCAAGTATGGGCCGAACAACGCCGTGCTCGTGCTCGCCGGCGACATTTCCGCGACCGAGGCCCGGCCGCTCGTGGAGAAGTATTTTGGGCATATTCCCCGCGGGCCCGGAAATCGCCCCGCCATGGCATCGGTGCCGACGCTACCGGCGCCCGTGTCCGAAGTGATGAAGGACCGGGTTGCCAACACTCGGCTGTACCGGAACTGGGCCGTTCCGGGCCTGCTCGACTCCGAGAGCGTAGCCTTGACGGTCGCCGCCGGTGTCCTCGGTGGCCTGTCGAGCTCTCGCCTCGACAACGAGCTCGTGCGCAAGGACCAGACGGCGGTGCGGGTGTCGGCCGAGAACCAGTCCTTTCACCGGGTCGGAATCTTCGAGGTGAAGGTCGACGTGAAGCCTGGGGCGGACGCCGACGCGGCCGCACGGCGCCTGGACGCGATCATCGCCGAGCTGATCGCCAAGGGGCCGACCGTGGATGAGGTCCGGCGGGTCGTGATGACAGAAGTCGCAGGGCGCATCCGGGGTCTCGAGCAGGTTGGCGGGTTTGGCGGCAAGGCCACGGCGCTCGCGGAGGGAGTGCTCTACACGGGGGATCCCGAGTTCTACCGCAAGCGGCTCCTCGCACTTGGCAGCGTGACGCCTGCCGATGTCCAGCGGGTCCTGCAAAAGTGGCTCACGCGCCCGGTCTATGCGCTTTCCGTCATGCCTGGGGAACGGGGCCCTTACGAAGAGGCTGCTGCCGAGAACGCGGGCGAGCCCACAACCTCTCGCCAGCCCTCCGCTCACGGTTCCGGCAGGGCCGTTACTCCCGCGTCGGCGGCTTCGACGGCCCGGAGTGTACACGAGCTTCCCCCCGTCGGTCAAATCGCTGACCTTGATTTCCCGGAGGTGGAGCGGGCGCGCCTCTCGAACGGCATCGAGGTGGTTTACGCTCGGCGCGAGACCCTGCCGGTGATCCGCCTGGCCGCCGAGTTCAACGCCGGGGTCGCGGCCGACCTGGCCAGCGCTCCCGGAACTCAGCTCTTGATGCTTCGCCTGCTCCCGGAAGGCACGACCAGCCGCAGCTCGGTGCAGATCGCCGAGGAACAGGAGCGGCTCGGCGCTGAAATACGGCCCGCGGTGTCGCGGGATCGTTCGGCGGTGCTGATGACTGCGATGACGCCGAACCTTAGGCCGTCGCTGGACCTCTTCGCGGACACCATACGCAACCCGGCCTTCGCGCCTGCAGAGGTAGAGCGCCTGCGAGCCCAGCAGCTCGCCCTGATCGCCGAGGAGCTCACCCAGCCGGCAGGGTTGGCGCGGCGCGCGCTTCCGCCGCTCATATACGGTCCGGAGCATCCCTATGGACATCCGCCTTCCGGCACGGGGCGTCCAGCATCGATCAAGTCCGTGCGACGTGAGGACCTGATCCGAGGCCATCAGACCTGGATCCGACCCGATACGGTGACATTCTTTGCCGTCGGCGACATCCCGCTCCCGAGCTTGGTCGCGGAGCTGGAGCGCCGCTTCGGTGACTGGCGCGCGCCATCCATGCCCAAAGGGGAGAAGCGCTTCGCCATCGAGCCTCCTGCAGGGAAAGCCCGGATCGTTCTGCTTGACCGGCCGCAATCGCCGCAGTCCTACATCTATGCCGGCCAGGTGCTTCCCGTCCGCGGCAGCGACGACACGCTGGATCTCAGGGCTGTCAACGAGGTTCTAGGGGGCAATTTCCTGTCCCGCATCAACATGGACCTGAGGGAAACCAAAGGCTGGTCCTACGGCGCCCAGAGCAACATCGATCTTCTTGAGGACCGATCGAGCCTACTGCTGATCGCCCCAGTCCAGGCAGACAAGACCGGACCCGCCGTGCAGGCCTTGATGGATCATGTCCGCGAGCTGGTAGGCGGCAAGGGGATCACACCAGTCGAGCTGCAACAGGTGATCAACGCCAACACGCGACAGCTTGCCGGCCAGTTCGAGACCTCCGCGGCCGCTATCGCGCCATGTCCGCGCAGCAGCTCGATGCGGCGGCGCGCGCCGCGATCGACCTCGCCCGGATCGTCTGGGTGGTCGTGGGCGACGCTTCCAAGCTCCGGGACCAGTTCACGGTACTTGGGTTGCCGGTAGAGCTCGTCCAGCCGGAATAGGTCTGTGCCGAAGCACCGCCGGCGATCCGCGTCGCCGATCTAATAATGTCCGAGCGGAGGTCGCGGGCGCGCCCTTCCGCGAGCAGCTTAGTTCGCGAACGCCACGCGTACTGCGCGGCGCCCATCCAGCCTACGAAATGGCGGCCGTGCATTAGGGAACGGTCTCCTCTCCCGCAAGCTCGACGCCAACCAGGAGTTCATCTCGCACGAGCGCAAGACAGCATTTATTGAGATCCTCCGCGGCAGCAGCAGTCGGAGCTTCGGTGTAGCAGCGCAGCTCTGGCGCGTTGCCTGACGCGCGCAGATGGATCACGACCTGGCGATCGAAGGTCACGCGCAGACCATCGGTCGTATCGATCGCGATCGGGCGGCCTGCAAGTGTGCCAAAGTAGCCCTCGAGCCGGGCAAGCC
>MEGD01000081.1 GCA_001725355.1 Novosphingobium sp. SCN 66-18
TGCCGACCTCGCTCGTGCGCGTTGTGGAATACACCGAACCGGCCGTCAAGGGCGATACGTCGTCGGGCCGCGTGCTGAAGAACGCCAAGATCAACGATCTGCTGGAAATCCAGGTGCCGCTGTTCGTCAACACCGGCGACAAGATCGAAATCGATACGCGTACCGACGAGTACCGCAGCCGCGTCTAAACGATTGCGACGCCGCCCGCGCCGTCTACGGACGACGCGGCGCGATCCGCGACCGTCAGGCAACAAGAAAAGCGCTCTTCCCGTCAGGGTTGAGCGCTTTTTTGCTTGGCGGGCGTGTCTCGCTTACGCGCCGAACGTCTCCACGATCAGACGCTTCGCCGCCTGATATTCCGCCGCCTGCTTGTTGAGCCGTTCCCACCGCGCGCGTTCGGGCGAGCCGGCGATCTTCACCTTGCCGATGAACTCCGCGTCCATCTTCAGCTTGTCGATCTCGGCCTGCGCCTCCGCGCCGGTGATGCCGAAACGGTTGCTGCCGCCGGTCAGCATCACGTCCTCGGCCATGCCGGCGCCGAGCTTGGCGAGCAGGCCAAGCGCGCGATCGGCGCCCATTCCGTTGCGCATCCCGGTCATATCGGCCTTGGTCAGCCCGAGCGAGCGCGCGGCGGTGTTGACGTGCGCGAGCTGCTCATCGGCCTTGCCGCCCTGCGCCTTCATCCAGTCGGCCGCGAGGCCATCCTGCCGCGCGGTCTCGGCCGCCGCCTCATCCATCTGCAGCTTGATGAACTCGCCCACCAGCCCCTCGAACGCACCCTTCGGCGTGCCGTGCTTCACGGCCGCATCGCGGAGGGCATTGATGAGCGGCTCATTGAGCTGGACACCCTCTGGCGCCGCGATCTCATAGCCGTCCGGCTTTTCCGGCACGCCGATCGCGGCGCGATACGCGGCGATCTCCTCCGGCTTGGCGTCCTCGACGGGCAGCTTGACCCGCCCGCTTTCGCGCAGCGCGCGCTGGTTGTCGCGCGCGACCTTCACCAGCCCGTCGAGATCCTTCACCCCCAGCGAGGCCAGCCAGTCGCGGTTCGAGGCGGTGTCGCCATCCCCGGCCTTGTCGGAGACCTGCCCGAACCAATCGGGCATTTGCTCCACGCCTGAACCGCCGCCGCCCGCGCCGCCATCGCCCCCGTCACCGCCGGCCGCACCGCCGCCCTGGCCACCATCGCCGCCACCGGTCGGCGCGCCGCCGGCGCCGCCCATCAGCTCGGCCGCGCCGCCGAGATCCTCACCAGCGCCAGCCCCGTCACCCTCAAACGCCATCGTCGATCTCCATCAATTTCTGGACGGCCGTTTCGTCCAGCTCCAAATAATTCGCGATCCGAAGCCACACGTCGCGCCGCCCCTGCCGGCGCGCCATGATGATCGGATCGCGGTCGAAGGCGGAGGTACGCGCGAAGGTGAAGTCGCGCAGGTCCGCCAGCACATGGTTCGCCGCGACGCGCAGCGTCTGTCCGTCGGCGGTGAAGGTGGCGCGGTACATCCACCGCCGCCAGCTTCCCCGCCAGTGGGTCGCCCGCATCACCAACAAGACAAGAGCCGCGCCAATCGCGCGCCCGGTTCCGGCGATCGTCGTTGGCCGGAGCAACGACTTGAACGCCCGCGAGATATTCAGCGCACGCCAGCGCCGATAATTGGCCTCACCCGGCGTCATGCGATCATCTCCCGCAGGTCCGCCGCCAGATTCGCCAGCTCGGCCGCGCGGCGATCGACCGCCTCGGCCGCCAGCATCAGGTCGCCGGCGGTCAGTCCGCGATCGACCGACAGCTTGTGATTGACCGCGCGCCGCGAGATGCCGAGCGCCTCCGCGAGCGGCGCGGCGCCGCCGAGCGCCACGCGCGCGCGATCGAACAGCACTACCCGCCGCACCTTCGCCGCAAGGCTGTTCTCATTTATCGGAACAGTCATCACGCCGCCTGCGCGATCTGGTTGGCGCGTGCGGTGTCGAGATACGCGCCGGCGATATCGGAAATCTGCTGGCTGCCCGCCTGGGCGGCCTGCGCATCCTCGCGCGCCTTGCGCTTCGCGGCGACTTCCTGCGGCGTCGCGATCCAGCTCTGCTGCACGCCGAGCACATCGGCGAGGCCGGTCGCGGCTTCATCGGTGTTGATATGATCGAACACCGCGCCGCCGTCGGTCTGGGCGAGCGGCGTCATCATCTCCACCCAGCGCGTGAAGCCGGTCGCCTGCTCGGCGCGCGCCATGCGGGTCAGCGGGTTTTCATATTCGACCAGCGGATGCGCGCCGGCCTCGATCACCACGTCCGGGAACGGCTCGACCTGCCCGGCGCGCATCGCGAGATCGAGATCGCGCTGCGTCACCGGGTTCTGCTTTTCGGTCTCATACTGGCCGGCATAGGGCGCGACGAGCACGCCCTGCTTGCTCACCATCTCCAGCACCTGCGTCGCGGTCATCCGGTCGGATGGGTCGGTCAGGATCTTGAAGAAATCCTCCAGGAACGCGGTCTGGATATCGGCACGCTCCTCGTTCACCATGTCGATCCCGATCGGCAGGTTCGATCCGGTCGGCAGCGGCTTGACGAGCAGCCGGCCGCCATCGTCGACCAGCCCCGGATTGAGGCCGCCGGGCCGCGTCACCAGCGAGGTGATGCCGTCGTCATCGTAGAAGGCGAGCGCGGGATCGACCATCTTGTGCGCGGAGCGCAGGATCGTTTGCTTCATCACGTTCACCGAACGGATCGAGGGCAGCACCTCCATCGCCGGCGACGTGCCGTAAAGCTCGCCCGCCTCGCTCATATGGCGGCTGACGCAGATCGGCATCAAATGATAGCCGGCGCGCCGCAGGATCGCCTTTTCGTCGATCGCGATATGCGTGCTGGCGATCGGCTTGCCCTGCCAGTCGTAGCGGTCGGCGCGGACGTCGGCATTGGGGCAGACGATCTGCAGGACCTCGAATTCGCGCTCCCATTTGCGGTTGTCGACCGCATCGCGCATCTTCGGCGTCAGCGCGTCATAGCCATATTCCTGCAGCAGCTGGCGTGTGCCGAAGGTGCGACGGCGATGCACGGTGTCGACCCGGCCGGCGTAATCCTCGTCGATATAGCATTCCGCCAGCGGGATCGCCTGATAGAACACGCCGACGCCCTTGCGCTCGGCGACCGCGAACGGAGCGGTGCCATAGCGGCCGAGCTGGCGGAAATCCTTGGTGGACTGGACGGCGAAGGCGGCGTGCGCGGCATAGCGGATCGCGTGCAGCCGGTCGGCCGTCCGCTCGCACCAGCGCCGCACCTCGGGCAATTTGTCGAGATCGCCATTCTGGAAGCGCAGCCGGATATACTGGACGTTGCGCGGCACCGTGATCGCCGACATCGCCGCGGCGAACCGCCCGAGCGATTTCACCGCCGTCGTGTCGAAATTGCGCGCGCCCTTCACCGTGCCGGCGCGACTCAACCGCCCCGCTTCGCCGCCCGGCGCGCCGATCGTGCCGGCGTTGATCGGGCTCACCCGTTCGTCGATCTCGCGCCACAGGCTTTCCCACGGCGCGCGCATCGACACGAGGCGGTCATGGTTGCGCAGGTGCTCGCGCACCAGGTCGTCGTCCTGCAGTTTCTCGTCGGCCATTACCTCCCCCGTGGAATTGGGGGCGCGCGCGATCGGCAGCGGCATCGACCGCTCGCACCACGCCACCTGCTTGCCGTCGAGCAGCAGGGCATAGCCGGCGATCCTGGTGCTGGCGCCGCCCTGCGGCCCCTCGAGGTGGACCGGCTCGGTCAGCATCACGCCGAACGCATGACGCTTCCACGCCTCGCCGGTGACGGTGATCGGCGCGATGCCGGGCACCTCGCGCGCGCCGTCGCTGAATGCCACCTCGATATCATCGGCATCGTCGATCTCATCGAGCAGCACCTCGGGCGACAGCCGATCCGACGACATCCGCCCCAGCTTGCGCGGCTTCGCCGGCGCGGTCGCCTTCTTCACCTGCGCCGTCACCTTGCGCGTCGCGGCATCGGCCTTCTCGGCGCGGGCGATCGCCGCGTCGCGCTCGGCCTCCGCCGTCTCGGCACGCTCGAGCAGTGCATCGCGCTCGGCCTGCACGGTCGCTACCGCGTCGCTCGCGCGATCGCGATCCGCTTCCAGCTCGGCGACGCGCTGGGCGAGCACAACCGGCCCATCCTTGTCGAGGCCGGCCTTGAATTCCTCGAGCAGTTCCTGCTCGCGCGACATTTCGTTGGTGTCGGACATGATCGTTCCTTCAGTTTCCGAGGGTGAGTTTCCCGCCGGTCAACGGGGCCTCGGCGCCCCCGGTGCCGTTGACGATGTCGGCCGCCGCGCCCTGCCGCCGGCGCAATTCGTCGTCCGCCGCCACCTGGGCGGCAGCATCGTCGCGGGTGACAGCGCGCAATGGGGCAGGGGGCTTGCCTGGGCTGGAGATGATCCCCGTCGCCTTGAGCACTCCGCCGAGCAATTTGCCGATCGGTTTCAGAAGAGCCATGTCATCTCACTCCTGCGTGGACGTCGAAATCGCTGTCGTTGGTGATCGCGCGCCGCCGGCGCTCGCGGCCGCGCAGGTCGCCGATCACATGCTCGCCCTCGAGCGCGGCATATTGCTCGGCATCGCAGACGTGGGTGTAGATCGTCTCGGCGATCTCGAGATGCGCGCGCAGCTCGCCCGTCTTCAGTTCGGCCTTGGCGTAGCGATAGCCGCCCGAGTGCCCCTTGATGAGGTGACGGCACGCGGGATCGACCGCATAGCCGTCGCGCGTGTCCATCGCCGTCCAGATAGCCTGGTTGCGCAGGCCGGCGCTGTTCGACTTCGCCTTGTGGACCTTGAGGCCGAGTTCCTTCTGGAACGCGAGCAGCCAGTCATGTTCGTTATCCGTCCGGTCCTTGGCGGCGAACGCGGCCGGGTCGGCGACGACGCGGATCCGTTCCGGCGTGATGTCGGGGAATTTCTCGGTCAGCATCCGCTTGACGCGGCGCGCGAACGCGCTCGGCCCCACCTTCAGCAGCTGCACCTGCCCCTTCGCGTCGCGCGTGGTATTGACCACCTCCGCCAGCGTGCGCACCGAATTGTCCCAGTCGCGCTGCAGTGCCACCGCTGCCGCGAACAGCCCCTGGTCGACACCGATGATGAGCTTGCGGCGCGGATCCCACGTCACCGGCCGAACATGCGTGGTATAGGCGAAGCCGGCATTGACCGCCTGGCCGTGCTGGATCGGCACCGGTTTGTTGTCGACCATGCTATCGACATATCCGGGGGTCGACCGGTTCGCCGCCACCTGCAGCACGTAATAGCCGCGTCCGCCGGGCAGGTTGTGGAGGTTCTCCGCGTCGGGCTCGCGGCCGCCTGGCTGGACGAACTTCTCGATCAGCTT